>JAJDUM010000060.1 GCA_022826645.1 Candidatus Poribacteria bacterium
GAGGGATAGTCTGGGACGGGCATTTGCAGGGGTTCCGGTGACATTTACTGTCGTCTCCGGTGGCGGCATACTGAGTGCAACGAACACAACCGCAGATGAACAGGGCAGGGCTCAGAGTATTCTCACGCTGGGGGACGGGGACCAGAACAGCGTCGAGGCATCTGTTACTGGGACTGCACTGGCGATAATCCTTACCGACACGGTAGTACCAGAAGTAAAGCTCCCGGATCCTAACCTCCGCGCTGTGGTTGAGACCCATCTTGGCAAAGCATCGGGGGCAATAATCACCACAGCGGACATGGCAAACTTAACCCATCTTCACGCCAGAAATATCGACATAAATGATTTGACCGGCCTTGAAAGTGCAACGAACCTCACATACCTGTCTGTGAATGACAACAACATATCTGACATCTCACCCCTGATAGCAAATACGGGACTGGGGACTGAAGATCATGTGCATTTGTGGGGGAACCCCCTCAGTAGTCTATCCCTTAACGACTATATCCCAGCGCTCCGGGGTCGAGGGGTCCGAGTGGTTCCGGATGAAGATGCCGAACCGTACACAGTGGGACTGGTTTACTTCTTACCCAACGACATTCCGCCGCGTCCGAATGTAGACGTACAGATAGATGAATTGATAAAGGAGATACAGCAATCTCTCGCATATTGGATGGAAGTCTACGGTTTTGGCAGAAAAACCTTTACCTTTCAAGCCGATGCCACTGGCAAGGCAGTTGTGCACCATGTAAACGGAAAATTCAACGAAGTGTATTACACCTATGATCAAGATGGTCAATATGATATATATGCTAAATGGAAGGTCTGGGACGAAATTGACGAACAGTTTAGTTGGCAACGCACCATCTATGTTTGCTTGATGGAGGGTCGCGTGGGCCACTTTGGTCTTGGAGGCGGCAGTTCCTTGAGCGGACGTGCAGTTATACTCTCCAGCCCGTCTGAGAATTTTCCCACGGACCTGATTGCCCACGAGCTTATGCACGCGTTTGGACTACATCATATTGGTGTCCGTGATTACAAAGGAGATATTGAAGGAGGTCAGTATATCGAATGGAACTCACCTTGTCGTACTGAATGGTTGGATGTCCATCGTTACTTAAATCCAACACAGCGCAGTGACGACGTCTCCACCCCACGTATTCGCATGTTGCCCCCAAGTTTTGTCTCTCCACCGAATACCATTCGCCTCCGTTTTGAGGTCGAGGATAATGATGGTCTCCACCAAGCACAATTATTAAGAAACACGCATGACGCTGGTGTACACCTGGTCGTTGCTTGTAAGCGATTGACTGGCACACATAGCACCGTTGAGTTTGTCACAACTGCCTTACAACCAGAAGACACGGATGTGTCGCTTGCCGTTATTGATGTGCATGGGAATTTTAGGAACCAATCTTTCCCAGTTGATGTTGCCTCTATAATACCGCCACCCTATGTTGTGTCAGTACCGGATGCCTATTTAGCAGACATATTGCGGAGGAAATTCAACCTGGCTCCCAGCGATCCAATCACATCACATAGGATGCTATCATTACGGGAATTAACAGCCGGCAGGGTTGCAGACCTTACCGGGATTGATAGTGCAATTAACATAACAGGTCTGTATATTGACCATTCGCCATCGGATCTCTCCCTCTCCCCTTTGGCAGGTTTGACTAACTTGCAAAGCTTGCGTCTTTCTAACAATTCGATATCGGATCTCTCCCCTTTGGCAAATTTGACTAACCTGAAAGACATGAATCTTTCTAACAATTCGATATCGGATCTCTCCCCTTTGGCGGGTTTGACCAATCTGAATTACCTGGTTCTGAATGAAAACAACATATTTGACCTCTCCTCTTTGGAAGGTTTAGACAGCCTAGTATACCTTGATGTAAACGGAAATCCCCTGAGCTATCAATCTATCCACACGCATATCCCAATCCTCCAGAGTCGGGGAATCTCAGTAGAATTTGACAACCAGGCACATAAGGCACTGCTGAAAATATCAGGTGATAACCAGACAGGTGAGGCTGATACAGTCCTGCCGGATCCGTTTGTTGTTGAAGTGCAAGATGAAAATGGTTCTGCACTTGCGGGGATTTCGGTGACGTTCACTGTCACTGCGGGCGATGGCACGCTCAGTGTAACAAGCACAACCACCGATCCTAACGGTAGGGCGGAGACGACACTCACGCTAGACCCAAATCTGGGAACAAACACCGTACAGGTCTCTGCCGTTGGTATTGCGGTGCCAGCGACCTTCCACGCTGTCTTCGATACGGAAGCACCATTGATTGGAGCAGATATCAACAAAGACGGAAACGTGAATGTCCTAGACCTCGTCTTGATTGTGTCCAATCTCGGACAAGCTGGACAGAATGATGCAGATGTCAACCGAGATGGGGTTGTCAGTACTCTGGACTTGGTATTGGCTGCGGGTATGTTTGATGGTGTAGCTGCCGCGCCTTCAGCGCAGCCAGAAGTACCTGAGACCCTCACGGCGGTAGAGGTTCAGGGATGGCTGACCAACGCCAGGGCACTTGAAGTTAGAGATCCAATCATAAAACGTGGGGTTGTGGTGCTTGAACAGCTCTTGGTCTCCCTAACCCCAAAAGAGACGGAATTGTTGGCAAACTACCCGAATCCGTTTAACCCGGAGACGTGGATACCGTACCGGTTAGCGGAGGATGCTTTTGTCACCTTGACCATCTACAATCCAAGCGGTCAGGTTGTCCGTACCCTCGACGTTGGCCATCGGATTGCCTCCGCCTACGAGAGTCAGTCAAAAGCAATCTATTGGGATGGGAAAAACGATCTTGGCGAACCGGTGGCAAGCGGCGTGTACTTTTATCACCTGTCCGCAGGTCGCTCTGGACTCTCGGTGCCTCACCGGAGCGATTTTTCCGCCACACGGAAGATGGTTATTCTCAAGTAGCGGGAGGCGGGCGAGGAAACCGCGCCCCTACGATTGGATATGGCTCACATAAGTCAACACGCCCTAGCAACTTATGGTGAATTCTAAAAATAAAGAGACACTTTCGCCCCTCGGTTTCGATCCCGATTCATCGGGGCCGGTAGGTGCGGTTTTTAACCGCACCGGTTTGGCGTGTCCCATTAATTCTAAGATCCACTATAGGTTATAGTCTGAAGGGAGAGCATAATAGATGCAGCACCTTGAACCGGTAGATATGTTGAATCATATCCGACTGGGGTTGAATTCGCTTGTCGGCGGACTTGACCCGACAAATAAGCACATGCCGTACTGG
Organism: Candidatus Poribacteria bacterium; assembly: GCA_022826645.1. Classification (GTDB taxonomy): domain Bacteria; phylum Poribacteria; class WGA-4E; order WGA-4E; family PCPOR2b; genus PCPOR2b. The sequence goes on from JAJDUM010000060.1 coordinate 3,270, forward strand.
TGTATCGGCTTTGATGAAGGAAAATTAAAGGCATTTCGTCACTCCGGCGCGTGGGACTGGTGCCACGATGTCGCCAGAGCTATTCACGCTATCGGCATGGCGGAGCGCGCCACAGGAGAATGTGCGGATGAAGTCATTTGGAGGAACCTCGCTGATCTTCAGATTGCCCTGTTCGATGAAGCAGACAACCTGCCCGGCACAGCGGATACCGACACAGGTGAACGTTTCGTTCATCTCCACAACATACGGGAATCCACACACGCTTTGAACGCCCTCATCCGTCGCGGTGATGATCGGGCACGCGAGTGGAGTCGGCGGATGATTCGCACTGTTCGCGCTGCGCTGACTGACGATGGTGCCATCCAACTTGACCGCCTTCCCTCTTACGTCTCAGAGTATAACCATCAGCCATCGCAGGAGGGTCGCGCTGTCGATGCGTTGGTTCGGAACTATCGTATCACAGGCGACGAAGTTGCCTTAGAATTGGCAGGACTTATGACCGCCTACGCGCTGGAACACTGTTTTACGCCCGAAGGCGCGCTCAAGGAAGCAGCGGGGACGCATGGTCACTCCCTCAACGCCATGATTGCCGGAATGCTTGATCTCGCGCTCCTCACTAAAGATGCAGATTTGTTGAACAGAGCCAAAGCGATCTACGATGTTGGTTGTCCACGTTACAATAGCAGTTTCGGTTGGTCGATGGAATCGCTGCATAAATTTCACCCACGTGGTGAATCTAACAACACCGGCGATCTGTTGCGTGCGGCCCTCCTTCTGGGACGCGCCGGTTGGGCTAACTACTTTGAGGACGCAGAGCGCATACTTCGTGGACATCTCCTGCCTTCGCAAGTTATTGATGTAGACGACCTGCCCGACGCACCCAATGAAACAGATGATAGTCTCCACCGTCGTGCCTCCCGCCTGCGCGGGGGCTTCAGTTTTCCAACGCCCAATGATTACCTCTTAAATCCAGATGCCACTATTACAACGTACGACATCACATCCGGTGCCGTGGACGGGCTATGTGACGCTTTCTCATCCATCATCACTTCAGGCGAAGCCGGTATCCGTATCAATTTGCTGTTCAGCCACGAAGCGGAGGAGGTGCGCGTTACCAGCCACCTTTCCCAAACAGGACGCCTTGAGATTGAAAACAGAAGTGGCCGACCGCTATTGGTGCGTATCCCGTCTTGGGTGGAGAAGAAAGACGTTTGTCTTAAAGTGAACGGTGCGGAAACTCAAAAAATATTCATCCAGTCATATCTACTTATTACTGGCAATAAGATCCCTTCATCAAGTATTATTACTTTCCCGATGCGCGAAACCCGGACGGTAGAAAGTATATGCTTTGAAAACTACACCATTGATTGGCGGGGCGACCAGATTATCGCAATGTCGCCGCCCGCGAAACATCGACCAATGTTTCCACCGTGCGAATAACACCCTAAGAATCCATCATCTATGGTAAAAATTATAATTACTGATACATTTGAATAATAACCACTGGTGCTAGTTTGCAGCTGTTGATAACGTGAAACGTGATGCGTGAAACGTGAAAACTATTGGCTCTTCGATGCCTTTAGCCCCGGAGAGGCGACATGTTTATAGTACACGGATAAACAAATACCCCAAAGCCCCGGAGGGGCGACATGTGCAGCCAAAGGGTAGAACCAATGAGCTACCCTAATGAATCAATGAACGCTTTAACAATGTGGCAAAGACCCTCTCACTAAATAGCACCAAAGGTTAATATGTATACTTATTTGTATTGTTCACCATAAATCAGAACATGCCGCTGCTGTTAGGACGGATTAGATGAGACTACCATGAAACTGCTCGAACAGACGCCTGACGCCGTCAGTCAGAAGATTCAGAATGTGCTGACTCCCGAAGAAGAAGAGTTTATCCGTGTGTCCACTGATCTGGATTCTGATGGGAGCTTTGGGGAACAGTGGGTCGTCGTCACAGATAAACGAGTAATTGTGGCACCAGCGGAAGGAGTCGACGGCGTTGTTGACGTGCCCATCAGGGAATTAGCTGCTGTCCAAACCGAGCCGCTGGTCGGAGGAGGGCGCTTAGAAATCGATCGGAAAAACCAAGCGACCCTCTTCGTTCCTTACTCTAGTTCACTCGCGGAAAAATTCTCTGAGGTCGCACGGGGGCTTGAGCAACTTCGCCAGCAAGACGAATTTTTTATAAAAACAGAACTTGACCAGACGCGTTGCTCCAAATGTGGCAGGCTATTGCCTGAGAAAAACGGCATCTGTACAGCTTGCATTCGTCGGCTGGCAACATTGGGGCGAATTGCCAGTTATTTGAAACCGTATAAGTGGCGCGCTATCCTGATGGCACTCGTCTCGTTGGTAACTATCGGTTCAGAACTTGTCCCACCACAGGTATCGCGGTACATTGTTGATAATGTCTTCCTGCCACCAGACGCAACGGCTGGCACGGTTGCACAGAGAGCGACAATTCTGGGATGGTGTATACTTGGATTGATTGGCCTTCGCGTGCTGCGCTGGAGTATGGAATTGGTGCACGGATGGATAGTCAGTTGGTTGAGCGCGCGAGTGACAGCGGATATCCGAAGCCATCTCTATCGACGCTTGGAGATGCTCTCAATGCAATTTTACGATCAACGTCGGGTGGGCGCACTGATGTCGCGTGTGACGCGGGACAGCGACATGCTTCGGGAATTTTTGGTCGATGGACTGCCCTATTTGGTGATCAACACCCTGATGATCGTTGGCATACTCTGCGTCCAGTTTTCGATGCACTGGCAGCTTACCCTCTGTATGCTAATCCCCGTCCCGCTCGTTATAATTTGGGGAAGAATTTTCTGGCGACGTATGCGACGGATCTTCAACAAGCACGGTCAGGGCTGGGCGCATCTCAGCGCGCGATTAAACGAGGCACTCGCTGGCATCCATGTCGTAAAGGCTTTCGCCCAAGAAAATCGGGAAATAACGGAATTTGAAAAGAAGAACACCGATCTGATGCGAATTTCTAGGAGGACCGCACGGCACTGGCTTGTGTTCTTCGCAGTAATGAGTTTTCTGACCGGGTGTGGTGGAGTAATCATCTGGCTAGCTGGAGGGTTGGAAGTACTCAGAGGCAACTTAACCCTAGGCACTCTCACGGCGTTTTCCAGTTATATGTGGCTTATTTACGGTCCCTTAGAGTGGCTTGGTAGGGTTAATAGCTGGATGACACGGGCTTTTGCCGGTGCAGAACGCATTTTCGAGGTCATTGACGCTGCACCCGAAGCCTACGATGATCCGGAGGCAACCTCACTCACAGAAATAAAAGGGCAGATTGCGTTCAAGGAGGTGACCTTCGGCTACGACAAAAGCAAACCGGTCCTTCACGAAGTGAGTCTTGATGTCGTTCCCGGGGAGATGATTGGGCTAGTGGGTAAATCAGGGGTAGGTAAGACAACCACGGTGAACCTAATCGCTCGGTTTTACGATGTAGACCGCGGTGCGATCGAAATCGACGGTGTGGATGTACGCAACATCCGCCTTGAAGATCTGCGCAGCCAGATTGGTATTGTCTTGCAAGAGCCGTTCCTCTTTAGCGGAACAATCGCCGAGAATATCGGATATGGCAGCCCCGGCGCGACCCTCGAGGAGGTCATGGAAGCCGCACAGGCGGCGAATGCCCACAATTTTATCGTAGCAAAGGCGGATGGTTACGACACAAATGTAGGAGAACGGGGAAATAACCTATCGGGTGGAGAGAAGCAGCGAATCTCCATCGCACGGGCTATCCTCCACGACCCCAAGATCCTTATTTTAGATGAAGCAACCTCGTCGGTGGATGTAGAGACTGAAAAGGAGATTCAGGAGGCAGTCGCACGACTGATAAAAAATCGGACAACCTTTGCTATTGCACATCGACTGTCAACCCTTCGGAATGCCGATCGGTTGGTTGTCCTCGATGGCGGACGGATCGTAGAGATCGGCACACACAGTGAATTGATGGATAGGAAGGGTGTGTTTTACGACCTTGTGGAGTTACAACAACAGACCTCTGAAATTATCGGAATCAGAGAATAGCAGTAACCAGTTCAACAGGTTAAGCTAAACAACATTTTTCAGCTATCAACTTATGAAAGGGATATCAACTATGGCAGAAACACATAACTTTCAAGCAAGCCATTTGCATTCAATCACGCGGCGGATATTTGTCGCAGCAGGCGCGACTCGCCACATCGCTGACGATGTGGCAGAAATTCTGGTTAACGCCAACCTCGCCGGACACGACTCACACGGAGTACTCCGCATCCCTGCATATCTGCGCAGCATCGAAGGTGGCGGATTGGTTCCCAACGTAGAACCTGAGGTCACGAGCGAAACTGCTAATACCATGATCTTCGACGGGAAAAACTGTTTTGGTCACTACATCGCTCGACAAGCGATGAACCGTGCAATTGAGAAAGCAAAAGCAGCAGATATGTGCAGCGTCAGTATTATCAATACCGGTCACATCGGCAGGCTGGGTGACTATGCAGAAGCTGCCGCGGCTGCCGGCTGCATCGGAATTATTACGACCGGCGGCGGTGGGCGAATGCAGGGAATCACGGTGCCCTTTGGCGGTGCCGGCGGTGCGACAGGCACCAACCCAATTGCTGTTGGTGTCCCAACCGGTGACGATGCTCCCTTTGTCATTGACATCGCAACAAGTATGATTGCCGAGGGCAAAATCCAAGTAGCGCGTAGCAAGGGCGAAGACCTACCTGAAGGCCATATAGTAGATAAGGATGGAAATCCGAGCGTCAAACCCGCGGACTTTTATGACGGCGGATTCCTTCTGCCATTTGGCTTGCACAAAGGCTACTCAATTGGCTTGCTGGTCTGTCTGCTTGGAGGATTGGCTGGCACCTTCGATATTGAAAAGGGCTCAATGGGCGGCTGCTTTATGCAGGTGATGAACGTCGATGCCATGACGCCGCTGGCGGAATATCAACAGGGTGTGCGCGCCTTCTTGGACGGTATTAAGTCAATTCCACCCGCGCCAGGTTTTAATAAAGTGCTCGTTCCCGGTGACTTTGAGCATCAGAATCGTGTCCAACGTCTGGCTGATGGCATCGAGATTCCGGATACCATCCGTCAGCAGATTTCGGAGTGCGCAGAGAAACTGGGTGTTTCGATGAGCGCAGACGCTGTTGAGCCGGCCGATGCCGAGCGATACCAATAACATGTTAAATCTGGGACAGGCTAACTGGTTATGATATTTTTCATCATCTGGATCATTTGCATACCGCTGGTTATCTGGATTGTTCTACAGATCGTTTCCAAAAGGAGGGCAGCCGGAGAAGCCGAGCCGGGCGTTCAGCTTGAGGAATGCGCGATTTGCCATGAAGAGTTTCCGCTGGAGGTGCTGCTTGAGAAGGAGGTCGGGGGGTATAGCAGGGTCTACTGTTTTTGTGGCGACTGCATCGAGCAACTGCACCTCGAATATCAAGCAAAGGCAGAACACAGAGATGAGGAGAATAAGACAATCAGTGAACCTGCGAACTTGTAAGTTGAGTGCGGGTGGCGCATGAACCGAATCTATTTTACTGGACACATCGCACAATACAAAGGAGGTTGATATGTACGATTTAGTTACATTTGGCGAAGCGATGATACGGCTCACTTCGCCTGAATTTAAGCGACTCGAGCAGTCGTCAACGCTATTGATGGATGCCGGTGGGGCGGAATTGAATGTTGCAGTCAATGGGGCTCAGTTGGGACTACGCACCGCATGGGTCTCTCGCTTAGTCGATAACTGGTCAGGAAAATTCATTGCTAACAAAGGACGAGAGTTAGGCGTTGATACATCCCATATTGCATGGGTCCCGTTTGATGGTGTGGGCTTAGAACGGAACGGTTTCTATCACGTCGAATTGGGCGCAGGTCCCCGGGCAAGCAGCGTCACCTATGACCGGGGCTATTCAGCAATCTCAAACATCCAACCCGGCGAAATTAATTGGTCGCAGATATTCGATGGTGCCCGATGGTTCCATCTGAGCGGCATTACACCCGCACTTTCCGACTCCGCAGCAGGAGTCGCGAAAGAAGCACTTCAGGCAGCGCGTGCCGCAAACGTAACAACGAGTTACGACCTAAATTTCCGCTCAAAACTATGGAGCGCGGAACAGGCACAGGCTGCAAACCGCGAAATGGTGGAGCATGTCTGCGTGCTCATCGGAAACGAAGAAGATTTCGAGATGGCACTCGGCTTCAAAGCGGAAGGCACCACTGAAAACTTCAGCCAACTTGACCCAGAAAGTTACAAAGAGGTCGCGCAACGAGTCTCCGAAGCATTCCCTAACGTCGAAATGATAGGCACCACGTTGCGCGACGCAAAAACCGGTTGGCTAAACGATTGGCGCACACTTCTGTTTGACGGATCGGACTTCTATCTGTCGCGCATCTACGAAAATCTCGAACTGGTTGATCGCGTCGGCGGCGGCGACAGTTTCTCCGCGGGTTTGATCTATAGCCTGCTCAACGGTAAATCCCTCCAAGAAGCAGTTGATTTCGGTGGCGGTTACTCCGCACTTGCACATACCTTCCCCGGCGATTTCAACTGGGCAACTGCTGAAGAAGCGGAACAAGCAATGCAGGCGAGTAGTGTTAGGATTCGCCGATAGGCTATTGCAGATCAGCTCGTCAGTTCTTTAATCTGTCCATCGGACTTGCTCACTCAAGGGCTTTCGCTCAAGCGTGGGCACTTCCGCCGGATAGCCCATATAATAAAATCCGATGATATACTCCTGATCAGGATCAATGCCGAGCAGCTCGTAAGTATTCCGCTCCAGCGTGATGGCACCGGTGCTCCACTGCATCCCGACCCCGCGTTCCCATCCGGCAAGTTGAATGTTCAGCATAGCGCAGCAGGTCGCCGCATAGTCTTCACGTTTCCGTTGCTCATCTCCGTCCTGAACACACGAAACCGCCACAATTGTCGGCTTGGACGTGAACTTCTTGAAGCCTTGTTCTCCAACCTTAGCAAGGGTTTCCTCATCTGCAGCTGCAGCTGCTTTCGGATTAGAGGTAATTTTTTCAATCTGGATTTCACTGTAGCGTTCAGCGAGAATCAGTTTCGTTTCTTCACCGATGACGGTGAATCGCCACGGTTCGGTCAGATGGTGGTTGGGACTCCAGATACCCGCCTCAAGAATCCCCTCAAGAACATCTCGGGGCACTGGACCCGGCTTAAACTGAAAAATCGTTCGGCGCGATCGAATCGCCTCTGTAACAGGGAATTGATCGGTTGGCATGGAGCGTATCTCAGTAGTCGAATTATCTTGGTTCATTGTCTCCTCCTTTTGAAATTGAGACTCATTTTCAATTCGGGGTTTGAGAGAGATTATAAACCCACAGACAATATTTGTCAAGAGGTTTTTCGCTAAAAAAAGGCAGGTAATAGGTACTACGTTTCGCCTGACCAGATGAAAGGGCGCAATTCCGTATCGATTCAGCTCTAACAACGTTAATCCCTCAGTAGGATCATTGCGGCTGCCTGTGAATAGGGTTGACCTGACCAATGCCTTGTGATATACTGTCCATTAAGATAAATCAATCACAGGATGGCATAATCATCTTTAACCCAAAGGAGTCATTCAATGCAAGTTGTAGATCTTGGTAGAACAGGGCTGCGAGTTTCGCGGCTTTCGATTGGAACAGGTACGCACGGCTGGGGCGGAAAATCGGATCAGACGGCACTCGGATTGAAAGGATTGGTGGACTTACTCCATTTTGCCCATGACCAAGGTGTGACGTTTTGGGATGCCGCAGACCAATATGGCAGCCACTCCTATATCAAGGAAGCGCTTAAGGAATTAGATCGCTCTTCAGTTGTTATCACAACAAAAACGACTTCTCGCACCAAGGAAGCGGTTGAAGACGATATCAAACGATTCCTGAAGGAGATCGGATCGGACTATGTAGATATTGTGCTATTACACTGCCTCACTGAAGTCGATTGGCCCGCACGCTATCCGGACGCGATGGAGGCGCTAACAAGATGTAAAGAACAGGGGCTCATACGCGCACACGGTGTTTCGTGCCACGACTATGCCGCTTTTCAAACATCTGCTATGACCAAATGGGTCGAAGTTGTGTTAGCCCGCATTAATTACACCGGAGTCCATATGGACGCATCACCTGCCGACGTGATCCGAACCATGGAGCAGATGGCTGCGTTTGGCAAAGGCATCTACGGTATGAAGGTACTCGGACAAAGTAAGTTAGCTGAGGAAGACGGTCCAAGGCAAGGCATTGAGTTTGTCATGGGGCTGCCTTGCGTTCATGCAATGACAATTGGTATGACGAGCCGGCATGAAGTCGAAGAAAACGTCACAATTATCAATGAGCTTACTGCTTAACTCAAGTCGCTAAGCCGTGTTGACATGTGATAACTTCAACCGACCGCAACAACCCACCTCTGAGATCCTATAAAATTTTATAAAAAGTGTTAGATTTTGTTAGATTCTGTTAAGTTTGCCAGCAATTGAACCAATCGGATGCGCTTTGAGGCAGTTTGGGACAATCGCCTCAATCCTTGGCAGATTGTTCAATAATTGTGGAGTTTGCCGAAAAGCCGACGGTAAAATATCAACATGCCCCGTCGATCCCCAATTTTTTTTATGTAGGTGGCAGCGCATCTATTGCATGGACTCATAATCGTTTGCAATTCGCAATCAATGGATTTCGACCTTAATATACGGGATGCAACAGAGTGAATCTCTCTTCTGAATTTTTGGAGGCTTCGTCCCCTAATTAAAAGGAGTCATACCTTGATAAGGTTATTTGATTTGAGGATTTTAGGTTGCTTTGTTTGTATTATCGCTGCGATTTTCCTTCAGGCTCCCTTAGTCCTCTTAGCGCAAGCTACGGACCAGACAGAACAGTGGCAACAGGAACATGACCGGAAAAGGGAAGAAAAGCGCACCCTGGAAGAACAAAGAAACACGATTATCCAAAAGGAACAAGGGGTCCTACAAAAACTACAGGAGATTGAATCCAAGTTAGCTGCCAACGAAAAAGAACTCGCTCGGTATCAGCAAGAAATTGAAAGTCATACCTTTGAAGTTGCGGAACTCCAGAGGGAATTGGGAGAGTTGCTCTCTCAAGACAAGAGACAAAAGAAACTGGCTGTTAAGCGAATTCGCGCAATTTATAAACTAGGCTATAATGAGGAAGCTGAACATCTCCTGAAGATATTGCTTGGGGCGCAGGACATGCAAGACCTGGTGGAAAAGTATAAGTATATGGGTGTTATTGCCGAAGCGGATCAGAATCTGTTAAAGGATATACAACTTCGGCAGGTAGAAATTGCAGAAAAATCCGCTGAGATTCGGCATCAAATCCAGCTAGCAAAGGAGGCATCAGAAGCTGCACAAATTGAACGAGACAATCTCCTTGCCCAGGAACAGAAACGTCAACAACTCCTGCATCAATACCGAACAGAGAAAGGGGTTCATAACCAAGCAATAAGGGAGTTAAACGCTGCCGTTGCACAGTTAGGGGACCGTCTCGGAATCATAAGCGAAGCACGCTTGGAAGAGCAAGCAAATACAATTAAAAGCATTAGGACCGCTCGATTTGGCAAACTCCCGTGGGCTGTTGTCGGAAAGATTGTCCCAAACCAGAGCCCCACCGGTCGTGGCATCACTATTCAAGCAAAGAAGGGAACCCCTGTGCGATGTGTCGCGGAGGGTGTCGTGGCAAACACGGGACCAATTTTCGGTTATGGTAACACGGTTTTCGTTATGCATGGCGATGGATATATCTCTGTTTATGCACATTTGTCGAGTATATCTGTGACACGGGGCGATACTATTCAAGCAAAGCAAGTGCTTGGAACCCTCGGAGAAACTGGATCACTGATTGGACCCGTGCTTTATCTGGAACTTTGGAAAAACCAAGAACCCTTGAATACACGAAGGTGGCTAACAAGAAACATGAAATGATGTTAGTCGATTTTTCAATCGACATCCCGATTGGGGAGCAAAATATGGCATACAAATACGAAACCGTTATCGGTTTGGAGATTCACGCGGAACTGTCGACAAATAGCAAACTCTTTTGCAACTGTGAAGTTAAGTTTGGATCCGCGGCGAATACGCAAACCTGCCCCATCTGTTTGGGGATGCCCGGTGTGCTGCCTGTGATGAATCAGCGGGCGGTCGAGTACTCAATTCGTGCCGCTTTAGGACTAAATTGCAAAATTGCGTCTTACAGCAAGTTCGATCGGAAAAATTACTTCTATCCTGATCTGCCCAAAGGTTATCAAATCTCACAATATGACCTGCCCCTTGCCTACGACGGTTATGTCGATTACGAACTGGATGGCGAAACGAAGCGAGTTCGCATTAATCGTATCCACCTAGAAGAAGATGCAGGAAAGTTAGTACATGCAGATGTAACCGGAAACCCAAATCAGAGCTATGTAGACTTCAACCGTTCATGTGTGCCGCTGTTAGAAATTGTCAGTGAGCCAGACCTACGCTCCCCTGAAGAAGCAATCGCCTACTGGCGCGCCGTCAAGGAAATCTTAGAGTATGTTGAAATCAGCGATTGTAATATGGAGGAGGGGAGTTTCCGCTGTGATGCGAATATCTCCCTGCGTCCGGTTGGAAGTAAAGAACTGGGGACACGGACAGAACTGAAAAACAAAAATTCATTTCAGCATGTGCTAACTGCTTTGGAATACGAGGAGAAGCGTCAAGCGCGGATTCTCGATGAGGGCGGTGAAGTGGTTCAAGAAACGATACTGTTCGACATCAATACCGGCAGAACAGCTTCCATGCGCAGCAAAGAGGAAGCCCACGATTATCGCTACTTTCCTGAACCCGACCTCGTTCCTTTTGAGGTAGATGCAGCCGAAGTTGAACGCATCCGAGCAGCACTACCGGAACTACCCGCCGAGCGCCGGCAGCGTTTTGTTGCGGAATACGGTATTCCAGCCTATGATGCAGAATTCCTGACCGCTACACGCCAGATGGCGGACTTCTTTGACGAAACCACACACCTGAGTGGTGATCCAAAAGCAAGCAGCAATTGGATTATGGGGGATCTGTCAGGGCTGTTGAACCATACTGGAATAGAGATCCAAGATACTCAGGTAGCACCCCATCATCTCAGCGAACTAATTCAACTGATTAACGATCAAACAATCAGCGGAAAAATTGCTAAATCCGTTCTACCCGATGTCTTTGAAACCGGCAAGTCCCCAAAACAAATCGTCGACGAGAAAGGGCTTTCGCAAATTTCCGACGCATCTGCAATCGAATCAATCGTCGATCAGGTCATCGAGGAAAATCCAGGACCTGCACAAGACTATCGGGATGGCACACAGAAGGCAATCGGTTTCCTCGTCGGTCAAGTGATGAAAGCTACCAGAGGCAAAGCCAATCCACAGATGGTCAACCAACTGTTGCAACAAAAACTTAGTAGCTAAGAGACCAACAACTGATTTGCCTAAGCAAACCCGGCGCAAAGCAGTTATGACAATCCAAGACACCTTTCACCAAGGTGCTGTGGCTGGTATAGTTTGTAGTGTGGAACGTTACCAAGTCTCATCAGAATATGTAATCGAATTACCAGTCACAAGTCATTAATACCATGACCCTACAACATCCGCAGACAGATAAAATTAACTTGAAGGGGTTGACACTGTTCGAGCTAGAAAAACTGGTGACACAGTGGGACGAACCGGCATATCGCGCGAAGCAACTGATGGCATGGATGTATCACAGGCAAGCGGAAACATTCGAGGCAATGACGAACCTGCCCCGTAATCTAAGGCAGAAGCTAACAGATATCGCTTACCTCAGCGGGGCACACGTCCTCACACGCACACCCTCCAACGCCGATACAGCAGTCAAATACCTGTTTGAACTCACTGATGGCAGCCGGGTTGAAAGCGTCCTGATGTATGACCAAGATCGTATCACGGTCTGTGTCTCGTCACAGGTGGGATGTGCAATGGCGTGTGATTTTTGTGCGACCGCGAAGATGGGATTTTTCCGCAATTTAACCGCAGCAGAGATTTTGGACCAATTGATAACAATAGAACGTGAATTGGACGATGAAAAGAGCGTAACACACGTTGTGTTTATGGGAATGGGGGAACCGTTAGCAAACTATGACCAGACCGTGAAGGCAATCCGTTTGATGACAGACGCAAATGGGTTAGGAATACCCGAGGCAAAGATTACCGTTTCTACCTCCGGTTTAGCTCGACGTATGCGGCAATTTACCAGCGAACGCCTCAGATGCAATCTTGCTCTCTCATTAAACGCCACAACGGACAATAGCCGCACGCCCCTGATGCCTATCAATGCAAAATATCCAATTGATGAAGTCCTGGATGCCACGCGGGAATGGGCACTCGCAGCCCAACGCCCCGCCACACTTGAATATGTCCTGATCCGTGGCGTGAATGATAGCGTTGCAGACGCCAGACGCCTCCGCAAACTGATGGGACGGCTGCCGTGCAAGCTAAATCTTATCCCGTTCAACGCGATCGAAGGCACCGACTTCCGACGTCCTGAACTCAATCAAATCGAACGATTCCGGCGCATCGTCGCAGATGGTCACCATGTCGCACCGATCCGGTTCAGTAAGGGCAGAGACATCGCCGCTGCCTGTGGCCAACTCCGGACAATCTACGAAAAGCAGGGCGCGATGATGCCGCAAGTGTCATAGCGACCTCCCATTATGCTTTTTGATCTTGCCGACGCAATTCGCACATTGATCCGTAAGAACTATAACCTCACCGTCAAGTCCGCAATACCAATCGGCACCGGTGCAATGAGCACAACGATGCGACTTGCAACCAACCGGGGGATATTGTTTCTGAAAATATATAAGTCGGCACAAAATCAGAGCACTTCTGCCCAGCCCGACGCCCAGAGAATCGCCTTCACACACGCTGTCCAAACCTTTCTGCATCAGAAAGGTTTTCCCGTTCCCCGCTTACTACCGAATAACAGCGGAAACACGTTCAGCGTGTGCGACACCCCCTTGGAAACAGGAGAAGTGTATGCCCTTTCTGAATTCATTGAGGGATCCGATTACGATGTTACGAATTCGGAGCAGTTACATGCGTCGGGGGAAATGCTTGGACGCTTTCATCAGGAACTTCGTCAATTTCAACCCCAAATTCAGCACCCCGGACCTCCCTTAGAAACCGAGATCTTTGTAGAATTGCAGGAGCGTTTGTCGCGTCTTCAACCCGTTTTAGAAAGAGATTTAGTGCCACCAACTCAAATCAGTTTATGGATTGAGGAGGTTGAGCTCCTCAAGAATTCAGTCAGTGCACTACACGATCCACAATACGATCAGGACTGGCTCATACATGGCGATTACCGCGCCCAAAACCTCAAGTTTGATAGTGACGGTATTCGCGCGATTTTGGATCTGGATACCGCTTGTTCCGCCCCTCGTCTGTATGACTTGGCATACGCACTGGTGTTTTTCCCCGCCGTTTATCAAGCCACCGCCCCAACCTCGAATCAGCAATCCATATTTTCACACGCCTACGAGAGTATCTGTCCTCTGTCCGAAACCGAAAGAGAAATGCTCCCCGCTCACCTAAGAATCGCCTTCCTGCGCGGGATCACACTCTGGTTGGAGCTATACCATTTTGCCGGGCTGAACGAGCGAACGCGTCCTTGGATTCGAGGCTATCTGCAATATGCGCACTCTCTGTTTTGATCCGACTCCCCCTGCAATTTAAGAGCGACTCTGATAAACCGTGATCTTAAATCCACTGGCAAGAATTTCTGGGGGTCAAGCGATTTCTATTTACATCCGCCGTGTCTTTGGTCTATAATAATTTTTGTATCAGGTCGAGATACAATCCTCGACCAAGACAACATTTCTTTTTTAGGAGGAAACAATAATGGGATACACATTTCATCACGTTCATCTGCGCTGCGAAGATGTTGAAGCGGCCGTTGCTTACTACGAACAGATGCTTGATGGCGAAGTTACGGAGCGAGTAGAGGTCCGCGGTTTACCAATTGTTCGGATGGATATAGGTGGAGAGAAAATTTTCCTTTCACCGAAATTTGGCGATATGGAAGTGGAACCGACCAGTGGAAATCCACGCTGGGGCGTTTATCAACTCGCGTTTGGCGTAGAAGATCTTGATGCCACCCTTGCAGAGATGGAAGCCAAGGGCGCAGAGATTGAAGACGCTAAACCGTCGGGCTTGCCGATCGCCTTTGTCAAGGGACCGGATAATGTGCAGATTGAACTTATTGAGGGAACAGTCTAGCCTTTGCAAATTATAGGACGAGAATCATCTGGAAGGCAAACTTCTTGACATGCAGAAGTTTGCCTTTCTTTCCGCCCCTCTTGAACTCTGCCAGAGAGTAGGTTGCCTTGAGGATCCCGATAGATAGTAGTGAGTTTTCCTGATACAAGGAGAGTAGTCAATGAGATTGGAATTGTACACCGCTGGTGTTTCTCAGGCAAACCTCCTGAATTGGGGATCACGACTCTCGGAAGACGCATTCGCAGCAGGGCTGGAAGTCGTACACTCGCCGATTAGAGAGACACCGGAAGTTCTTAGAGAGAAGCTGCCTATCGTTTTGGATGAACTCTGTTCACTCCCTGAACAGCGTGTTGAATTTCATTCGGCAGATGTCGAGCAATTGGGCACCTTCGCTTATACAAATTACCGGTCGCGCATGGATCGAGACTGGAATGTTTCTCTCTATTTCCCTTCAAAGGAAGCAATTTTCCTCCCTTTCGATGAAAAATTGCTTTCGAGGCGGGTTGCACACCTTTACTATCGGGAGGGAACCTCGGACAAGGTTTATCATCTTTATCTTACCCAATCACTGACGGACGATCTTTACGCTGTCATAAGCCGCTACGGTCGTCGTGATGGCGGTCTTCAGCAGACGCAGAAGGCGTTTGATTCCAACCTTGAGGCGGCTGAGAAAGAGTGGAGCAGACTTCACCACGACAAGCTTCAGAAGGGGTATCAGGTCGGATACCCAGCTCCGCCCCAACAACTCAAATTGGCTTTGTCTTTCTGACTATGAAGTACAGTGAATTTTTCCACACAATTCAGGGCGAAGGCAAACTGGTTGGTGTACCCTCCGTCTTCTTTCGCACCAGCTACTGCAATCTAAGATGCGTGTGGTGCTCTGCGATAGGCACGCGCGTTTTAAGTTCAGATCTGAGATGGACCCCTATTGAGAATTTCAACCCCGGTGATTGGGTTGTTGGTGCATTGCGCCAAGATAAAGGGGGACACCTGCAACTGCAGCCAACTCAGGTTATTGAAACCGCAGCCCGCCGAGCCCCCGTGGTCCGTTTCTTAACGGAAGATGGGATACAGTTCGCCTGTTCGGCAGATCACCTATTATATCAGGTAACAACTCAAACTCAAGATAGCTCTAAGATTCATGTTGGCTGGAGAAAAGCAGGAAAACTCGGTGCCGGCAACGCGGTTCGTTGTATACTCCCGCCTGAAGAGCCACAGTTGGATGTGAAAGCGTATGAAAGAGGTTGGCTGTGTGGAATGGCGGAGGGTGATGGCTGTTTTTGGAGTTTACGAAAAGGAGATAAAAGTTATCGTCGATTTCGACTCGCTTTATCGAACCTATCACTATTGGAACAATTTCAACAGTTTGCCAAACGTGCGGGTTACCGGCTACATTTTGCCCCACACCAACATTGCGGTTTCAAAGGCTACAGTGTCATGGAAGCGTTATGGCTTACAACATCGCAAAGAGCGGAATCCTTTGAGCGGTGGTTGAAAGGACATCCACAAGACCAAAGTTACTATCGTGGCTGGTTGGCAGGTTTTTTTGATGCAGAAGGGAGCTATACTGGTACAATTCGCTTTGCTCAAAAGGAGGGGGAATTCAAACAAAAGGCGATTGACTTTGCAGCCAAACTCGGGTTTCGCCCAACGAATGAATCCCGTGGAGTTAGATTGGGTGGAACGACCCCTGAGATTCTAAGGTTTTATTCATTATGTCAACCACAATCTCTCAACAAATGGAATTTCTGGGGCATTTCTAGCCAAGCACGCCAACATATTACCAGCGTTGAACACGCTGCCGCCGAAGAAGTGATTGCCCTCAAGACTGCGGACGGCACTTATGTCAGCGAAGGGTTACTTTCTCACAATTGCGATACCCCTTTTACATCCTGGAATCCAGAGAACAAAGACATTACCATCACGGAAGCGGTCGAAGCGATTACGAAATTCGATTGTAAGCATGTCGTCATCACAGGGGGCGAACCGTTTATTCAAGTCAAGGAGTTGATCGAGCTCTGCCGAGAACTGGATCAACACGGTCATCACATCACGATTGAAACGAATGCGACCATTTTCGCGCCTGTGGCGGCGCACCTCATCTCCATGAGCCCTAAGCTCCGAAACTCCAATCCACCCAGTGAAAATCGCTACTTTCAAAGGCATGAGCGCGGACGAATCTGCCCGGATGTAATTCGGCAATTTCTTGATCAATACGAATGCCAAGTTAAGTTTGTTGTCGACCAGCCAGCCGATATTGAAGAGGTTCAAGCACTACAAGCAGAAATCGCCATCCCTGCAGAAACAATTGTGCTGATGCCCCAAGGCATAACCCCCAAAGAGTTAGCACCCAAACAGGAGTGGCTCGTGGATATTTGTAAAGATCACGGTTATCGCTATTCACCACGAGTCCACGTCGATATTTGGGGAGACAAACGGGGGGTATAACACTGTGGAAAATCCCTCTGAAGTCAAATATACCCGAGGATAGTGTGAAGGTTACAAACAATCCGAAACCCCGTCCGAAAGTGAATTTTCGACAGGGTAGCCGAAAATACAACCAGATGATGGACACGAAGCGTGGAGGCCCATGGACGCCCGAAAAAATCAACCGAACTTTTGATTGTGGACAGGAGTTCGATACCTCAAACTTCAAAAGTGGCAATCCTGCAACAAGATATGTAGAGCCTCAAACAGGAGATTGGGTCGTAATTGATAATGTCACAGGTGATATAATTCAATTTGGGAATAGGAACATGACACCGACTGACTTGCCCGGTGGGCCTCCCTAGCCTCAGTTGTGGAGAGTAGGTAGACAATCATGAGTAAATTTGATCTGAATAATTTTAATATGCTGTATTTGCAACAATTGCCATGTCATTTCATCACAAAAGCGATCAAAGCTAGCTTTATTGATGAACCGATTTGGCGGCTGAAAGATGCAGTAGAGGTCATTAAGGCTATCGAACAAACTCAATTTGCCGTTACGAACGTATATGTCTATGCGCTCAAAAACAGTGTGCCAATCGTGTCATCGGAGGCAGTATATGATTTTGAAATAGAGGAATTTCCTTCTAATTATCCTTGGCATCACATCGTAAAAAAATCCTCGGATATGACGATGGCTTTTGTAAAGGAATTTCAATTTTCGACCGCCGATCCACTCCACGGTCAAGAAGCCGCATTTTCCTTTTGGGCTTTCAATGAGAAAGTGTACCGCCGATTTCAGAAGTTTAGTGATGAGGCGGAACTACAAGAAGAATGATGAGGAACAACCTGAATGAAATACGACATACTGCTCAAAGATGGAACCGTTATTGACCCTGCACAGAAATTACATGACCGGCGCGATGTCGCCGTTGTTGATGGTAAGATTGCCGCTATCGAGGAAGATATTTCTGCGAGGGAAGCGACACAAACCGTTTACGTTGACGGGAAGTATGTGACCCCCGGCTTAGTGGACATCCATGCACATGTCTACGCGGGCGTTACGACATGGGGAGTCAAAGCGGATCCGGTCTGCACAACAACTGGTGTCACGACAATCGTTGATGCTGGCAGTCCAGGTTGGGCAACATTCCCCGGCTTTCGGGAATATATTGCACAACCGGCGCAAACACACATATTAACCTATGTCCATATCTCCGGGATCGGTCTCGTTTATGGACCGGTTGGCGAAATGCACGAACTTGACTATGCCCACCCGGAAAAAGTCGCAGACACAATCATGGAAAATCGGGACATTACCGTCGGCGTTAAAGTACGTCAGGGCCAGTTCCAAGTTGGTGACAATGGTGTTGAACCGCTGAAGCTCGCAATTAAAGCCGCCGAACTAGCCGATACATCAGTCATGGTACATATCGGAACTGGGATCCCGCTGCCTGATATCCTGAAATTGATGCGTCCTGGTGATGTCGTCACTCACTGTTTTCAAGGAAATGGCGACTGTATCGTTGATGACAAAGGACGAGTGATTCCGGATGCGTGGGCAGCCCGCGAAGATGGGATTATCTTCGATGTAGGACATGGCGGCGGAAGTTTTAATTTTGAGGTCGCCCAACGCGCAATGGAGCAGGGATTCATATCCGATGTTATCAGTACAGACCTGCACTCTGGTAATATCAACGGTCCCGTCTACGATCTCCCGACAACGTTATCAAAATTCTTGAGCCTTGGGCTTTCGCTTGAGGAGGTGATTGAAAAATCGACGATTGCTGCCGCGAGGACGATTGGCCGTGAAGAACAACTTGGTCATCTCAAAGTTGGGTCGGTTGCCGACGTCGCTGTTTTCGATGTGATAGAGGGCGAATTCGAGCTTTTCGACACGCACGGGACAATGGTTATTGCTAACCAGAAGCTGCAAGCAGATTTGACAATCCGTGAGGGGAAGCTGTGATATATGACGCAGAGGAAGGGCTGTTATCGGCGTATAGTAACGACGGGGCTCGTTATCGCAATAATCGGTGCTGCGGTTGGTATTTTGCTTTATCAAAGGTTAGGCGGAACTGAAGGGATGCGATATTGGATGGCAGAACGTGCCTTGAATGCTATCGAAGCGCACCTGCTAACACAAACTCCGGACGGTAATTGGCTGCGAAAACCGGATGGCATTCCCGCCGAAGAAATTCGTTCCCAGTTTAATCGTGTCAGAGAAGCGACCATAGCGCATCGGACGGATCTGATACGACTGAATCATATCCTCAGAGAGTATCAATCTAAATTTCAGAAGACACAGCCAGCAACCAGTGAAGTTATTAGCTTTCTGAACGCTATTGAGCGCACAATTTTATCCAAAGCGAGCGTGGGTGGTTAATACAAGTAGCATCTATTCTACGTTGGGTCGAAAATTGGAAGGAACAGACCGTGAAAGCAGAGGATACGCGACCAAAGGTGAATCGGGTTGGTTCTACCGCCCAAAGGCTCGCAGAAAAGCCCTACGAAAAACGTGTGTGCCGCATAGAGTGCTACCCAAGTTGTGTGCAACCGGGAGAATCGTTTGTTGGTTTGTCTGTGGAAGAATGGGTGGATTTCATTGATGAAGTGGGGGTCGAAGTACAGGTAGTCGATGGAGAAATTAACAGGGGTACTCCTCGATTTCACTCAAAGATGATTCCGCCGCACGCCAATGTTGACAATGATCGCCTGCCGAAATTCTTGGAATTGGCACACCAACAGGGCATTCTCATCCTCAGCTACTACCCCGTCATATATACCAAGCCGCTCAAACCGATCCATCCGGAGTGGTTGATGCAGTTTCTGGACGATGGTAGACGTGAGACTGAAAATCTTGGCTGGTTCTGCTTTAACTCGCCTTACCGGGACTGGCTACCGGAATATCTCATTGAATGGCTGGACAATCTTGATCTCGACGGTTTCTATTTTGATGACACCAACTATGGATCTCACGAGGAACGTCCTTTTTATCCATCCTGCTGTTGTGAATACTGCGAAAAACTGTTTTGGGAAGACACAGGGCGAGAAATCCCCCGAAAGGTCGACTTCGATTCTCTGGACTTCCGACACTTCATCAACTGGCGCTACGAGAAGATGAAGGATTTTATGCACCATCTTTTTCGGCGAATCAGGTCAAAGTATCCCGATGTCATTCTCGACATGAATTCATATATTCGACCGACCGCCGATTGGACAGACGGACACCCGCTCAACCCATTTCATCTCGAAGACGTTGGCGGTTATTTTTTTGTAGAAACATTTCGATCCCTGCGAGAACCCAACTTTACAGGAAAGGTGCTACGGGCAACTGGCACACCGTTCGGTCTCTTCCGAAACGTCACGCAATCACTGCAGGGATTTGGTGGTGCGCCTTATCCTGAAATGTTTTCACCTGCAATCGCCGGGCTTGCCGCTATCGCGAACGGCGGTGCGCCGTGTGGAAATCCTTTCGACGGACCAACAATTCTACATAAGGACACGGTCAAGTCTGTCTTCAGCGAATTCAAGAAACGGGTTGACTACATCAAAGGTGATACGGTCAAATACGTTGCACTCCACTACTCACAGCAGAACCGAGATTTTCGTCCGTCAGAGATTCCCAAGAACACAGGACAGACCTATTTCCACGAGATTGGACAGAAAGACGCTTACGGTGCCTACGAGATATTGAATCGATCACATCTGTTGTTCGACTTTATCTTGGACGAGCGTCTGAATTACGAAACACTATCACAATATCGCTTACTCTTTCTTTCAAACAGTGCTTGTCTGTCCGATGAGCAGTGCGAGGCTATCAGAGATTTTGTGGATGTAGGTGGTACGCTCATCGCCACCCATGAAACCTCCTTGTTGGACGAACTAGGACGTGAGCGGGGTAAATTTGCCCTCTCTGACGTCTTCGGCGTGGAGTACCGGGGGTTACGTGGAGGCACAAACGACCACGGCATCATATACGTTCCGCACGATGCGGAGTTATCGCGCGACTTTGGCTATCTCGTCTGTTTCTACGGTCAGGAATCGGCGGTATCTGTCCTGCCAAGTACTGAGATCAATGTACTTTGTACGCGCAGTTGTCTGGAAGGGGAACGCTTGCTGAAGGATTTCGACCCAAGAATGGACTACGATTCGTCCGAACCCGCCATTACGATGAACCGTTTTGGAAAGGGTACGGCGATCTATATCTGCGGCGACGTCGGCGGTGCCTACATGAACAATCCTTACCCACCATTGAAACAGCTCATCGCCAACTTGGTGCAGCGGAAAACCCCACCTATTCAGTTTGAGATGCCGGAAGCCATTGAGGTCACCGCAGCCCATCGAGGAACCAATGAGTTGATGATCCATCTGCTCAATAATCCGACCCCATTACTCCCTTGGCGCATTGCCAATCGTGAGAAACACGATGCGGAGATGACCACTTTCTTGTCGCTCCGTGAAGTAAATCCCATCCACAATATTCGGGTTCATTTCAATAACGTTGCGGTGAAAGCGGCACGCCTGCCCCTACAGGAGATAAATCTTGAGGTATCAGAAAACGCTGCTGCGACGGTAGTGGTACCGGCGGTAAATCTCCACGAAGTGCTTCTCGTAGAATATCAAGATTAAATTGGAGGTCTTAAATGCAATCTGCACAAAATATATACTATCCGGAACGAGGGGACGATTGGGAGCGCAGAAAACCGGAGGATGTCGGTATTGACTCTGACGCTCTCAACGAAGCGATTCACTATGCTCAGACCGTCGAAACCGCATGGCCCCGTAAAATGCGGATGCACTACACCCAGACCGAAAGCGAAGAATCCTATCCCGAGGTCATCGGATCGATAAAAGATCGCGCCGCGCTTAACGGGCTTATCTTGCGGCACGGCTATATTATCGCCGAGTGGGGCGAGACGCAGCGCGCTGATATGACGTTTAGTATTACCAAGAGTTATCTATCCACGACAGCGGGGCTGGCACTAGACCGTGGCCTAATTCGAGACGTACATCAACCTGTCCGAGACTATGTGGAGGACGGTGGATTCGATTCACCACATAACGCCCAAATTACTTGGCACCATCTGCTTCAACAAACAAGCGAGTGGGAGGGAACGCTTTGGGACAAACCCCACTATGCCGACAGTCAGAGCGGAGAGGGACCCGATCCCACACTTCAAGCGCCCGGTAGCGTCTTTGCTTACAACGATGTCCGCGTTAACCGGCTCGCGCTTTCTTTGCTACGTGTTTGGTGTAAGCCGCTGCCGCAGGTACTAAAAGACAACGTGATGGAGCCTATTGGTGCCTCCAATAGTTGGCGATGGCACGGCTATCGAAATTCGTGGGTGACAATTGATGGACTGAAGGTGCAGTCGGTCAGTGGTGGCGGGCATTGGGGTGGTGGACTCTGGATTAGCACCAGGGATCATGCGCGGTTCGGTTATCTATTTCTGCGACGGGGTCGCTGGGGTGAACGGCAGATACTTTCTGAGCGATGGATAGATTTAGCGACAACACCGTGTTCGGTTGAACCAGATTATGGCTATATGTGGTGGCTCAACACGGATAGGCAACTGTTCCCAAGCGCACCAGAAACCACCTTCTGTGCGCTGGGTGCTGGACGGAACATGATTTGGATAGAGCCGGAAAACGACTTAGTGGTTGTGGTACGGTGGATAGAATCGGATAATATTGACCAATTGATGAAGCGCGTACTGGCAGCGATTCGCTAAGTAATCAAGTCCGGTGAGGTAATCCGTTAACCCAGCCAGTCCTGATTGAGAGGAGAAATGTAATGCCACACGAATGGGATTCGCCCGAATATGTTCGTCAATGGGTAGAAGATGGGGACGAAACAGATCCCGAACGGGCGGAACAGATTACCGCGCTCGTAGGTTTGATTCAAGGCAGCGCTGAAGAATCTATTGAAGTGTTGGATCTTGGTGCGGGATACGGAATCGTAACACGCGAAATTTTTACCGCCTATCCGAATGCACAGGTGGTGTGTGTTGATGGTTCAGCAGAGATGCTAAAGCATGGAAAAACACGACTCGCGGATTGGGAGAATCAACTCTCTTTCATTATAGCGAGTTTTGATTCTCCAAATTGGTTGGCGACCCTGCCAGCGAACCGACAGTTTGATGCGGTGGTCTCGTCGCGAGCTATTCACCATGTTGTTGACGACCGTAAGCAGGCACTATACGCAGAAATCTTTCAATTGCTGAAACCGGGTGGATGCTTTGCCAACCACGACTTAGTCCGAAAACCGGAGGAGCCCATACGCAACAACCACGATCCTTTTGGTACAGTTGAGGATCAGGTTGTTTGGCTTGAAAACATCGGGTTTATTGATGTGGAATGTTTTTGGCAGACAGAGGGTCGCGCTCTGTTTGGCGGGTATAGGTCACGATAAAAGGAAAGAAACAATGTGTGAGGATTCTCCTGGTAAATCTCTGATCACGTATTGACATACTCTCCGCCCTAAAGGACAGAGATTGTTTTGTCCTTCGGGGCCGGTAATTGCGCTATCAGCAAGGACAGGGCACTGGGGTGCCGCTTACGTCCTCTCCGTCGAGGGTTGATGCCCCAACCCTGTAAATGTTCATTGCAGCGTTACGATCGCGGTCATGGTTTGTACCGCAGTCACTACACTGCCATGTCCTATCTCGCAGGTTCAACGTTTCATTGACTGCACCGCAAGCCGAGCAGGTCTTACTGGAAGGATACCACTTGTCGATGAAAACGATTTTAACACCCTTTTTCGATGCGATGTATTTCAGCTTAGCAACGAAATCAGCAAAGCCGAGATCGCTAATCTTGCGTCCCCACAGGGCTTTCATGCCCTGTAGGTTGAGGGTCTCAAGTCGAATCTCGTCGTATTCATCGGTGAGGTGGTGTGCAAGTTTCCAGTGGAAGTCGTTTCGCTGCCGTTCAATCTTACGGTGCTTCCGTGCCAAGTCAAGCCGTGCCCGTTCACGGTTGTTTGACTGATTCTGTTTCCGTGAATGGTTGCCATTGGCACGTTTTAAGGCGTTGAGACTGCGTTTGAAAAACAAGGGCGAATCTATATCGTGTCCGTTTGAACCTGTGAGATACCGTTTCAACCCAAAGTCGAAGCCTGCGATTTTACCCGTCATGACTCGCTTTAGATTGGGTGCCTCATAGTCAGCTAGGATCGTGATATAGACATCACCAACGGCGTCCCGTTTGATCGTGCAACGCTTGGGCTTGCCAAACACATCACGGGACTTGAAATAGGAGTAGATACGCTTTCCTATTTTGATGCGATTACCGGGTAGAAGTGTCCACCCGGCTTGAAGTAGGGTAAAGGATTTATACTTACGACGTGGCTTGAAACGGGGACGTCCCCATGCTTTACCTTGCGCCCGCGCCTCAAACATCGCTTTATAGCCCTTGTCGATTCGGGCTACAACATCCTGAATGGCTTGACTCGGTAGTTGATTCCAATGGGCAAAACGAGGTAGACGTTTCAGTTTAGAGATATGATTGATCAACCGAAACTTGCTGATATGCTTGCCATATATCGCATAGTAACGACGCTGGAGGGCGATGCAGTGATTCCACACCCAAGCGTGTCCATCTATGGTCTTGTGCAATTCACGATTGCCATGATTAGAATACAACTTGAACTTGTAGGTTTTCATTAAGGGATTCGGCTTTCTGGCGTTTATACCCATGCGATTGGGTGTGAGAGGCACCACCAAGCGGTGGCGTCGCATCCCCTCACGAAAGCCAAGAGAAGTATAGCATGTTTCGCCTACAATTTCAACCTTTTTTAACTAACTAACGAGGCTTGCCGTTCTGTATCCCTGCCTTAAAAAACGAGGTGCTAGAACGGAAAATTTTGATAAGAGATCATGTGAGTCTTTAATTCGGAGGAGTATTTTGGCGCAAAAAGTTCAGCTAAGCCGCTTTAAGAACTATATGCTGATGGTTCATCGTAGCGTTGGCTCGGATCTATTCCGAAATTTATACGCTTCCGTTGACGGGGAAGAGACCGATATCCTACGGGATGGCATACTTTCTTGTGCCTATTTCGCATCATCGGTGCTTTTCCACTGTAAACTGATAGACGACGTGCACACAACTGTCAGAGGACTGGAAGTAAATCTCCAGCGGTCTGGCTGGAAAAAGATAGAAGAACCGAAAGTTGGTAGTGTCCTTGTCTGGGAACCGACCGAATTTCCTGACGGCAGTGTTCGTAGGCATGTGGGATTTTACATCGGTGACTCGGAAGCAATTAGCAATCGCACAGATCAGCGTGTACCCAAGGTTCACAACATGAATTTTGAAACAGAAGGGAAGTATCGTACGATTGAAGCCATTTATTGGCACAAGAATTTCGATGAAGCGGACAGCTAACGATGCAACGGAGCGAAACGATTGGAAAACTACAAAAACAAGGTGGTCATCATCACTGGGGCGTGCGGTGGTATCGGGGAGGTAATCGCTGAAAAGTTCGCAGACGCTGGGGCGACGTTAGCCCTTTGCGATATCCGCTACGACGAACTCTCACGTGTCGCCGAGAAATGCCGACAAGCAGGTGAAAATGTTTACAACGACGCTATTGATGTCGCAGCCGAAGTCCCGGTGCGTAATTTCTGCGAAACGGTTGTCCAAACTTTCGGGACGATTGACTGCCTGATCAATACTGTCGGCATTGTCGATTGTCCGGGAGATGTCGAAGAACTCTCACTGTCAGTGTGGGATACGACGATCGCCATCAATCTCACCTCCGCTTTTCTGATGGCAAAGTATTCGGTGCCATATATCAAGAAACAAGGCGGTGCTATCCTCAATATTGCTTCAGTGTCAGGCTTAGCGAACCAAGAGAACGCAATGGTCTATTCGGTGACCAAAGCGGGAATACTGTCGCTCACCCGTAGCGAAGCCATCGATTTAGCAAAATACGGCATCCGCGCCAACGCCATCTCACCCGGATCGGTGGAGACGCCACTATTGGAGGCCGCGGTTGACCAAGCGGCACAACTGTTTAACCGTACCAAAGACGAACAATGGGAGGTCTGGCGTTCACAATACCCAAGCCAACGTTTTACATCACCGCAAGAAATTGCAGAACTGGCACTGTTTCTGTGCAGCGAGAGGGCGAGCAATATCACCGGTGCCAATTTCGTCATTGATGGCGGATTAACGTCGCTGCTTCCAGAGCGATAGAAATTGTCGCCGGGCAAGGAGGAGGCGAGGAACGACTCTTACGGTTGAATGCCGAACTATCCTCAAAGGGAAAGTGCATCCAACCTTGCGAAAGTTTCAAACCTTCACACAGTACAATTAAAAGGTTGAAGCAATGCAGAATATTGGCATAGAGTTTCCGGCACAGGGTGAAATGGCATTTTTTGATTTGGGACCGCCACCAGTCCCAGCCCCAACAGAGATACGGATTCGCACCCTCTATTCAGGCGTGACCAATGGTACCGAGCGACATGCGCTGATGAATGACTTCGGCGGAACAAATTATCCCGTTCGCGCCGGCTATCAGCACGTCGGCGTTGTCGACAGCGTAGGGAATCAGGTCGAAGCGTTTTCGGTGGGTGATGTCGTCTTTCTCGGCGTCCACGGGGGGCACCGTGGTTGGCATCTGGTAAACCTTGAAACCACCAACGAAAGAGCTCGACTCTGTATCAAACTTCCCGACGATATCGAGCGTGAATTCTGCGCCCTCTTTGGTGTAGCCGGCGTAGGCATGCGGCACTCCAGGCGCATCCGTGTTGGGCCCGCCCATAATGTGTGGGTGGCAGGCTTGGGGCTTATTGGCCAATCCGTGGCGCAGGCCTCGCGCGCCCTCGGTGCATATGTGACCGTGACAGATGTCAATCCTCGGCGGCTTGAGATTGCCAGAACACTTGGCGCACACCGGGTGATAGACGCCTCAGAACCATCTGAAGATGAGGCGCTGAGGCACGGAGCTCCCTATGACCGCATCGTTGATGCCCGTGGGGCACCGACGTTATTTGAGGATATTTATAGGAATGATCTGCTTGCCCTATATGGAGCCATCGGTGCGCTGGCTGGTCGGGGCGAGACGAAATTCCATCAAAGCATGCTTCACTCCAAAAGGGCTTCAATTGAATCCTCATCTCACTTCACACTCGAAGACTTACAGATTCTTCTACATTTTGTCAGGTTGGATACCATCCGAATCGCACCGCTGGTAACGCATCGGGTTTCGATAACAGAAGCACCGCGCATCTATGAGACGATGAAGGACAGGCCAGGGGCTCTGCTAGGTGTGATATTTGACTGGAAGTCCTGATAGAGTCCGAGAAGTGCGTGCATTCTAAGCTGAAAACCACAGTCAATCGATCTCATAATCCTCCGAGAAAATATTCCCGCTATCAAGACGTTTAACACATATTTGTTGAGATTTAGAAGTTTCCACTAAGGCGGCAGACTTTTCGGAGAGTTCCTAGCAATTTGAAAGGAGTAGGTAAACAACATGGCTCAAGAACGTATGGTATATATCAATGGAGAAATAGTTCCAGAGAGCGAGGGAAAGGTATCTTTCCGGGACCAAGGATTTGTGACCGGAGATGCAGTATTCGATGCGACTCGCACTTTCGGGGGGGTAATATTCAAACTGCAGGAACACTTAGACCGGTTGTACGATTCACTAAAATATATGCGCTTGGATCCCGGGATTCCGAAGAACCAGATGGCGGAACTGACCATGCAGGTGCTAGCGGCAAATCAGTCCCTGTTAGGACCAAACGATGACTATTGGGTGATACAGCGAATTAGCAGGGGTGTTCCAACAGGAGACGGCAAATATAAGCCAACGGTGATCATCGAGTGCAACCCTTTACCGTTTGCTGCGAGGGCCCGGTATTACCGTGACGGTCTGAGCGTCGTCATCCCCTCAATAAGGCGGACGCCGCCTGAATGTATGAGTCCGAGGGTCAAGGTGCACAATTACATCAACCTTTTACTTGCAGATCAGGAGGTAAAGGCACAGAACCCGGACGCTTTCTCTATCTTGTTGGACATCAACGGTAACATCGCCGAAGGACTCGGAAGCAACTTCTTCATTGTCAAAGACGGGGTGGTCGTTACACCAAAGGAGCAGTACGTCTTAGCAGGCATTAGCCGTGAGACTGTCATTGAACTCGCCCAAGGTCTGAACATTGAGGTGCAAGAGGCAGACACCGATCTCTATGATGTCTACACAGCAGACGAGGCTTTTGTGACCTCGACCAGCTTTTGCCTCTGCGCTGTGTCCTCTCTCAACGGTTCAGCCATCGGTGATGGCAGCGTACCGGGACCGGTTACCGACTGTCTCCAGAAAGCATATAGCGACCTTGTGGGGATAGACATTGTGGGCCAGTATCTGAAACGACTCAGTTAAGCAGGGGCTTTGGATCGAAAAAATAAGCACCTGTATATTAAGGGAAAAATAGATATAAAGAGATAGTTGTTGGAATATCTAAAATACTCCAGAGGCTACCCAAGATATAGTCTCCTAACGCGAGTCCGAGAAAGAAAGGGATCGCGCGTCGATATGCGTTGAATCCGCTATAACGTAATATGATTGCCTTGCACACCCAAGCGACAAAGAGACAACACCAAAGGTTTGCCATCCCCCAACTCTGTGCTGTGGCATAACCGAGTGGATGGAGGGGCCACCACAGGAAGCGCGATCGCAAAGACATCAACAGAACAGTAAATACAACCCCACCGCCCATAAAGGCAAGTGCTGGACGATCTGGCTCTTTGGGAGAGTTCAGCCAATTTTCAAGTTGCACATAGACATCACGCCCAAATCCCAACACCGCGGGATCAAAGTATCCGGATTCCGCGCCATGTCGATAGTAGATGTCCAGCAAGAGCCAAAAAGTTACCCCCGATCCAATCACTGTCGCAAGCAGAATGGCAATGGCTGTATGACGTGGGTTAATATGTCGCCTTTCCGAAATTTTCAAGGCTTCCAGTTGCTCCGGCATGGGATTCGCCCAGTTGGCGCGATTGAAAAACATGTACAGCGAAAAGACCGTCAGTGTGCTGGTATTAAGTCGCCATGTCCCAACACCAGCAACAATCATGTTATGTGGACTGATGAATTTCAAACCGTGTACTAGGAACCCCAACTCTGCCCTTAGTCGCGTAACCATTACTGATAGCAAGAAGTAGATCGCAAAGAAAATTGGAATCACCCATAGCGACATGCCTGCTTTGTAGGAGAATGCCATTAGAAAAATAAGGCCGAGTATGATGCCCGCAACAGCAAGGCGATATGGCATCGCTTCGCCGGAATCATTGAGTTGTGACGGGGAGGCCCGGGAACTGAACAGGTGACGCACCAGTCCTTTGATATGCGATCTGCCAGTCCAGAGAACGAATCCTAGCAGCCCCATATATACACCAAAGGCCTGTTCGGCGGGATAAGGGAAGCGCGGCAGACCTCGCCAGCCCATGATGCTACCAATCATCAGTTCGATCTTGTAGATCCAGAAAAACGCCCAGCATGAAAATAGGAGATCTAGCGGTATAAGAAAGCCGATCCCAATCGCAAAAGGATAGAAAGCGACTTGCACACCACCCATCCCGTTCCAAGGGCGGGTGGTAAAATAGTGACTAATGCTCTGGCGCTTGACAGGAATATAGGGGACAATTGGGTTGATTGAGTGAAGTAGGTTCACAATACTAATCAAAGCGGCGATACCAAAACCGAGCCACATCAACCTGTTTCGGAAAAATCCTAACCTTGGATTGGTCATCTCCAATGGGAGTTGAGTCAAGGGATAGGTCAATCGTTCGCGCTCGATCCACTGGATTCGTAACAGCGCGTTGATACACAGCATTACAACCATCCACGCAAAGATAAACGCCATCCACGCCACCGCCGGACCAAGCCACGCCTTTAAATGCCTCTCAACGTAAAGGCTTGACCCTCCTTCATAAAGCGCCGTTACCGCTTTTTCGTCGTGAACGGTGAGCCACTCCGGAAGTTGCCGCCAAAATAGTTGCCGCCATTCGTTTTCGGGACTAGCAAACCGGAACGCATGCGCCATGATTGGTACGAAGATCTCCATACAGTCATATGAACAAAGAGTGGATACAATGCACAACATAAAGTAGATCGTGAGGAGTTCTTGTTGAGAAAGACCGATCTTAGGGGAGATTTTACCAAATATCCATCCGATCAGAACAAGCCAGAAGAGCGTAAAAATGACATGCGAGAGCGGATGAACAAGCGTTGGGAAGGTATGGCGAACCACTTCAAGCTGAATGATCCAAGCAACAGTGATCGGAATCAGCAGGGAAGCGATAACGAATGATTTAAGTGTTAAACCGCTCTGGAAGGGCACAGGGGTATTCTCTGTTAGGGTCAAACGGGTATTTTGAGGTTCTGTCGATATACTTTTCATTAGAATGCGTGATCCGTGATGCGTAATGCGTAAAAGAAACCGCAGAGACACAGAGAAAGGCAAACTGTTTTTTTAATTACTCTACGCCCTCTGCGACTCGGCGGTCGGTTTTTGATCCCTTACTCGTTACGCATTACCTGTTATTCTGCCCATATCCATTACAAGCAGATCAGAATTGCGCTGTCTGTTAGGGAAAAAATTGATACAGAGTGCTGTTGGTTGCAATACTAATAATACTCCAAAGGCTGCCGAACATATAGTCTCCCAGAGCGAGACCCAAAAAGAAAGGGATCGCTTGTCGGTATGCCCTAAGTCCGCCGTGGTGTAGGATGATTGCTTTCGCTATCCATGCAACAAAGAGACAAGCCCACAGATTGAACATCCCCCAGCTATTTGCCATGGCATAGCCGAGTGGATGGAGGGGCCACCACAGGAAGCGTGTTCTTAGGAACATGAGTAGTGCTGCGAAACTGAGCCCACCTCCCATAAAAGCGATAGCTGGAAGATCCGTCTCTTGGGGGTAGGTCAGCCAGCTTTCGAGTTGATTATAGATGGCTCGTCCATACCCGAGTGCCCATGGTCCATAGTACCCGGTTTCTGCACCGTGTCGATAGTAGCTATCTAACAACACCCAAAAAACGCTCACTGATCCAATTACGGTGGCGAGTAGAATCGCTGCAGCTATATGGCGCGGATTGATATTTCGCCTTTCAGCGATTTTCAAGCCTTCCAGTTGTGGTGGCATCGGGTGAGCCCGATAGGCACGATTGAAAAATTGATATAACGAAAAGACAGTCAATGTGCTCGATCCCAGGCGGCGTGTTCCAAATACGGTGACAAGCGTGTTGTGCGGGTCAATGTAATGTAAATCGTGTACTAAAAAACCCAATTCCGCACGGAGCCTCGCAATCATTATCGCTACTAGAAAGTAAATTCCGAAAAAGATCGGAGTAACCCACAAGGACATCCCCGCTCTGTAGGAAAATGCCATCAAAAATATCAATCCAATTACTATGCCAGCGACTGCCAAACGATATGGCATCGGTTCACGAGAATCATCAAGCGAAGATGAGCCCAGCAGATGGCGCACCAACCCTTTGAAATGAACTCTGCCGATCCACAACACAAATACGAGCAGTGCAACGTAGACCCCCAATGCCTGTTCGTTAAAATAGGGAAAACGCGGCAGATTGCGCCACCCCATTATGTTACCGACCATTAGTTCGATCTTATAGACTCCGTAAAACATCCAGCATGAAAAGAGGAGGTCTAATGGTATGAGGAAACCAATGCCAATGACAAAGGGATAGAACGAAACCCGGAAGGAGCCCATCGAATTCCAAGGACGACCAGTGAAATATTGATGTAGATTCTGACGCTTGACAGGAATATAGGGAACGGCGGGATAAATCGAATTGAGCAGATTCATTATACTAATCAACGCAGCGATGCTGAAGCCAAGCCACATCAGTTTATTTTTGAAGAACCTGTTGCTAGTATCCGTCATCTCCAGTGGAAGTTGAATGATTGGGTAGGTCAACCGTTCCCGTTCCGTCCACTGAATCCGTAACAGCGTATTGATGCACAGCATCACAAACAGCAGCACAAAGATAAATGGGATATATGCCAGAGCGGGACGGAGCCAGGCATACAGATGCCGTTTGATATAGAAACTGGATCCCCCTTCGTAATAGGGGGTTAGTGCCTTTTCATCTTGGACAGTGAGCCAAGCGGGAAGTTCCTTCCAGAACAGTTCGCGCCATTGGTTTTCAGGTGTTGCAAAACGGAAGGGATGCCCCAAAAGGGGGATTAAAATCTGCATCGAGTCACCCGAGCAGAGAGATGATACGATCCCCAACATAACATAGATCGTCAGAAGTTCCGACGGACTAATCCCCAGCTTGGGAGAGATTTTCTTGAGGATGGCTCCAATCAGAAGTAGCCAAAACAAAATAAAAATGACATTTGATAGCGGATGGACGAGCGTAGGAAATGTATAACGGACGACTTCAAGTTGAATAAGGAAGTAAATATTGATCGGAATGAGGCACAGTGTGATAAAAAAGGATTTGAGTGTCAGACCGTTTTGGAAGGTCGTTTCGGGCACTGTATGAAGCCTCCGATGGAGGTGATGAAAACAACGTTAAACTCAATAAGGGGTTGCGAACGGAGTAAGCTGCTCAACTCCCAAGACAAATCGTGATGTGTTAAGGTCGATCGGCACTACCAATTGAACGTACTATTCAGAGATCACATCGGATGAGAATAAAGCTAATGGGGATTTTAGCCCTCACCAAATAAACCGATACATCGGCCTCTGGACAATCACACCAATCAGTGCCCATACACCTCCGAGTAGAAACTCGCCGAATAGCATTCCGAGAAAGAACGGTGCGAGGCGACGAAACGTCCTTATGCCTCCAAAGCGAAGGATGCATAACTTAATCACCCAAGCAACGAGCACCGAAGACCAGAAAAAGTTGACCGCCCATGTGCCTGTGATGCCGTACCCAACGGGATAGAGGGGCCACCAAACGAAACGATGACGCAAGGCGGTGAGAGCGAAGGTGAAGAGCGTGCCGAAGAGCATTGCCAAGATTCCTAGGACATCCACAGGCGTTGGATTGGTGAGCCAACTCTGGGTTCGCCGGAAGACACCGCCGCCCCAAAACGCCACCGCACCGGATTCGTAGCCGAGTTGTAATCCGCCCCAGAACAGAGGTAAGGGACTGACGACAACAGCGATTAGGATTGCGAATCCGACGCGCCGCGTTGAGATGCCTGTCCGCTCGGCAAGTTTCAGCCCTTCCAGCTGCGGTGGCATGGCATTGCCCCGATAGGCGCGATTAAAAGGAAATACAAGCGCGAATAGACTGAGGTTTCTAGGACCTACTCGCCGCATGCCAAACATCTGTGGAATCAACACATCGGGCCCCATCCTGCGGAGATCATGGAGGGGCGGTCCAAGTTCGGCACGGATGCGCGCCGTAACGGTCACGGTTGTAAAATGGATGATGAAAACTAGGACAGCAACCCAGAGCGACATCCCGGCTACTACCCAAAAACCGATTAACAGAAGGAATCCGATAATTATTCCTAGGACCGCTGTACGATAAGAAATCGGTTCGTTAGACTCAGACGCTTTTTCGCCGCGCCACGCGCCTATCAGCACATTTCGCAAATGATGCCGTGCACTCCAAAGCACCAGAATCAGTACGCCGACACAGACCCCAAACGACTGCTCAAAGATGTAGGGAAAGTTAGGGATCTGTTGAAGCCCGAGAATACTCCCCATGATCAACTCCAGCTTCCAGAATATATAGAAAAACCAGAAGGTAAAAGAGAGATCGAGTGGCATAAAATATGCCATCCCAACGGCAAATGGGAATAGCGTAACAGGTGTCCAGCCGATAGCGTTCCACGGTTTCGTGGTAAAATAGGGTTGTAGGTCAAAGAAATCGCCACCGAGTCCGGGGATGGATGGATACAAGAAGTGCAGTGCGTTGACGATATCCATACCGCCAGCGAGGATCGCTCCAGCCCACATCAATCGATTCCGAAAGAACCCCTTAGTTGCCATTTGCTGCGGGAGTTCAATGATTGGGTAGCTAAGTCGCTCTATCTCAATCCACTGTTTCCGCATAACGACGTTGATGCAAAACGCGGTGCAGACAAGGACAATGATAAACCCAGACCAAGAAAGGACAGGCTTCCACCATAACCGGAGATGCTCGTCAAGGTAGAGAGTGGATTCACCGACAAAATAGGTTCTGAGGCTGTTTTTGTCGGTCAACGCCAACCAATCAGGGAAGTAACGATGAAACAACGTTGTCCATTCGTTCTCCTCAGTCGCCATCCAGCCACCGACGGCGATATGTGTGATAATCACGGCAAAGAAATCTGCCCCAGCAATTGCAGTGGCGACGGAGAGCATGGCGTAGAACGTCAGCAATTCGCCTTGCGTCAATGCCAGACGCGGTGAGTATAGGGAAATTGCATAGTTCAACGCGAGCAGAATGGCAAAGATAAAAATCACATTGAAGAAGAGTGACATGGTCGTCGGGAGCCCCTGTGCCCACCGCAGCATCGCGTAAACCCAGTAGTTGTTGAAGGGAATGATAGCTACTGCTAGCCAGACTACACGCCAACGGATTTCTGGCTGAGGGCGGCGAGTTGAAGCGAGAAAACGATTGTCTGTCGGACTCAATGTGATTCTTTCTTGGACTGGTTACCCGTCAACTTGATATAGCAATTGATACAAACTCCCAATTATTGATCAGGAAATCTCGATTGAACTTGTTTGAGGCTGACTCACAGTTTATTTTGGGATCATATTCACCTAAACGAATCGATGTGTGTAGCGGTTATGGTAGATTTTAGAATTACTTAGACGTGATGAGCGAACCAAGTCACGAACTTTGCTCGCCGAGTTACGGCACACGGTGCCCCGCAGGCGGGATGCCAAGCCATGTGCCTACTACCATTAATGTCTACTTTTTTCTATAATTCACTATAAAATGGAGGTCATTACCGGCAACTCCAAAAGTGCTGGGATGGCATTGCAGCAATTTATGCAGAGGCGATTGTTAGCTCCCTCATCTTGTCGTCGTCCAACTCGACACCCAAGCCAGGTCCTTCTGGCGGATACAGGTGGCTCGCTTCAGCTCGGATGCGCTCTTTGGCAGGTGAAACTGTATAGAGCAGGGGGCCTGCGGGGTCGGCAGGAATATCTAAGTTGGGCACCGACACTCCGAGATGCACTGCCCCGGCTGTGCCTATGGTTGAATCCTGATCGGTTGAAAGCAAGGTCTTCAAGCCCGCGGCTTCTGCTAGCGCGAACATCCGACGCACGTAAGTCGGTCCATACCAGACCCACGCCAAGTTTAGGACAGTGCACGCCCCGCGCTCAATCGCTTCGTAACCTTCTTCTAACGTGCTGATATGGAGACTCACCGGTACATCCATCCGTTTGACGAAGTCGGCACATACCCGCAAATTGTTTGATGGTTGTTCAAAATTATACGGGTTATGGTGACGTAGCACGTCTGCATAGCGCAGGGCGGTCTCCCAATCCGAGAAACGTCCGGAGAAATCGAAGGCTTTGAGTTTAATCTTCTCTCCGAAGCGATCTTTCATCTCGGTGATGAATCGGTTGTCTCGATCGGCGTCCCCTGAAACGTAGTAACGAAACAGATGATGCCCCAAATCCACCAGCCGCTGTAGGTAATGAGCATTCCGCTCGAAGCCGTCCTCTAGGTGCACCCCGATGATTGGATAACAGAAGTATATGCTATCTCGCACTTTTCCGCCCATTAAATTGTGGGCTGGCACACCCTGTGCCTTGCCGTTGAGGTCGTATAGCGCGATGTCGATGGCAGCCGTTATGTGTGAGTTACTGACTGCACTCTCAAAGTCCTGGTCCCGCATTAATTCATTAATCTCGGTAATCCGGGTGGCATCGCGTCCAACCAGCAAGTCGTTGTAGCGCTTTGTTAGCGCGGCCAGATCATCAGCCTTGCTGTCCGAGGCTTCCCCTAGCCCTACGAGTCCATCAGCCACATGGAGTTTCACGATAACGTGACCTGATGGCGCTTCGCCTATGTCAACGGGGTATTTCTGATAATAGCGCGGGGTTTCAATCTGGAATGTTTCGATCTTCGTGATTTTCATCGATTTATCCTTTCAGTAGCTAATAATGGTACAAGATAACGGTAGTCACATCACGACCAGACAAAAATCTCTTCATCGTCCGGGGACATGCCAAAGAAGGCAGCGAGCACAATGCGTGGCTTCTCACCTACCACCGGCGGCACTTCATGGATGTTTTCAGAAAAAAAGAAGTAAAGGTCGCCCGGTTCAAGTTGAATTTGAGCCCGGGGGATGCCTTGCTCAGCAACATATTGGCTAAACGTGCCTGCGGCGATATATTCCTGCACCGCGGGGGTCCAAGGACAGTTATAGAGGAAGGGCTCACCATTTTCACCTTTGTTTTCGGAGTTTTGGAAGCACATCACTCCAGCGAACTGATGCTTGAATCGCGAAACCTGATAATTGAACAATTTCTGTCGTTTAGGTACGGAATCAAAGTGCGGTCCGTGTCCTCGATCGGCATAGTAGGCGCGAAAAACGGCGGGACCATAAAGACGGCCGTCCGGCTCACGAGCGGTCATTACCCGCTTGTCCGGTGATGCTAGACACGACAACATCTCGTAGAAGATCTTCACTGGATTGTCGTACCCGTTGAACAGCGTTTTGAAAAGTTCGTGGGTGTCGGCGGCGTAGGCGAAGAGCTTGTCGGGATCGGAACTGTACCTAACGAAAGCGGGACCAACGTATACAGGCCTATTACTTTTTTCGTTGTCTTCAGTTGGACGAGGATCGTATATCAAGCCACGTTCATAGAGCCTTTCTATGAGACTCACACAGTGGTCCGAATTGAAAGCTTGGCGGCAGACAATCGCCGGCACTTCACCCGATGCCAACGCATTGAGAGGCTCTGGATATTTCTCCAATATTTCTCGTAGACTGCCTTCAGCAGGTGTCCACGCATGGGGTACAGTCATTACTCGATCCTTTCTTCAAATAATGGCATGAGAATATCACACCGTGGGTTGTTCAAAAGTTAAAATAGGACTAAGGATCGACAGGGACTACACAACGAAAGCCGAAGTAACTAAGCGTGACCGCTGGCTCACTGCTGTAGCGGTACGCCACGCGCAGGATCTCAGGAGTGCTGTGCCACGACCCCCCGCGAAGTATGCGACGTTCTTTAATACCATTGAAGTTATCAGGCATCAATAGTGTAATTCCGCCTGATACCGGGTTCTCTGTTGGACTGTTTTCATAAAATTCCACATCCAATTCGTCTACGCACCATTCCCATACGTTTCCAGCGATGTCGTATAACCCGTAGCTGTTTGGCGGATATAACCCCACAGGAGCGGTTGTTTGGTAGCCGTCATCAGCATTCGGATCTGACCAAGAATAGCTTGTATTCTTATCCGCGTAGTTGCACTGACTCCCATCAGGCTCATCATCTCCCCACGGATACCGTTCCTTGATCTGCCCACCGCGGGCGGCTTTCTCCCACTCTGCTTCGGTCGGCAAGCGTTTGCCTGCCCACTGGGCATAAGCCGCTGCGCCGTACCAGCTCACTTCAACCACGGCATACTCTTCAAATCCTGCCTTCGGTCGGTATTGCCCCTCGACCCATTCGATCATCTCATCACCGTCACCGATATCTAACCAGATATGACCGGTATCCCCCACATGCTTTCCCAGCGCATTGAGGAACTTAGCGTACATCACATTTGTCACTTCGTAGACATCAATATAAAAATCGTCGAGGAACACAGTGTGGACGGGACGTTCGTAGGTAGTACCTTCATTGAAGGAGTCGCCCATCTCAAACTCCCCGGCAGGAATCAGCACCATTTCCGCCATGTCGTTACCGACAATTCTGTCGGGAGGGACTCCATTCTCCGACTCATCATCACTTCCACACCCCAGCCACGATGAAGCAATCAAAATGATAAGTAGCCCCATGCTGTATGCAGAATTTCTACCCGAATCTTCGCGCATTAAACTGTTCCCCTGCGAAATTAGTTTTGACCGGTATGTCGAGGTGTGAAGCCTATCCTTGAATGCAACAAAAAGCGAGTGATTCTTGGGGGTGAGCGGACGTCGTGATGCTAGGGAGGAATTGCACTCCCTAGCGACTACTAATAAGCACAACTTCAAGGGGTAGCAATGAAGTCTAGTTTTGTCGGGCGGACACTGCCATCAGCTCCCGACCTTTACGGAATGATAGTGTGACAATGGCGTAAGTTTTCATTATCAGAAAACCTACGCCATCAGAATTGAACACCTGCTTGGTTAGTTGAATTGTGGGGTTAAGGCATCTTCGCCGAAAATAGTGGGGAGAGGCAGACCATCGTTGGTCCTAGCCGCAGCATCTATATAAGCAACGCTGAATGCCCGCCGTGGCAAACCGGTATCATTCACCGCAGAGGTGTGAATCAGATTGACGTGCAGCAATACCCCCTCGCCCGGTTGTAATTCAAGGGTGACGGGATCTGCCGCCGCAAAGAGGGTTTCCAGCTGTTCTTCCGTGGGGAAGTTTCCTTCATAGATGCGGTGATGAGATTTGGGAATTACTCTGAGACAGCCACTATCAAGGGTCGCTGGATCCAGCGCCGCCCAGATGATAATATCCGAAAGTGTGTCAAGGTTCCGAAATACATCCTGATGCCAAGGCAGGTGAGTTCCTGTGTCGGCCGGCTTATTCATAAACATTGCACGTGGAGTAGCAACCGAGGTAGAGGGACCGTAGGCTCTAGCACAAATGTCCCGGAAGGCAGGTTTTTGCATATACGACAAGAAGAATGGGTCAAGCTCTAGTTCGGTGATCTTACGATAGTTTAACGACGGACCTTTGTGTCCCTTGGTCATTGGTTCCATCTTACTGTAGTCGCTGGTCTTACCATCGAGTTGCATCATTAGCTGGTCGTAGGGGAGTTTGGCATTACCCATCATGATGTCATCAATGCGCTTCTGTAAAGCAGCGAGTTCTTCATCGTCCATCACTCTACCGAGCCGGAGATAGCCTTCCTCCTTGAATTGCTCCCATTGACTGTCACTGATTGATTGCATCATCTGTGAATCCTCCTAAATTTAGCATTGTCAAGTCGTGCATCACAACACAAGCCTTGATAGTTTTGTCCGCTGTGCATTGCTAAATCCACAGCACATTGTTGAGACTTTGGCTTGAAGTTAGTACTCCAAGTTGAAGGTGGATGGTTGTTATCACTTATCTGACCCCTCTGGAATTCGGTCGAAGTATATTCTGAGTTTTGCTTTACTACGAAGTTGAGTGTATAGCTTGGCGGTAAGCGCGTCGCGTATTTCCGTTTGGGTGTCTGCCGTCACTATTCGTCGGACCTCTGAGTCGTCAAGTGTTCTTTGGCGTGCTGAGTTATGTTCTTCTTTCCGGAATATTGTATAGTATTGTCTGCCTTGAAAGCTGACAGCCATGATACCATCAACGGTCTGTCCTACTTCCATCGCAAAGGCCGCGTCAGTAAAAGCTTGCTGCTCTTTCGGAAAGGTGTCACGGGTCAAGTAACCGGTATCGCCGGGGTTTAGAGGATCCGCCCCGGGACCGGTCAATTCTCCGGTATCTGACAACTCCTTTGCCACTTCAACCATATCTTTGCCCGACTGAATCGACTCAAAAACCCCTTTCGCGCGGTCACTATCCCTAAGCGTGATACAGGTTAGCCGCACCTGCTCCTCTTCGGCAAACTCGCTTTTACGCGCTTCATAGTTGGCTTGTATGTCTTCCTCTGTCACCTCGACTTTCTGCTCAACTTCGATTTTCCACAATCTATCGGCTAGCAGCGTGTGGAGATACCTGCGATTTTTTTTCAGGATTCCTTGCTCTTCTTCAAGTCTACGCGCTTTGGCAAGACAGAGTATTAAACGACCTTCAGCCATCAGGGTAACGTATTCTTCAAGGCGCGCTTTATCTTTATAACGCTCCGGTGTATACTCCGAGAGTTCGCGAATGTCCTGTATCATTTCAGCAAGCGTAATCCGCTGCTTTCCGTTGCAATCAAACTCTGCAATGACAATATTTTCCGCATTTGTCACCGGTTCTTCTTGGTCCAGCACTGTTTCAGGAACCCGTTCTGGGTAGGTTTTCAGTTCACTTGTCAAGGTGACTTCTGCCACCCATTCAATGATTCGCTGCCGTTTTTTTTCACGCTTAACAGAGGGTTCAATATAGTCTCTGACCTCCTCAAAATCCGCTATACGTTCCGGTATATGCTCCTCCTTGCGGAAAATGAGGTAGTACGTTTCGTGATCCATCTCCAGTTCAAGGATTTCTTCCGTTATTTCGCCCACTTCCATATCGAAGGCGGTGTCAACAAAAACCTGCCAGTCTTCGGATTCATCCTTGGTAAAGAGCCCGGTGTTCCCCGGATCCAGCTTGTTGCTCCCGGGACCAAACAATTTTTCTTTTTCCGACAGCCCTTTTGCCAGTTCGCTGATGTCTACTCCGGTTTTGATCTGTGCCAATGCTTCCTGCGCAAGCGCTTTTTCCAAGACACTGATGCAGGTTACTCGTGCTGCTGCCTCTTCGACGTATTCTGATTTGTGTTCCTCGTAATACTGCCGCCGATCTTCCTCCGTGGGAGAGACTTTTTCATCGACTTCAATCAGGGTCAGGCGTTCGATTAAGAGCGTATGTTTGTATTCCTGCGCTTTCTTGAGTATATCTTCATCTTGATCCAACCCCTTATCTATCGCTGCGAGGACTTTCAGTTTTTTATCAATAAACTCTGGCAGGTATTCTGTTTTCCCGGCTTTACTTGCGTAGTTTTCCTGTTGGAAGAATGATAACTCTCCAATCGCCGCCTTGAAAGCTGCAAGTGAAATCTCGAATTTTTTGCCGTTCCACTGATATTCAGCCAAGATGACCTGACTTTCATCGACGGATTCGGTAACGGAATCTGTTTGCTGCGACCAAGCCATTTGCCAGCTTACTATGTTGATTGCTACAAGCCCCGTCAACATAATCAACGTTTTTTTCATCCGCAGATTTCTCCCCTGACAGATAAAAAATTGCGGCGAGAAACTCGCACGAATGAATTCGGCAGGTCCCTCACCGCAACTTGTTGTGAAAACGCGCCCCAAATTCAGCCCGCTTTCCTATTATTTGCATATCTTCTTAAGTGTACAATTTGAGCAACGGCAAAATTTCCAACGATGCCTCATTAATTCCTAGAAGCTTTGAGACTCCCCCAAGTGAGAGGAAGTTTCCCCTTCGATTCAACTGCTAAAAACTGTCCTTCCATCAACAGTTGAAGTTCGGCGTTTGTCAAATTTCGCTTCATCAGGAAAAGTTCATCGAACTCTCCATCCCAGAAACGCTCCTCTTTAAACCGACCAATTTCCAAATTGGCGGGGGTATTAGCGGAACCGGGTGCTGAACCCGCGTCATCTTTATGGTCTAATTTGCCATCAATAAAGAGTGAAACTGTCTCTTTGTTTGTCCGCATGGAGGCAACATGATGCCATTGGTCATCGGCAATCTCAGTTTTGCTAGGAATTTCAGCACCAAAGCCGACGGGTGCAGGTATGTGATAACGGGTGAAGAGCAACTTATCCCTTAGCTTGATATACCAGCCACCGCCATCCCACTTGATATAAACAAATCCCTGGCCTACCTCTTTGCCGGTCTTAACCCAAGCAGCGAGGGTGGTATCCGATTCGCCGAGATCCAAAGCAGGAACATCTGCTACGAAGCCCGATTGCTCTTTTCCATCTATAAACGAGAGGGAGGTTCCAAATTTCGGATCTACGGAATCGACCCATGCTGGGCCGCCTTCAAGCTCTCCCTCCAGTCCATTGGGACCGAGGTCTTTTATTATATCCCCCTTGCCTTCATTGAGAGGAAAGTAGAATACGAGGAGCGGGTCATCCAATTGAATCTGGCTATATCCCAAGGATGGCAACAGGCCTATCAAAAAGATAGCGACCAGGGTGCTCATTGGAAATCTCTTCAACCTTTGCATTTGAATATCCTCCTGTTTGTGACTATCACAGAAATTTGTATCGGCCGACACATTGTCCGCACGAATGGTGATTCGTTTGCGAATCCCATTAATCAACCGAGGTTATGTTGATTGCCAGCACCGCTGCGAATCTGCCCATTTCATTGCAAATCTCTGCAGATTATTGCATCAGAAAGCTATTATAATACTAGCGAAAAATAATGTCAAACTAAAAATTCTAGGGGAATCGCATCTGTTTATTTTGGGACTATAAACCTGTTGTGCACGCATTATTTGATGCCCAGCTGCCTCCCATGAGTCCATTGGTTCATCAGTTCATTGGTTCATTGGAGGTACATCTACCCAATTGTTAGGCAAATCATACAAAATGAAAGACACATTACGCTACAACCGTTGCAATAATTTTCACGTGCGATTGCCCTAACTAAAAATTCTATTTTCTCTTGACATACATTTAATGGTTGTGATACGATGGGTTTGATTTTTTTTAGCTGTTTCAATTGTTGTGGATTATCGGATTTTGGAAAGGAAGGGCTGAGAATGAGAACGTTTATTGGGGCGAGCTTCATCACCACGTTACTGTTTATAATGATCCTCTCTACACCGGCGGCCATAGATCCGAATATGCTTCTATGGTTCTCGTTTGACGAGCAGCTGGATGGGAAGCAGATAGAAGACCTGACCGGCGGCGGTAACAATGGGAAGCTCAAATTAGGTGCCAAGATCACCAACGAACCCGAGGAAGTATACAAGGGCACAGGGGCGGTTAAATTCACCAACATCAGTGCTCAGGTCCGCGTAGAACCGTTCAAGAGAATGAACGAGTATAAAGATAACACCTACACCTTCTGGTTCTATATCTTAGGTAACACCGCTAAACCTTGGAATTGGGAACATTGTGGTGGAACTTGTGGGGAAGGTAGAGCAAGCATTCTGGAAAAAGGGAGAGTTCTAGAAGGCAATGTGAAAGGTTGGGCACCGGGGATCTTGCTTCAGGAGGAACCATTAGCTCTTATCTATCAATTTGAAGATAAGGGAGGTGGCGGGGTCCAAGGGGCTATAGGCGCCAAGGGCATAGTCGGTCCCGGTGGCAACGGCACCGTGTTTGAGTTCAAGAAGTGGTATCACGTCGCGGGTGTCAAAAAGGCAAACGAGTTAATAATCTACATCAACGGCAAGGAGCAAGGTAGATATGATGTGCCAAGAGATTTCGTTCAGGGTGAGGCGTTACTGCGTATTGGTGGCACACGGGAACGCTCTGCCAATTTCGTTATGGATGAGTTTTCTCTTTATGATCGTCCCTTAACTGACGAT
Source organism: Candidatus Poribacteria bacterium (assembly GCA_022826645.1). Taxonomy (GTDB): domain Bacteria; phylum Poribacteria; class WGA-4E; order WGA-4E; family PCPOR2b; genus PCPOR2b. Next base: position 46,276 of record JAJDUM010000060.1, read on the forward strand.
GAAGTAGCGTTGGACGCCAAGGGCATACTTCTATCGGTTGAACTTGACAGGAGAGTGACAACCACTTGGGGCGATATTAAAATCAGCCATTAACTGACAGAACTTCTGATAACACGACAATAAATCGCTTCAGTTGAGTGCTATTAAACCTAAACCGGAATAAAAGGAGGAATTAAAAGTGAGAGCCTTTATTTGGTTCGGTTTCCTTATTACCTTTGTTGCCGTAACGGTTTACTCTGCCCCGGCGGCTATCGATCCGGAGATGCTATTGTATTTCTCGTTTGATGAGCAGCTGGATGGGAGAAAGGTCGAAGACCTCACCGGCGGTGGTAACGATGGGAAACTCAAATTAGGTGCCAAAATTACTAACGAACCTGAGGAGGTGTACAAAGGGGCGGGAGCGCTAAAAATCTTCAACAACATCAGCGCTCAGGTGCTTGTTGAGTCTTTCAAGGAAATGGAGACTTATAAAGACAATACCTACACCTTCTGGATTTACATATACGGTGTCAGAAATGATCCGTGTTGTGCAGTGGAAAGTATCTTCAAAAAAGCCAATGTTTTAGACGCTGCTGACAAGGGGAGCGCGCCGGGTGTCTTTCTCACCGATCCAGGCCTATCTCTGGTATATAAATTTACAGACCAAGGGGCGATAGAGGGGGATCCCGTCGGTCCCGGCGGCAAGGGTCTACAATTTGAACTAAAAAAATGGTATCACATCGCGGGAGTCAAACAGGCAACCAGCCTGACCATCTATATTGATGGCAAAGAGGAAGCGAGGTATAAGGTCCAACGCGATTTTGTTCAGGGTAAAGGGCACCTTCGCATCGGCGGAACTCGGCAGCGGGCAGCCTCTTTTGCGATGGATGAGTTTGGGCTTTACAACCGTGCCTTAACCGAAAAAGAGGTGGCATTGGATGCCAAAGGTGTATTCCTGTCGGTTGAACCTGAAACAAAATTGACTACCACTTGGGGCTATCTCAAGACAGGTCGTTAACCAACAAAACTTTGATGGCAAGTTACGTGAAACCCATCCTATTTTAGCCCTGAAGGATTTTTGTCCATCAGGGCTATATCATTTTGGACAGCAAGATCTAGGCCATTTCAACCACTATGCAGATTTTGGGAATTCCTCCGATTTATCGGGGAGCAGAAAATGTTATAACAGTTAGCTTATCACTCAACCTGAATCGGTATAAAAGGAGAAATTGAAATGAGAACACTTATTACATTAAGTTTCGTCACCATGCTTCTGTTCATTACAGTTTTCTTTGCCTCGGCGGCTATCGATCCGAACATGATTTTGTATTTTGCATTTGATGAGCAGCTCGATGGAAAAATGGTCGAAGACCTCACCGGCGGCGGTAACAATGGAAAACTCAAGTTGGGTGCCAAAATCACAAATGACCCTGCAGAGATATACAAGGGCACGGGAGCGTTAAAAATTTTTAACAATATCAGTGCTCAGTTTCTGGTCGAGTCCTTTAAGGAGATGGATAACTATAAAGAGAACACCTACACTTTTTGGCTCTACATATACGGTGTCAGAGATGATCCGTGTTGTCCAGAGGAAATTATTCTGCAAAAAGCCCACCTTTTAGTTGGTGATGTGAAAGGGAACTCGCCAGCCATCTTTCTGACCGATCCGGGGCTAACACTTACATACAAATTTGGCGACCAAGGGGCTGTACCGGGTGACGGGGTTGGTCCCGGCGGCAAGGGTGAAAAGTTTGAACTGAACAAATGGTATCACATCGCAGGGGTCAAAAAGCCATCAGATCTGATAATCTACATTGACGGCGAGGAAATAGCCAAATATAACGTCAAACGCGATTTCATCCAAGGTAAGGGGCATCTGCGTATCGGCGGAGCGCGAATCCGAGCCGCCTCTTTTGCTATGGATGAATTTGGACTTTATAACCGCGCCTTAACTCCAAAGGAGGTGGCGGCGGATGCCAAGGGACTATTCCTGTCGGTCGAGCCTGAAACAAAATTGACTACCACTTGGGGACAGCTCAAAACGGGGCGTTAACCGATAGAACCCTGATAGACTCTGATACGATGTTAAGCAGGAGGCACTCTATTTTAGCCCCGAAGGATAAAATCCGTCGGGGCTATATTATTTGAGACTGAGAATAATCTTGTGTTCAATATTAAACGATCAAAGGAGGAATTGAAAATGAGAACGCTTATTGCGGTAAGTTTCATTACCATGTTTCTGGTCATAACGGTTTTCTGTGCCCCGGCGGCTCTGGATCCAAACATGATTTTGTATTTCTCGTTTGATGAGCAGCTCGATGGGAAGATGGTCGAAGACCTGACCGGTGGCGGGAACGATGGGAAGCTCAAGTTGGGTGCCAAAATCACAAACGAACCCGCAGAGGTATACAAAGGGCCGGGGGCGTTAAAAATTTTCAACAACATCAGTGCTCAGTTCCGTGTGGACGAGTTTGACCGGATGAATAAGTATGGAGATAACACCTTCACCTTTTGGCTCTATGTATACGGCGTCAGAAAAGATCCATGTTGTGTACAGGGAAGCGTTGTGGAAAAGGGCAATGTTATAGGGCAGGCTCACAAAGGGCATGCGCCAGCTATCTGGATTACCGATCCCGGTCTATCACTGGTATATAAATTTGGCGACCAAGGGGCTATAGGGATTGAAGCGGTCGGTCCCGGCGGCAAAGGTGGAAAGTTTGAATTGAACAAATGGTATCACATCGCGGGGGTCAAACAGGGATCAGCCCTGATAATCTACATTGACGGCAAACAAGAAGGTAGACATAAGGTTAACCGCGATTTCGTTCAAGGTAAAGGGCACCTGCGTATTGGCGCAACGAATATACGATCCGCCTCTTTTGCGATGGATGAGTTTCAACTTTATGACCGTCCCTTAACCGAACAAGAGGTAGCGTTGGACGCCAAAGGCATACTCCTGTCGGTCGAACCAGAGACAAAATTGACGACCACTTGGGGGAATCTCAAAACGGATCGCTAATCGATAGAGTTCTGATAGTATGTTAGGTGGAAGGCGTTCGGTTTTAGCCCCGAGGGATTGTATTCTTCGGGGCTATATTATTTGGGGTTGAGAATAGTCTTGCCTTTGGTAGGGCACCGACGGATCTGCCAAAGTGTGTTGTTCAACTGGCTAAAGTTCAAAACCAAACTATCAAAGGAGGAATTGAAAATGAGAACGCTTGTTGCGGTAAGTTGCATCACCATATTCCTAGTCATGATGGTTCTTTCTGCCCCAGCGGCTCTAGATCCAAATTTGATTCTGTATTTCACGTTTGAAGAGCAGCTCGATGGAAGAAAGGTCGAAGACATGACCGGCGGGGGTAACGACGGTAAGCTGCGATTTGGTGCCAAAATCACAAACGAACCCGCCGAGGTTCACAAAGGGGTAGGCGCTCTAAAAATCTTCAACAACATCAGTGCACAGCTCCGTGTGGACGAGTTTGACCGAATGGATAAGTATGGAGATAACACCTACGCTTTTTGGATCTATATATTCAACCCCATGGGTGCCCGCTCAAGTATTTTGAAAAAGGCTAACATTTTAGTTGGTGAGGAGAAAGGGAGCGCACCAGGCATCTTTCTGACCCACCCCGGTTTAGCGCTTGAATATAAATTTGGCGACCAAGGAGCTAATGCAGTTGGACCCGACGGTAAGGGCAAAGGTTTTGACCTGGAGACGTGGTATCACATCGCGGGCGTCAAAAAGGCAAGCGACCTTATCGTCTACATTAACGGCGAAGAAAAAGGCAACTTTAAGGTCAGACGAGACTTTATTCAGGGTAAGGGGCAACTTCGTATCGGCGGAACAACGAGCCGAGCTGCCTCTTTTGCTATGGACGAGTTTCAGCTTTACGATCGCCCTTTAACCGAAAAAGAAGTGACAGCAGTTTTTAAGGGGATATTCTTGTCGGTCGAGCCACAAGACAAATTGATAACCACTTGGAGCCATATCAGAACTGGTCGTTAAAGGAGGAATTGAAAATGAGAACGCTTATCATGGTAAGTTTCGTCATCACGTTTCTGGTCATGACGATTCCCTCTACTTCGGCGGCTTTAGACCCTAATTTGATTCTGTATTTCTCGTTTGAGGAACAGCTTGATGGACGGCTGGTCGAAGACATGACTGGCGGAGGTAACGACGGTAAGCTTAGACTGGGTGCAACACTCACTAACGAACCCGCGGAGGTTTACAAAGGGGTCGGTGCTCTAAAAATTGCAGGGAACATCAGTGCACAATTCCGTGTCGAACCCTTTGACCGCATGAATCAATATCAAGATCACACGGTCGCCTTTTGGATCTATTTCTTCGAGGGATTTCATCAAGGTGAGGCGCGATCGATCTTCAAGAAAAACGCTGATGAAGCGCAGGTACTCAACGCAGGCTTTCCAAAATCGCCCTCCGTCCAGATTAGCGGAAACAGTTTCGCCCTCTGGTATGAGGTTGGTGAAGGTGGCGGAATTGATGGACTCGGTCCAGACGGTAAAGGATCGGAGTTTGAACTGAGGAGATGGTATCACATCGTGGGTGTTAAAAAAGGGGCGGATCTGATCATTTACATCGATGGTGAGGAGGAGGGGAGATTTGACGTGCCCAAAAAATTCCCTCAGGGTGAAGGGCGGCTTCGTATCGGTGGTACGCGGACCCGAGCTGCCTATTTCGCCATGGATGAGTTTGCGCTTTTCGATCGGGTTCTAACCGCAAAAGAGGTGGAGTTGATGGAACAAGGTGTATTCTTGTCGGTTGAGCCACAAGACAAATTGACAACCACTTGGGGACGTCTCAAAACGGGCAGTTAACCGATGGAATCGTGATAATATGTTAGGCTGGATGCGTCCGACTTTAGCCCCGATGGACTTTTATCCATCGGGGCTATCTTATTTGAGGAGCGGGATAGTCTGACTTTAGTAGGTAGCCGGTAGGTTTATTAACTATGGTGAATTCTAAAAATAAATAGACACTTTTGCCCCCGTGTTTGGTAGGCGCGGTTTCCAACCGCGCCGGTCTGGAGTGTCTCATTAATTCTAAGATCCACTATAAAGTTCAAGGTTCATGTTAAGAATTAGTGCAACAGCAACTGAATCTTCGTAGGGGTTGGGGGACCCAACCCTTACTGCCCCGATAAATCGGGATGTGCCACGGGCGGGGAAACCCCGCCCCTACGATTTCGATTCGCGTTTTGCACTTTCTTTTTACATGAGCCAAGTTCAATATCAAGCAGGAGTTACGCAGTTCAGTTTGTAGTAGCCCCGATAAATCGGGGCATCCGGACGCGCAATCAATTGCCCTACTACAAACCTAAGCCATTACTGTGATTGTCCGATTCATCCCCGATAAATCCCCCCGATACATCGGGACAGGCGGGACTAAGAAGCGGGCGTTGGAAATGGTGTGCTGCGGTGATAAATCACCGAACTACAAAGCTTTGAGTGTTCAAGTGCGTAAGGCCTAATCAAGGAAAGAATTGAAAATGAGAGCACTTATTATGATAAGTTTCGTCATCACGTTTCTGGTCATGACGATTCCCTCTGCTTCGGCGGCTCTAGATCCAAATTTGATTCTGTATTTCACGTTTGAAGAGCAGCTTGATGGAAGAAAGGTTGAAGACATGACCGGCGGGGGTAACAATGGTAAACTTCGATTTGGTGCCACAATCACCAATGAGCCCGGGGAGGTTTACAAAGGAACGGGAGCGTTAAAAATTTTCAACAATATCAGTGCACAATTTCGCGTTGACTCCTTTGATGGAATGGATAAGTATGCCGATCACACCTATATTTTTTGGTTCTATGTCCTTGAGCCCTTGATTGCCCCGCCTCCTCGTCCCCCCAACAGTGTTTTGAAAAAGGCTAACATCTTAGTTGGTGATGAGAAAGGGGATTCCCCGGGCATCTCCCTTACCGACCCCGGTCTATCCCTTGTGTATAAATTTGGTAGGATTGGTCCCGATGCAATAGGTCCCGAAGACGAAGGTGGCGGTTTTGATCAGAGAAAATGGTATCATATTGCGGGTGTCAAAAAGTCCGCGAACTTGACAATATATATTAATGGCAAAGCCAAAGGCAACTTTAACGTTCAGCGCGGTTTCGTTCAGGGTAGAGGGCACCTTCGCATTGGTGGAACGACGAGCCGAGCTGCCTTTTTTGTTATGGATGAGTTCAAACTTTATGACCGCGCTCTAACCAAAAAGGAGATAGAGTTGGATGCCAGAGATCAACTCCTGCCGGTTGAGCCAGAACGGAAATTAACAACCGCTTGGGGGACTATTAAAATAGGTCGTTAAACGGTGGGACTTCCGAGGTGAATTATAGGAGGAAGCAAACAGGAGATGATTAGTGGCCCGACGTGATAACTACATCGTAGGATATAGTATCCTCATTATTCTCATTAGCATGGGAACCCGGCAGACATTTGGCATTTATCTGCAACCGGTCACCGGAGAACTCGGAATTGGGCGTGAACTGTTTAGCTTGGCGATAGCTATTCAAAGTATCATTGGTGGGGTGCCGCTTGCGGGTATATTAGCAGATCGTTACGGTTCACGCTGGGTGGCGATAGGCGGTGGGCTGCTATTCGCGGTATCAATGTATCTGATGTCGATTACAGCGCATTGGATCAGTTTGATGCTCGGTTTCGGTCTGTTAGCTGGGCTGTCCCTGAGTTGCGTGTCGTATGTCGTTGTATTAGGTGCGGTGGCGCAGGTAGTTCCACCTGAACGACGTAGCAGGACATTCGGCTTTATTACCGCTGCCGGTTCGATTGGGATGTTTATTGTCGTGCCAATCGCACAACGCATCCTGAATGCGTTTGGTTGGCGAACTACCTTTGCAATTTGTGCGGGGTTTGTGGGGTTAATTGCCCTACTGGCAGTGGGATATCCAACTCGAAAACAAGAGATTGCGGGAAGCCAATCCACAGAAGTCTCTTCCGATTCGCTGACAGAGGTGTTAGCCAAGGCAAGCCATCATTCGGGGTATTGGCTGCTGACTATCGGCTTTTTTGTCTGTGGCTTCCACGTTGCATTTGTCGCCTCCCACTTACCCGCCTATCTCACCGACAATGGACTATCAGGTACAGCCGGCGCAACAGCACTCTCGTTGGTCGGCCTGTTTAATCTATTTGGCTCTACGCTGTTTGGCTACCTTGGCGATCACTATCGGAAGAAATATCTCCTAAGCGGTCTCTACCTCGGTCGATCGGTCATCATTAGTTTGTTTCTATTCTTTCCGGTAACCGAAACGACAGCGCTGGTTTTCGGTGCTGCGATCGGTTTTTTATGGCTGGCGACTGTACCGTTGACGAGTGGCACGGTGGCACAAATTTTCGGTCCCCGTTACCTATCTACGCTATACGGAATCGTATTTTTCAGCCACCAAGTGGGAAGTTTTCTTGGGGTTTGGCTCGGAGGTAGAATCTACGACGCAACGGGCTTGTACACACCTGTATGGATAATTGCAATTATCCTCGGTGTCTTGGCTTGCATCGTTCACCTTCCCATTGTAGATCGACCTGTATATCCCCTTAGGACAACAAACGCAACAGTTCGCTGACACGACGTCAACTAAATTGAAAACTCAAAAGGGAGTGCAAAGATAAAATTATGGAATACAAAATCCCAATGCGCATCATTGTTGTGAGTCCTCCCGTTGGAGTCAATTTTTCTTTGGACAATAACGGAGAGTTGGTTTCGGTTACCCAATCTACTGGAGCAGATATTATATTTGATTTTCACGCAGTTGTGAAACCGCAACGCAACACGGGCGTGCCCAACTTTACGGGACCATTTGCGCGAGGAACTCCCTCGAAACGGTTCTTTTATGTCAATATCGGGGAATTGGCGGGTCAACCGGAGTCTGAATGGTGTAGGAGAGCAAAGATCTGGATTTCAACGGGCTATCCAAAGTCTCTCAGCCAAGAGGAAGTGACTTGGCAAATGATAAAAGAGGTATCGGAAAATCCAAACAAGGTGCTTATGGCGAGATATATGGGAACCGGCAATGATGGTGGCCCGAGCTGTGCCACTACTGAACTTATAGATGGTGGGTGGATTATTACTGACAGGTGATTACCGATAAACCAATCCGCAAAAAATCAGGGTTCAGATGAATCGATAGGTCGCCTGTCCCAGAATTGTCCCAATCACACCCCAGAAACTTGCGGTCACAAACTCTCCCAAAACGAGACCGATAAAAAACGCGCTTGCCTGCCGATATAGTTTGAGGCCACCGAATCGAAGGATGATTAACTTAGCCAACCAGCTAATGAAGATCGAAAACCATAAGAGATTAAGCGACCATGTCCCGCCAATCACGTATCCTGCCGGATGGAAGGGCCACCAAATAAAGAGCCGCCGCATAATCAGGAACCCCAGCCCGATACCGAATCCTCCACCCATAAATATTAACGATTTAACATCCGTCCCCCGTGGGTAGCTTAACCAATTCTGTAGACGGTTAAAGATGGGCCAACCGGGCCACGTACTCCCTTGATATTGATAGGCAGTGTGCAAGTAAGCCCAGCAAGCAGCGATCGATCCAACTACTGTGGCAATCAAGATACCTGCGATCAGCATCCCATTGATAGAGAGATTCATCCGATCCGCAAGCCGAAATGCTTCCAGTTGATGCGGCTGCGGATTGCTACGATGAGCGTACGTGAAAAAGTGGAGATAAGAGAATAGTGTGAGACTCGTGGGTCCGACCGCTTGCGTGCCGAATCCTGTCACGACAATGTCTTCGGGACGGAACGCAAAATCGTGCATCGGGTAGCCTGCTTCGACGCGGATGCGTGTTACAACCGTTGAAAGCCCAAAGAAGATTAAGAAAAAGACAGCCGAAACCCACACAGACATCCCGGCAACGTAGCAGAACCCAATGAGATAACTCATACTCGCAAAAATACTAAAAACCGCCCACCGATAGCGTCGCATTTCCGCTCTGTCCCCCGGAGGCTTGCGTAGTTGATCTCCAGTGCTTTGCGCTGTAATTGACATTCTAAAAAAGCTTCGTAGAATTTCCTGTCCGGCAGACCGCAACCCCCACAGTGTCATAAATAAGATTGCTGCACAAGTGCCGATGGACTGCTCCCATGTAAAGGGGAATCCGGCTAGCATGCTGCCACCGGAGAAAACCGTTCCTACCACCCTCTCCAACCGCCAAAGCCAGTAGAAAAACCAACAGGAGAACGAGAGATCCAGCGGCATAAAGAACGCCAAGCCGATTGCAAATGGGTGAAACTCGATCGGAATCCAACCGAGCGCGTTCCACGGCTTTGCTGTAAAATACTGACTCAGCAGATAACGTCCATAAAAGATACTTGGCGCAACAGGGAGTAAGGTGTGAATGCCGTTGATAAGATTAAACGCCACAGATAGGGCAAACCCAGTCCAGATTAGGCGTGTTTTGAATAGGCGAGGGCCGTTATTGATGATATCTAACGGTATTTGGGCGAGGGGATAGGTGAGGCGCTCATGCGTTGTCCAGTGTTTGCGCACTAGGAGGTTGATACCAAGCATACAGACCAACAGCGCGATAATAACGGTACACCATGCAAGACACGGTACTAGCCACGCATTGAAGTATTCGGCAATGTAGAAGGTGTTATCATAAAATGTGCCGCGGTCTTTGTAGTAACCAGCCAATACCGATTTGTCTGTGACAACGAGCCAACGCGGTACATAGCGATGAAAGAGCTCCTGCCACTCATTCTCAGGTGCAGCGAAATAGAATGCGTGTCCAATGAGCGGGAACAGTCGCTGGATCATGTCGTGTCCCGCGATAGCAGAGGATACGCATAGCATCACATAGATTAACACCATGTCGCTCGAATTCAGTGCGAATCTTGGGACATAACGCTTGAGCCACGGGTTGATGAGACTCAAGACGAAGATGACGAAGATCGCATTCATAAACAGCGACACCCGCGTGAAGTTCACGCCATGTCCTGTGATGCCGGTGTCAACGACCCATAAACTGTTGAGCGGCAGAACTATGAAACCGATGAAAAGCAGCTTACAGATTTGTGCGGTGAGATTCGGTTTGGCTGGCTGGTGTGGTGTGTGGTGCACGGATGATGGGGTGCCTCCTATCATGGTTGTGCTATCACCAAATATTTGGGGTATACTGTGACAGCAGCTACATCAAACGTGCCCTGTGAGAGATGAGGAGTGACGAGTGACTCATTTGTCACCCATCACTCTTTTACACAAACTGGAAAGTTACTCGGTTTTCTGACCGTAGATTGGTTTTTTCAGAATAGTCTGAGTTTCGTAAATCGAACCACCGCGCTCCGCACGGGGGAGTGCCATGCGAACCGGATTCTCGACCATACGTACCTGGTTCGTGAGTTCACCACGCAGGATATTGGCACTTAAAGCCTCCCAGTCTCCGCTCAGGGGCCAGGCATCGACCGCGGTGTAAGCAGCGAGCAGTAAACGGCGTGGTGTGCTAGAGTTGTTGGGCGTAGACCCGTGGAGGGTGCGGACATGATGAATCGAGATGCCGCCAGCTTTAACCTCGATGGGAACAGCACCATCCGGTGTAAAATTAGGGTCAGTGACTGCACCGGCGAAACGACCATCTTGGTGATGGTCATAGATTGGTCCCTTATGGGAGCCGGGAATGACCATTAGCGCACCATTTTCGAGCGACATATCGTCAATGGCAACACCAACTGCCAGCACGTCATCGTTCGTATGAGGGTAGAACGCCCAATCCTGATGCCATTCAACAGGGCTACCGAAGTCGGGATATTTCATATTCAGTTTGCTGCCCATAGAGCGAACACCGGGTCCAACTAACTGATCAACAATGTCGATAATGGATTTGTAAGTTCGCACCTGATCATAGACAATGTGTTGAGCTGCTGGGTTCTTGATTCGACGCACACGGGGAGTTTCTGCTGAATGACCGGGTTCAAGATCAAAAACGTCAGTATGTTCGGTGACTTCGCGGGATTTTTCGACGAATTCATCTGTCACACGACGAAGGTCGATGATATCTTGCTCTGAAAGCACACTTTCAACACCGATGTAGCCATTTTCATGGTAGAAGTCGATCTGTTGCTGAGTTAGCATAGTGTAACTCCTTTCGCATAAAGCGCTTAGAAAAACCTGCGAATCTATTCGCAAGCTAAGAATCTATCCAATCAACGCTCAATCAGGTGACCGAAAATATACACGCTTAGGGGGTAGAATCTAATAGCCTGAGTCGTTCTAGGACGACTCAAATCCGCTTCCAACCCAATATTGTACATCCAATTGGATTGTAAGTTCAAGTTTTTTCTGATTCGATACGTTTCGATACTAGCCAGTGAGGCTTGCGTGATGTGCCATTTGACGGCAAACAAGGTGCCGAAGCGCAGGATTATTGATCGGGCAAACGCTCTGGCATCACTGTACCGTCCAGAACCACACAACATACATCGGTGTCTCTAAAATGACGCCTAGGATAGCCCAATAGCTGCCACTCACCACATCGCCCAAGACCAACCCTAGGAAGAAAGGTAATACACGTCGATACAGACGCGCCCCACCATATTTGAGTATCGCGAACTTGGCAATTGAGGAGAGGATTAATACAAGCCAGAATTGATCCAGCGTTCCACCGTTGATGCCTATTACATAGCCGACCGGGTGGAAGGGCCACCAGATAAATTTGAGCCGCATGGCTCCAAGAAAGATCGTAAATATAAATGACAGACCGATGACTGCTGATCCGTAGATATCTGTCGGTCGTGGAAACTGTAGCCAGCCAGCCAATCGGTTGTAAGTCCCCCAACCGGGACCCAAAATCATCCCTGCCTTGCTACCCCCATACGTATACAGGACATAAAGGTACATCAGAAACGCCGAGAAAACACCTATCACAATCGAAAAGAGCATTACCCACAATAGTTTGCGATGATCCATACCGGTGCGTTGTGCCAGTTTAAAGCCTTCAAGCTGATGCGGCATAGGTTGGCTGCGATTCTGGCTGTTAAACCACGAGAAAAGCGAGAACATCACAAGGTTGCCACGTCCAAACGGACGTATCCCGACCACTGTGGTTAAGGCGGTTTGTGGATTGACGCCAGCCATGTCGTGGGCTGGTGGTCCAAGTTCAGCACGGACACGAGTCACAGATGCTGTGATCATCATGTACAATCCAAAAAATAGCACGAATACCCACAGGGACATCCCTGCTTGATTACAGATTAGATAGAGGAGGACAAGACAGATTACAATCCCTAAGGCTGCCGATCGATAGCGCATTGGTTCCGTCGAATCGTCGATAGATGTGTTCATACCGATGATCCGTTTACCAATCTCGCGAAAATGTTGCCTGCCAGCCCACACTGCTATCACAACAATCGCTAGTGCCGCGCCCATTGCTTGGTTCGGTTGAAAAGGATAGTAAGGAATTGTATACCATCCAGCCGCCTTCCCTCCAATATATTGCGCTTTGCGGACCCAGTAGAAAAATGCTGTTGAAAAACTCACATCCAGCGGCAAAAGAAAACACAGACCGATAAAAAACAGGCGCAGGTGAAAGAAGGTTGGGCCAATCGCATCCCACGGTTCCTCGTTAAGCCATCGCGAGATGTCCGCGCTTTCCTCGCGAATTGGTATCATTGGGAAGGATGGATAAAGGAAGTTGATTCCATTGATGATTTCGATGCCCGCTGCAATCGAGAATCCCAACCACATACCGCGGTTCCGGAAGAGCTCCATTCCGGGTGCAGTCATATCCAACGGCAGTTGGGTAATTGGATATGGTAGCTTTTCATGCTCAATCCATTGGCGGCGGAGCAGGACATTTACGAAAGCAACGAGAGCGAAGATCAGGGAGGAGATGACCGTCCAACTCACGATTGGAACGATCCAGTAGCGCAGATAGCCTTCGGTGAAGAAATTAGCTCCCCCTTCATAAAAAGGGCGGGCAACGGTTGTGTTACCCATGACAAGCCAGCTAGGAAGGTAGGGTTGGAGAATCTGTTTCCATTCGTTTTCGGGAGTGGCAAACCAGAAAGCGTGGCAGAGGGGTCCCATGAGACCGACCATGTTATCGTGGGCAACCACCGCTGTAACACATGCCAACATGACATAGATGACGAGGAGTTCAGCTTGGCCCAACGCATATGTCGGCCAGAACCGTTGGGCAATGTAGTTCAACAACGCCAACACGAAAATGATGAAAATGACATTCATCGGGATAGAGGTTGCAGAAAAATGAAATCCGTGCCAGAGCATCTCCTCCATTCCGATCCAGTAGGCATTAATCGGCATAAGGATGCAACCCAATATCACGGCGCGCAGGGTAATACGCGACTGAGAAGGTTGAAGCGTAGAGGAAGAGGCTGGCATCGTATCTTTCATAAAGTCATTTCTCCGATCCGTTCAAGACTTTGCTATGGTCAGTTTTCTTCGATTCCGTTTTGTCCCCTTTACTCAAAGCTGAGAAGATAGAGATGGGTAAGACAGGATATGTAAAGGCTTTCGCTAGGTACTTACTTATCAGAATTCATTTCGGCTTTGCCGCGTGGTCTGTGGGGTTCCGGCTCTTGACCGGGCTGTACCAAGGTAACTCCATCGTCCTCAATAAGAGGTCGGTTGTACATATAAGGTGGTTCAAGCGCTGCCTGCTGCGCTTCTGTCAACTCACCAACCCATGTGGGCATGCTGGTCTGATAAATACCGCCGCTGGTGTGCATAGACTTTGGACAATAGCGGTAGAGCAGAGAACGCCTTTCGCGATCAGCATTCCAAGGCAGCGCACCGTGAATGGTAGCTTCCATGAAGATGACGAGATCTCCAGCTTTGCTTGCCACGTTATACACAACTTCTTGGTTGGCGTCGTAAAGCATGATATCTTCAGGACAAAGGAAGTTCGCCTTGTGGCTGCCCGGAATAACAGCGAGTCCGCCATCTCCGGGATTGATGTCCACCAACTGGAACTGACAGACAATTAGGCCCGCGCGCATCTCGCCATTTGCATAGGTATAATACTGTGTACCGTCGAAATGTCTACTGGTTGCACCGTGTAAGCCGTGTCCACCGGTGCCCTTCCGAGAGATCAATAAAAAAGGGTCGTGGTCCATTCTCCAACCACGACCAAAAAGGGTATTGAGATAGGGAATGAGTTTTTGGTGGGCTATGAGATCTCGGAACGGTTGGCACCAGGGCTGTTCCCAGTTTAGCATCCCTGTCATAGATCTACGCTTGCGCGTACCATCCATGCCGAGACCATACATTTTGTCATCCTCCGTGTATTTGTCACAATTGGCATCAACAGCGTCATTGAGCGTCTGAACCTCTCTAGGAGTCAGGAAGTTTTCAACCCGGAGATAACCCCGAAGATCGAAGAGGAATTTTTCACGTTCGTTCATATTAGCCTCCACATTTTACGTCATACCGATTTAAGCACATTCATGGAAGAACCCCTGTTCAAGCAAATCAGATCTCAACAGGGCACCCGTCTTATTCTCTTTCCGATGGAGGAACAATTTCTCCGTCGATAATCTGTTTTTTGAGTGCTTCCACATGTTTCAGCACTTCTGCTGATAGCTCTCCCTGGTTGTTGGCATCGACGGTGTATTCAATGCCTCCCTCCTTGAGACCGTATAATTTTATTCCACCGGTGAAGTTGCCCTCAACGACGGCTTGGATTGTTTGGTAGACTGCGAGTTCGACTCCCTTGATCATGCTCGTCAGAACAAGTCCCGGCGCGAGATGGTTCCCATTCGCATCCACCCAGATGAGATGCTTCTGCTTCTCCTTGGCGGCTTCGAGTATGCCCAGACTGGTTGCGCCTGCTGCTGCCAAGATTATATCGACTCCTTTGTTGTATTGCGCCAGTGCAAGTTCTTTCCCCTTAGCGGGGTCGCTGAAGGCTTTCGGCGTGACGCCTGCATAATCGATGAGAATCTCAATCTCCGGATTGATAGCCTTTGCCCCGGCGCAATAGCCTGCTTCAAAGGCGTGCAAGAGCGGGACGTTCATCCCACCAAGAAAGCCTATCCGATTTGTCTTTGTTTTCAGCGCAGCGATTGCCCCTACAAGGTAGGTTCCCTCATGTGCTTTAAAGATTAACGAAGCAACATTCTCTCGTTTGGCTTCGGCATCAATGATTGCAAATCTGACGTTTGGAAATTCAGATGCTACTCGTTCTATCGGCTCTTGAAAGAGAAAGCCGACACCAATGATGAGGTCATACTTCAATCGAGCCAACTGCCTCAACGCAAACTCGATGTCAGTACTCTGTCCAGGCGTAATCTCTTTGAGGTCAAGGTTCCACTGATCGACCGCCTTCTTAGCACCGGCGTAGGAAGCATCACAGAACGAAAGATCTCCACGACCACCCGTGTCGTAAATTAATCCAATCTTTTTTGTTTTTGCAGCACTTGGTGTAACACACAAACAGATGAGCATCACACCATAAACGAAAGTATTAATCAGGCTTTTTTGCATCATGTTAATTCCTCGAAAGTTAGTCCTGTATATGGATTTTGCTGCGCTTAGGTTATGCTCCCAGCCAAATTGACATCGCCGCAATTATCCCCAACGCGAAGCAATAG
Organism: Candidatus Poribacteria bacterium; assembly: GCA_022826645.1. GTDB lineage: Bacteria > Poribacteria > WGA-4E > WGA-4E > PCPOR2b > PCPOR2b. The sequence continues at coordinate 61,844 of JAJDUM010000060.1, forward strand.
TAAGAGAAAATAGAAAATTTCCCGCGATTGAGCATTGCAAGCAGAAAGCGTAACGCAATGTAACCCACAATAAACGAAGTCAATGCTCCCACAACGATAACGGTTGGAGCAATTGTAATCGCCTCCGCATCTTTGAGTTTGAGAACAACTGCGCCCAAGATTGCGGGAATGGAAAGCAGAAAAGAGTATTGCGCCGCAGTCTGTGAAGACAGCCCTAATAGCAGTGAAAGAGAAATCGTTGATCCGGATCGAGAGATTCCGGGAATAATGGCGAGTCCTTGGGCAATCCCAACGAGCGGCGTATGCCACGCTTGTAAAGGAGTTCCTGTTTGCCGCCGCTTTTGTCCGAAACGTGACAGTTGCAAGATTAGCCCCGTAATAATTAACATACCAGCAACAAGCATCGGTTTGTCAAAGATTGATTCAAGTGTATCTCTGAACAGCAACGCGATCAGACCGGTAGGAATCGAGCCGAGCAGGAGAAGCCAGATCAGTTTGAGGTGAGGAGTGTTACTGACTGTGAACCGGGGGTGTCGGTAGAAATCTGCTTGAAAGAGCGTGGAAAAACCGGTTCGTATCAACGATCCGATTAACTGATAATATACTATGATGACAGCCCCCAACGTCCCAAAATGGAGCATAACATCAAAAAAAACTTGCGATTCCTTTATCCCCAAGAAACGCTGCATCAGAACTAAGTGACCAGAACTGCTCACTGGCAAGAATTCTGTGATGCCTTGTAAAATTCCAAGCACGATCGCTTCAAGAATGGTCATCCGTACTTCCTAAACCGCCAACAAGCCATTTGAAATCTCTGTTTATTCCGGAGTGTGAGGCGTAAAAGATGTGTTTTTTAGATCTTACTCCTATCGTATGGCAACGGGAAAAGTCAAGTGGATTGTGATTGAAGATCGTTTTGCAGCATCAAAACCCAGCACACATTGCTATAGGCACGTGCTGCACAAACATGTGAAGAATCGACTTAATAGGAATTATGGTAAAAATTATAATTACTGATACATTTGAATAATAACCACTGGTGCTAGTTTGCAGCTGTTGATAACGTGAAACGTGATGCGTGAAACGTGAAAACTATTGGCTCTTCGGTGCCTTTAGCCCCGGAGGGGCGACATGTGCAGTCAAAGGGTAGAACCAATGAGCTACCCTAATGAATCAATGAACGCTTTAACAATGTGGCAAAGACCCTCTCACTAAATAGCACCAAAGGTTAATATGTATACTTATTTGTATTGTTCACCATAAAAAGAAGTAAATTAGCCAAAATGGGGCAGGACAATGGAGAATGTTCCCTTGAATGTTACGATATTCTTGAAAAACTTGGATAATGGTAGAAATGGGATTCATCGCAGATAGGGTAGGGGGTTAATCTGAGGAGATCAACCTGTAGCAGGTTAATTTGAGGAATGATTCGCACATGACCTTGCAAAGGCAATGAACCTTTGCAAGGTCTATTGAATTCAATTATTAACTGCACAAGTTGCTATTCGAGGGCTTCTTCCACTGCCTCTGGCAGGGTAACGGTGCTTGGATCCACATCAATGGGATATTCGGTGCCATAGGCTTCAACGAGTTCGTCAAATGTTGCGTTATCTACGTTCTCTAGTTCTCCACCGGGACGATTGAGAAAAACACCTTGGCAGCCATCACAACTCATTAGATCCACATCCGATCGCTCGATCGGGAATTGTGTGAGCGGATTATTACAACTTGGACAAGGAAGCATAAATTAGATCCTTTCAAATCGAGGGTTTGCGAAGCACAAAAATGTTACTTACGCTTTATTTTTCAGTCGGCAGCAGTTGCAAGTGGTTCGGAATGATCCAATTCGCAAAATTCGACGTAGTCACTAATCAGTTCAGTAATCCTCGGCTCTTCTCCGCAGATTGGGCAGTTCTTATCCCGATTCACTTTCAGCTCACGAAACTTCATACTGAGTGCATCATACATTATCAAGCGACCGATGAGAGGTTCGCCAACATCGAGCAACAGTTTAACCGCTTCAGTTGCCATTACAAGACCAATTGTACCCGGGAGCACGCCCAGGACACCAGCCTCGTTTCAGCCAGGCACCATGCCAGGCGGCGGCGGCGTTGGATACATGCACCGATAGCACGGTCCATCGTGTGGCTTGAGGACGGTTGCCTGCCCTTCAAACTGAAAAATACTGCCGTGTACGATGGGTGTGTCCGTCAGCACTGCGGCATCATTGACCAGATAGCGTGTTGCAAAGTTATCGCAGCCATCAACGACCAAGTCATACTCGTTAAAGAGATCAATAATGTTGTCTTCTGACAGTCGCATATTGTAGGGAACAACATTGACATCAGGATTCAGGGAAGCGATTGTTTCAGCCGCAGATTCTGCTTTCGGATTGCCAACAGTCTCTGTGCGGTGGAGAATTTGTCGCTGCAAGTTGCTTAAATCAACGACATCCGAATCGACCACGCCGAGCGTACCAACACCTGTCGCCGCAAGATATAGCCCTGCTGGCGAGCCCAAGCCACCTGCTCCAACGAGTAGTACCTTAGCTTCCAGCAGCTTCGACTGTCCCCTTTCGCCCACTTCAGTCAACATAAAGTGACGGCTGTACCGCTCCAGTTGGTCTGGTGTCATCGTTTTATCTTTGGCTGTCGGGAGTCCTGCCGCTGACCAGTCTCGATAGCCACCCGCCATGGATACGGAATCCGTGTATCCCAGTTCCTTTAGGGATTTGGCGGCAAGCAAGGATCGCATCCCTGCGGCACAATAGACGATTACCCTCTTGTCCCGATCTGGCACTTCATCTTCAATCGAGAATTCAAGCATTCCTCGTGTGACATGAACCGCATCGGGGATATAGCCCGCTCGATATTCATCTTCATCGCGGACATCAAGCAGTACAACATTGTCCCCGCCTTCCGCTTTCTCTTTCTGAGCTTCTTCAACAGAAACCTCTGGGATCTCTTTTTTAACTTCTTCGATAATTTGCCCTGTGGATTTCAATGCAATTCACCTCATCTGTTCAATAGAATGTAGCAATCTCAGATTGTATTGGTGGTGGGACTTCGTATTCTTTACGGTTTTCATTATATCACAAGCGGATGGTGCTGTCAAAACTAAATTAAGATGTGATATACTTGTGCGTATACTCATGTTTGGCGAGCTTATCTGGGAATCCATGGAGGAAAAAGTAGGGCGTGCAGGACGTTCTACAGAGACTGTGCAGAACCCAATTTCTATAGTACTTGTTTTATTTTCAGCTTTCTTTCACGCGCTATGGAATTACTATGGTAAAGCAAGCCGCTCACCGCAACTGTTTTTCTTCTGGATTGGAATATTTACGGTAAGCGTGGCAGTCCTATGCTTCGCGTTGCAACTGCCAATCGTTCCAAAACCGGTTTGGATTTATATTATCGCGTCAGGCATCATCCACTTTTTCTACTGGCTATGCTTGAGTCGCGCCTATATGTCGGGCGAAATCTCTTATGTCTATCCAATAGCCAGGTCTGCCCCCGGATTCATCCCCTTTTTTGCCTTCCTGTTTTTAGATGAGCGGCTTTCTGCACAGGGACTGGTTGGCATTTTTCTGATCTTATTCTCAATTTATCTGCTTCAGCTGCGGGGTGGTGGACTGACATTCAAGGATTTGCTGGTGTACATCAAGCGGCCGGCTTCGGTATGGGCGTTTTCAACGCTCGGCACAGTAATCGCATATTCGCTGATTGACAAGGCTGGGATGTCCGAATTTTATGCCCATTCTACCCAACGACACGCTTGGCAACCCGTAAGCTACTTTTTGACAGAAAGTATAATCGCGATGGTATTGTATGGCAGCTATATCATGCTTTGGTTCCCGTCGCGGGAAATCACAGATATAGGGTGCCAAGAATGGAAAAAGGTTCTCGCAACTGGAGTGCTTTCAATGCTTTCTTACACGATTATCCTTTATGTGTATATGACCGAAAGTGTTAGCTACGTGGTCGCGCTCCGACAGTGCTCTGTGATCTTTGCTGTATTGCTCGGTGGCTATTTGCTGAAGGAATCACAAACAAAACTACGATTTATGGCGGCGGTGGTGATGGTTATCGGGCTGTTTTTGATTGCGACGGCGTAAAATAGGATTATTCGTGTGCTATACTTCCGCCTATTTTCCGGCTTTGTCGCTTCATCTGCCATCGTGGATCTGGTTGCGTTTTCCACCGATTGTGTGTCCAGAGCCACTGATCTGGATACCGGCAAATATATGTCTCAAGGATTTTCAGGATACGCGCGGTATTGGTCTGTACGTCTTGTTCAAGATCATCAGATATTTCTAAGTCAATCTCTGGCGTGATAAGCACATGATGCCGGTCGCCGGGCTGACGAATAGCCATCGACAAGAGCAGCGGTGCACCCGTTTTTAGCGCGAGTGTTGCAGGTCCGCGAACAGCGGAAGCCTGTTGCCCGAAGAAATCGACAAAGACCCCTTCTCGTCCCGCATTCTGATCCGCAAAAAACCCGACAGCATAATTCTCTTTAAGTGCACGGAGCGTTTCCCTGACTGCTTGCCTACGAGTGATTAACTTTAAACTGAGCTGTTCTCGATATTGAGAGACAAGCGCGTTAAGGTATCTATTTTTAAGCGGAAATGCAATTGCCTTTGCCTGATTCGGGATGAGTGCCCCATAGACCATCGCGAGCAGTTCCCAATTCCCAAGGTGGGGCAGAAAGACGATGGCGCCTTTCCCCTTATCCAATGCCTGTATTAAGTGTTCTTTCCCATCAACGGTTACTTCTTCCCAGACATTGTCGAAAGTCAACTTGGGAAAACGCAGAAATTCGATTGCGGTTTTCCCTACCTGTTGGAAACTTCTACGACAAATTTTTGCACGTTCGTCGGTGGACATCGCATCGCCAAACGCAATCTGCAAATTTTTTGAGGCAATGCGCCGGCGTTTCTTTAGAACAAGGTAGAGGAAGTCTCCCAGACCACTCCCGAGCATCAGGGCATGCCGCTTGGGAAGCCAACGGACGGCTATCCCAAATATACGAATGATAAAAGTAATGAGCCAGTGAACAATCAAAATCCTTACGCAAGCGCATCGACTTTCTTCGCCAATTCAAAATCCAACGCGCTAATTCCTCCGACATCGTGTGTTGCGAGATCAACTGTCACGCGGTTATAGACGTTAAACCACTCGGGGTGATGATTCATTGATTCTGCAATCAGGGCAACGCGCGCCATAAAACCGAAGGCTTCTACAAACGAGTCGAATTGAAATTCCTTGTGCAGCTTTCCATTTTCGACTGTCCACCCCGATATTCTCTCAAGTTCAGTGCTAATTTCTGTGTCCGTTAGTTTTGTGATTGCCATTTCACGGTCTCCTAAAAACTGAGTTATTTTAATCCTCACATCCCGATCGCATTGTATTGAGATTTCGGCGTAAAGTCAAGCAAAATTCCAAGATCTCTGCTGTTGACAGAAGATCGTAGTTGATGTATTATATGTTGGTGTATTATGCATAGAAGTTTTAGACGGTTAGAGTCTGATGCACAGTTGGCTGACACCGTGTGCTGGAAAATTATCCAACAACTGAACAACCGGATAAAAAAATGGCTGAATTGCATTTTGATTTTCGAGATATCTTCCGAGCCGGACGTTACGGGTTCAACCCAAAGAAGATCTCAGTTCATCTTTTCGGGCTTACCTTCGCTTATCTCATTTACGAAATATTGGTATATGCGAGTTTGTTCATCGCAAGTGAGAGTGGAGCCAAGCAATTTTGGGATACCTATGCGCTCCTGCCCGTTTGTCCTCTCGTCGACTACGCTTTTGAGGACATAACCATCGGTGCAATGTGGCTCGGCACATTCATCTTGTTCGTATTCTTTTTCTTGGCGAGCACGATGGTATCGAAAATCACAATAGAGGATCTGCGGGGCGATCACTTTTTTTCTATAACAGCATCTTGGGGGTTCGTGCGGAAACACTGGAAATCGGTTTTCGGAACGCTTCTGGGTTTGATTGCCATTCTCGTGCTTTTGGCTTTAATACCGATTTGCGTTGGTCTATTGGGAAAGATTCCGATGGTCGGTCGTGTTATCCTGATGTTCGCATCGATCTTGACCCCTTTCGCCTTCTTTTTAGGTCTACTGATGGCTTATCTTCTTGTTGGTTTGGGGATAAGTCTGTTTTTCGCCCCCTCTGTGGTTGGCGCTGCGGACTCGGATGCTTTTGAAACAGCGTACCAGCACCTTGCAATGCTTTGGAATCAACCGTGGAGGGTTTTGATCTACGAGATTTTTTTAGTTGGTGTGAAAGCGATCTGTATCCCGATTTGGGGGATTTTTTGTTTGGCAGGATTTGCCTTAGCAATGCAGCCAATCTACTTTCTGATCCCTACGGACTTACAGCATATTATGTGGCAGACGGACCGGTGGCTCGGTGGCTCGATTGAGAAACTTAATGCGTTACCATACATGGAACACTTCAGAATATTTGATATTGGTTCTGAGGCGGCTAATTTGCCAATCACGCTTAATGTCGCCGCGATTTTTATGACGTTGTCCCTACTATTTATCGTAGGTTTGGTTATCGCCTACCTATTTTCGATTGCTTCGGCTGGTAATACCCTCATCTATACGATACTGAGGAGACGAGTTGACGGGGTGAATTTATTAGAGGTCGAGGAGGAAACGGAGGTTTTAGACTCTGTTGCTCCGGAAGCACCACCTTCTGAGACACCTGTGAATCCCAATGGAATTGAGACTGAAGAAAAAGTTCAGTGAGATGTAACTAAATCGTGTGCTAAACGTCAAACTTGAATAGAATTAGACAATTTGGAATTTTTCTAAACTGTAAAGGGTGATGATGTTTCATGCTTCAAAAAGTTTTAACCAAGGTTTTCGGCAGTAAACAAGACAGGGACACGAAGTTGCTCCAGCCAATCGTGGACCAGATCAATCAACTGGAGCCGGAGATGCAGCAATTATCTGATGCTGCCCTCCAATCAAAAACGCCACACTTCCGAGACAGGTTGGACGCTGGAGAATCCCTCGACGATCTTCTGCCCGAAGCGTTCGCCGTTGTGCGCGAAACCGGTGTGCGAACTTTGAACCAGCGCCACTATGATGTTCAACTCATGGGTGGAATCGTGTTTCATCAAGGCAAAATCGCCGAAATGAAAACGGGTGAGGGGAAGACACTAACTTCAACGCTCGCCGTTTATCTAAATGCTCTGGCAGGCAAGGGTGTCCACGTCGTGACTGTCAATGATTATCTTGCTAAACGCGATGCGGAGTGGATGGGCAAGATCTATACCTTCCTCGGGCTGAGTGTAGGACTAACTTACAATGGGTTGCCCCATAATTTGAAGGCATTGGGATATAAATCGGACATTACTTACGGTGTGCACAGTGAATTCGGTTTCGACTACCTATGGGACAATAAGGGGCAAATGCTTGAGGAGAAGGTACAACGTGGTCACCATTATGCCATCGTTGATGAAGTCGATAGCATCCTAATCGATGAAGCGCGTACCCCGCTGATTATCGCTGAACCCCAAGGGGAACCGGTCGAACTCTATAAAAAAATTGACACCGCGGTGCGACGATTACAAAGTGAAAGACATTACGAGCGCGATGAAAAAAGTAGCAAACGCGGCACCGTTGCCCTCACTGAAGAGGGGGTAGAAGAAATTGAACGTCTTTTAGGAGTGGAAGATCTCTACGGTCATGAAAGCATGAACTTGGTGCATCACGTCAATCAAGCTTTGATTGCACACGCCCTCTACAAACGTGACGTAGACTATGTCGTGCAAGGCGGCGAAGTCATCATCGTCGATGAATTTACCGGGCGATTGCAGGAGGGCAGACGGTTTAATGAAGGTCTTCATCAAGCTCTCGAAGCGAAAGAGCGCGTGCAAATTAAGCAGGAAAACCAAACCGGCGCGTCAATTACTTATCAAAACTATTTTCGGATGTACGAGAAATTAGCGGGCATGACCGGTACAGCCGAGACTGAAGCTGCCGAATTTGCACACGTTTACGGATTGGATGTCGTCGTTGTCCCCACGAACGAACCGATGATTCGGATAGATCACCCGGACGTAATATATAAAGCAGAAGACGCAAAATATCGGGCGGTCTTGGACGACATTATCGAGCAGCATGAGCAGGGACGCCCCGTGCTTGTCGGTACTATTTCAATCGAAAATTCTGAAAAACTGAGTCAACTGCTCCGCAAGAAACGGCGTGATATCAAACATCAAGTGCTGAACGCCAAAGAGCACGCCCATGAAGCGACAATCATTGCCCAAGCGGGTGTACCCGGCAATGTAACAATCGCAACGAATATGGCGGGACGCGGCGTGGATATCTTGCTCGGTGGCAATCCAGAGGGACTAGCGAGGGAAATTCTTAGGAAGAAGAAAATAGATCCGTCCACTGTTGACGAGGAATCGGCAGATTGGAAGGAGGCTCTCGCTGAAGCTGAGACTATTTGCGCCCCAAATCGGGAACAGGTACTAAAGGCTGGCGGCTTGCATATTATTGCTACGGAGCGGCATGAAGCACGCCGGATCGATAACCAGTTGCGTGGTCGTGCGGGACGTCAAGGTGATCCAGGATCCTCTCGCTTCTACCTCTCGCTCCAAGATGACTTGATGCGGAAGTTCGGATCTGAACGCTTATCTGGTATCATGGATCGGTTGGGCATGGAAGAAGATATACCGATTGAACACAAAGCTGTAACCAACGCGATTGAAAAAGCACAAAAGCGGGTTGAGCAGGTCTTCTTCGAAATGCGAAAGAATCGACTCAAGTTTGACGACGTGATGAATTCACAACGTCAAAGCATCTACAGTTTGCGCGATAGTATTTTGGAAGGGGAAGACCTCAGAGGGACAATTTGGGAGATGATCGAGAATGTGCTGGATGATTACCTTGAGGAACATCTGCCCGAACATATTAATGACGCGAGACTTTCCAGCATTCGTCCAGAATTCCAAAATCAGCTAGACAGTAGTGAATCAATCCCAGTAGATTCGCTGCAGGAACTTAGAACCAACGGGTTTGCTCTGTCCGAAAATGTCACTGTCTCAACGTCTAAAAAGGGCAGCGAATGGTTAATCTCCGATGATGAGGATCAAAGCACATATGTCATTAAAAAAGAGGGAGATGAGCTAAATATCTATGACGGCACTATTGAAGGCTTCAAGACTTGGTTGACGAATACCTTCACGATCGATGCGACAGATTTACAGCAGCCGTTGAACATGGAGCAATCCGAGCTGCGGGACTACCTCCTCAAATCACTACACCAGCTTTATGAACAGCGTGAAGTCGAAATGGGGGCAGAGTTGATGCGTACGCTTGAACGCCTCATCCTGCTCGACCGCATCGACCACCACTGGAAAGATCACCTGTACAATATTGACTACATCGAAGAGGGAATTTATCTGCGCGGTTACGCTGGCAAAGATCCCATTGTCGTTTTCAAGAATGAAGCGTTCAGCATTTTTGAAGCGATGCACCAACGAATTGAAGAGGAGGTCAGCGAATATATCTTCAAAGCGCGTATTGAAACTACCTCCCTCCAAAGCGATCGACCTCGGCGAGCTTCCCGTCGGGCAAATGCCGTGAACACGCACGGCACAATTGCGGGAACACTTGATGGGCAATCAGCGAGCGATTCTGCTGAATTCGCTTCTCGTCAAGCGAGTGGCGAAGTTCCAAAGGTTGGTCGCAATGCTCCTTGTCCCTGCGGAAGCGGCAAAAAATACAAAAGGTGTCATGGCCAGTAGAGCGGAAAGCGTATGAAGAGTTAGATAATCATGGGGGTTCCCTTGAGCGCACAGGAACAAGAAATTAGTAATGAGTTAATTGAAATTCTCGCATGCCCAGCTTGCAAGGGCGATATTGAGTATAATCAGGAAAATCAGAAGCTGATTTGTATCGGTCAATGCAGGCGGCGTTACCCAATCCGTGATGGAATTCCAGTTATGCTAATCGGCGAAGCAGAGATGCCGGCAGATGAAACGTAACGTTTGGTTAATTGTATACAACCAAGAAACAGGATGGGAAATTTAGCAGAAAACTTATGACGCGCAGAAAAAAACTACTCCTCATTTCGATTGTTGGTGTCGGTTTGCTATTCTTTTTATTAATTGCTCGGACCTTGGTGCGGAGTGCACCCATTGGGGACAAGGTTGCGGTCATTGATGTCACCGGCACTATTTCGCGCACGGAAACAATTATCGATCAGATCCACCAATATCGCGATGATCAGGGAGTCAAGGCAATCGTTTTGCGTATTAATTCGCCCGGCGGTAGTGTCGCTCCCGTTCAAGAAATCCACAGCGAATTAAAAAAATTGGAAAAACCGATTGTCGCCTCGATGAGTAGCACTGCTGCGTCCGGCGGATATTATATCGCTGCTATTGCTGACGAAATTCTTGCAAATCCCGGCACCTTGACAGGGAGCATTGGGGTAATTATGCAGTTTACCAAGCTAAAAGGGCTTTACGAAAAGATTGGTTTAGAACAACAGGTTGTAAAAAGTGGTAAGTTCAAGGATACAGGTTCACCTCTGCGTGATTTGACGGACGAAGAACGTGCACTTCTGCAAGCAACACTCGATGATGTTCATAATCAGTTCATTGATGCCGTCTTTGAGGGTCGTCAGGAACATTTGACGCGTGAGGATGTGGTCGCACTCGCCGACGGGCGAATCTTCTCGGGACAGCAAGCATTGGAGCATAAGTTGGTGGACCAGCTTGGTAATTTGGCTGATGCAATTGACCGCGCTGGAGAGCTTGGTGGTATTTCGGGGAAGCCGAAAGTAGTTCGTACAAAGCGCAAACCCTCTATGCTTGAGAGGATGTTAGGTCCTACAGGAAAAGAAAATTTAGATAAATTGCTTGATAGCACCAGTGCCACCTTCCGGTATGAACTTCATATCCAGTGAAATTGTTGTGGGATTAATACTCCATGGCTGTATAAAGTAAATGGCAGATCTCTACCAACCGAATCGTGATTGGGATCACCTTGCTCGAAAGGTGGTGCAACCTCAACAGATTGTATTGGTTATTGGCGCAACGGATGTCGGAAAATCAACATTCTGCCGATTTCTTATTGAACGAGGTGTGACAAGCGGACTGAGGGTTGGCTTCGTTGATGCGGATGTAGGACAATCGCAGATTGGACCGCCGACTACAATTGGATTGAAGGTCTTTGCACCAGACGATTCGATGGGAAGTGCCGTTCCGAGCGTTCCGTTCGCGGAACTTGCAGAGATTGATGGCGAACCCGATGCGCTTTACTTCGTCGGCTGGGCTTCACCAGAACGGCACCTACTGCAATGTGTCGCAGGGACACGCCTGATGGTTGATGCTGCCTTGAAAACGGGCATCGATTTTATTGTGATTGATACAACAGGCTACATAGAAGGGGACACTGCGGTCATTCTCAAACAGCATAAAATCGAGTTGGTCAAGCCAACGCACCTGATTTGCCTTCATCGATCACGCGAGTTGGACACCATTATTACCCCCTTTGAAGGTAACGATACAATACAGATACATCGTCTTTTGCCGCATAGGAGTGTTACGTCCAAAAGCGATGAATTTCGTCGGAAGTATCGTGAGTCGAGCTTCGCACGCTACTTTTCAGATTGCGTTCAAGAAATGCTACCTTTTGATCAGATTCGCGGACAAAGAACCCCATTCTTCAACGGGCGACAGGCGAATCTTAAGGAACAAGAAATGCTCTCTAACTTTATTGATGACCGTGTTTTTCACGCGGAATGGGGGCATCGATCACTGACGCTAGTTACACCAGATAGACTGCCAAGTTTAACCCAAGCACGACTAAAAAATCATTTAAGTTTGAAGAACTTGGTTACTGAAACTCCCCAATACTTTGAACGTTGCTTGGTCGGGCTACTTGATACATCAGGCATGATGATTTCAATTGGATTAATCGACGCTGTAGACTACGACGCTAAGCAGTTGAAGATACAGTGCAAGGTAGGAACAGCGACGAAGACAAAGACCATCCAGTTTGGGCGGTATAGAATGTGATGCACAATGTGGGATCAGACCTATCTCCTTTCCGAACTCCCTCCGGCGGCAGAAACAGCAGAAGAGATTGAATTTATTTGTCAATCACTTGAACTTCTGGAAGGAGCAACTGTTTTAGATCTCTGCTGTGGTCAGGGACGGCATAGTCAAATTTTGGCAGACAAGGGGCTCAAAGTTGTTGGGTTAGATAGCTCCCGTTTTCTCTTAACGGAGGCACAGAAAAACGGGGCTTTAAGCCAGAGTCACATGCATCTCATTGAAGGTGACACACGCCATATCCCCTTAAAGCCGGCCTGTGATGCCGTGATTAATCTCTTTACCAGTTTCGGTTTCTTTGAAGATAGAGATAATCAAACGGTTATAGCAGCGATCGCGGCAGCTCTCAAGCCGAAAGGAAAATTTTTGCTGGAGCACTGGAATCCTTATGCGGTGCTTCAATTAGATCAAGCGCGCAATTGGTGGTGGATGTCCGAGTCGCTGTTAGCGCTCGCTGAAGTCGAATACGATCCTACATCGGGACGGCTCTCCGACCATCGAACAGTAGTAGATCTCTCCACCGGTGTAGTCCAAGAGTCGGTCAATCGCATTCGGTTCTACTTCCCAACCGAATTGGAAGGGATGTTAGCGTCAGCAGGTTTGAAAGTGTGTGCGATGTACGGCGACTTTGACTGTAGCCCGTTTGTGATAGAGTCGAGGCGGCTCATAACAATTGCGGAAAAGTGCTAATAATGTCTACATCCTCGCGTTTCGCAAGGTATTTATCGCCGCATCTCGGTTCAGTTGTATTGGCGGTGGTCTGTGCACTTGTGATTTCTCTCTGCGAAGCGGGCTACGCTCACATTTTTGGATACACAGTCGAAGCACTCACGCAAATTGTAGCCCAGGATTTTGACGACGGTCCGATTCATGTTAAATATTTCCATTTTGAACGGGTTCTTGATGGGATCACAATTACTATCACAGATGCGAGTGATACCTTCAGACTGATCGGTTGGATTTTGTCGAGTATACTCACACTCGTCGTGGTAAAAGGAGGATTTACTTATTGTAACGATTATTTAATGGCGCGCGTTGGGTATCAACTGGTTACCGGAATCCGGAACGAGTTATACGAAAGAATCCTCTTTGCACCCTTGGGAGTATTGAAGGCACATCGGATGGGGGATTTGATGGCGCGGGTCACAGATGATGTTCGAACATTGCAGTACGCCGTTGGATCAACAGCAAACACCATTCGCGCAGCCGTATGCATCCCTGTATTCGTTTCAGTCATGCTATCCCAAAGTGTAAGGATGACAATACTTGCGTTGCTCGTTTTTCCACTGCTTGGCCATCTAATCAACCGTTTTGGACGGCGCATTCGCAGCACCAGCTCAAAAATTCAGCAACAGACTGGGGACATCTCCTCGCAACTGAAAGAGACCCTCTTCGGACTTAAAATTATCAAGAGTTTCACTGCGGAGGAGGTAGAACGTAATCGCTTTTTCAAAACAAACCAGGGACAGTATCGCACTGCTATGCGCCGTGTGCGACTCACAGCGATGCTTCCCCCACTTGTGGAATTTATTAGTGCGATCGGTGTTGCAATTGTGTTCGGGTTTGGCTGCTGGCAGGTTATTCAAGGGCGACTCGAAATTGGTGGGTTTATTTGGTACATTGGGTTGGCTAGCTTAACGTTTAAGCCGATTAAAACCATCGGCCTCTTCAACAACATTTTACAGCAGAGTCTCGCTTCCGCCGCCAGAATCTTTTACGTTCTTGATTTTGAGAAAGAGGCGTACAAGCACAAAAGCCGGTTGAAGCTACGGTCAGTTCGCGGTGAGGTTGAATTTCGGGATGTCTCTTTTGGATATGAGCGTGAACCGGTCGTCAAGCATATCAACTTTCATGCTCAACCGGGTGAAGTTATTGCGTTGGTGGGTCGGAGTGGTGGCGGAAAAACAACGCTACTCAATCTGCTCTCGCGTTTCTACGATGTAGATTCCGGTGAGATTCTGATTGACGGGATTCCTACCCCTGAGATAGCGTTGGAAGACCTTCGACGTCAAATCGCCATTGTGCCGCAAGATACTGTCCTATTCGATGCAACGGTGATGGAGAACATAATGTACGGCGCGTCGGCGTCGACGCGGGAGGCTGCAATTGAAGCTGCAAAACAAGCAAACGCACATGATTTCATCACTCAAATGCCCAACGGATACGAAACACAGATTGGTGAATCTGGAACCAAGTTGTCTACCGGTCAGCAGCAACGCCTCTCGATAGCGCGGGCAATTCTGAAGGGTCCTCCTATCCTTGTGCTTGATGAAGCCACTTCAGCACTTGATAGTCAATCGGAGGTGCTTGTCCAAGCTTCTCTTGAAAACCTGATGAAAGGTAGAACAACCTTCGTTATCGCTCATCGGCTTTCGACTGTTGTCCACGCGGATAAAATTCTTGTCCTAGACGATGGACAGATTGTTGAAGGTGGTACACACCAAGAGTTATTAAAAAATGGAGGTTTATACCAGAAACTGTGCCAGATGCAGTTTCGAGGATGAACCGTGTCAAAGATTCTTGTAAATTATTTTTAAACTGAATCGAAGAAACAACGTCTCAATGATGGTCAAATAAATCTAACATTAATTTAGATTTAGGGGTTGACATCAGTATGGAAGACTGTGATAGTATATGCTCCTTTGGGGAAATTTTCGGTGTTCAATCCCAAATTGATTCTTGGAATGCCTTTTTGGTAACTGCCCCTTCTAGGTCAGAAGTTTTATACACAGCTTCTGAAAGATCTACCTCGTATAAATAGGCACCCTTGAGGTTAGCCCCAAATAGGATTACACCTTTCATTACGGTTTCACCGAAAGTTGCATCTTCGAGGTTGGCGTTTTCAAAACTTGTTAGGCTGCCAAACGCATCGGAAACGATCCAATTTGGAACACCGATTGTGGCTTTGCGTAAATTTGCACCACGAAAATTTGTGCCAGAAAGCGCCGCACCGCTGAGAAACGCGCCTTCAAGGTTTGCCCCTTCGAAGTTAGCGTTGGTTAAATTTGCCCCAACGAGGAAAACGCCTTTCATCGTCGCTCTTTCAAAGTTAGCATTGGACAGATTTGCGGCGTTGAAGTTCGCTTCCGTTAAATCAGTGGAAGCCCCTGACAGATCAATATCCGTCAAGGCCTCGCCGATAAATGATTCGCCCTGTTGAAGGCGCCTAAGAACATCAGTTTTGGTAAGTTGATTCATAGTAACCTCCGCGTCTATAAATGATTATGTAAGTCGTTGAATAAAATTATGTTAATATTCCGTGTCCATGGCATCAGCAGCTTGCGTGAAAAGCGAAGAGAATTTCTTAGGTTGCAAGGTTGAATACTGATAGGTTGGTACTATTTTCGATGATTAACTTAATTTTTTCTGATACTTATTATAACATATCACGTTTCATACATCATGTTCATTGTATAAATGTGACTGAATAAATAGCAGGAGATTTATGGATTTTTTGTATATTTTTGATCTTTTTAAGATTCGACAGAACTTCGCAGAATGGAGATGAACAAAAAATGAGTAAAGAACGTAAATTCACACGCAGTGGAGCTGGCGATGAACAAGCGGAAGAGTTCGTGTTTGAAGACAACGATGAGTTCCGATCAGTACCCACCGATAGAACAAATGAAGTTGCTGAGGAAGAAAGCAGCATTACGGAAGACAGCCTGATTCGTTCTTTTCGACAACGCAGTGATGTTGCAGATGGTACCCGAGACGAGGCTTTTTCTTATCTACAGGAGATTGCTCGCACCCCTCTGCTTACCCCTGAAGAAGAGGTTGAATTGTTTCAACGGTTTGAAGAGGGAAAGCAGCAGGTAACCGCATTGTTGAATCAGCTGCCAGCTTGTATTTTGGAGGAAGTACGTCCAAAAACCGGTCGACGACGCGGTGCCAAACAGAAGGAAGTACACGGAATTTGGTGGAGTCCAATGCACGTTGCTACACTTCTGGAACAGACCCAAAACGAAATCAAGGCTTATCAAGCGCAGGTTAAGGCAGATGTTACCATGACATCAAGCGCACAGTTTGAAGAGTGTGACCGCCTTGAGACGCTACGGAAAGACTTACGCCTTGCTGTTAACATCATCCAAAAAGCGAAACGGCAAATCGTTGAAGCAAACCTACTGCTTGTTGCAAGTATTGCCAAGCAGCATAACTTCAACAAATCGTCACTGTCCTTCCTCGACCTGATGCAGGAGGGAAGTGTTGGCTTGATGAAAGCTGTGGAGAAATTTGATCTCGCACGAGGGTATCGCTTCAGCACTTACGCAACGTGGTGGATCATGCAAGCAATTAAGCGTGCATTGGATCAGCAGAGCCAGACAATTCGCATCCCCTGTTACGTTGGGGAAACCCGGCGATCTATCAAGCAGGCACAAAGCAAGCTCGCCAGGGATCTCGAACGTGAGCCAGGCATCAAAGACATTGCTGAAGCAGTAGGGATGCCTGAAAACCGTGTAATCGAAATTCTCCAAAGCACGAAAGGAACGATTTCACTGGATTCACCATTGAGTGAATCTTCACCCGATGCAACAATTTCCGACTTACTAGCTGATGATTCGCAGGTGACTCCTGAGGAGGAATTGCTCTCTAATTCAGAGAAAGAGTCCCTTGAAAGAGTACTAGACACGCTAGCGGAGCGTGAAACGCTTGTGATCAAGCTTCGCTACGGTTTGACCGATGGCACGGAGCACACCCTCGCAGAGATTGGGCGAAAACTTGAAATTAGCCGAGAAAGGGTACGCCAAATTGAGGATGAAGCACTTCGGAAATTGCGTCATCATACGCGCGTACAATACCTTCAAGAGCTTCTTTAACTTGCCGAAGGTTTTTTCACCTGTGAAAGACTCTCACCAAAACGGAGCGTTTTCAAACCTGAAAAGGAAAAAATATTCTCCGTAACGTAACCGTTTCTTGACCTTAACCGGTAAATTTAAACATTGACCGGCTTGCTTGAGTAACAATCGATTATCTGTTTTACAAGAGTTGGGTTGCCAGTGAATAGTCCCGTTGGTTGCCCAACTCTTTTTTTGTTATACCTTATTGTCCTACCTACCTTGTCCCACAAAACGCCGTCCGCTTCACGTAAGATGAGATCACCGGCACAGAAATCCCACTCATTTTTGGGGCGCACGGTAACATAAAGATCACCTGTCCCCGCTGCGATCTTTGCGAGTTTATAAGTGACACTACCAACATACTGAATTTCTGAGACAAGCGGAATTAGTCCCGCTAGCAACCCTTTTCGGTGTTCCGTTTGGCTAACTAGCATTGACGCTTGTTTGAGTTCTCGGCATGGGGAACAGTGAATCGGTGTACCGTTACAAAACGCACCACCACCGGTATCAGCGTAGAAAAGTTCCGCTGTGGCAGGATTGTACAACACACCGACGACTGGTATTCCCTCAACCACGAGCGCAATCGAAATCGCAAATTCGGGGATGCCTGCGATGAACTCCTCGGTTCCGTCAATGGGATCGATGATCCACACACGGGACTTTGCTAACCGATCTGGAGAATCTTTTGTCTCCTCCGAGAGCCACCCATCGTCAGGAAAAGCATGGCAGATGATCTCTTGAATCTGATGATTCGCCATTAGGTCAGCAGTTGTAACGGGATTGTTGGCGCTTTTTTCGCGAATATCGTAGCTGCGCCGATAATATCCCATCACGACTTTGCCTGCTTCTTTGGCAGCCTGTATTGCAATTTCAAGGGCTTTCTGCAACGCGATTTCCTTTGCCTGCCTATTTGTGTGGTTACTGTGACTGCATCCAACCAGCGATGAAGTCTGCAACACTAAAATTGATAGGCATCTCATTGAAGTGATACCGCGACGGACGGTTCTCATATCCGGGAGCAGCAGCCTCGACATCCGACTGGATGCGGGCATCAACCGGCTTGAACCGATCCCACAAGATTTTCGCCTCTTCGAAAGAAAATCGGTTCGCAAGAGGCAAGCCCCACTGGAGCGTTATTGGATGCGATCGAATGATTGAGTCACGGGTTTCCTGTGGTAGGTTACCAAAATCGGGATGTTTACAATCATACACGCGTTTGGCAATCTTGCTCAAGTACACTGTCGAGAGCATTTTTCCCTTTTCCCCTCGGCCCGGATGAAGTTTTTCGAGAGCAGCGTGGTAGGCAACGACATCCTTTTCAATAGCGGCTCGAAGCGTTGACTCGGTGTGCGCTATCATCTGCTCACTGCGCTGTATCCAGTGCTCAAATGTCACTTGAGCAGAAGCTGACAAATACTTCATGTAGCTTTGATTTTCATACTGGGTGAAAGTTGAAAAGCCGCCGTGAATCGTGCGCCGCATTTTGGTGCTATAATTGCTGCCCCAATGCAAAATCGGCAGAATGTAGGCTACCCCATCACCCGCATTTAGGTGCGTCTGAACACCGCTGGGAAAAGGGATATGGCGGTTTGTTCGTAGTAACTCGTTTTCTCGATCTGTGTTGAGACGTGCGTGGCTGCCGGGCATCACCCATAACACCTCATCATCGTAGAGACAGAGATTCCACTGCACGTATCTGGGACCTCCTTCGATGATATCGTCCACATAACCTTGCAACGGGGCACCGTAAGGAGGGTATAAATCGCGGTGCCAATGGGCGGGACCTCGATCTTGGACCGGGTTACACATCAACATCATCTCCGTAACCGCGGCATCAGATACTCCCAACAGTTCACTGCTGGCACCCTGTGTGTTTTCATGAAGCCAGATCTCCACCGCGCTGGCGGTATCCTCATCTATCAGATCTGCAAGCGGATTTCGGTGGAGGAGCAATCGTGGCTGAGCGGACCTCTCCCACTCGCCGCCGGGTGGATCGTCCGGTTTACGTTCCCGCGCCCAGATTGCTTTTTGTCGCTCAACCAGTATTTCATAGCTTGCGCGCAGCGGATCCAATTCGTCTGCTGGAATGACATTGCGTAGGACAACATACCCGTCCTCAAGAAATTGACTACGATCTACTTTCATGACAATCCTTCCTTTCGCTGCGGCTTGCGCACTGTAATTTGTTACGAACTTCAAACAAATTATAAGCAATTGATATTCTTACGCAGATTGTCGGTTGGCTGACCTATATGGTCAACGAGATCTTATCCCCACGGTTGTATCCACTCTTCCTTGATTTCCATGCCAAACCCCGGTGCATCTGAAGGAATTAAGCAGCCCTCCGTCGGTGTCGTCATGCCGGGAATAGAGCGTACCTCGGAAAGCGGTATGCCGGGATCTGTACCGAGCCAGTATTCTGCCATCGGCGATTCGGGCAGTGCCATAGCGAAATGCTGACCAAAAGGTGTATTCCCACCGCCGTGTGGGATTGATACGATGCCTGCCGCTTCAGCGATGGTGTATATCTTGATCGCCTCGGAAAGTCCGCCACACCACTTAAGATCAGGTTGTACGACATCCACGCACCGGTGCTCTACGAGCTGCCGAAACGCATGCCGCCCGTGGTGGTCTTCGCCGGTGGCGAGTGGCATCCAAGGCACCGATTTCTTCAACTCTATGTGCCCCTCAAGGTCTGTTGGGATTAAGGGCTCTTCCAGCCATCGCATCCGGAAGGGGCGCAGCCGTTCAGCGATTTGTACGGCGAACTCCACGTTATATGACATAACCGCATTGAGCATTAATTCGGCGTTAGAACCGATCGTTTCTCTCGCCACCGCAAGTTTCTCCTCGACCAGATTCAATCCCTCAATACCCATCTCGTAATGCGCCGGGTTTGTGACTTTGAAAGCCTTGAAACCGAGTTCCATACTCCAGTCGAGATCATCGCCTGTGGCATAGAGTTTTATTTTATCTCGGCACGGTCCGCCAAGCAGTCGATATACAGGTAAATCCAGCAGTTTTCCCTTGAGATCCCATAATGCCAGATCTATGCCGCTCTGCGCCACCGCAGCATGGCCTGCCGCCCCAAGTCGCTGCATCGAACGCCACATTAGATCGTTGAGATATTCAGTGGCAAGGCAATCTCGACCTTCCAACAGCGGCGCAAAGGTTTGATCAATCAATACTGCTACAGAATCACCAAAACTACACGCTCCCAAGCCCCACGTCCCATCTTCGGCAGTGATCTGCACCCATACCTGTCCACCGCCCATACCAGGCATTTGGCTTGGTAATCGGGAAAACTCTGGATATTTATTGATAGGTAGGGCACGTGGCGCACTTCGATTCCACGTCGGACGGCGCGGCTTAGTTTTTGGCGGGGTGCGTGGGATGTTTACGTTGACAGCACGAATTTCTTTAATTTTCATAAGAAACCTCTAAGCACCATATCAATGGGCTGGTACGGAAGAATAGTCGTTGTTTCCTACTGACATATCTCAATGGTGAGGTTAGGTGAGTTCGTTATTCTACGTTGCGGGTTTGGCAGGCTTGCCTGTCCGTGCCGATTCGTGCAAAGCGACTATCGCTGCTACGTTTTTCCAACTGTCTGCCAACGAAATTACCGGTTCGGTTCCATCCAGAACATTCTCCACCATCGAATCTACCTCGCATTGATAGGCGTTGATATTCTCATACGTCTTCGTATCGGTCGTCCGCCCGTCCATGCTGTCGCTGAAGGTTGATATTCCTTCGGCATCACCACTGCGCGTCACCTGCACATTGGCCGAAGCACCAATATGATTAACCCATGGTATATCTGCATAAATCCTTCCCTCAGTGCCGAGAAAGTCTGCCTCAATATGGGGAAATGACTGGAAGCTAGAGAAAAAGTGAACGAGTGTACCAGTGGGAAATTGCATCTGTGCTGAGAAACTGAGATCGACACCGCTGTCGCCGCTGACCTGATACGCACTGACCTCAACCGGCTCCGCTTGTAGCACCGTGCGCGCAAAGCTCACGCAATAACTACCCAAGTCCCACAATGAACCTCCACCCATATTCATATCCAGTCGGATATCTCCCGGATTTTCAAGTGTGAACGCGAAAACGCCGCGGATCAGACGGATATCACCTATAGCTCTGTTGGCAACCAACTTGCGCAGATATCGGGTCTGCGGATGGAAACGCATCATTGCCGCTTCCTGTATGATGACCCCATTTCTCTCAGCTACCTGTGCCATACGCACGACCTCTTCGGTCGTGATGGCAATCGGTTTTTCGCACAGGACATGTTTTCCTGCTTCCACACACTTGAGCGCCCACTCAGTGTGCAGATGATTGGGTAGGGAGAGGTAAATCATGTTGATTGTTGGATCAGCAAGCATTTGCTCATAGGTGCCGTAGGCGTGAGGAATGTCCCACTGTTTGGCAAAAGCCTGTGCCCGGTCCTTACTACGACTTGCCACGGCCAAGAGTTCGCTCCGCTCTGAATCACGGATGGCGGGAATCAACCGCTCATTGATTCGGGCGGTGCTTAACAATCCCCAACATGCTCGCTTCTCTGCCATGACTCGCTCCTCGTTGATCCATCCCCATTAGGATCGAGATAGAAAACAACCTGTGATCCGGCTATTGAGACAAGTCGGTATTAGCCCTCGATCACGTGTCGGTTCATTGCTTGGACCTCTGGTGGCATCCGGTCGCGCACACCTCTCTGCATTAGATACCATCCTCCGGCTGCTGGGTCCATCCATGAGGCGTGAAATCCGCTTGATACACCCATGCGATGCTTGTCCGCAGTGATGTTGGCTCCCCCTCGATGCCAAATAGCTCCGTGAAAGATCACAATGGAACCCGCGGGACCTTCAGCGGTTACCAGATGGTTGTAATTCACCCCAGATCGTGGGGTTCGACGGGCATGATGGCTGAAAGGCATCACCTGTGTGGCACCGTTCTCGATCGTAAAATCGGTCAACATCCAGATACAGTTGACGAGAAAGCAGGCGTCCGGTATCGCCAAGCCGGATTGCGGAAACCAGCCGATTGGTACATCTGCATGAAGATTCTGTGCTTCTGCCCCCGGCTTAATCCACCGTGCACCGACTTCTGCCATCTGGAAGCCGGGACCCAACATGTGCGTTGCCAACTCCAAGTACACCGGATGGGTAACGAGCGGAATGAACGTATCCTGGTCATCGTAATTGAACACGCCACGCAGGTTCTGATTTGGCATATCCTTATCTGGCTGCTGACGCATGATTTCCATCAAACGGTTTGACATGAGGGCTGCCTGATCGGTGGGAATCAGGTTATGTATAATGACGAAGCCGTATTCTTCTAGCTCGACTTTCAACTGCTCAACGTCCATACGTTTTTTCTCTCCGTTGTAGCCTTAATGCCTGCGATCTTCTTCATAAGATACCTGAGAGGAGTCTACCACATACCGACAATCGGGGTCAATCCTTTTATGTTGACGCGAATTGTGCATCTCAGTTACAATGTCCCATTAATTTATGATCAGACCTTATCTTTTTATAATAAGGGATTAGGGTGTATCCCGATAGCAAAGCAGCCGTTAGAGAAATAAAATAACATTGTATAGCCCAATCTGCCCAAACTATCCACTCCAAAAAAGGAGAACTTAATCATGAATCAGTCGCAACAAGGAAAAGCAAAAATGCACGTGGGCGTTCAAGGTATAGGGACATCAAAGCCAGAGCTGGAATTTCTCGTCCGACACGGCGTGACACACATGGATGCCTCCGTTGAAAATACAGAGGCAGAAACGCTGCTCCGACATAAGGAAGAAGCCGCAGCCGAAGGCGTTAGCCTTGAGATGATTCATATCGGACTACCGCAGAGTATCACTCTTGCTCAAGACCCACAGCGTGACCGAGACCTCGATGCAGTTTGCGAAACTATTGAAAATGCAGGCAAAGCTGGACTCCGTGGATTAAACTATAACTTCTGCATTGTTCAGCATCAACGGACGGATAGCACACCCGGACGGGGTGGAACTACATATAGCACCTTTGATATGTCAAAGTTCGACAATGAAACGCTGACTGAAGCGGGTCGGGTAACCCGGGACGAAGCGTTTGATCGGGTTGCCTATTATCTGGAGCGGGTCCTCCCTGTGGCAGAGGCGAACAACGTGCAGATGGCTTGTCACCTCAATGATCCCCCGGCACCGGTTTTGAAGGGCGTAGAACGGTGGAACTACCCGGTTTTTGAAGGACTGAAACGTTTCGTGGAGTTAGTCGACAGCCCCTGCCATGGATTCAACTTTTGTTGTGGAACAGCTTCGGAAGGATTAGAAAATCCAGGTGAAGAACTGTACGAGATTGTGCGATACTTCGGAGAACAAGGGAAGCTGTTTAATATCCATTTTCGCAACATCCGCGGTGGGCTACACAACTTTCAGGAGGTTTGGCCCGACGAAGGTGATGTAGACATGCACAAAGTAGCACAAGTGCTTGCAGATGTAGGATACCCCTACATGCTGATGCCCGACCATGCGCCGCATCATCCGGATGATGCTTCGCCTCCGGGGGTTTCAGGTCGAGTGCGGCAGGCGTGGGCGTTTCAGTTCGGCTATATCATTGCGCTCATCCAAGCGGTGAATGCCGCAGCATAGTATATGAAAGCTAAAGAAGCCATCTTGTGTAGCACCCGTTTATCACGGTAGTTTTAGTCGCACGTCGTTTACGACGCACAAAAGGAGATTTTTAATGTACAGAACTGTTGTTTTTGTCTTAGCAGCACTCTTAACACTCTCATTAGCAACCATAGTAGACGCAGAAATGTCTGAAGAAGCCAAGATGGGACGGGAACTCTTCAGTGACCCGTCTTTTGGTGGGACGCTTGATCCCGCTAAAGCCAGTGGGCTCTCCTGCTCAGATTGCCACGCAGATTTTGATGAAGCAACCAACCCCGACGGTCGAATACGGGCGGGACACAGCATTATCGGTGTACCGCATCGTGGCACGGCAAAAGGTGGGATGATTACAGCGGATATCTTCGCACGTTCTGCCGGCGGTGGTGGCTTCTGCTATCAGCATTTTCTGCAGAAAGTTCCTTCCAATAAAGTCGATCCGACTGCAATACCAGAGGACCAAGCTGCAGCTCTGATGGCTTATTTCGAGCATGTCTCCGGAGATAACAAGGGACCTCAGTTCCAAATTACAATGCTGGATAAAGATGCTGCGAGTGCAGCTGCGGATAAGATTCTTGCGATGGAGGGTGATGCACAGAGAGGTTGGAAATTGTATGGTCAGGCATGCAATGTCTGCCACCCAACTGCTAAAAAGTCGGGTATCGGTTCCCAACTTGTCAAAAGGAGACCGCCGCGAGATTTAGAGAAACGTAAGCATCAAATCGCCGCTTATATCCGCAAGGGTGGCTTTATAATGCCCTTCTTCAGCGAGGATCGATTGTCAGACCAAGACATCGCTGACATCGTTGCATTTGTCGCTAAATTAACCGAAGAGAAGAAATAGAGGTGTATCATCACGCGGATGAGTAATCCATTTAATAGCGTGAGTGATAGAGCACTCATCTCCCGTGCTGCGATCTTTTGAGGAATAATTGGCAGGTAGTTTGTTCTAAGTTTTCGAGGGCTTTGAGGTTTTCATAAATTGCTGAAACAGACTCTGGGCTTCGGTGTTCATCTGATCTTCATTTTCTGCCTCGGTCGATGAGGAAGGTTGTGAAGCATCTGTTTCTTGTGAGTGTGTATCGCTCGCTTGGGTGGGTGTTGTTTGTGAAGCCCGGTTTTTTCTTAGCCGGTTGTTTTCTACTGCTAATCGTTGGATCTGTTTTTCTTGCGCTTCTAATTGCGTTCCGTATTCGTTCAAGATTCTTTGTGCTGCATGAAGTTCCCGCTGCAAGGTGTCAACGTGATTTTCTAAACTGGTCACGGCATCAACAAGCACTTGAGGAATCCGTGTCTTCTGTTCCCGTGAGAGTGTTGCGACCAGAGGTCGGGCACGGTTAATCGGAGGAGACACGCCAAGCGAATTAATCTCGTATAATCCTGACTTTAATCCCTTATGCTTAAAAAAAGAGATTTTTACGGTAATTTGTTGTCCAAGTTGTAGCTGCGAAAGACGTTGACTAATGTTCCGAACTACCGAGTCGTTGTGTCCGACGGTCCCTCTCCCACTGTGACGGTTTAATTGGCGGAGGTAGCGCGTCATAATCTTCACCTCCGCAATTGTTCGCGTAATTGGATCTGTTGTTAAAACGCCATCTGTCTCTGAGTCCGGATGAACGATCGCCATAGGAACGTCACCGTTGTCCGCTTGCGTTTCCATCGTCCATTCCGTATCTGTTATTTTCTTGCAAGAAACAAGAAAGTGATATTGCGTTGCCATTTTTCCCTTTCCAACCGTTATTCTGATTTCGGAAAGAATTTAGTTGTTCTGGCAAAGACCGTGTACAATTATACACCGCCCTCGGGGTGCCAGCCGCCCCCATTAATAGGTCGTAGCGTACAAATCCCAGCTACGGCTCACTTTTGCTCTTCCACGCTTGACTGCGCGTTGAGACTCCAATCATATTCCAAATATTGAATCTCGACTTCTTCTTCTTTGAGAAATGCTGCGTCCACCTCCGGAAGATATTCCGAAATGAAGTTGATGACGGTGCCGTGGGTGTCCTCAAAGTCTTCCGTGTACCACTCAAAAATCTGCGAAAGGTGCAGTACACCGTTTTCACGATCTAAACGTACTTTTTCTGGATTATTGATGAAATTCGCCGTGGCATTGTCGAGCCGTTTTTCAAGTGTTTCTGGGACGAACGCTCGACTTTCCAAGATGGGGCATCCCAGCGACGCACAAACCAGCGCGAAATGGACGCGTGGGTCACTAAAATCATATCTAATAATATCGTGCTCGATGTTGTCCAAGGTATAGCTACGCCCACCAACTTGGAACTTGATACGAGAAAAGAAGCCACCGAATAGCTTGACCTTACGCACACTTGTCGTTGGGTAGTGGTCCAAGACGCCCTTGATTGTCAATGCGTTGTAGGCGTTAATCCAAAAAGCGAGTCCAGTTTGAAAAGTTGCTTTATCGCTGGGCGCGTTCACGGCAAGTAGATTCAGATAGGATTCTAACGTTCCTGAATCGCTTTTGAGCCCAGCGTAGTCGACCAACCCTTGTGGATTGACATATTTTCGCAAAACTTGGTCAAATAGTTCGTGGCTAAATTCGCTGTTGGTTTTGGTTGCCTGCACCTCTTTTCCACTCGGCTCTCCACTTTCAATCCGATTGGGATACAGAAACCATGTACCTAAACATAAAACAGTGACCCCGCCAATTAACCAATGTATCGTAGATCTCATCGTATTCTATCCTATGAAGCATACTTCTCTAGGACGGTTCGATCAATCTCAATTCCCAATCCCGGTTCCTGCGGGACAGCTACATAGCCTTCAACTGCTTGAATCGGCACTTTAGCAAGATCGGTGCGTAAGCGGTTTTCGGTCATATCGAATTCAAACAACGAAGGGATGGGGTTTAACGCCTGCGGTGCATCTGGGATCGTTGCTTGCCAGTGCAATGTGGCAGCGAGACGGATGCTGCTGCCCCACATGTGGGGGAGTACGCGGAGATGGTTGGCGCTCGCCATTGCCGCGACCTTACGGCATTCAGTGAATCCACCCGCGATGCTAATATCGGGTTGCACGATGTCATATCCACGCTTTTGGATCAGGTCTCGAAACGCCCACCGTCCTTGTAAGCCTTCACCGCCCGCAATTCGCATATTGAGTGCCCTGCGAATTTCGACATAACCTTCCACATCATTTGTCGTGATAGGTTCTTCGTACCAGAAGAGATCATTTTCGGCGATTTTCTGTCCAACGTCAATCGCTGTCCCAACATCATAACCGCAATTGGCATCAACCGCAAGAATAATCTCATCTCCGATTGCTTTGCGCACAGCGGCAACGTTTTTGACATCGTAGGCTTCCCCAAACCCGACCTTCATTTTCATGGCAGAAAACCCTTGATCAACGTAACCCTTTGCCTCGTCCATCAAGGCTTGGGTGATGTCGGGTACATCCTTTTTGAAAAGCCCTGTGGCATAGGCAGGAATTTGGTTTCTGAACGCACCGCCGAGGAGGCGATAAATGGGCTGATTCAACGCTTTCCCCACGATATCCCACAGCGCGATGTCTACTCCACTTATGGCAGCGGCACTGCTCCCACCACGTTGGTGCATCGTATTCCAGATGACCTCTATATCAAACGGATCTTCTCCAATCAGGCATGCATCAATTGCGGCTTGCGATGGCGTACTTGTACCTTCGCCCCAACCGGTAATGCCACCATCGGTGCAAATCTCCACGATACCAGCATGCCGTGCCTTTGACCACGACCGGGCATTTGCAAAAGGTTCGATTAAGGGATAACTGAGATTGTAGGTTTTAACTTCGGTAATTTTCATGCTTTCCTTCAAACACGATATATGATGGGTAGACTTTTTGGATTAAGGTCAGATATTCTGAGACTGTTCCGCCTTGACAGCTTTAGTTAGTCCGTCTGAGAGAATCGCGCCATTATAGCATAGGTGTGTATCGAAAGCGACTACCAAGTTCAAACTGAATATGGAACGATGGGTGAAAGTTATACTAACCCTCGCTCAATGCAAGCGCGATAGTGCCTGCATCACCTCATCTCATCTAAGAAGGGATTGTCCGCATCGTAGTAATAGGCGACCTCCTCAACAGAGATTTGGCTTTCTTTGGTCAGCCGCAGTGGGGAAGCGAACTGCTCAATAACCCCCTTTTGCGCCAGCCATTCACATAGAAATCCAACCCAAGCCTGCCGCACCCCGAAATGGTCACTCAATTCGGTGGCGGTGCGCGTACCGCCTGCACTCGCTAAGAAATCGAAAAGTGGTTGAAAAAGGGAGAAGGTCTGATCTTCCAGATAACGATCAATAATCTCAAGTGCGACGCGAACTGTCTTCTCATCCTTCTCCTTATTTATTAGATCCGTAAACACCGCGTCAAAGAAATCAGGATTGTGCACCTTAGCTTGATAAATGGCTTTCCGCTTAGGTACTTCCCCGTGCATGATTGTCTCAACCCGCGCTAATTGCTCAACCACAAGCATGATGTACAAAAAACAGTAATTGAAATCCTTTTTCAGGTAGAACCACTTCTCTGCCTTTGTCAATAGCGCGAAGATACCATTTCCGGCGTTCATAAATTGCGTTTCTCGGTCTCTTTGACCAATGTGCTTCAGGTTGCTATGCCACTCCTCAATAACTTCATCTCTGGAAAATAGAACCTGACTTCTGGCGAGAATCGAATGCAACTCACTTCCCTGCAACCCACCTTCGAGGATCTGTTTGTACCGTTTCTGCGGATGCATCGTCACATTAATATTCACACCGTTTTCTACCAGACTGTAGTGTTCATCGAATTTTGCGTCGTCACGCCCAACGAGGAGGAAGTTGACATCGGTATGTTCCCAAACGTTATCCTCTGCGAGGTTACTGGTGAGAATCGCGGCGATGATATACCGATCCTCCTTGATTTTATCAATGAAGGTATCCGCTGCCTCCATAATGTCTGGATGGACATCTTTCTTCAATCTCGGGGGAGGCACTTCATCCAAGGAGGCAGCTGCCTCTTTGTCGTAATAGTAGGTGGCTTCTTCTATCTCTACCTGACTTCTCAGCGTGAGTGTAACAGGAGTAGACACCCGCTGGATGATCCCCTTTCTTGCTAACCATTCATAGGCAGCATCAAGGCGGTTTTCACCAATCTTCTTTTGGAAGTAGCTATTCAATTCCGTTGTCGATCGGGGTCCGTGCGCTTCGGCTAAGAAATCCAGGATCGGTTGAAAGATAAATAGTTTATCGTCGAGGTAGGCATTGATGGTATTCAGCGTATTTTGGATAACCGCCTCATTTTTCTTACAATTGATCAGATTTGAGTAGGTGATGCGGAAGAAATCGGGATTATATTCAAGTGCGGGCTGAATGACTTCTCGCGACGGCACCTCATCATTTAGGATCACCTCGATTCTCGCCAAGCTTTCCACCGTGCGTAGGATGGACAGAAAGCTATAGTTGAGGTCTCTGTTGACATAAAACTGCTTTTCGGCATATTTCAATGTAGGGAGCAATCCTGCTGCAACAATGAGGAGTTGGAGCGCCCTATCCCTCGCACCGATGTTATGTAGGTTGGCGTTTTGATACCATCTCTTGACTGATTCATCGCTGCAGAAAAGGAGGGTACTATGGGAAAAGAATGAGTGATCGAACGAACCTTGCAGGGCTGCTTCCTGCCACTGCCTTAATTGACCTCTTGGAACGACTTCCGCATGGATGTTGACATCGTTTTCTGATAGGGTGTAACCTCTGGGGTCACCTTTGCCCTCCCTTTGGACGAGCAGGAGGTCGATGTCGGACTTGTCCCATACTTGGTCGTAGGACATACTACCACACAGAATGGCAGCAATGATATTCCGATCCTTCTCGATCTTTGTGACGAGGGAATCTAACGCCTCACGATAGCGTTTTTCAACAGCGGCTTGTGATTCCATCATTTGACGGTCTCCTTTCCAGATGGCATTTCAATATAGCACATATATGTGAAGTGTTCAAGAAAAATCTAAGGACATTCACTGAGCGTAGCGAGTGTAGCATTTCTGCGACGATAGTGTGGCATAGTTTCGACAATTCCTTTGTTAGTACGACATTTCTTTTGAGATGCGGCTTCATATCAGAACCGGCTGGAAAGTCGTCCGGAGAGAGCATTCGCCAACGAATCCGGTTTTTTCCACAATCCCCTCAAGTGATTCGAGATGACTGTGGCATCTAAATTGCGCATGTGATTGATGAGCGGGTAATTTTCATCTGACAGCAATTGTTGGGAAACAAAGGAGGTAGGGTAGATGCAACGGAAACATAACCTCGCATATTTCATTTTCGCTTTGGGTCTGACGCTGCTGATGATAGGTGTTGATGCACAGGCACAAATTGCCTTTGCATCTAATAGGGAGGGGAACTTTGAAATTTACGCGATGGATACCGATGGGAAGAATCCACGAAGACTCACAGACAATCCCGCGATTGACTGGGATCCATCTTGGTCTCCCGACGGTAAACGGATTGTCTTTTCGTCTGAGAAGGGTGAAAGCGGGTGGGATATCGACATCTATGTGATAGATGCCGATGGAAGGACTCTTCAAAAACTCACAAACAATCGCCTGATTGACCGTTTTCCCTCGTGGTCTCCTGACGGTGAACGCATTGTCTTTTCCTCTAGTAGGGGTGCCTTTTGGTGGGAAACAGACATCTATGTGATGGATGCCGATGGGGGGAACGCAGTCAAACTCACAAACGACCCCGAAGGTGACAATTCTCCTTCATGGTCTCCTGATGGAGAACGCATTGCCTTTGTGTCCTATAGAGACGAGAATGCTGAGATTTACGTGATAGACGCCGACGGAGGAAATCCTCGAAGGCTCACCAGAAACCCCGGTTCTGACTGGACTCCCTCATGGTCGCCTGACGGTGAGCATATTGCTTTCGCGTCTGAGAGGGAGGGGAACTTGGATATTTACGTGATGGATACCGATGGGAAGAATCTTCAAAGACTGACCAAAAACCTCGGTAATGCTTGGAATCCCTCGTGGTCCCCTGACGGCGAACGCATTACTTTCACGTCTAATGGGAATGGGAACAATGATATCTACGTAATGAACGTCAACAGGAAGATTCCTCAAAACCTCACCGCAAAGTTTTTGGAACAGGACGTCTCTCCTGTGTGGTTTCGTCCGCCTCTTGTTGTTGCTCCCGCGGATAGGACATTCACGATGTGGGGATGGCTCAAACAGGTTGTTCGATAACCGTCGCGGATTGGGACGAAGGTTGGCTAGGAAGCCTACCCAACCAACTATTGGGTAAGATAAGAAGTTCGACTGACTGGAATAGAAAGTATTCCCCTTCCACTTCAAAAAGGAGGATCACCCCATGAAAAGGGAGCTGTTTTTCAAGTTTAGCTTGTTATTCGTTTTTGCTCTGTTTCTACAGGACAGCTTTGCCCAAGATTCTCCGCAATGGCGTTTACCCGAGAATGTCAAAGCGCGCCTCGGTAAAGGCAGGATAAGTGAGTTTCAGTATTCTCCGGACGGGACACGTCTCGCTGTCGCTGGCTCCACCGGGATTTGGCTCTATGATACGGCAACCCTCCAAGAGATTGACCTATTTACTGAGCATACAGATTGGGTCGCTAGCCTCGCCTTCAGCCCTGATGGACGAACTCTCGCTGGCGGTGAGGGACGGGAGTACCCGATTATCCGTCTGTGGGATGTTGCCACGGGTGAACACAAACAGATCCTCACAGGGCATGGAGATTGGATAACTAGCCTCGCCTTTAGCCCGGACGGGAAAACGCTGGCAAGTGGAAGTAGGGGTCAGACCATCCGTCTGTGGGATGTCGCTACGGGTGAACACAAGTGGACGTTTGACGAGCCTAGGTCTTGGGTTTATAACATCGCGTTTAGTCCGGATGGAGGGACGATAGCAGCTGGATATTCAGACGGTACGTTGCGACTGTGGGAGGTCGCAACGGGTAAACATAAATGGACAAACGGCCATCCAACCGCAATCTATAGCATCGCGTTCAGTCCAGATGGACGCACACTGGCAAGTGGAAGCTATGACGAGACCATCCGTCTATGGAATGCCGTAACAGGTGAACGCAAACTGACCCTCACCGGACATACAGATAGAGTCCCTAGCGTTGCGTTCAGCCCAGATGGGGAAACATTGGCAAGTGGAAGTTGGGATGGCACGTTGCGGCTATGGGATGTCGCAGCGGGTAAGCACAAGCAGATAATCAGACAGCCGGGTTTGGTCTATAATGTTATGTTCAGTCCAGATGGGAAGACACTTGCGAGTGACGGGGAGGAGGGATTGTATCTGTGGAATGTCGCAACAGGTGAACAGCAGGGGGCGATCATGGGGCATGTGTCTGGTATCTCTAGTGTTGCGTTCAGTCCAGATGGCCAGACACTAGCAAGTGCGAAGGAGGATGGTGCGGTGTATCTTTGGGATGGGATGACGGGAAGGTACAAGCGGGCCCTCACCGGGCATACGGATAGAGCCACTAGCGTAGCGTTCAGTCCAGATGGGAAGACGTTAGCAAGTGGGGGTAGTGACAATACCGTTCGCTTGTGGGATCTCGCTACAAGCGCACAGAAGTTGACAATTAGGCAGACGTCTTTTGTTGGCCCCGTGGCATTTAGTCCGGATGGAAAGACATTAGCGAGTGACAACGATAATATAGTGCATCTATGGGATGTTATGACAGGTGAACACAAGCAAGCATTCGCTGGGCACACGGGAGGGATCCAGAGCCTTGCGTTTAGTCCGGATGGAGAGACGCTGGCAAGTGGGGATTGGAACGGTACTATCCGTCTGTGGGAGGTCGCTACAGGTGAACAGAAGGAGACCCTCTTCGCCCAAGGTTCGACTATCTGGAGCCTCGTATTTAGTCCAGATGGAAACACGCTCGCAAGTGCGGGTAGTCGAGAGATTCGTCTGTGGGACACCGTGACAGGCGAACAGAAGGGGACACTGACTGGGCATGGGGATGATGTCTTGAGCCTTGCGTTTAGCCCGGATGGACGGACGCTCGCTAGTGGCGGGGGACAACGTGGCGCGAGGCGATGGGACTATACCCTCCGTTTGTGGGATGTCACCACAGGTGTCTCCAAGGGAACACTCACGGGGCATACGTGGACTGTCACTAGCCTTGCGTTCAGCCCGGATGGGGAGACGCTGGCAAGCGGGAGTGGGGATGGCACGGTGCTCCTGTGGAAACTCCCGCCCACAAGGGAACATAAGCGCAGATTTACAGGGCACACGGATTGGATTTGGAGCGTAGCATACAGCCCAGATGGACGTACCCTAGCAACTCAGTCGAGATGAGACCGTTCGGTTGTGGGACGCGATCACAGGTGCACACACGCGCACCTTCACAATGAACACGTCTTGGGTCTGGGACGTAGCATTTAGTCCGGATGGACACCTTCTAGCAGGTGTGAGTGATAACGAGATCCACCTGTGGGATGCTGTGACGGGTGAACGGAAAGGGATTCTCATCGGGCATACGGACGTGGTCAATGATGTGGCGTTCAGTCCGGATGGACGCACGTTGGCAAGTGGAGATTCAGACAATACTATCCGTTTGTGGGATGTCACAACGGGTGAACACCAGCGCATTCTCACCGAACATACGGGTTGGGTTGATAGTGTCGCATTCAGTCCGGATGGACGTACGCTGGTGAGTGGTGGGGGTTGGTGGGATAAGACTATCCATCTGTGGGAGGTTGTGACAGGTGAACAGAAGGGAACCTTCACCGGGCATACGGGTGGGGTCAGTGACGTAGCGTTCAGTCCGGATGGACGGATCCTGGCAAGTAGCAGTTATGACTATACCAACCGTCTATGGGATGTCATCACGGGTGAGCACATCCGTACCTTCACCGGGCATAGGGATGGGGTCATTAGTATCGCATTCAGTCCAGATGGAAAGACACTGGCAACTGGGAGTTATGATGAGACCACCCGTCTATGGGATGTCGCCACAGGTGAACAGAAGGAGACTCTTGCCGGACATACGGGTTGGATCGGCAGCATAGCGTTCAGCCCGGATGGACGGATGCTGGCGACCGGGAGTGAGGATGGCACGTTGCTCCTGTGGGAACTCCCGCCCACAACGGTATTCGGAGATGTCAACCGCGATGGCGTGGTGAACCTCCAAGATTTGACACATGTTAGTTCAAACTTTGGGAGGATAGGACAGAACGATGTCGATCTTAACGGGGATGGCGTGGTCAATATTCTGGATCTCGTCACGGTTGCCGGGGCGATAGGGGAGATCGCGGCGGCACCTTCCGCACGTCCCACGGCCCTTGGTGCCCTCACCGCGGCGGAGGTTCGGGGTTGGCTCACTCAAACGCAGGGGTTAGATCCCACGGATCTAAGATTGCGAAGGGGAATTTTCTTCCTTGAGCAGCTCCTCGCTGCGTTGATACCAAAAGAAACAGGACTGTTGCCTAACTATCCGAATCCGTTCAATCCAGAGACGTGGATACCGTATCACCTTGCGCATGCCTCCCATGTGACACTCACAATCTACGACGCAACAGGTGCGATGGTGCGTCAATTAGATCTGGGGCATCAGCCAACAGGATTCTATACTGCTCGGAATCGTGCAGCGTATTGGGATGGACGCAACGGAACCGGCGAATTGGTCGCAAGCGGTATCTACTTTTATCAGTTCCGGGCGGGGGATTATACCCCTACCAGACGGATGGTGATTGTTAAATAGTACCGCAAATTGGGGAGAAGCAAGAGGTTTCCTATTGTCTAAGTTTCAACCGAAGCTCAAAACTTGCCATCCCGCACTTCAAATTTCGTTGGTTTTCCAAGGGTCAGTCCCCCGATTTCTACCCAGTGCGCCACCCACTGTACCATCTGCTCAAGTGAAATTCGCGGATAACCGAAAAGCTGATGGCACCGAGCGGCATTGTTCAGGAGTGCCGTATTTGCCTCTGTCCCCTCAAAGATAGGTACTTTCCCGAAAATTTCACCGAACCGTGTGGCAAGCCAGCGAATTGAGATAATTTCTGGGCCCGTGAGATTGAGAACAATCGGCGGATTTTGGCAGTGCATGAGACTGCGCAGTACAACCGCGTTTGCATCTCCTTGCCAGATGACGTTGGCGGCTCCCATGGTTACATCTACCGTGCTCTCGCTGTAAACCTTTTCTGCAATGTCCATCAGGATGCCATACCGCAAATCGATGGCATAGTTCAAACGGAGAATTGCAAGGGGTGTACCGAATTGATTCGCAGCGTACTCAAACACTCGCTCACGACCGAGACAGGACTGTGCATATTCACCGATAGGTTCTACAAGGTGTGTTTCTGTCGCGCCGCCGTGGGAAATAGGTGTTAGCGGGTAGACATTTCCTGTCGAAAAAACGACGACACGCGAATTTCGATATTTTTCGGCAATCCGTCCGGGCATATATGTATTCATCGCCCACGTTAGAGGCTCATTTCCTGTGGAGCCAAATTTCCTGCCCGCCATGAAAACCGTATTCGGGACATCTGGCAATGCTTGCAACTCCGTTTCGTTGAGTAGATCACATACGATGGTCTCAATACCTGCTTGATTCAGATCTGCCCGCAAGTCCGGTGCTGAGAAGCGGGATACGCCAATTACCTTCTTGCTTGAACCCGATTCGTCGATAGCGCGTTTTGCCAGCTTTGCCAGTGTCGGTCCCATCTTCCCACCCACGCCGAGTATAAGGAGATCACCCGTCATTTTCTCCATTGCTTCAATGACCTCTGGCGTAGGTCGAGACATCACTTCCTCAAGCTGCTCTGAATCCCTGATATATTGGGGCTGTGATATTGTTTTTATTGTACTCATACTCTTACTTCCGTCGTGAAAGATAAGACGACAGCGCATAATCGAACGGTGTTGCTGTGTCGATTTGCACATAGTCAATTAAACTGGCACCACACCCCCGGCGATAGGCTTGAATGAAATCGTTCAGCTGTTCCAGATAACCAGCTTTGAGTGCCTCCGCCTGCGTTGAGAGCGTGTTATCTGTTTCCACGTCACGAAAAACAATCGGACCTTCAAAAGGGAATGTCATCTCAGCTTTATCGAGCAGATGAAACACGATGACCTCGTGCTTGCGGTGACGAAAATGCTTGAGGGCAGAGAGAACTTCTGACGGTTGATCTAGAAGATCGGAAATCACGATGACCAACCCACGACGAATAATCCGTTTGGCAAGTTCGTTAAAAGTAGCACTGATGCTCGTTTCCTCGCCCGGCTGAATGCTTTCTAAGGTGGACATGATAGCGTGCAGGTGGGTCGCAGCACCGCGCGGGGGAATGTATTCCCTGATATGTGTGTCAAAGACCGCTAAACCTGCGGAGTCCCGCTGCTTGAGCATGAGGTACGTCAACGAGGCGGCGAGATAACAGGCGTATTCAAATTTGGTGATGCCGCTGTCATCATATTTGTAGTTCATTGATCCGCTGGCATCAAGCAGAATATAGGCGCGGAGATTGGTTTCCTCCTCAAACTTCTTGATGTAGTAACGATCGGATTTGCCATACACCTTCCAATCGATATAACGGATCGCGTCGCCGGGCATGTATTGGCGGTGCTCTGCGAACTCAACGCTGAAGCCCTGATACGGGCTCTTGTGTCGTCCCGTGATAAAACCCTCCACAACAAGGCGAGCGACTAACTCCATGCCGCCGAGTCGGGAAAGGGCTGTGGGATCTAAGTAACGGTGAGATGTTCTCATAGCTTCTCTGTTCTCTTAGGGCTGGTCCCTAAAGTCAAGATGATTGCACGTTGAATATCCTTGCCTCTGGATGAGCTACAATAATTGCAGCGACCGAATTTTTAGGCGTCAGTTGAAATTCATCAGAAAGGTCAACGCCAATTCGCTCCGGCTCAAGCAGCCGCCAGACTTCGGCAAGTGCTGTTATGTCCGGACAGGCAGCATCTCCGAACCGAAAACGTGCCCCCTGATAGCTTCCGTGAAATAGATCGAGGACATACGGACTATCTTCTGCAGCAATGTCAAGTTCAAGGCGAATCTGCCTGTGGGCATACTCTTCCAGTGCCTCAGTCGTCTCGATGGCCATTCCACGCAGATGCAGGTGTCTCCCTTCATTGCCTTCAGCCATAACCTGCTGCATAACCTCTGTGATTGCGGATCCAATCGTGACAAGCTGAAATGCCACAACGTCCATCTGAAGGGAATCAACACTGGCAAAGTAATCGGTAATGCAGCGTCGTTCCTCGGTATGCGTCTGACGGGGGAAGGTGAAACGGACCCATTCGGTTTGGGAATCAGCGTGGTAGACAATGAGGTCGTCGCCATCCGACTGGGCATAAAAATAACCGTACACCACCAACGGACGTAACCAATCGTTATCCATGCAGAGCTGCTTGTAGTGCTGGTATACTGGAACGATCTCTCGTTCAATGAAGCGGTCATACTCGTGTTGTGCCGTGCCTTGCTGGCGGCGATAGCCCCATTGAACACGAAACAGTACCACAGGGTTGATATAGTTGTAGACCTGTTCCAACGAAATATCGGTGACGACCCTTGCGCCGTAGAATGGCGGTCTCGGAATGGGGAATTGAGAAACAAACTGCAAGATGCAAATCCTTCCTTATTTTTTAGGAATTAACAACCGTTTTCTACTCCACTCGCCCCGAAGCCAATTCGTATTTTCCTTGAATCCCCTTGATCGCCGTTGCACTTCCGTGCCTCCAGAAATAATTCCCGAACTGCGATGCCAAACGGATAGCCTCATCCGACTGCTGATCAATGAGATTGTTCCGCTCACGTGGGTCTTCGATGAGATTATAGAGTTCGTCAGGCTCGCCTTCAGGTCGCTGGATGTAGCTCCATGTCGCATCCCGAATGCACCGATCTGCGCCCTCATGGTATCCCGTGATGATAGTGTCACGATGCGAGTCGCTATCCCCATTGAGAACGTTAAGGAAACTGTCTCCGTGCATTGATGAGATGTTATTGTCGAATCCGAGTGCCTCAAGCACTGTTGGAAGAAAGTCTTGGAACTGTATGATTGCACCCGTTCGGCGTGCGCCTTCACCCTTCGGCAAACGTACCATAAAGGGAATCTTGAGAAGTTCGTTATACATCCGATCGGCACCTTTGAGGAACTTCCCGTGATCGCCGAGGGGATGCCCGTGATCTGCGAGCAGGAAGATTAACGAATCGTCGTAATACCCAAGCTGCTTCAACTGATCAAAAAGCCGACCAAGACAATGATCCACAAAAGCCGCCTCACCAGCGTAAAGCCCTTGGATGTGCTTAATCTCCGCATCGCTCGCCCAATCGCTTGCCATGCCGCCCATCGGCATAACGATACGGGGTCCACTGTAATCTGAATCGGTATAGGTATCCCACGGATCCGGTGGATCCCACGGTTCGTGCGGATCAAAGGAATCGATCCAGAGGAAGATCTTCTCATGTGGACGGTTGTCCTCAAGCCACTCAACTGCTTCGTCCACCACCGTATGTGGAAACCAATCCTCGGGACCTGCGAACTGGTCGGTATTCGCCAGAAACTGAGTGATACGATTGCGCCACTGTTGGGGGAAATTCTCGTTTATATAGTCATTGAGGTTTCGCTTTAGTGGAGCGGACACATACGGGTCGTACTCCTGTCCACGGATCCAACGGTAGGAATGGAAGTCACGGTGGAAGTTCATTCTCGGCGCACGGTAGTGATAGGTATCTGAAATGAGTCCAGAAACGTATCCCTCTTGACTCAAGATCTGTGCCATTGCCACATCTTCCGGAGTTAACGGCTGCCAAGGGCGATATGGGAGTGTCCGCTGTCCCGTCATCAGTTGAGTGCGGATTGGGATTGTGGGTAAGGCTTCCGGGTAGGCGTTGTCGAAGACGACACACTCTTCCGCGAACTGGTCGATGTTGGGGGTTTGACACGGCGCAATGCCTTCAAACACGCTGGCACCTTTGTGGTAGGTGCTGACGTGGTCCTGACGAAAACTATCCAGTACAATAACGATAAGATTCATATAATAATGCCCTCCAAGTTCCATAGCTGCAATGTTTAACTGCGGCTTCATTCTATCACAATCGGTTGTGTGCGACAAGCGTTTTTTCGTAACGTATATCACAGGGACGTAATCTATTGCGCTCACAGGTTTTCGCAGAAACCGGTCGTCCCTGTTGACAAACCTAATCCGTCAGACTATAATCTACTCAGTTTCGTCGTTGCATAGGTATAAACATGCCACCGGTAGAAGGGATGGAAATGAACAAACAGAATCCAAAGGTTGTGGTTGTGGGAAGTTTTAATATGGATCTTGTGGTCAAAGCGGGACGGCGTCCAGAAACAGGCGAGACGCTCATGGGGAAAGAGTTTGGCATGTTTATCGGGGGAAAAGGGAGCAATCAGGCGATCGCTGCCGCACGCTTGGGATCAGATGTGACGATGATCGGTAGACTCGGAAGCGATCTCTTTGGAGACACGTTAATGGCTGCCCACGCCGAGGAGGGAATCCACACGGATTATGTCATCCGAGATACGGAGGTCGGCACCGGTGTTGCGTCGATATGGGTTGACGCTGATGGTGATAATAGTATCATGCTTGTCCCGCAAGCCAATATGCGTCTGAGTATTGGGGATATAGAGCGGGCTTCTGAATCAATCGCTGCTGCGGATGTACTCTTGCTACAGTTGGAAGTCCCGATTACCGCTTCCCAACGCGCTGCAGAGATCGCGAAATCTAACGGCGCAATGGTGGTGCTTAATCCTGCCCCGGCACAGGAATTGCCGGATAACTTTTTGGCGCAGGTGGATATTCTCACGCCTAACGAGGTGGAAACTGAATCACTATCAGGTATCAAGGTCCACTCGTTAGCGGACGCAGAACGCGCGGCCAAAGTGTTGTTGGACAAAGGACTCTCTGCTGTGATTTTGACGCTCGGCGAGCGAGGCGCGCTACTGTTGACATCCGATCTGACGCAACAGGTTCCAGCCTACGCTGTCAAGGCAGTAGATACTACCGCAGCGGGGGATGCCTTCTGCGGTGCGTTCGCAACGGGAATCGCACGGGGTGAAAACTTTGTTGAAGCAGTTGCTTTCGCCAATGTCGCAGGTACATTAGCAGTTACAGTGCTCGGTGCAGCCCCATCAATGCCAACTGCAGCGCAGGTTGATGCATTTCGTGGCAGCCACAATGAAACGCAACGTTGAACTTTCAAACTCTAACTTTTCTGGAAGGATCATCAGGAGGCGTTATATGAACGGTGCACACTGGTTGGTTCAAACACTTCAGCAGCGAGGCGTGGAATACGTCTTCGCGCTTTGCGGCAATGGGCTTAAACCGTTTCTCGACGCATGCGTAGATTTGCAGATGCCGGTGGTTGACGTACGAAACGAACAATCCGCCGCATATATGGCGGATACATGGGGACGGATGACCAAACGGATTGGAGTAGTCGCCGTGAGTGCGGGACCGGGACACACGAACACCCTTACCGGACTCGCGAACGCCTTCTGGGATGGTGGCCCCATGCTCCTGATTAGCGGCTGTGCCACGACAGATACACGCGGTATGGGGCATTTCCAAGAACTGGATCAGGTGGGCATGGCGGCACCCGTTTGTAAATATGCTCGGTTTGTTGATCGCATCGATGTCTTGGAGCACGAATTTACCAATGCACTGGGGGCATCATTCGCCGGTCGTCCGGGTCCGGTGCACTTGACTATACCTAGTGATGTATTTAGTGCACAGATGCCGCATTCAGCCATTGCTCGTTTGCAGGAGACTCCATCCACGATTACCTACATCGACCCACAAGCCCCCGGCGATCCAAATCTGATCGGTGATGCTGTTGAACAGTTATGTAATGCGGAACGTCCTGCTATCATTGTGGGCAACGGAGCGTTCTACGCTGATGCTGGTGATGCACTTGCTCAATTTGCTGGTCTAACGCATATTCCGATTTTTTCAAATATGTGGTCGCGGGGGTGCATTGAGACACCTTTGGATGCGTATGTCGGTACAACCTTCGGTGGCGAGACCAACGGCGCATTTGCCAATCTCTCGGAGGTTGATATCGCACTGGTGTTGGGAGCGGGGATTGACTACCGGGTGGGGTATGGTCGTCCTCCCGTTTTTTCTGAATCGGTTCGTTTTATCCGTGTTGATGTTGATCCGAATGAGCTATCAAAGACGATTGAGCCGGAGATTGGAATTGTCGGCGACCCACGGTCTGTTCTTGAAGGACTGAACGATGCAGGAAAACGCCATAGGTGGAATCATCAGGCGTGGCTGGCAAAGATACGCCGAAGCCGTGAAGCATTGCTGGCGAAGTGGGTAACACGCGGGCATGCGGACGTAACTCCGCTCCCCTCAATACGAATCTGTCGGGAGATTCAGCCATTTCTGGATCAGGACGTGACTTTTCTGCTTGATGGCGGAAACATCGGACGTTGGGCACACATGACCCTCTGGAATCGTCATCCAGCGCACTGGTTCACCTGCGGTGCAAGCGGGATTGTCGGTTGGGGTGTGCCGGGTGCAGTCGCCGCAAAGTTAGCGAGACCTGACAAACCGGTACTGCTCTTGAGCGGTGATGGTTCAGCGGGCTTTACGATTACGGAAATCGAAACGGCGTTACGGTTCAATACACCTTATGTCGCCGTCGTTGCACACGATAGGGCGTGGGGTATAGAAGCAGACTCTCGCGCGCCAGAGCGTCGCATGGGAACAGTGTTCGGCGAAATCCGCTTTGACCGTGTTGCCGAAGCACTTGGTGGGAAGGGGGTATACATTGAGCATCCCACTCAACTTGCGCCGGCGATTGAGCAGGGGTTAGCTGCGGATACAGTCACCTTTATCCATGTCCCAACGGAGCTTGGGGGAATTGGGTATCTTGATGGGCAATATACGGAGGCGGAGTAAAACAATAGATGGACGTATCCTGAAGAGCAAAGCACAACAAGTAGATTAAAATTTGGCCACGTGATGCGTAAACGACTCCTCTTACGCATTGCGTAAATATTGAGATTGACACGCTGACTGGGATCGGTTAAAATAAGCCCAATTTAAACACCGAGTTGTTTGAGGGTCAATA
Organism: Candidatus Poribacteria bacterium; assembly: GCA_022826645.1. Classification (GTDB taxonomy): domain Bacteria; phylum Poribacteria; class WGA-4E; order WGA-4E; family PCPOR2b; genus PCPOR2b. The sequence continues at coordinate 103,495 of JAJDUM010000060.1, forward strand.
CTGAAAGAGTTGAAAGGTTAGTAAAATTTACTCACCAAAACACCACCCTGACTCTAAGGAGGCAAAAAATGTTTGAAGGATCCTTTGTCGCACTCGTGACACCATTCAAAGATGACGAATCTCTTGATGAAGCTAAACTTAAAGAACTGATCGAATTCCAGATCGATGGAGGCACGCACGGGATCGTTCCCTGTGGCACGACTGGTGAGTCTCCCTCCCTGTCAGAAGAGGAACATGACCGTGTGATAGAAATCACGGTTGATACGGTCAATGGTCGCGTACCAATCATTGCAGGAACGGGATCCAATTCGACGGCGCGGACCCTGCGATCTACGGAACACGCAAAAGCTGCTGGTGCCGATGCTGCGCTTATCGTGACACCGTACTATAACAAACCCAATCAACAGGGATTGTACGCACATTACATGAAAATTGCCGAAAGCGTTGACCTCCCCATTATTATCTACAACGTTCCCGGTCGTTGTGGGACGGACATTCTTTCGGACACCGTCGCCCGACTTGCCGAACACCCGAATATCGTAGGACTCAAAGAGGCAACCGGCGAACTGAAACGTGCTAGCGAAGTGGTATCCATGTGTCCCGATGATTTTGTCGTGCTTTCGGGTGATGACATCAATACTTTACCAATCCTCTCCGTCGGTGGAAAAGGCGTAATCTCGGTCGTTGCAAATGTGGATCCTGCTGATATCGCTGAAACGTGCAACGCCTTCAAAGCGGGTAATATAGAACTCGCTCGAAAACTCCACTATAAAACCATGCAGTTAGCGGTGGACCTCTTTATAGAGACGAATCCCATTCCCGCGAAAACAGCCCTCATGATGATGGGAAAACTTAACGGCCAGCTGCGGCTCCCGCTTGCACCGCTCACACCCGCCAATGAAGAGGCATTGCGTCAGACACTGAAGGACGCGGGCTTGATTAACTAGCAATCCTTCAACTGTGGTTTGTATCCTGTTGGTCGATGTTGGAAAATCGACTGACAGGCTATTTGACGGCTCGTCAATCGGAGGAGCAGCAATGCAATATCGTGGTTTGGGAGCGACAGGTTTGACCGTTTCCGAGATCGGCATGGGAACATGGGAACTCGGCGGGCGAGAATGGGGTGATATAGACGACGCTGCGGCCATCCGTTTGCTTCAACATGCGTATGAACAGGGGGTTACTCTGTACGATACCGCCGATCAGTACGGCGGTGGTCGCTCTGAACGATTGCTCGGACAGGCTTTCGCTAACTTGCAAGACGCGGTGGTTATCGCCACGAAGGTCGGCTATGAAATAGACTCCGATGGCTGGGTGAGTCAGGGGTGGGAACAACGACCATCATTTAACACTTCCCGCGACTACATTCGCACCGCTGTGGAGGGGAGTCTACAACGCTTGGGACGCGAAACGATAGACACCTACCAATTTCACGCGCCTCCGGCTCCCGAACAGTGGGATGAAGCGTTCGAGACAATGGAACAACTCAAGGCTGAAGGGAAGATACGTTTTTACGGTATGGCTCTCGGTAGTGAGGAACAAGCGCTAAAAGCAGTTGAGGAAACCGGCATCTCCACAATGATGCTGACCTACAACATCCTGAATCAATCGATGGCTGAGACGGTGCTGCCGGCAGCACAATCCAAAGGTGTAGGGGTTATCGTCCGACAGCCGCTCGCATCGGGGCTGCTGTCCGGACAATTGACATTGGACACGAAGTTTGCCGCCAACGACCATCGCAAACTCTGGTCCTCCGAACAGTTGCGCGATGACCTGCAAAAGGTGGACATCGTCAAAGCAATTGTCGGTGACGCAACCGAGACACTCCCCCAAGCCGCCCTTAAATTTATCCTTGCCCATCCAGCCGTCAGCGCGGTTGTCCCTGGCATGATGACGACCGCACAGGTAGACGATGGCGTTTCCACAGCTGATTTACCTGCGCTGCCGCCGTACATTTTGCAGCGATTACAGAACGAATTCTAATACCAAGATGTGTGCACATTGTCATCACGTCCTATGGTCATGAATCGCCTGAAGTTTCAACGCAAGCTGCTGATTCTTTTTGTGGGAATGGCACTGCTACCCACTGCTGTCCTCGTTTTCGTCTCCTACCATCTTATTAGTCGAAGCGTGGAGCGTTGGGCAAATCACCAAATTGCGTTAACGCTTACGAACTCCGCAGCAATTATTGAAGGTGCCAGTGAAATCGCCCACACGCTCGAACTCTATGAGAACCTACCCCTGACGGACACCGCTGAACTTTTGGCGGTTGATGAGGACTTGGTTGTCGTATTGGATGATTTTGACCCGGAAGCTGTCAAGATCCGAGCCACCGCACTCGCGGATACCTACGGTGATTACCTCATCGCCATCTACGGCTGGGACGGCCATCTCGTTTTTAGCACTAATCCGAATCACCCACCCGAAACACTCACCACTCTTTTGGGTCCGTTGGAGGCGTTACCTGATGCTCCAACCATCTCAGACGAATTGGCAGACCAAGGTTTTTTGATTTGTGGTGTACCAATCTTCTCAGAGGATGGGACGAAACGCTTGGGGGCGGTAGTGGTTGGGAAATCTATGGCATTGACGCTCGCCCAAATGCGAACCCAGATGTCAGCCATCCAAAATAAACTCAGTCCTCTGGAAACAGATCTCAATGCGGAAGGGACCGCATATCGTCGAACGGAGCGAGATGCAACGATTATTGCCCTGTTGATTACGGCAGCACTGATTGTCATCGTCGCCCTTTTTGTGAGCAAGGTTCTCGCAAAAGGGGTTAACACCCCAATCCGATCCCTTGTTACCGGCACAGAAGAAATCTCCAAGGGAAACCTTGACTATCAGGTGGCGGTGCAAACTGATGATGAGTTCGCTCTCTTAGCCGGTGCTTTCAACCGGATGGTCTCTGATCTGAAAGCACGCACTGAGGAGTTAAGGCGCGCGGAAAAAATCGCGGCGTGGCAGGATATTGCACAGAAGTTAGCGCATGAGATCAAGAATCCATTAACCCCGATTCAGTTGTCGGCGGAACGTTTGCAGCGTCGTTACCGTAATAACCCTGATGATCTCTCCGAACTGTTGGAACGCTGCACGCAAACGATTATCGCCGAAGTTGAAGGGTTGCGACGGTTACTCGATGAGTTTTCCGTGCTCGCTCAGATGCCCGCCCCGGAACTCTCCCCCGTGGACCTGCGTGAGACGCTTGATGCGACGTTAGCACTCTTCGACGAATTTCCCAACCATATCAATTGTCAAATCAACTTTCCCGCTAATCTTCCTACCGTTACGGCGGATGCAGATCACCTCAAGCGTGCATACCTCAACCTTATCAATAATGCCATTGAAGCGATGTCGGAGGAAGGGGAGAAGAAAGGGTGCTTGGCAATTCGCGCTTTTGTATCAACAGACGGATCCAAAGTGTTCGTACAATTCGCCGATACTGGACCGGGCATGTCTGCTGAAGTTCGACCGAAACTGTTCACCCCGCATGTTTCCACCAAGCGGGATGGGATGGGACTCGGATTGGCAATTGTCAAAAAGGTGATGACGGATCTCGGCGGGGATATTCGGCTTGAGGACACCCAACCCAATCAGGTTGGTGCAACCTTCACCCTGTGGCTGAGAGCAATTGCGAAGGATTGAGTTTGCATGATGGAGGGGAAAATATCTAACGTTTGATACTAATCTGCGTTATCATGTATACTGGACTTTAATTATGGAGGTAAAAAATGTCTGATAAATTGCTGGAAGTTATAGAAGACTTACAGTCAGATGAGAACTTAAACTCCCTTAGCGAAGCTGATATAAGCCTAGGTGTTATTCTGAGAATATTGGATGCGCTGAGTTGGAGCACATATAATCGCCGAGAAGTAAGTCCTGAATATTCTGTAGAAAACAGATGGGTAGACTATGCTTTGTTGATCGGCAACACACCACAGATATTCATTGAAGTGAAAAAAGGGGGTGAACCGCTGGAAAGACACCAAGAACAACTTCTAGATTACGCTTTTAGACAGGGTGTTAAAGTTGCAATACTTACCAACGGCGCAACTTGGTGGTTTTATCTGCCGCTTCGAGCGGTAAGTTGGGAACAGAGAAAAGTCGCTACTGTGGAACTGGATAAACAGGACAAGGGGGAGATTGCCCAAAAATTGGTGAATCTTCTCGGTAAAGAAAATGTGAGATCTGGGAAAGCTGTCCAAAACGCAGAAGTTCTTTACAAGAAGCGTCAAAGTTCGGCGACCTTACCGGAGGCGTGGAATCAGCTAATGAGTGAGCCGGACGGTTTGCTTATGGAACTCCTTGCAGAAAAGACAGAGGAATTATGTGGGCATAAGCCAGATAAGCACGAAGTAGAGCAATTTCTGCTGGCACATCTTCAAGATATAAGGATAACGAAGTCCCCAGATCCTATTTCCCCCAAACCAAAACCTCAGAAAGACACGAAACGCAAGGCATTTACAGTTACGAAACCCACGGCGTTTACGTTTAACGGACACAGAGAAGAGGTTTCGTCGTGGAAGGAAATGATACTCAAATTATGTAAGATACTGTATGCCGATCACGCGGATTTTGAGCAACGGGTATTAGAGATAAAAGGAAGCAGAGGTCGCCGCTTCTTTTCAAGAAATGCTGACGATGTTCAGGAAGGTTTGGAGATAAATGGAACAGGTATTTATGTTGACACCTTCCTCGATGCTGAATGGGCTAAAAGATTCGCGGAAAAGATTATCACCGAATTTGGGTATGGTAAAGGCAGCCTGTCATTTGAGGTGCGTCAGTAAACATCAACGCTCAGATTGTCTATACTACCTTTCCTTGACAAATCACATGATACAAACAAGGTGGAAATCTCATAGAGGTCAACAATCGAGCTTGACAAAAAGGAAGAAAACATGATTGATAAGCAATATCTCTTGAGCGATGAGGCGATGCAGGATTTCATCATCAACGGATATGTGGTGGTGAAACCATCGCTCTCTCCAAATTTCCACAAATCTGTTTTCCAACAAACGTTAGCGTTGATTGAAAAAGGAGAGCAGTTGGGGAATAATCTGCTGCTGCCCAAAGTCCCCATGCTTCAGCAGGTGTTCGACGATCCAGCAGTGCATGGTGCGCTCACCAGCATTTTGGGACAAAACTATGTCATGAATCAACACCGCGCGTGCCACTATCATCCGCCAGGAAGCAAGGCGCAAGATTGGCATAAAGATTATCCGTTGGGCGGGAATGTACGATATCACCGGACGCGATTAGCGATGGCTTTTTATTATCCACAGGATGTTACCAAAGATATGGGTCCCACGGCGATTCAGCCCGCCACGCAGTACTACATGACCCCATCGGAGGATGCCGGGTTATCTCTTTGTGGTGATGCCGGCACAGTGACAATCGTGCACTATGAACTCTGGCATCGAGCTACGGAGAATCTAAGTAACAGAATCCGATTCATGCTGAAGTTTCTCTTTTGTCGAACAGAGGAGCCTCAACAGCCCTCATGGAATGCAGAAAATCCAAATTGGGAATCTAATCAGACCGCTCCTGCCGAACATCAAGCGATATGGGACCATCTTTGGAAATGGTATCATGGAGTGCAAAACGGGGCGATGGATCCGACAGCAGTATTGCCCCCCAATGACCTTTCAGAATTGATGCGGGGGTTGCAGGACGGGCTAAACCATGAAAATGAGGCAACGCGTCTCAACGCGGCTTATGTGTTGGGGAACATTGGTGAACCCGCGATACCAACATTGATAGAAGCATTACAACAAGAATCGAAAGCGGCTTGGAATCGAAACCTGGACCGTGGAGACTTCACCAATCCGAGTCAACTTGATTCTATCTATGGGTTGGCTGCTGTAGGCGAACCTGCTGTGCCTGCACTGACTGACGCGTTGGCTGATGCGGACTGGTGGACGCGTGCAGGGGCTGCTGCCGCGTTGGGGTGTATGGGTGAACCTGCACACGGTGCCGTGCCCGCATTAGTCGCGGCGTTGAAGGATGATTCGGAGTGGGTTCGTCGGAATGCGGCGGATACACTAGGGAATATCGGTCCGTCGGCTCGGTCGGCTGTGCCAGCACTGATCGAGGCATTGGGGGATGACAGACCGGTATCGCGTTGGTCTCTCTCGGATTCGCCGTTGCGGGAAAACGCTACGATCGCATTAGCGAAGATGGGGAAACTCCCTCAGAGTGCCATTCCTGTAATGGAAGAAGCATTGCAAGATGAGAATCAGTACATCCGCTCATGGGCTGCCATTGCTTTGGAGCAATGTACCTAACTTGACTGATGGCGTTCGACGGTGACTTGGTTCATATTTTGAAGCAAATCAAGGAGACTGGTGAGGTTATCGTCGAACTGGATTTCTAACGGCGAGACTGTGTATTCAAAACAGGGTGCCAGTAGAATCACCGCGAAGTCTTCCTGTAGGAGGTTCAGCACGCGTCGTCCAATCCTTCTTCTTGATGCCATGTTCGTTGTTTGGTCAAGTTGAGAGAGCAGCGCATCCACTTGGGGATTGGTGTATTCAAAAAAGTTGTACTTCCCATCGGAATGAAAAAACCATGACAGGCGGTTGTACTCCAAACCCAAAAAGAGTTGAGTTAAAAAGGCCTCCGCCTCTTCCCGCATCTCTCCTTTGACAGAGATAGGATTCACCACAGTGGACCCCGCTGATCGTCCAATGAGATGAGCCAAGTGGTGTAACGTCCCTCCCGCAGGGTGCTCCACCCTCGAACAGGCTACCCGAATATCAAGGGGCTGAGAAGACGGTACAATCTCCGGTTCCTCAGCGCCTTCGCCCACGCTCAGATAAAAGTTGATTGCTCGATAATCAATAGATTGTTTCAGCAAACTACAGTTCCGTTTATCTGAGAAGAGACCGTGCTGATTATTAAGAACTAGGGCGTAGTAGTTATCTTGAAAAAAGGGCCACTGTTGACAAGGTGCTGTCGTTGAAAATTGGTAGAGCGGCTGCAGCGCATGGATATAGAGATAGAGCAGATCAATTGTCCCATCTTCGAGTGCCTTAACGGCATTGGCGGGTCGTGTGAAACGTTTCACGGTCAACCAATCGATACAGGTATTCTCGCCACGATAATAATCTGGATTGTGCTCGAAGTAAAGGGTCATGATATCTGGACGGAAACGCTTTAGTTGATAGGCACCAGAAGTCACGCTATAGGGTTGGGTTGAGTGGGAAGGGAGCGGACAGATATAGCGTAGCCAAAAGGGAAAGAGCGCCTCTGCTTGAGACAGTCGAATGCGGAGTTGTGTCTTGCCGTCGGGTTTAATCTCTGTGATAATCGGAGCGATACGGCTTGCAGAAAACGCTTCGGTGACCTCTTCAAAAGTAATCGGCTTCCCATCGCTCCAACGAAGATCCTCTCTCAAGGTCAACTGCCACTCCGCATGTCCTTTCACCGCTTCACAACCGATTGCAAGCCGTTCTTCGATCTCTCCGTTTTGGTAGGACATCAGGAGGGGATCATAGCATAGGAACTGAAGCCAAGAAAACAGCATCGGGTCCGGTCGGTCTAAAGATCCCATTTCGATGTCCGTTAATTCCCCGATTTCGAGCCAACTCAGAGGTGTCCACTCGTCGGGGTGTTTGATACGCAGGCTTCCTGTATAGGAGATGCCGATTTGCTTTTGAAAGTGTTGGGCAATCTCCTGCTGATCGGGTGCCCACTGATTCAGCAGTGATAGCAGAAATTGCACCTGTGCTGGTTGCAGGGAGGGCTTGGTCAACTGGTGTCTGAGAAGGTTCACCTCTTTTTTGCAGCGTCTGACGTGCCGTGACGAAATTCCGATTCCCTCAGCAATCTCTGCGTCGCTGGCTTGGGAGTGCTGCTCTTGATAAGCAATAAGTTTGAGGAGCGTATCGACTTTGGACATTTGTGCACCTGCCAATTCAGTCCCATCTTTGGAAGCACCTTCCCACAAATAGGGCAACTCACCCGATATCAGTGACCGATTTTTTAGACATTTCTGGTTTTTGTCAACGGTGATCTGTATAGGAACAGCGTTTCGACAACCCTCCATGTCAAGAGGACACTGATTGCCTCCCTCCAAAACAGTTCACAGTATAAACCTCCTTGCTTTCGATTTGCAACTAGTTTTTGAGAAGTATGGACATATCATGTCCATACTTCCAAAAGGGACTGGATTTTCAGTGTGATTGGTTGGTATGCTTATAATCACAATAGGGACAGGTAGGTCTTTGAGCCGATTCCACGGTTCATATTCGCCTAACTTTGAGCGTATGGATAAAGGAGGAAGACAATGAAACTCGGATGGTTCAAACGACAGATACAAGCCTGCCACCTTCACGGTGGACTTTTAATGCTCGCTGCGTGTTTTCTCTTGGCATCAGCAAGTCTGCTGCAAGCTGCTGACGCAAGGATTGCCTTTATGTCCACCCGCAACTCAAATAATGGCGAAATCTTCCTGATGAATCCTGATGGAAAAAGAGTTCGGCAACTTACCAGACACCTTCAATATGACAGCGCACCTGCTTGGTCTCCTGATGGGAAGAAAATCACCTTTGCATCATTTCGAGATTTACACAAGCCGAAAGGAATAATTTTCGCTGAGATTTATGTGATGAATCCCGATGGGACTAATCCCATTAACCTGACTCAATCACCAAAAAGAGCAGACTTTAGTTCTTCTTGGTCTCCGGACGGAAAACAGATTGCCTTTACATCTGATGAGGGTTTCAAGTGGGATGGTAGTGGTGGATCCCGTCGGAATATTTGGGTGATGGATGCTAATGGAGGGAACCCACGTAACTTAACCAACCATGAAGCCCTAGACTCATCTCCGGATTGGTCACCGGACGGAATGCAGATTGCATTTGAATCTAACCGGGACGGAGGTTGGGAAGTCGATTTCTGGAAAGCACCTTCGGACATCTATGTCATGACCCTTGACGGTGCAAATCTTATCAATCTCACCAACCACCCGGCCGCAGATGGTAGTCCTGATTGGTCACCGGACGGAAATCGGATTGCATTTGCATCTAACCGGGACGGTGACGACAATAAGGAAATCTATGTGATGAATGCTGATGGGACAAATCCCATTAACCTCACCAATCACCCGGCCGCAGATGGTAGTCCTGATTGGTCACCGGACGGAAATCAGATTGTATTTGTATCTAACCGGGACGGAGATTGGGAAAGAAATCCCAAAGATAATTGGGACGTCTTTGTGATGAACGCTGACGGGACTAACCCCATTAACCTCACCAATAATCGCGCATGGGATAGTAGTCCTGCATGGGAACCGGTACCAAACTTGAGCGTTACCTCAAAGGGGAAATTGGCAACTTTATGGGGAAAAGTCAAGCGCGGCAATACCTACGGAGTCAGGTAGAATCTGTGAGAAACTTAGCAGATAGATAAAGGAGGAAAACGATGAAACTCGCATGGCTCAAACGAAAGATACAAGCCTGCTATCTGCGTAGTGGGCTCTTGGTTCTCGCGGTGAACCTTCTCTTGGTATCGGCAAGTCTGACACAAGCCGCTAACACAAGGATTGCCTTTATGTCCACCCGCAGCGAAAGGAATGGCGAAATTTTCGTGATGAACCCCGATGGAAAACGAGTTCGTCGTCTCACCAGACATCCTCAATACGATACGGTGCCCGCTTGGTCCCCTGATGGTCAGAAAATTACCTTCATGTCATTCCGGGATGAGCACCGAATTGAAGCAGGGGGAATAATCCTTGGTGATATTTATGTGATGAACGCCGATGGGACCAATCCTGTTAACCTGACTCAATCAGTAGAAAGACCAGAGAGTATTTCCTCTTGGTCGCCGGACGGAAAACAGATTGCCTTCAGATCTGCCAAGTACTTCAGGTGGGATAATCTTTTCCACTCGGACATTTGGGTGATGGATGCAGACGGCGGTAATCCCCGTAACCTGACCAACCATCATGCCCAAGATACATCTCCGGATTGGTCTCCGGATGGAACGCAGATTGCTTTCCACTCTGACCGCAACAGAGATTGGGAATTCGAGGTCCAAGGCAAGAATTGGGAAGTCTATGTGATGAACACTGACGGGGCAAACCTCATCAATCTCACCAATCACCCCGCTGGAGATGGTCAACCGGATTGGTCGCCAGACGGAAGACAGATTGCATTCACTTCTGATCGTGATAGAAAAGATGCCGACGACGAAAACACGGAGGTCTATGTAATGAATGCTGACGGTACTAATCCCATCAACCTCACCAATCACCCCGCTGCGGACGGTCGACCCGATTGGTCACCGGATGGAAGACAGATTGCATTCACTTCTGATCGTGACAGAAACGATGACGGCACCAAAAACAGAGAAATCTATGTGATGAACGCTGATGGAACCAACCCTATTAACACCACCAATCACCCAGCTAACGATAGTAGCCCCTCATGGGGATCTGTCCGTTCCCTAGGTGTTTCTTCTGAAGGGAGATTGGTCACTTTATGGGGAAAAGTCAAGCGCGGCAATACCTACGGAGTGAGGTAGAATCTGTGAGAAACTTGGCAGATAGATAAAGGAGGAAAACGATGAAACACGCATCGCTCAAACGAAGAATACAACCCTGCTACCTCCATAAAGGCCTTTTTGCTCTCGCTGTAAACCTTCTCTTAACATCAATAAGTTTGGCACAACTCGCTGACACAAGGATTGCCTTCATGTCGGGTTGGGATACCGAAATTTTCGTGATGAACCCCGACGGAGAACAAATTCACCAACTCACTGACGATCCAAAATATGATGGCGATCCCGCTTGGTCCCCTGATGGGAAGCGGATTACCTTTATGTCATATCGGGATCTGAAACAAATTCCTGAGCGTGGGGTTATTCGCGGTGAAATCTATGTGATGAACGCTGACGGCACCAATCCCATCAATCTGACTCGATCTGTAGAAAAAGCGGAGAGGGTTTCCACCTGGTCCCCGGATGGAAGACAGATTGCTTTTACATCAGCTGAACTATTCAATGGGCATACCCTCGTCAACTCGGATATTTTCGTGATGGCTGTCGATGGAGGGGATCCCATTAACCTCACCAATCATGACGCCCTAGATCAAACGCCGGATTGGTCGCCAAATGGGAACTGGATTGCCTTCTCCTCTAATCGTGATGGAAACTGGGAAATCTACCTGATGAACGCTGATGGCACAAACCCTACTAATATCACCAATCATCCCGCGAAAGATGGCAGACCGGATTGGTCGCCGGACAGGAATCAAATTGCATTTACTTCTGACCGTGACGGCAACTTAGAAATCTATATAATGAACGCTGATGGGACTAACGCCATTAACCTAACCAATCACCCGGCTGAAGACAATCGGTCCTCTTGGTCGCCGGATGGAACACGGATTGCCTTCGATTCTAACCGGGATGACCCACTCGGGGACATCTATGTGATGAAAGCCGATGGGACGAATCTCATTAACATCACCCAGAACCCCGATGATTGGGACCTTTCCCCCTCATGGGGACCTGCTTCCGCCTTAAGTACTGCCTCAAAAGGAAAATTGGCAACCGTATGGGGAAATGTCAAGCGCACGGGCACCCACAGAGTAAGGTAGAATTTGCGATGGACTTAACATAAAGGAGGAAAACGATGAAGCTCGCATCGCTCAAACAGAAGATACAAGCCTGCTGTCTTCGTGGTGGGTTTGTGGTGCTCACCGTGAGTTTTCTCTTGGCATCAACCAGTTTAGCACAACTTGCTGATACAAGGATTGCCTTTGCGTCTGACCGTAACTTGGATTGGGAGGCAGAAATTTACCTGATAAACCCTAATGGGAAACAAATTCAACAGCTCACTGAACAACCTAAAGGTGATACCGAGCCTGCTTGGTCCCCTGATGGGAAACAGATCACCTTCGTGTCATATCGAGATCTGGCACGAATTCCTAAACGTGGAATTCTTCGTGGGGAAATCTATCTGATGAATGCCGATGGCACCAATCCTATTAATCTGACTCAATCACCAAGAAGAGCGGATGGTCATTCTTCTTGGTCTCCGGACGGAAAGCAGGTTGCCTTTACATCGGCGGAACCCCTCAATGAGGACACTCTCGCTGACTCGGATATTTTCGTGATGGATGCAGATGGGGGCAATCCCATTAACATCACCAACCATGATGCCCTAGACCAGACTCCAGATTGGTCTCCAGACGGGAATAGAATTGCATTTTCCTCTAGTCGTGATGGAAACTGGGAAATTTACTTAATGAACACTGATGGGACTAATCCCATCAACCTGACCAATCACCCGGCGAAAGAGGGTAGACCCGATTGGTCTCCAGACGGGGAGCAGATTGCATTCACCTCTGACCGCGACAATAATTTAGAAATCTACCTGATGAATGCTGACGGGACAAACCCCATTAACCTTACCCAACACCCCGCTGAAGACGATCGGTCCTCTTGGTCGCCAGATGGAACACGGATTGCTTTTGAATCTTACCGGGACGAAAACTGGGAAATCTATGTGATGAATGCTGATGGTGCAAATCCCATTAACCTCACCCAACACCCTGACTGGGACTATAGTCCGTCGTGGGGACCCGCCCTCACTTTAAGTGTTTCTCCAGGCGGTAAATTGGCGACCTTATGGGGGAAAGTCAAGCATGTCAATACCTACGGTGGAAGGTAGAATCTATGGAGAACTTGGCAAATAAATAAAGGAGGGAAAGGATGAAAGTCACATTGCTGAAATCGCGGAGGGGGACGTGTTACCCGCATATCGGGCTTTTGGTGTTTGCCGTGCACCTTTTCTTAGCATTGGCAAGTCGTGCACAGCTTAATGACACAAGGATTGTCTTTATGTCCAATCGCAGCGGGAATAGCGAAATTTACCTGATAAATCCCGATGGAAAGCGACTTCGCCGACTCACGAAACACCCTCAATATGACAGCGCACCCACCTGGTCTCCTGATGGGCAGAAGATTACCTTTTCGTCATTTCGAGATATGAATCGATTTCGGGGCAGGGGACCGATTCTTGGTGAGATTTACCTGATGAACCCCGATGGTACTCATCCTATTAACTTAACTCAAGGGGTAGAAAGAGCGGATGGTCATTCTTCCTGGTCTCCGGATGGCAAACAGATTGCCTTTGCATCATCCGAGCGTTTTCAATGGCCTTGGGATATTTGGGTAATGGATGCAGATGGAAGCAATCCCCATAACCTGACCAACCATTACGCCCAAGACCGGAGTCCTGATTGGTCACCGGATGGGAATAGGATTGCATTTGAGTCTGATCGCAACAAGGATTGGGAATTTGAGTTCCAAGCGAATTGGGAAGTTTATGTGATGAACGCTGATGGGACTAACCCCATTAATCTCACCAATCACCCTGCTGGAGATGGTAGAGCGGATTGGTCGCCAGATGGAAATCAAATTGTCTTCGCCTCTAATCGTGACGGAAACTTGGAAGTCTATATGATGAATGCTGACGGGACTAACCCCATTAACCTCACCAATCACCCTGCTGGAGACTATAGTCCTGATTGGTCGCCGGATGGGAGACAGATTGCATTCTCGACTACTCGTGATAGAAAAGATGACGATGACAAAAACGTAGAGATCTATGTCATGAACGCTGATGGGACTAACCCCATTAACCTGACCAATCACCCAGCTATAGACAATAGTGCCTCATGGGGATCTATCCGTCCTTTAGATGTTTCTTCAAACGGAAGATTGGTGACCCTATGGGGAGGAATTAAACGCAGCAATACCTACGGAGCGAAGTAAAGTGTGGAAGGTACTTAGCATAAAGGAGGAAAACGATGAAGCGCACATTGCTCAAGCAAAAGACACAACCCTGCTATTTTCGCCATGGGCTGTTGGTTCTCGCTGTGTGCTTTTTCTTCACATCGGTAAGTCTGGCGCAAGCTGCTGATACAACGATTGTCTTTGTGTCCGAGCGTGGCTGGGATTGGCCCGCAGAACAGGATTGGAATAGAGAAATTTACCTGATGAACCCTAACGGGAAACAGATCCGACGGCTCACTGAACAACCGAAAAATGACTTCGAGCCCGCTTGGTCCCCGGACGGGAAGCAGATTACCTTTGTGTCATATCGGGATTTAGAACAAGTCCCTAAAGGGGAAATCCATCGTGGGGACATCTATCTGATGAATGCCGATGGCTCAAATCCTATCAACCTGACTCAATCACCGGAAAGGGTGGACGGAGTTTCCTCTTGGTCGCCGGACGGGGGGCAGATTGCATTTACATCATCTGAACTCTTGAATGAGAACATTCTTGCCAATTCGGATATTTTTGTGATGGATGCAGATGGCGCCAATCCCATTAACCTCACCAACCATGATGCGCTAAACCAAACTCCAGATTGGTCCCCAGACGGGAATCGGATTGCATTCTCCTCTAACCGTGATGGCAATTGGGAAATCCACGTGATGAACGCTGATGGAGCTAATCCCATAAATCTCACCAATCATCCAGCGAGAGACGGTAGACCGGATTGGTCGCCGGACGGGCAACAGATTGCATTTACCTCTGACCGCGATGGTAACTTAGAAATCTATGTGATGAACGCTGACGGAGCCAACCCCATAAACCTCACCCAACACCCAGCTGAAGACAATCACGCTTCTTGGTCACCAGATGGAGCGCGGATTGCTTTTGACTCTGACCGGGATCGTGACCGCGACCGAAACTGGGAAATCTATGTGATGAACGCTGATGGGACTAATCCTATCAACCTCACCCAACACCGTGATCCGGACTTTAACCCTTCGTGGGGATCTGCTTCTACGTTAAGCATTTCCACAAAAGAGAGATTGGCGATTTTATGGGGAAAAGTCAAGCGCAGTAACACCTACGGAATAAGGTAGAATTTACGATCAACTAAGCATAAGGGAGGAAAACAATGAAAGCCACATTGCTGAAACACAGGCTAAAGAGAGGATTTTTCATAAAAAAACGGTTTTATGGCTACATTTTTGTGATGATAGGGGTGCTTTGCGTGGCAGGTTGTGGCAGCGACGACGAGGTTCTCTCGCCTGAGAATACTGATTCCGTTGTTGCGATTCCCCCAAACGGTAGCGTCATCGCCCCAGACACAACCATAACCGTGACCTTTGACACTGCGCCCGATGATGTTGCCGTTAATCTAGGTACAGCAATCGCCACCGATCAAGCGGTGAAGATCTCTGGTCCCTTCTCGAGGGTCCGTTGAAACTCACGCTCACCTGGAAAGATGGTTTCCGTGCGCTGAACTATACGGTCAAAGTCCTAGAGCCCCCAGTCCCTGTCGCACCTGCGGGGATGGTGCAAATTCCCAAGGGCGAGTTTCAGATGGGAGGCAACACGTGGGAGGCGGAAAACGATGAAAAACCGGTGCATAGGGCATACGTTAATGCGTTCTTTATGGATGAATATGAGGTTACCAATTTAGAGTATCAGAAATTCGTTCTTGCCAACCCGAACTGGCAGAAAGATCAGATTGATGAGAGATTCCACGATGGAAACTATTTGCAACACTGGAATGGGAATGACTATCCCAATGAGAAATCGAACCACCCGGTTGTCTATGTGAGTTGGTATGCGGCGATGGCTTACGCGAAATGGGCGGGGAAACGGCTGCCCACGGAGGCGGAGTGGGAGCGTGCAGCGCGGGGTGGGTTGTCTAACCGAAAGTATCCGTGGGGCAATAGTATTGATCCCGGTAAAGCCAACTACGGCAATAACGTGATGAGTATAAAAAGAATTCCTACTCTAGGTCTCGCCTTAGCAGCCATAGGAATCCGCTATATGGTGGGAAAAGCATTAATTGGCTTCTGAATAATTTCACAGATATTACAACATTGCGCGTATTGCGCGGTGGCTCGTGGGGCAGTGGTCCATCGCTTGTGCGGGTTGCTAACCGCAACGGGGGTTCACCGACGTTTGCGGATAATCGGAGCGGTTTTCGTTGTGTGAAGGATCGGTAACCCCTTAAATCTCTACTGTTTCGGATCTTGTAGCTGCTGCTTTATGTATTCTCTCATTCGGTTTCTGACGTTTTGGGGTGAGTGAAGGTTGTAGGGAACAACGATCGTTGTTCCCTACCTTACCATGTCAAAAGAACTAGGGCCTGTATCCATAAAGCATAATGTGAGGGATCAGTGGCCTATCGAATAATATGCACCCGATTTCCGCCTCGGAGTGTCTCATCTGGCATCGCGATCGGTGTTTCGATGAGGGCGATGAACCGTCCGTCCGCGCTGATGTCGATGGTGTCGTAGGGGAGCTGCCCCTCCGTGCGATAGGTGTAGAGATATTTGGAGAGCCCACCTCCCTCAGCGGTGAGATCAAAGACAGAAACGCCGTGAAGTTGGTCCTCAACGTTTTGTCCCCGCTTGGACACGCTGATAACGGCATATCGTCCGGTTCCATCAACTCCGAGATCTTGAGGCATGTTCTCCAACGTCCACTGCCACACCTTCTCCCCCGACCACCCATGAGCAAACAGGGTCATCCCATTCGGGTGGGCTGAAGGCGGTCGTTGTGCGCCTTTTTGCAGATGGTACGGGATAAAGGTGGTGCCGGTCACAAAGAGTGCGAAGTCGTTGGTAGCACTGATTGTTCCATTGGTGGCAATGATAGGAATGCCGCTGACTTCGAGCGGTGTCGTGAGGTTTGTTTCCCAGAGCGGCTTGATTCCTCCCGGTTCTGGTGCTGTATTGAAAATAAATGCTCGCCCATCGTCCGTTGTGACATTGATGAACCCTCCATCGGGTGAGGCACTCACTCCACGCCAGAACGTCACCTCCTCAAAGTATGGTTTAAGTGGATCGAAGGTATATTCCCACGCTGTTTCGCCTGTTTCCCCGTCAATGACATACAACGTGCCGGATCTGAAACCCCCGGTGTCTCCACCGCCCCTGACGTAACTGAGGGTTGCGACTGTTTTTACATCACGGCTATAATCAAACCAACTGATGGTCATCGGAAGGGCTTGATCGGGGGGCCACTTCCATTTGACTGCCCCCGTTTCCCCATCGAAACGGTAGAGTTGAGCCTTTTTTAAGGCTAAACCCTCCTTTGTCCAAGAGTGATTTCCCGCCACAAGCAGGTCGCCCTCCTCCGTTGTCGAGATTCGATAAGGTCCCGGGTATTGCACCCATGCGTACACATCGTCCGGATTCTGTGGGATTGAGGTGTCGATATCATCTGCCATGCGGTACTTCCATAACAGTGTAGGTTTTGTCGCTGAGAGATCGTAGGCGTAGATGAAGCCGTCAGGGGATTGCTCACCGATATAGAAACGCTTGCCATCTGGACTGAAAGCTGCATGTTTGGCGTAGCCTTCGGAGATGCGTGTCTTCCAGATTCGATCTCCTGTGAGTGGGTTGATAATTGCCACATGTCCGGCGTTTGTTCCAACCGCGAGTTGCTCACCATTGGAGGAAAAAGCAACGGTTGTCGGTTTTGCTGGATTTTGCAGGTTCGCTAGCAGCGACAGCGGCTCCTCTAATTCGACAGTACGGATACGATAAGGAAGTGGTTTGAGTGGCGCAGTGGTGTTTACCTCAAATAACCTGTCGTCAATCCATCGCAGCACGATATGGTACTGTGTTTGAGGTTTCCAATCGTAGGTTGCGAGGGCGCGCTGGTCGTCGATCCAAGAAGGGACGAGCTCCTCCGCAGGTTCGGACGCTCCACGTATAACCAAACTTGGTGATGGGTGCAAGGGATCCTGTTGATTTTTTGTCTTGAGGCGTTCTTCCAGTTCAATAACAATGCCGTCTCGTACAAAAATAACGGATCCCTTGAGGGGTTCTGCCGCAGTGTTGATTGGGACAAGAACGAAAAACAGTAAACCAAGAAATATGCTCGATCGTAAACTTTGTATTTTCATAAAATACCTCCATTAAATTGAATAGGTTGGAACATCCCGATATCATTCTGCAACCCGCCACAGACCCGCCCCCAATCGCCTTCCGAGAAGAACACCGATAAATGTATAAGTAAAACCGTCGACCAAGATCCGTGTCAGGATATACCAATCCGCGTAGAAGAGGCGGTAGAGTGTCATGCTCAGTTGGAAGTCAATGTAGACAGTGAGCGCATCGCATAAGCCGAAGATTAACGCCAAGGTCAGCAGGCTCGCCCCTCCAATTGCCCCGGAATCCAAAGTAATTTTCCGCGCTATTTGAAAACCGACTTCAAGTAGCAGCACCGCGGTGACAGCATGAAGCAGTATGGTGGGTGTGAGTAGCCCCAGCGTGACTCCTCCCAACAGGAGGCGAACTGCGGTAACGAGCGTAATCACCCCAAATTTGGGGATGAGCATCAGCAGCGTTGTCAGCAACGCGTAGTATAGCATCTCATTGATGAGTCCTGTGACCAGAGATGAGATGGGACCGAGTAGGGCAGAGATCAGGTTGGTCAACAGGGTTGATGGGACGTTGACGGCAATAAATATCGTTGTGCCAAACAGAGAGATGAGGATCAGCTGCTTGGTTGAAAACCGGGTGAACAGTTGTGAGTGAAAACAGAGTAGCAATCCAATTCCTAATCCTGTCACAACGGTTACAAGGCTAGTGACAAGCAGCGCGTGGAGATTGGGTGTCACAATCAACAGAGGTCGCGTGGCGCGGAGAGCGGTTGCGTCGCTTCCCCAAATTTTCACTTCGATTGCGCGCTCATATTGCCCCGCCCCAATGAAATCTTGATGCTGTTGGGACAGTGGATTGAGATAGATGGGCAGAGGAACGGGGGTAGTACTTTCTCCCGCCAAACTGACAAATGCAAGGCTGCGATCCGTGCCGGCGTTGACTGCATCCGGAGGAGACAGAAAAGGAACCGGCTCCCCGTTCTCTGTATCGCGATTCATTGATGCCACAATCGCGTGAACCGTCTCCCTCCCCTGATTGTGGATGTGAACCGTTTGATAAGCGACGGGCTCAAATTCATCCGTCGGGCTGGATTTTGCGCCAAACCATTTGCCGAGTCCCCCCAAGAGTGGACGTGGATAGGAAATCGTATTTGGTCGTCTGCGAGGATCAGAAATACCGCTTAGATCTGTCGGCATTATAATATCTTCAATTCGTAGTTGCCCCGCAATTTCATTGAGAGTGGCAGAACGCAAGGGGGTGGTCACACTCCGTTCCCACCGATCTCCCAATGCATTTTTTAAAAACACGTGTCCGCGGATCTGTGTACCTCTGGGGAGTGGTTCAGTTGGGATTTTTAAGGTCAACTGACTGTACCAGACCTCTGATTCGACTGTGAATTTTCCTGATGAACGGTAAGATAGGACATCCTCTCCGATTGCACTAGAATTCGGAGCAGCCTCCTTCATCTCACTATCCCATACTGGGTTATGTGGTAACACTTGAAATGATGCCGGAACCTGAAGCACGACATTAAAGGAGACGGGTGCCTCCAAGCCATTTCGGACTAGCACGGTTGCGGTCATCTCGACACCTTGCAAGACCAGCGATGCATTTTGAGTGGAGGCTGCTGTTGATACATCTAAGTTTGTCTCAACAGCCTTGTTCACCTCAATTGTGCCGTAAGGGATGGCAATCTCAATCGTCCCGCGCGGATCGGTTTGGGGTGCCTGCACCGTTTGAGTGGTAGATTCACCATTCTGATATATCACTTCAAACTGATACGTTTGACCCTTTTCCCATCGAAAGTAAAGGGACTCGGTGCTGCGTGCATACCCTCCGAGATTGAGTTGAGCGACTAACCTGTCTTCCGGATCGAGGACGGTGACTTTTTGGACATTTTCTCGAATTGTAACGTCAAATTTAATTTGTGCACCGAGCGAAAAAAAGGTGACAGTCCATGAAATCGGAACTTGTTCACCGCTTTTCGGCGTACAAGCAAGATAACAGAAACAGAAGAGCAGGGATAGGAGACGTGAAATGTAAGAGATATGAGGGTTCAAGGATTTTTAGAGTGATGGTTCAAAAGATAATCGAACCGAATTAGAGATTAAGAGCCTGTTTGAAAAGTCATTTGATACGGTTAGGACTTATGCAGTTGGTTCATAAGTCCCCCTGATAAGGGGGATTTAGGGGGTTAAAAATAAAAAAACCTCGCTCTGCGTACTAAATTTGCGTAAGTCCTGTCTTTTTAAAAGAGGTTCTAAGAATTTTGTTGTGGGAGAAAATCGCTGAAAACCAATCGTCATTATGATTCACTCAAGAGATAAAACTCAGGAGGGGTCTAGGACTACTGGAGATTTGTTGTTACCCTGTCACGCCAGAACTCCAAGCCCCCATTGCTTTTCTGCCACATATATTCTCTGCGCTTTTGTGTCTCGGTGGTTCAATTAGGACAGATGTCTAGCTTGTGGTATAGGCGATGGTAAATCGTGGAACAGATGCTTTAAAATAGCATCAACAACTATCTCATGGGCTCGGACAACAATCAGATCCATATATTGGCTATGTGCAAACATCTCTTGCGCGTGATGTTTCAGAGATGCGATTGTTGGCAGATCTGCAGGACACATCTCGGCGAGAAAAGCGTGAGCGGCTGACCGGGATTCACGGACCTGTTGGCGTAGCTCTCCAAATCTGGGTGTGAGTGCCCACGCGTGGCGAATTTGCGCACTGATGGTTTCAATCGGGAAACTCGTTGCCAACCGTTGAGCGACTCGTTCGATGACGTCTCTTGGTATACCACGTATCCCTTGAACTACAGTGGCAGGCGGGGCGTGAAAATCCCAAACAATTCTAAAAAACGCCAAGAGCTTCAAAACGTAGTATGTGAAATCGATCTGCCACCAATGGAACCCTTGTCGGGTTGAACTTTGAAAGTAATGGTGGTTGTTGTGCCAGCCTTCACCAAAGGTGATGAGTGCCAGAAACCAGTTGTTGCGCGAGTCATCCCCAGTGACATAAGACTGTCTGCCGATAAGGTGAGCCAGCGAGTTAATCGCAAATGTGCAGTGAAAGAGGAGCATCGTACTGATGAAGAAACCGACAACCAAGCCAGACCAACCGGAAACCAACCACACCCCGACTCCCAACAGCACTGCTGGTACGTGTTTGTACTTGTTGAGCCAAACGAGCTCAGGAAATTTCATGAAATCTTTTATCAGGTTGTAGTCTGCTTCACTCTGGGTTGGTGAAAAAATCCAACCGAAGTGGGCAAACCAGAAACCGTGTTGAAGTGGCGAGTGTACGTCTTGTGGGGTGTCGGAGTATTTATGATGTTTTCGATGGTGGGCTGCCCACCAAAGCGCGCCTTGTTGTGCTGATGATTGTGCAACGAACGCGAGCAAGAATTGGAATATACGGCTGGTTTTGAAAGAACGATGTGAAAAATATCGATGATAGCCGCCTGTAATGGCGAACATCCGGATGGCGTACAATACACCACAAAGCATAAGGTCTGAAGCCTGAAAACCGGTCCAGATGACCGCAAAGCAGGCTAGATGAACGAGTGCGAAAGGGATGACTGCGGGGTAGATGATGTCAGTTTCATCGGCATGACGCGCAGGATTAGGGAAAGACATTTATAATTATATTCCTTTTTTTATTTTTTGTGAGTGGGTACGCCGTTACCATTCTGGGCTGTTAAGGATGGTGAGGGGCAACATCGCCCAAGTGGTTCCATGTAACGTGGGCATCTTAAGAACCTGTTTTAAAAGTCATTTGATACGGTTTCGCATCAAGTAAATAGAAGCAATGTAGACCATAGCCTCAGCGGTCTCAGCGGAGCGCTCATAGTCCAAAGTCAATCGGCGAAACCAACCGAACCAAGAAAAGGTTCGCTCCACAACCCAACGCAATGGGACGACCACAAACCCCGATTGCCCAACCGGTGGAGCGATGTCCAATTGACACTGATGCGTCAAATATAACCAGTCGCCTAATTTTCCACGATAGCCAGCATCAGCACAGACTAACTGAATCGTTATCTGCCAATTAAAGACCTCGTTTAGTAAGTCTATTGCAACTTGATTATCACTGACATTGGCATCCGTGACCTTGACTCCCAATAGAATGCCAATCGTATCGGTGACTATATGGCGTTTACGCCCTTTGACTTTCTTATGTGCATCAAATCCTCTACTATTTGCCAGTTCGGTCGTCTTGACCGATTGGCTGTCAATAATAGCTACTGTTGGTGAGGGAGTTTTGCCAATATCACTACGGGTTTGCTCGTGCAGTGCCTGATGAATCATAACCCATGTGCCTAAAGTTTGCCACTTTCTGAAGTGGGAATAAACCGTTTGCCACGGTGGCATCTGATGAGGTAGCATGCGCCACTGACACCCTGATTTGACTATATAGAAAATGGCGTTGATTATTGAGCGCATCTCCCATTTGAGAGGTCTACTTATTGGCGAAGGTTTTGGCAAATAGGGTAACAGTTTGTCTCACTGGGCATCGCTCAAATCAGTAGGATACTTTGTTGTAGTCATATTTATGCCTTTCATTAGCTCAGTATGTTACTGCTCCAATGGTTTAACATAAACATTAACTCTTGAGTAGACTTTTTTCTTTTTCAAACAGGTTCTAAATGATTGGGGTAACCCAAGTTGCTAGTTGAATATCCTATGTTTCTCATTATTGCTACGATTATACTAATCATCAAACATAAACGCTAGCAACTTGAGTTAAGAATAGATTAAAATGACCTACTTCAAAATCAACATCTTCCGTGTCGCCGAAAAGTCGGCGGTCTGTAGACTGTAGAAGTAAACCCCTGAGGCAACCTGCTCTCCCATGTTGTTACGACCATCCCAGTACGCTGCTGTGGAACGCGTCATATAGAACCCTTGTTGCTTAAAGCCAAGATCAATCGTCCGTACAATACCGCCAGATGTGTCGTAAATCTGTAGAACCACATCTGCCGATTTCTCAAGTTGATACGGAATCCATGTCTCTGGGTTGAACGGGTTCGGGAAGTTCTGAGCCAATATCGTCTCTGCCGGATGCACATCACCAACAGTCAGCGGTAAACTCAGGTAAGCGTTCCGAAGGTCTTCAACATCAACCGTCTGTGTGAAGGGACCCGAAACGATATTCCCCACATCATCGAATAGCATAACCTCTAGCGTATCACCAGCTTCGATGACACTCTTCCGCGATAGGTCTGCCCAGGCTGTGTTGAACTCCTTGTGCTCGCTGGAAACTCGTCTCGTTGCGACTTCACCGGTGCGGCGATTCTTTGCAACGACCGTGTAGGATACACCCGTTTCAGTTTCTAGCAGATCACCACTGACGACAAACGCCCATGTCGTACTTGGAAGTTCAATGCCCGGCGCAGCTGCTGCGTCTTCCATCGTGTTACTCCACGCCGTTCCCTCAAACGTGACCATGCCACCACCGGGGACATTGAC
Source organism: Candidatus Poribacteria bacterium (assembly GCA_022826645.1). Taxonomy (GTDB): domain Bacteria; phylum Poribacteria; class WGA-4E; order WGA-4E; family PCPOR2b; genus PCPOR2b. Next base: position 126,842 of record JAJDUM010000060.1, read on the forward strand.
AATGTAACCCTGACCCCCTTCAATTGGGAATCCATCGCCCTCCTGATCCGCGGTGAACCCAACGAATTCCTGCATCGCCGTGTCAAGTCGAATTACGATAGTTGCACCGACCACCGCAGCGAACGAGCTTGCCGTGTAAGGTTCTTCCGGCATCAGTGGCAAGGAGATCATGTTCAGTCCAGGTGAAAGCACCATCTCGAATATAACCATAGCCTCCTCTGGCATCTCAGGCTCAACAGGAGTTTCGGGATCGGAGGGTGGCATCTCAGTTTCCTCTGGCATCTGGGGCTCAGTAGGAGTTTCAGGTGTCTCAGGTGTTTCGGGTGTCTCGGGCGTTTCCGGTGCGGGTCCGGTAATCATACCGCCTTGGACTGTCACATCTATTGGATCTGCAGCCGGGTCAGAAATCAAGACATTGGTTAATCCAATTGTCGAATCTTTGGTTTCGACAACTGTAAAGGTAACCGTGGCAAGCGTGCCATCCCCGTCTGACGTAGCACCAATAGCGGTTGCACCAAGCCCCACACTCGTATCGGTGGAAGGCAGTGGCGCGACAAACGCACCAGTAGGCAGGTAATCGCCGTTTGCGATGCTGGCATTCGAGAGCGCAGTTGAATCAAATGTCACGGTTACTTGATAGCCCGCGACATTCATTCCGCCTGTGATGTTGATATTAACGATCAACTGCTCTCCGGCGACTGGGGATTCAACTGAAGCCGGATCTATTGAGACTGTTTGACCATAAACTACACCTTGAACTCCGAGGAACATAAGCATGGCTAAGATAACAACAGACGTGCTTAGGTAGGTGATCTGACGTTTCATGTGATAACTCCTTTCAGCCGTGCGAGAGAATGCAGATTAGGACTGTACGTTTCTTAAATCTTTCCGCTTTGGGAAGAAACAGAGCCGGCACCTGCATTCTCAGGGCGTTTTGTACATCTTTATCAGTTGACATCTTGTCCGAAATATTTCGCAATCCGAACAAGATCAAGGACATCAATAATCCCATCCCGATTGACATCGCCTTGGAGATTTCTACCTGTTTGTCCAAAGTTGCTTGCAGCGATAACCAGATCGAGAATATTGACCACCCCATCATGATTCACATTGGCAGCGAAAACCCCTATTGATTGGACCTGTGCAATGGCGACGGATCCTGCTCCTGGACCAACGCCATAGGTATTAAGTAGTGTCCCATCGGAGGCAACGACATGCAACTTGTCCGTCCTGCCACCCGTCCAATCTGCCCTTGTGATATACAGATTATCACTGTGATCTATCGCTCCCACTCCGCCCAAATCTGTGAGTGGGTTGTCAGCATCGTGTGTCCACGCATCGCTGATCAGATCGTACACGAGCAATCCACCGGAACTAATAAAGACGCGATTCATGCTGTCAATAGCAGGTCCTCCCGCTCGCCCGTCGAGTTCAATTGTTTTCTCAATTTCATCGGTAACCGCGTCAATGAATATAACCGTCCCAGGGACGGGACCTTGAGGATTCCACGCACCAATACCTGCCGACACTGCAATTACCTTAGATACACCATCACTCGTGATACCGTTTGTGTTTATCGGCATGGGGATAGTTTTTACGATTGTATCGGTCTCTATATCGATAACTGCGACGTTACTCGTATCATCATAGCTGACATTCCAAGTACCGGGCTCCTTAACATAGGCTGAATTAGCGACGTAAGCCTTTCCGTTAAGAATCGTTATCCCATCCGGCATTGGACCGCAGGGAATCCGCTTAACAACGCTTTTCTGGTTCAGATCTACTACATGGATTACATTGCTGTATAGACCGGTGACGTACGCTTTGGAGGGAGGGATAAGGATAATCTGTTTTGGAGTCGTGTCGGCATCAATTGGGATGCTTCCGACATGTGAGCGGGTCAACAGATTGATAATTTCAATAGATCCGCCACGTGGATCAAAAAACGGGTCTCGTTCTTGGAGGAGAGCATAAAGGAGATTTCCTTGAACCTCCAGATCGCTCGGTATGACCAATTCGCTCGGTATGACAAATCCGAGTGGAATGATCTCATTCTCAACTGCCTTTTTCAGATCAGGCTCATCGAGATTGACAATTGAGAGCGATGGGAAGATACCGGCTTCTGGTTTCCGTAGACCGTTGGCAACGATTGCTAGATTTTGCACGCCTACCTGGGCGTAAACGCTCAAGGCGAGCAAGAGGAAAACTGCGAGTACAAATGTGAACGTGAGCTTGCGTATATGCATAACTGAATCTTCCTTTCATCAGTGATATAGCGGTGTCAGCTGTAGTTTCTGCAACCTAAAAACAAAAAACCCCAGCTTTCACGCTGAAAGCTGGGGTGCGGTCCGCCATTTACACCTGTAATATGCAAGTATACTCAAGCACGATGATTCGGCAAAGAACCCCGTTTCACAGCCTTCCCGCGAAAGCTACCATGTGAAATCAGATTCAGGTAGGTCTCCTGACTTACGACAACTCATTGTCTGCCTTCCCATCCTGATTTAGGACAGTGACATTCTAGACATGATTTAGCGTCGTTTACAGTGGCGGGGCCGTGGCGGATTCTCACCGCGCTTCCCTATTCTCCGACAATCTGCATCGATTGCCAGCACCTGAACCGACAAATATGCAATTTTAAGATGCTTCTACGATTCTGTTTGAAGCATTGCTAATTATAGCAGGTTATTGAAAAGTTGTCAACGGGATTTATGAAAATATAGAAAGAAAGTGGGGAGTTACAAATGTTGGGAAGATGTTGGTGATTTGCGCGAGATAAGACTGAGAAAGGTGTGTTACTCTCTGCTTCCAAGTACGACTTCCCGCAAAAGGAGTTGGCCATCTCGGTTAATTTTAACCGTAACGCGGGTATCGGGTGAGAAACTTGCGACCCGTTTTTTCAGTTCAAGGAATGTATGGACAGGCTTCCCTTTGAATTCAACGATTACATCCCGGTATTTGATGCCGGACTTGTGAGCGGGGCTATCCTTTGAAACTCCCGTGACGCGGACGCCAACAGCGGTAGTTCGCTCGCGTTCTTGTTCAAGTCGAACCCCAAGCCAACCACGAGAAACTTTACCGTGTCGAGTCAGTTCTTCGGCGATGTGTTTCACGGTATTAATCGGAATGGCAAAGCCAATCTCGCTTCTCGTCCAGATCTGTCCGAAGGGTGTTCCAGCATTTAGTGTGGTGGCTTGTCCCAGCGGCAATTCTGGAGTCGGCATATTGAGCCAATGCGAGATCTGTTTGAGGTACGGATCTTCCATTTTCGCCGCGATGACACCGATGATTTCCCCTGACGTATTCACAACAGCACCGCCGCTATTGCCTGGATTCACAGAGGCATTGATCTTGATTGCATCGTAAAACGGCCGGTTGGGTAAAATCTCTAAACCACTCACCGTTCCAAAGGAGAGTGTTGGAGAATGCCCATAAGAACTGCCGACCGTGATGACCCAAGATCCCGTATTGATCTGATCCGAATCACCAATTCTCATCTGGGGCAGGTTATCGTTCTCAACAGAGAGAACAGCAATATCTGTCGGGATATCAACGCCGAGCAGCGTTCCCGATGCACGCTCTCCATCTGTAAATACCACTTCAATTCCATCTGCATTTTCAACGACCCCTGCGGTTGTTACAATGTGTCCAGCAGAATCGATGATAATACCA
>JAJDUM010000069.1 GCA_022826645.1 Candidatus Poribacteria bacterium
CACCGCCTTGCGACGGTGCTGATACTCTCCCACGAAAGCCGTAAGAATTGTACCAGTTTTCGCAATATTTTATAACAAAAAAGGGCGGGATTTCCTCCCCACTCTAAAGAGATGGGGTCTCCATCCCGAAGATTAGATGAAAAAAACGCTATCAAACTTGCAGGAAGTCCTTGGTCCCGATGGATTAATTGCGAAGCAGCTAACAGACTATGAGTTTCGACCGCAACAACTCGAAATGGCGGAAGCGGTCGCTAACGCGCTCTCGGACAACGAACACCTCATCGTTGAAGCAGGCACAGGTGTCGGTAAAACTTTTGCCTACCTTCTGCCCGCAATCGATCTTGCGCTTGATACCCACGAGCCCGTGGTGATTTCGACCAATACCATCAACCTGCAAGAACAGCTGATTTACAAGGATATACCGTTTCTCCAACAGGTGCTTCCGCAGCCTTTCACCGCGGCACTCGCCAAAGGACGTGGAAACTATCTTTCGCGTCGTCGGCTGGAAAGCCTGATGACTTATGAGCGGGGGTTGTTTGATACAAAGGCGGAGGTAGAAGATCTGGCTCGCATTGTGGAGTGGGTCGGCGTCACTGAAGACGGAAGCAAGGCGGACCTTGAGCCGCAACCGATGTTTGAGATTTGGAATAAGGTCGCTTCAGATACGGATAACTGCCTGCGCCAGCGATGCCCGACCTACGATACCTGTTTCTACTTCAAAGCGCGGGCACAGGTAGATGAAGCCGACCTAATTATTGTTAATCATCACCTGCTTTTCGCGGATTGGGCGCTGCGTAAAGCCAATCCTTACGCCGCCATATTGCCTGAATATAGATACCTAATCCTGGATGAAGCGCATCACCTTGAAGCAACTGCAACGGAACACACAAGCGTTGAGTTCAGTAATACACGGGTCAAGAGGTTCTTAGATTCTCTATGCAATCCGCAGGGGAAGGCAGGACTCTTTATCCGATTCCAATCAACAGGTTCAATTCGGCTTGTCGAGGACGCACGAGAAGAGGCAAACCAACAGTTCGGTTTAATTATGAGTTGGCTGGAGCGGCAAGGGGTAAGAGATCGAGGACATGGCGTCACACATACCGTTGATCAAGCAGATTTCGTGCACAATGTATTGGAGGACCCGTTGCGTGAACTCCAAACCCGTTTGAAGTCGATGAAAGATGCCGCTACAACTGAGGATGATCAGCAAGAGATTGATGCCCACCTGCGGCGCTGCCGTGAACTGCGTAACGACTTAGATGTGATGGTTGGCCACACACTGCCGGATTACGTCTACTGGATCAACACCTCAACGCGAGGGCGGTTTGATCGAGTTGTGTTGCATGCAACCCCAGTCAACGTGAGTGAAGAGCTGAACACCCACCTGTTTGAAAAACTGGATAGCATCATCATGACCAGTGCCACACTCGCGACCAATCAGAATTTCGACTACTTTCGGAACCGGGTCGGTCTTTCCCACTCTCATGAATTGCTGGTCGGATCCCCCTTCAACTATCAAGAGCAGGTGGAGATTCATATCCCTTCACGGATGCCGGACCCACGAGATCGCACTTTCACACAAGCTGCTACTGTACAAATCCTGAATTACCTCAAGTTGACACATGGCAAAGCCTTTGTCCTATTTACAAGCTACCGGATGATGGACGAGGTCTACGAGAACATCCTACCTGATCTGGAGCAACTTGGGATTGAGGTGCTTAAGCAAGGAGAGGGACTTTCGCGCAGCGCAATGCTGGCAGCGTTTAGGGAGGACATCGATTCTGTCCTGTTTGGGACTTCCAGTTTTTGGGAGGGGGTTGATGTGCGGGGTGAGTCGCTCAGTAGTGTGATTATTACCAAACTACCCTTTGAGGTTCCTACACATCCGGTAATAGAGGCGAGGGTCAAGCAGATCGAAGAGCGAGGCGGAAATCCGTTTATGGAATTTAGTTTGCCGGAAGCGATTATTCGGTTCAAGCAAGGGTTTGGGCGTCTAATTCGCACAAAAACAGACACAGGAATTTTCGTTGCCCTCGATTCGCGCATTAGGACCAAGTTTTACGGCAAACAGTTTTTGAACTCGCTGCCACCCTCCAAAATTATAAAGAGCTGATGAGACAGCAAGTCCGCTGCACGATAAGGGCTGACAGGTGATGAGCAATCCATTCTGTATCACTCATCACCTGTCGCTTAATCATCCACCATTAGTATCGATGCGGCGCCGGTTGTGCAAGCCGAATTCCTTTATTGTGTAGGAAAGGAAATTCGTAGATGATTCTTTTATAACGAGTTGCGGTGCCTTCCGGCGGTTTTAGCTCAAGTGGAATAATAACCGTTAAGGTTTCGGCGTTGTGCTTCATCTGATAGAATGGGAGAAATCCCTCAATACTCTCGCCGGGCTGAATCCCCTTTTCTGTATCGAGAAGTTGTGTTTCTATCAAAATCTCTCTCGCCTTTTTGAGCCCATTTGTAACATATATCCCCGAAGCGCGGGACATATAGGTCAAGCGTTCTTTTAGAGCGTCATAATCTAATGATCCATAGCGGTTCTCCCCTTGATCGATCATCTCGCACGGGACTTGTCGAGTACCCTGGATCCGATAAACTACGGGGGTGACGGCATTGTTTGTGACTTTAATATAAAAGACATCCGTTTTGTCGCCTTGGTGCAGCGCTTCTGTTTCATAGAATGGGGAATAAGCATTTCCACGATTATACTTGCGATCAAGGTCTGCACGGCGCCAGTAGACAATCTGAACCGTGATGTTATCCTTAGTCATTGAGAGGGTTTTTCCCGTGGGAGGCCTAATCTTAAACGTGTCTGTAGCCTCCTCAACGACAATATTTTCTGGCAAGGTCTCAGCCGGTTGAACGGCCGGAAGATTTTTTAGCGATGTCGCTGCTGTACACCCAGCAACCAGTAGGGTTAAGACAAGCAGTCCGATACTGCTTATCCATGCGCTTACATTTAATTTTTTCATGGTAAATCTTGCCTCCTTATTCGTCCATCAATCATGATGGATGTTTTATTAATTAAACATAACTATTTCAATATTCGCACTTCTGCCTCGGCACCCAGAAATCTATTCAAAGTATGTCTAGGTACTCACTATTATACAACTCGACAGTGTCGAAGTTCCTTCGCTAGGTCGCTAGTATAGCATACCTCCATTTTTAATTCAAACACAAAATTAACTCGGTTTTTCACAAAACTACCGAGAAGTATAGGCCAACCTTTTCTGCTGTTTCCGCAGGCTCATTCGGATAGCCGCTCCATCGTTTTCTGATACCGCTTCTCCATCTCTGGTCCCTGCAATTGCAGATATTCTTGCTCAGCACAGCGCGCGACCTTTTGCGATGGAGGTTCAGGGATGTCAATAACAGCGGTTGAGATTTGATCGTTGCCCCACTTATACGCGACAATCTCGCCCTTGCTGATGATGAGGTTCATACCCACATTTGCCTCGACAATTGGCACCCCGTTTTCTCGCGCCCGTGCAAGCACCGCTTCGTTTTGGCCCCTGCTCTTCGATCCATAGGACGGGATGAGGATCAGGCGCGCTCCATCGAGCACCAGCGTGCGTGCTATCATCGGATTCCATCGGTCATTGCAGATGACAGCGCCAGCGCGGCCAACTGGTGTATCAAAAGCGCGTAACGTCTTGCCGATACGGTTAAAGTTCCAAGAGGAGTGCGTACCTTCAGCGAGCTGCGTCTTGTGATACTTCCCGCAAATTTCGCCGTTGTAATCGATAAACACCGCACAGTTGTAAGCTTCGTCGGCGATCCGTTCAGCGAAACCGAAGCAGAGAGAAATCCCTAACTTTTTGGCAAGTTGTTGAAAACGCTGAATGTAAGGACCATCAATTGGTTCTGCGATCTCTATCAACCGCTCCGACGTCTCTTGATCCTCGATGACCTCCATGACGACATAGCCCTCAAGCACCCCTTCTGTCGTCAAAATCAACTGTGGCTGTTCCTTGGCGGCTTCAACAAAAAATGCCTCCATTTTGTCAGCGTTTGCCGCTTTATCCCACTTCTTCGGTTTAATCGAAATTGCTGCGACCTTGACTGAGTTATACATGCCTCACCTCTTTATAGGGTGAATTCTAAAAATAAATAGACACTTTCGCCTCTAGTAGGTGCGGTTTCCAACCGCACCGGTTTGGCGTGTCTCATTTTTACCGAAATGGCCATGTGCCCGGATTAAGTTGGTCCGGGCTCACAACAATCTCTCGAAGGTCCTTTAGTAACTCCGCCGGAAGTCCACTACACCCTGCAAATGAAACAATCTCCTGCAGCTCATGAACTCGACCAGTGCCTACCAACGCTGTCGAAACAACAGGATGGCCGAGCACAAAACGGTATGCCAATCCCGGCAGATCGCTGCTTTGTGCGCTGCACAGCGAATTCACCACATCAACCGCTTCCCGCAGTTCACGGAGTTCTTCGGGAAGATGTACATAGCGATAGGTCAATGCCCCTTTCAGAAGCACAGACCGGATTACCACCCCTATATCCTTCTCCTTAGCTAACGGCAGCACCCGTTCTTCAAACTGTCGGTCTAATAGGTTGTAGGCAACCTGTATGCAGTCGAAATTGCCATCCTCTAACGCAGCTAACGGTGCGGCTTCACCATAGGTGGTCGTGCCGATGAAGCGAGCGTGTCCCGCTTGGCGCGCTCGCTCCATAATCTCTACGATTTCTCCTTGTTGGATAAGTTCAGGAGTGGCATTATGGATGTAGAGAAGATCGATGGTGTCTGTTTGTAGTGCTCGCAGCGATTCGGTAATCGATGCGTTCACGCGCTCTCGCAGTTCCACCCCGGTATACCCTTCCCAACTCAAAGAGCCAATCTTCGTCGCAAGGATGTATTCGTCCCGACGCGATTTCAGTGCCTGCCCGACGATGACTTCGCTCTCCCCATAAGCCCCTGCTGTATCGATTAAATTGACCCCCAAATCGAGCGCACGGTTGAGTAAGCGGGCGGCATCTGCCCCGGACGGTCGTCGATGTGCTCCCTGCGCTGGGATACCGTAATCCATGCCTAACTCCACGGTGCCCAGTGAAATCTCCGATACCTGTAGGTTGGTCCGCCCCAAACGCCGATAGTTCATATTACCTATGTCGCAAGATACACAACACTTTCCCTTTTAATTAGGTTCCGGAAAATCGTCTCGCTGAAAATAACCGTTCTTGATTGTATCAATTTCACACGTCGTTTGCGCGCTCGCCCAATGTGTGGCATAACCCCGTCGCCAGCGATCCGATTCGTTACGATGGGAGGTGTGCAGCGTCTTGCAGTGGTGAAAAACAACACCACCCTTCTTTACCTCTGCCAACGCCTCTTGCGATAGATTGATCAGTTCCGGTGGCGGCACAAGGTTATATGGCTCATCCGGATCTGGAGTTTCATGCGGTAACACCGGGCCCTTGTGCGAACCTTCGATATAGCGAAGGCAGCCGTTAGATTCATCTACATCGTCCATCGCAATCCAAGCGGTGATTACGTGGTCAGCCGGATCACATTTGAAGTAGTAGTTGTCTTGATGGTACGGTTTCGCGCTACCGAAATGTGGAGGCTTCATGAAAATCTGATCGGTAACCAACACCGGCTCTACGCCGATGAGATCTTTAATAATGAGTGACAGACGGGGGTCGAGGACGAAAGATTGGAAGTCGGATTCCTTGAGGAAAGGTGCATTAATCTTTCGCGGTGCAATCGTACCATCTTCCGCTCGATCAACGGCGTAACCGATTCCCTGATCCGTGGTTTCTGGGGTCTCCATCTCACGGTCGCTGACTTCTATCGCAATTTGGGCAATCCGTTCAACTTCGTCAGGACTGTAAACGCCCTCGACAACAACCCAACCGTTTTTCCAGTAATGAGTATAAGCGTCTCGGTTGATGTGCATCTGTATCTCCTCCGGAAAGTTGTAATCCTCCTGTTCATGAGGATACCATTATGGTCTCTTAGTCCAGAAACCGGTTCAGCACATTGGTGGTAATTCTTGAAATTGTGTCATCCACTATCACAGAACAAGGATACGTAATCGAACCGACGGAGAACACGGCACCGCCGCCATCGGGTGCGTGGTAGACGATTTCGGCGCCGCCGTCGTCAGGGTTGAGACCCTTAGCAAGCAGTTGAGTGTTCTTCGGAGAACTTGGGGACATCTTATCTGTTTCGTGACCCGATGCACCGCCGGGACAGCGCATATGTAGACTCTTTTCCCCGAACACATCCCCGTTCTTCAAGCCCGTCCCCTCAAAAATCCAATGGGAATCATCAATCACCCGATAGGGTGCGCCGGTCATAATGCCGGTATCACTACAGACCACACCCAAGAGATTGGCTTCGGACTCATGGCGTAGGTGTAACCTGCTTTCATATCCAACCTTCTGTAGCGTAGTGAAACTACCGCTGCCACAGTTCTCGTTGTGAACTGCCATCGTGTATTCATCGAGGAATTCGACCTCACAGTTCAAGCCGTTGCCTCCGAGATACATTAACTTGCCACCGCCCTCAAATACCCACGCTTTGAGCCGAAAGTACATATCCGCAGACCAGTATTCGGGATGGGTGCTGATCATCAGAACTTTGTAATCTTCCAGGTTCAGAACCCCTTCGTGAAGCTGTGTCTCGGAGTAGAGGTCGTAATCGAACCCTTCACGTTCGAGCCAACCGAAGAGCCGCCATTCAGCGGGGGCGACGTGACAGGCAGAACGTCCCTCGACTGGATCCGTAATCTCCGTGTCCTCGGCGACGACATTAATCAATTCAGGACGATCAAAGGACAGAGGAGCATATTCGTCTGCATCAAAGTGCTGGTGGTCCCGGTTGGTGTATCGCTTCAGATCGAGTCGGGCGTTGATGGTGGGGGTCGGTGGAAACTTGTCGGGATGAATGTAGTTACTCCGACCACCGAAGTTATTATAAGCGTTCCAGTTGATGTTCGAAGCCAATACGGCGATGGGTGCCTGCGGCTCTGCCGGCGCGACAATCCACGGAAAGGAAAAGAACGCGCCTGATTCCGTTTTAGCGTGAAAATAGTAGAGCCCGCTTCGAACTGGCGCTTCAACGAACTGAAGGTGATGGGGATTCGTATATCCAAACTTATTCCACTCAATACCGGTTTGGGTATAATCTCCGTCCGGGGAAATCTGCATCGTCGCGCGGGGACCATGTTCATCATGCCAACCAAGGTCTCGGATAAATTGCTTCTCGAATCCATACCGCCACAACGATAGCTGATACGCCTCGACAGCGTGTACACGGAATTCGGATTTCTCACCCGACCGTACCCACTTTGGCCAAGCATACCCCAGCAAACAGTCCGAAAGCAAACGAAACTGATAAGGTTCATCTTCCCGGGCTGTCATGTTAACGCTCTTCGCACCGAAACCGGGTTTATAGAGCGTCACCTTGTAAGGTCCTGGTGACAGGTCCGCGTAGATCGCGCCTGTCGCCCGTGAACGGGCTTCAACCGAACCTGATTCATTCACAAATTCTAACAACACGTCAGGAATTGCTACATAACGTTCGTCACTGACATATCCAATCAGCATAATGTGTCTCCAAAAGAAAAATTATAATTCTTGAAGTAGCAAAACAAGCAAAATTTTCACCATCTGTTGAGTTCTATTAGCACTACCGAGGCAGAGGACTGATATTACGATAAATCTTCTGTCCCGCTCCGCCAAACTTCATAAGGATTTTCACGGTTCTCTAACGGAAAAGATACCCGTGTTTTCAAACGCTGTGACTCATGGACTGCCATAATCATCTCCAGCGCCGCGTGTGCATCAGTTCCACTGGAAACCGCAACCACATCACGATCTTCTTCAATGGCTTGGATAAGCTCTTTCACGATCATCTGGTTACTGAGATGCATCTGCTCCTGACCTGACCGGGGTGTGCCGTCGGGATGTTTCTCCCATTCGTCCAAAAGGATGCGTTCCCATTCCGCTTCCCCCGGAATCCATAGCCCATGAGGGTAGAGATACATCTCCCCACTGGGCGAGTTTCGCAACGAGATAATTCCCTCGGTGCCGTGAACCTCAAATCCGAACCAGCGACTGCTCGTGTGGTTGCCAGAGGGTTTTCCTCGATGTGATTCGTAGTGGGCGGTAATCCCGTTCTCAAAGACGTAATACGCTGCTAAACCGTTGCCAGCGAGCAGCCCAACAGCTTCGTCCCCCTCTCGTATGTCGGCAGGCGTAACTTCTCGACCGTCTTGGGTCACATGCCCGTGCGCCCATGCGACATCTGCACCGGCAAAGTACCTTATGCTATCCAGCATATGTGTTCCCAGCACCATCAAGTCCATCGCTCCCGCTCGGTGATCCGCTTTGCCGTGACCGCGCAACACCTGAACCTCTCCAATCGCGCCTTCATCGACCAGTCTTTTGGCGTGTTGTTCGTAGGCACACGCTCGGCGATGTGCAACGGCTACCTTCACCCCGTTGCGATTGCAGGCTTCCATCATGGCGTCGGCTTCCGCGAGGGTTCGAGCGAACGGCTTCTCGCACAAAATCCCTTTCACGCCCGCGTTGGCACAAGCGATAACCATCTCCGCGTGACAGTCTATCCAGCGGGGACCGACGCTCACCAAATCTAAATTTTCCTTTTCCAGCATTTCGCGGTAGTCCAAGTAACGCGTCTCTACCCCCATTCGTTCTCCAGCCGCCTGAAGCCCCTCCGGATCCGAATCTGCGATGGAAACGAACTGCACGTCCGATAGCCCTGCGATGGTATTAGGAGGGATCTGAAACGCCACATCGAGGCCATGGCCATAATCACCCCTGCCTGTCCTGCCAATGGCGCCTGCGCGATACGTTGTCTTCATAAGGTTTTCCTTATTACACTCTTTAGAGGTTTTAGCTAGTACATTGTCAGAAAAATGTAGCACAAACTGTATAAGGTTTCAGAACATAAATCGATAATTCTCTATGTTCCCCAGACCCGGTAGGTGCGGTTTGCAACCGCACCGGCCATCGCAATGAAGGTGCTTGTCATAATTTATTTGACACAGTACTAGTCCGTAGGTCGAGATTCACATCTCGACACCGACCTATTCAAATTGGCGATAATAAGCCGCTACGGTTTCATGATCAACCGTCTCATCCGGCGTCATATCCAAGCGTTCATAGAGTTCCGCTCGTCCGCGCATGTCTGCCAGCAGCACCGCACGCGCATGTACCGCAACCTGTTCAGCAAGTTCGATTGGCACAACAACCACGCCGTCTCCATCGCAACCTACAATATCGCCGGGACGTACCTGCACCCCGCCACAACCGATGGGGGTTTGAACTTCCACTGCTTGGATACGTCCGGGAATAATTGTGCGTCCGCGTGCACGAGAGCATATCGGGGTCTGTTGCAGAATTAGCTCATCTGTATCACGGCAGTGCCCATCCGTGATAATTCCAACCGCGCCAGACGCGATCATGTTTAAGCTGTTAGCAGATCCCCAAAAGCCGACCTCCCGTGCCCCGCCTGTCCCGGTTACGATGACATGTCCGGACTGGATCTGATCGCGGTAACTGACGTTTCCAACTTCGTTAAACCATACTCCGTGTGCTCTGACAACCTCTTCGGTAGTATCCAGTTTCCACATTGGACGGTTGGCAGGGATACAGCGGAGGGTGAAGGCAATGCCCCAAAATCTCATGCCGTGCCAGAGTGGACGAACTTCAGGGGACATCAGTCCAGTGTCAAAATGTCCAACCCCGTCCATCCCATCGCAGACATCGGCAACACGGAGATATTTGTACAGTTTGCGTATTTCAAATGGGTCGATATTGTTCGATTCGTTGGAGGTCATAATACATTGCTCCTTAAAGTAACAGTGCCACAGGTTTGGTCTGCCAATCCTCTTTCATCATGGGTTTTGAATCGTGGAGTTAGATGATTCTCTGTGATCGATAATGAATAGTGCTATTATAACACGTTTATTTGAAAAATTAACGAGTCCTTAGTCGACTAACCGTGGGCTTCTATCAATCCAAATAATCCATCTCCGGCAGCAAATTCCATCGATACTGATCTGCAGGTTGCGTTTGGCGTCCCCAACCCGCTAAAATCTTCGCCCCCGCGCGTTTTGCTTCCATTTTTGCCGCAACACTCTCAGCATCCCAGCCGTCCAGTACCTGCTGTGTCAATGTTTCCAAAATCTCTCGGCACGTTGCATCTCCCGCCCGGTCATGTAGTTCTGCAGGATCTTCCTTCAAGTTGAAGAGTTGCGACGGTTGTCCATGGTAGTAGTTCAGTTTCCAATCGCCGCTCCGAATCATCCGGTGATAACATCCTTCATCAGTACAATATTCGGAGAAAGCGATGTCCTCCCATTCCGTTCCTTTACCGACGTTGACGGATCGGAACGATTCAATCAACGACAAGGATTCTCGACCAGTCGGAACCTCCTGCAAAAGTGGAAGTACACTTCTGCCGCGAGAATTTGGCAAAGCAGGCGCGCCGAGGGCGTCCAGCATCGTGGCATTCAAATCTAACGAGCTAACCACCCGATCACATCGCTTACCTTCAGGCAGTGCACCGGGCCACGAAAGGATTGTAGGAACCCTTACCGAATCCTCGTAGAAGGTCTGCTTCCACCACAATCCATGCTCTCCCACCTGTTCACCGTGATCTGACATATACAGAATAATTGTATTCTCCGCCAGACCGTTTTCTTCGAGCGCAGTCAAAATCTCGCCGATCATCAGGTCCATCCGTGTGACCAACGCCCAATACGCTATCCGCGCCCTGCGGATCTCTGCGTCCGACACCTCAACGATGCCACATCGCTCTCTCCACCATCGAAAATAGGGGTGTAATTCATCGGAGAACGGTTCAGGGTGTTTCGGCATCGTCATAGTTTCTTCATAGAGATCGTAATCCTCCCGCCTCGCCACGAAAGGTTGATGAGGCAGCATAAATCCCACAGAGATACTAAACGGTTCGTCCAATACTCCTGCCCGTTTTCGGACACCGAGGCGGTTCAAATAATCCACCGTCGCAGCGGTTACATCTTCATCATGAACTTGGTACGCGCTCTGACCGGGCCCCGATTTTTCGAGGCTAACACGCGCAGGACCCGCCGTGCCCGTAAGCGATCCGTGATCAACACCCCTCCCGCCGAGATAGTTGGAGCCGTGATCGCCGACCAATCGCTCGGAGTAGCCGTGGAGCTGATCCGGTCCCAGCGAATGCATCCGTCCAATCAGGACCGGACGGTAGCCAGCCGCACCCATTGCGTGTGCAAAGGTCGGACTCCCTGAGTCAAGGATATGGTTATTTGTCCAGACCTCGTTTTCGTAAGGGTAGCGTCCGTTCAACATCGACATCCGCGAAGGGACACAAATCGGAGAGGGACAGTAGACATTATCAAATACAACCCCCCGCGCTGCCAATCCATCCAGATGCGGTGTCTGCACCAACGGATCGCCGTAACATCCGGTCACAGCCGGGTTGTGTTGATCAGAATGGACATACAGTAAATTGGGACGTTGTATAGAAGCACCTTGATTGTCCATAAACACCTCGTTTCATCCAAATAGATTCCATGACTATAGCATACCTTTGATCGAAAGGCAATCAATTGTGCAGGAATTACTAAGGTCATTTAGTTTTACTGTAGGTGCTTGCATCCCGCCTGTCCCGATTCATCGGGGCTCTGCGCCACAAGGGTGGTGAAGTTTTTCTTCTCATATGCTACAAAGTCAAGTGAGGACAAGACTTTACATCAAGTATGTAAGTCCTCACCGGTATTACACATTATGCAATAAGTATAAGGAGATTTCAAAATGAAAACGTTACACGTTGGGATTTGCATCCTTATTCTGATGAATGGGCATCTGAGCGCTGATGAGCCCCCGGCAAATAGTAACAACGGAATCGTGCTTAATCTTGACACTACATCAGAAGTGTTTGTCAACGCCTTCATTGATCCAATTGAGTTTACACGATACGATTTTCATGTTGAGTGGGATACATTGGCGAATCTACGAGCCGCCGAGCCAGAAAAGCAGCACACCGCATCGGTTTTCCGCGCCTTCCTGCCGAAAGGTCCTGTTTCCGTTGGCGAACTTTGGAGAATTGAACCCCAAGACGGTATCCTAACCTTACTTAAACAACTCCACCCCAATCCACAGATGGAGATGCACATTGATTCAGGAGATTCCCGAGGGGCGTGGGCGTGTCTACGCGCTTACAATGCACAATTCGCCGAAATCGTGTTTCGCATCCATGCACAATTCGTCCTTGGAGATGGTTTGTCCGCTCCCTCAGAAGGTGGTTTGTTCACTCCCTCACAATTTGCAGGCAAACTGATTATCGCGCGCAACGATGAGAAAATCACTTTCTTTCAAATGTACGTTCCTGAAGGAACATTGAACTTTGATGTCGGTTGGAAACAGGAAGATTACGAGTGGACCATTGGAGACAGTGGGTTTTGCCCAAGAATGGAACTCCTCGCAGGGACGCAAAATGACCAGACACAATTTGCTGTCAGTATTCCCCAAGAGGAAGCTGAACACAAATTACTCCTACAGTTCTACAAGTCGCAGCAGATCAACTGGATGCCGATGGACAAGGCGTTAGAGATGGCACAGATACTACAGAAGCCGATCCATGCCGTTGCGATAGATGGTCCACTTGACGACGAGTCCTGCTGAGGGAGCGGGAAATTCTTGAGGGCAGTTGCCCTCTCCGACGAACAAAACATTGAGTTCCTCAACGAAACTTTCATCAATACTTGGGTACTCAATACAGATATGAAACGGCTCCGCGATGCGCAAGGGATGGACGCTACCCCTCCCTTGGCTCGAACAATCATTCAAGGACGGAAGCCATACTCTCCCGTAGACTGTCTGATTATCTCACCTGAACTTGAACTTTTGGGCAGACAACCGGTGAATGAACTTAGAGGAAAAGCTAGCGTTTACCGCACATTTCTGGTTGAGGCGTTAGAAGGAAAACGCCCCGGATTGTAGGAGAATAACCCTATGTCCCAATAATCGGGGCTAGGAAGCCCCTCCTACACATGTTATCATAATTTAACCCCAAAGATGGCGTTTGCTGACATGGATTGAGGGGTTGCAGAAGGAATCAGAGAAAGTGCCTCATGGGACGTGTAACGAAGCCAAGCTATAACCGCCGCAAGAGTGCCGATAGGAAGATTACAATTAGCCCCAAAATGAGCGTCAAGTTCAACCACGGTGCTGGCCGTCTCTGAATCGGTATGAAAACAGGGTAGGGGAACGTTAGTAACACGCCAAAGGTAAATATGATAAAGACAATGAAGAGCTTAACCCCCAATACAATGATATATGTGGAAAGATTCTCAACAGGTTCTTTGGGGGCATCTTGGGACAGGGAACCCGTTGACCTCAAGAAGGCAATAAAATTGTAAACGCCTGAAAACAGAATTGTTAGCAGCGCGCTCCAGATAACGACCCTAAATCGGCGGAATGCTGCTTCCACAAGTTTGAGGCGTTGGTTTTCGGGAAGCACTTTGGCAGCAGGCAGCAAAATGACGCGGAGAAAGAAAAAACCGCCAATCAATAACACGACTGATCCGACGTGAATCCATTGTATCAAAGCTGGTAGGAATGTCATAGGTGTCTAATAGGTAGCGTCAAGCGTGTGGTGAATGTATCTGCGTTTGTCTGCGCTGTCCCCAGCACCCTACTATGCCTGCGCCAAGAAGTAATAGCAATCCCATCGACCAAAACATCGGCGAGAAATCGAGCCATCGAATTAGGAATCCACCCAAGATGGGACCCGCCACCTTGCCAGCGTTTTTGAGGGTGCCAATGAGCCCCATCCCCGCGCCGATATGTAGTGCGCTAATTTGTGTAGATACGAGGGCAATCGTAGATGGGAAGACGAGTGCTTGTGCAGCACCAATCACCACCGCCAGTACCATTAAGCCTAAAACACCGTGCGCCAATGGAATCAAGGGAAGCGCGATTCCCATGAGAGCCATTCCCAAACATATCGCCCCAAAATACCCCAAGCGATCCCCAACCTTGCCCCCAACGGGCTTTAACACCATGTGCACCCCCTCTTGTACCGAGAAGAAAACCCCTACCAAAGCGACGCTGATCCCCATAGAAAGGGCATAGCCGGGCAGGAACGCTTTGAGCGCGTAAAGAGCAATGAACACAGTTGCTTCTAATCCACCCGATAACCAAACAGATGGCGTATGTGTGCCGGATTTTAAGGCGTGAACAATCTGCTGACGGATGGGAAGGACGGTGGTTTTGATACGTGGTGCTGGTTCTGAGAGCAATAGAATCGGGGCGAAGGCGAGGCAACTAAATAGTCCGATGATGGTAAAAACATTGACAGGGCTCACTCCAGTTGCCAATAGCCAACCGGCAACCGCCGGTCCGACAATATAGCCTGCGCTGCGAGCCATGCTGAACCAACCCAACTTCTCCGCCAGCCGGTCTTTTACCCCTTCTGCTACAAAGGCAAGGGTCACGGGACCGTAGATAGCCGTGGCTAAACCGTGGATAATGCGTATGCCAAACAGTTCTGCCGGGGTGTGGACGAAGCGGTACAGAAAGGGCATACCGGCGAAAAAAACGGTGCCAGCAATCAGCCACCAACGTCGGCCCCAGCGGTCAGAAAGCATCCCAATCGGCGGTTTGAGAACCATGCCAGTCAGGGTGGAAACAGCGACGATAAACCCAAGAAATGCATCAGTCGCCCCCAGTGCCATAGCGAAAATCGGCAGCAGCGGCGTCTTTCCCATCTGATAGGCTGAACGCACGATGAAATCAGCACCCGTGATACCGATAAAATTAAGGGATCGCTTCATTACTGTATCGAGGTAGAGGTGTAGGAGTTAAGTTAGCGCGTCAACAGAGAGAAAAAATTGTGCAATTTAATCAGCCAGACGAGCGACAGAAGGCGACTGCTGGCGGGTTGGAATGGTTTTGAGTTTTTCCGCTAAATTATCCTTCGCACACTCAAGATTATAATGCGCTTGCAGGTTGGACCACAGAGAATCAGAAACCCCAAAGTAACGCGAAAGCAGTAATGCTGTCTCTGCCGAGATACGCCTCTGCTCTTTGATAATTGATGTAATCCGATTCACCGGCACACCAATATCCTTTGCTAACCGGTAGGGAGTAATCCCCATCGGTTTTAGAAATTCTTCTCTTAAGATTTCGCCCGGATGAGTCGGTTGAATAACAGACATTTTTCGCTCCTTAAGGACTAGTGATAATCCACGATTTCTACATTGTAGGCATTGCTATTTCTAAACTCAAAGCAAATACGCCATTGACGGTCAATACGGATACTATACTGACCGTACCGATCTCCCCTCAATTTCTCAAGCCGATTAGCAGGTAGCACCCTCAAATTCGCCAACTGGTTTGCTGCATAAATATAATTTTGTTTTCTCAGAAAACGGCGATCAGTGGTGAGGAGTGCCTGTGTGAGTATCCACCAGTGAAAATGTCTTAAATCTTAATATTTTTATGTCACGACTGCCGGCACATTGGCTTCGCTGATGAGGTTATTAAAGGCAGCGACGTCTTCCTCAATTACCAAATTGAGTTGATCCAGTTGGACATCGATCTGGCTTGACAGGTCTTCAAAGAGTTCATACGCCTGTTTCGGTGGGCCGAAGTCAGCGACTGACACAACACTAATCAAACCGGCGAGTTTACCAATTAACCTGGTGGGCAAGCGAAGTCGATCGCCACTGGTATCCGCTCCGGTCTGTATCAGGTTCCCTTCTATAGCCTTCAGCTTTTCCTGTAACGCTTCAGCGGCTTCGGAGATCGCTTCGGTGTTGGTACCATCCTCCGCATCTGTACGCTTGCTCCACTCATTCGCCTGTTGCTGTATTCGGCGGAGTTGATTGATCGCGCCATGTGCCTCTGAAAGCTTATCACGGATCTGGCTCCACAACTCAAACTGGGCGTCGAAATCTGCCTGGCTGGCAGTCACCCGCGGATCTTTGCAGATCTCGAAGGTTTCTGTTTGTGTCTGCTCACCAACCTTGAGTTGGATCTGATAGGTTCCCGGTGAGGCGAGCGGTCCATTCTTCGGTTTCTCCTGTGACTCATCCTGCTTGTCGATCCGCGGTTCCGTCACCGCTTCCGAATCTGGATAGCACATATCCCACACAAAGCGGTTCAGTCCCGGTTCTGCAGGAATGTAACGATCTGCCTCGTCGTCTGAACTTGCTTCATCCTCTTCAGCGTCATCGGCATCTTCAGGTTTAGTTGTGAAGGTTTTGATTTCTGTCCCGTCAGTATCGAGGAACGTAAGCTCAACAGGATCGACGGGTGTATTTCCCAAAAGGTAGTAGACAATCACACCCTGCGGCGGTCCTTCTCCGGAATCAAGGAATCTGCGCGTGCGTTCCCCTTCAGGCGATTTCTCCACGTAGAAGGTTGCCGCGGCACCTAACCCCATCAAATAGTTCTTCCCTGTCTCGCTACGGAACATTCCCGCTCCCCACTGCAACCAGCGGCGATGGGTAGCGCGAGGCGAAAACAGGTGGGAAGATGCTTCTGCCGCCTCCTCTGTCAGTTGACGTAACGGTGTCACGTCGTCCAAAATCCAGAAAGATCTACCGTGCGTGCCAGCGACCAGATCCCCATCCTTGATTTTTAGGTCGTAGACCGGAACGACCGGAAGATTATTCTGCAAGCGGTGCCAATTTTCGCCATCGTTCAACGAGACATAGATTCCTGTTTCCGTGCCGACATAAAGGAGACCCGATCGAACCGGATCTTCTCGAATCACACGGGTAATCTCACCGTCGGGGAAACTTCCACTAATTGTGTGCCACGTCTCTCCGTAGTCGTCCGTTTTGTATAGGTAGGGTTGATAATCATCTAACTTGTATCGGGTAACCGCTACATACGCCGTCGCCGGATCGTGTGGGGAAGCTTCGATATTGCTGATCAATGACCATTCAAGCAAATCCGGCGGGGTGATATTTTCCCAACGCTGCCCACCATCCTTGGAGATGTGGATTAAGCCGTCATCGCTGCCCGCCCAGAAAACGCCGGACTCGTGCGGAGATTCGACAAAGGCATACACCGTTGCATAATGCTCCGCACCGCTGGCATCTTTCGTGATGGGTCCCCCTGACGGTCCAAGTTTAGTTACATCGTTACGGGTCAGGTCCGGACTAATCGGTTCCCAACTGCTGCCTTCGTCCGTCGAGCGGAAGATTATATTGCCCGCTGTATAGAGAACCTCCGGATCGTGAGGCGAAAACGCAATAGGAGCTGTCCAAGAGAAACGATATTTAAGATCTTTCGGTCCCAAACCAACATACTCTTCGGGCCAAACGTTGACCAACCGGATTTGGCGGGTGCTATGGTCATAACGCTGAAGCACTCCACTCCCGCCCGGCGAGCTACCTACCGCACCGATATAGGCAATATCAGGGTTGTCTGGGTGAACCACAATGTCACCACTCTCGCCGGTCCCAACCGGATAACAATCAATCCAGTGGATACCGCCATATTCGGAAGCACTTGGGACACTAATACTGGAATTGTCCTGTTGTGTGGCGTAGACACGATAGGGGAATCGATTATCAGTTTCGATGCGATAAAACTGCGCTGTCAGCTGATTGTAGATGGTTGTCCAACTCTCGCCCCCGTTGAACGAAACACATGCACCACCGTCATTGCCTTCGATCATACGCTGAGGGTTGCGCGGATCGATCCACAAGTCATGATTGTCCCCGTGCGGCGTCGTAATCTCCGTGAAGGTACGTCCCCCATCGGTTGACTTCCACATCTTGAGGTTCAAGACATATACGGTGTCAGGGTCTTGCGGGTCAGCGAAGATGTGACAGTAATAAAACGGGCGATGCCATAGATCGCGGTTGGCTGTTAAAAGTTCCCACGTTTCACCGCCATCGTCCGAACGGTATACCCCACCCTTTTCTGCTTCGACAATTGCCCATACCCGATCAGATTGGGCAGGGGAAGCCGCAACGCCGATTTTGCCGATGAGCCCTTTGGGAAGCCCCGGTTTATTTGTAATCTCTTCCCAACTATCGCCGCCGTCGGTTGATTTGTAAAAGCTGCTGTCGGGTCCGCCACTCGACAATTCCCAGAAATTGCGATAGGTCTCCCATACCGTCGCGTACAGAATACGCGGGTTGTTCGGATCCATCGTTAAATCAACCGCGCCCGCTTTTTTACTCCGAAACAGAATATTTTCCCAAGTTGCCCCGCCATCTTTAGAACGAAAGACACCGCGCTCTTCGTTCGGTCCAAAGGCATGACCGAGGGCCGCTACATAGACCAAATCGGGGTCCTGCGGATGGATGCGAATTTTACCGATATGACGGGTCTCCTTCAATCCGATATTTGTCCACGTTTTACCGCCATCGGTGGACTTGTACACCCCATCACCGTAGGAGACATCGAGACGGATCGTGGTTTCGCCGGTGCCAGCGTAGATCACGTTTGGATCAGCGTCCGCCACCGCGATAGCGCCTACGGCGGCGCTATTGAAGAACCCGTCTGAGACGTTTTCCCAGTACGTTCCGGCGTCGTTAGTTTTCCAGACACCACCGGCACACGCGCCAAAGTAGAAAACCGCCAGTTCTGTCGGATGTCCCGCCACAGCAACAACACGTCCGCCTCTTGGGGGACCGATACAACGCCATTTGAGTGATTGAAACAAGTTTGAATCTGACTGAATATTGCTCATGCGCTGTTTTCCTTCATCGTTAGGGTATGAGATTTTTTCGTATGTATCAGGTTTTGCTAAAATTATGCCGTTTATCCGTCATTCAGTAGGGAACGCAGATCTGCGTTCCCTACTAATCCGCTTTTTCGTCGAAATCTAAGGCGACAAATCGGTAACCAATTGTTTTCAGTCGCTCTACAATCGTTTCACGCATCTGAATGGCTCTATCGAAGTCGGCTTCTGGCACCTGTATCCGCACAATCTTCCTGTGAGGAAAAATTGAGGCTTCCCCAATGCCAAGTTCGGATAAACACTGCTGGGCAAGTACAACCATTTCATCTTCGTTAAGTTTTTTCGTTCTGTTCGATTCCATATATACACTTTCCGTCCGCTGATAAGACTAATTACCAATGTGAAAGTGTAGCAGAAATGGTGACCGAGATCAATATTAATTTCATCGCATCGTAGGGAAATAGGAGACAACTTTCTTTCCTTGACAGTAACCCTCCGCTGTGCTACACTAGGAAGGATTGACCTCTATTTTGAAGTAATTTACCCACCGCCCGACTTCGGCATAACCCGCAAGGAGTTGTTATCATGAGCATGGAAATACAAATCACGCAGCAGGACATCGACGCCGGCGAAACGAGGAACGCCTTCCACTGTGCAACCGCCGAAGCCTTTAACCAAGAACTTTATTATGAAAGGAAGTCCGGAGTTTGATGCGGACTCCTAAATCTAAAGCGTTGGGCTGTTTGCTTCGGGATTATGAGACGTTAGCAGTTATGTCAACCCTCTATCGACAACCACGATATGATAATGCCCTAAGCACCGGTGTAGCATTTTTGCAACGAGGGTGTGGCACAGTTTCGACAACCGCTTTATGAGCATGATACGCTCTTTGAAATTACAGTTCATGTGAAAAACAACTGCAAAGTTAGACTAAGAAAGGGTTTTCCGAAAAACTCGGTTTTTGCACAATACGCTTCGCACGATTCGGAATTGCTTTGGTATCTAAATTGCGTATAGTTGATATGCCAAGTGAACTTCGGTTGGCAACGATTGTCATCGGATTTTATGTAATACCGTTGAAATATCAACGTAACCTAAACTATCGTGTGAAAAGGTCATGTGTTCGAACTGAATCAGATTCCAACCCGCAAGGGTATCAAGGAGAAAATCATGCGCCCCCATCTCTTCCACACCGCGTCTATCTTCGCTTTATCTATACTCCTAGTGAGTTGCGGACCACCGCCTCAAACCGGAAAGCTGCCGCCGATTCCAAGTGCAAACCGTTCACGACCTGCCCCAACTTCGGCACCGGCGAAAACTCGAACCGCCGCGGCGACAGGGGCATTACCTGCTTCTGCTGCGATTAATGTTACTAAGAAACCGATCCTGAAGACATTCTTCAGAATGGATCATGATATTAGACGACTTGAAGATCTCTATGCGACGACCAGAGGGAAGGTTCAAAACCTCAGCGTTGTGTCCAACTGTAATTTGGAAGTATTGAAAGCGTTTGTGGCTACTGGTTGGACGCCTGTTATCTTATCAAAACGCACTGCTAAGGGACACCTACTGGCGGTTATGAAATATGATGATGCCGACCAGAAGATTCAGATCGGGAACCCGCTCGGCGTACGGAGAAAA
The DNA here is from genome assembly GCA_022826645.1 of Candidatus Poribacteria bacterium. Lineage (GTDB taxonomy): Bacteria > Poribacteria > WGA-4E > WGA-4E > PCPOR2b > PCPOR2b. The sequence continues at coordinate 20,342 of JAJDUM010000069.1, forward strand.
GGGGCGGGGGCTAGGGGGGCGCGCACGCTTAGTTATCCAGAGTTTGAAAAAGAGTGGGCAACCGGCGGATCTGGAAAGGCATGTGTCCTGATCACATCAAAAAGGCTCCACGACGTGGAGATACACGCCGCTTTGAAGAAGTACCTCCCCGAAGAACAGGTCGATCAGGTTCGGGTGAGGAGTCGATGAGAAAGGAACGTTTCACGCACCGATGCACAATCTCTTTAACACACTGCAAACTCTTGAATCCGATGGACAGCGCGTCCATTACTACTCACTTCCTGCTTTAGAAGCACAAGGTATCGGAAAAGTTTCTAACTTACCTGTCAGTATACGCATTCTGTTGGAATCGCTACTGAGAAACTACGATGATCAACAGATTACAGAGCAGGATATCGTGGACCTCGCAAACTGGGATCCAAAACAACCTAAATCCGTTGAAATCCCGTTTAAGCCTGCCCGTGTCCTCGCCCAAGATTTCACAGGTGTTCCCCTCCTCGTCGACTTGGCAGCAATGCGTTCAGCGGTGGAGGAACTCGGCGGCGATCCACAGATTATTGAGCCGCTCGTCCCTGTCGATCTGGTCATCGATCACTCTGTTCAGGTGGACGCCTACGGGACAGCGAATGCACTCCAGATTAACACCCAAAGGGAATTTGAACGGAATAAAGAGCGATACGAATTCCTAAAATGGGGGCAACAAGCTTTTGATAAATTTCGGGTGATCCCGCCGTCCATCGGTATTGTCCATCAGGTGAATCTGGAGTATCTTGCCAAATTGGTTGTTCCCGATGCCGCTAACGGCGAAACAATCGCTTATCCTGACACATTGGTCGGAACCGATTCCCATACCACCATGATCAACGGCCTCGGAATCGTTGGTTGGGGTGTCGGCGGTATCGAAGCGGAAGCCGCTATGCTCGGTCAGCCAGTCTATATCCTGACGCCCGAGGTGCTGGGGGTTCACATGAAAGGGACGCTCAAAGAGGGTGTCACAGCGACCGATCTCGTCCTAACCGTTGTACAGCGATTGCGGGAGACTAACGTCGTCGGCAAATTCGTGGAGTTCTTTGGCGAGGGGGTCGAAGCACTCTCAACCCCAGATCGGGCGACCATTTCCAACATGTGTCCCGAATACGGCGCAACGGTCGGCTTCTTCCCTTCAGACGAAGAATCGGTGAACTATCTTCAAGCGACGGGACGTGATGCAGCGGCTCTGGAACTGGTCACGACATACCTGAAGAACCAGAATATGTTCGGCATCCCGAAAGCGGGTGAGGTCGAATATTCCGAAGTCTTGATGATCGACCTTGATGCGATTGAACCGAGCATTGCGGGTCCCAAACGACCGCAAGATCGGATTGAACTCTCAAAGGTCAAAGAGACTTTTCCGCGCCTCTTGACAGCACCGCTTAGCGACGGTGGATACGGACTTTCTCAGATGGAACTTGAGGGACATCGTGGGCAAGCAGAAGCCGCGGGCAGCATTACCCACGGTGATGTCGCGATCGCCGCTATCACCAGCTGCACCAATACCAGCAATCCGTCGGTGATGATTGCCGCCGGCTTGGTTGCGAAAAAGGCGGTCGAAGGCGGCATCCGTGTTCCTGATTCTGTCAAAACCAGTCTAGCCCCCGGATCCCGCGTTGTCACGGAGTATCTACAAGGAACAGGGCTACTACCCTATCTGGAGAAGTTAGGCTTTAACGTTGTCGGATACGGCTGCACCACCTGCATCGGGAATAGTGGTCCCCTTGATGAAGATATCCAAAGTGCCATTGAAGCGGGAAATCTGGTCGCCGTCAGCGTCCTCAGCGGCAACCGGAATTTTGAGGCACGCGTGCACCGTGATGTCAAAGCCAGTTTCCTGATGTCCCCACCGCTCGTTGTTGCCTACGCCCTCGCCGGACGAATCGATGTTGATCTCACGGGTGAACCGTTAGGCTATAACGACGCGAATGAACCTGTCTATCTAAGAGATGTGTGGCCCACACGAGAGGAAATCGCCGATCTAATCGCTCAATCGTTGGACGCCAGCACCTTCAAACGCCTGTATGCTGAAATTGCCAACCAAGCACCGGAATGGGACGAATTGGATATTCCCACAGGCGAACTCTATCACTGGAGCTTGGAAAGCACCTATATCCAGAAGCCGCCCTTCTTTGAAGGGTTCGAGTTAGAACCTGCGCCGATCACAGAGATTCAAGACGCAAGGGTTCTCGCTATTCTGGGAGATTCTGTCACGACAGATCACATTTCCCCCGCCGGCGCAATTGGCGCGGACAGCCCAGCAGGAAAGTATCTGATCGAGGGCGGTGTTGAAAGAAGGGATTTCAATACCTACGGTGCGAGGCGCGGCAACGACCGAATCATGAGCCGCGGAACGTTTGCTAACAATCGGATCAAAAACGCCATGCTGCCCGATGTCGAAGGTGGATATACCGTCACCTATCCCTCCGGGAAGCAGACGACGATGTATGAGGCAGGTCAACACTACGTCCAGCAAAACACACCGCTCATCGTTTTCACCGGCAAAGAATATGGCGCTGGCAGTTCGAGAGATTGGGCAGCGAAGGGCCCCAAGCTCTTGGGGGTCAAAGCCGTTGTCGCCGAAAGTTACGAACGCATCCACCGCAGCAACCTGATCGGCATGGGTATTTTACCCTTGGAATTCAAGGAGGGCGAGAGTGCAGCGTCGCTCGGCTTGACAGGGAACGAGGTCATCAACATCACCGGCTTTGCGGACAACCTGCAACCGGGCCAAACCGCCACGATGAAATGGACTGATGAGTCGGGGACGCAGCGTTCAACCGAATTGCTAATCCGGATCGATGCCTCTATTGAGGTAGAGTACTACCAACACGGTGGGATTCTGGATTATGTCATCAGAAATTTGATGGTGGATTGAAGTTTTCATCAAGGTGGAGTTTCGTTATAATGCTTGAACTTCTTGAACGATACCTAATGTTCTGTCAAATGAATCATGATAATTGCCTCCCGGCTCCGTTCCGCCTGTCCCGATTTATCGGGGAGAGTCCGAGACTTGGATAGCCATGTCCAAGTCCGCTTGGCTGAGGGAGCGTCTAAAGGCGGCTTTTGTACCACAATCTGTATGAGGTTTCAGAAAATAATTCGGTAACTCTATATTTTCCCCAGGCCCGGTAGGTGCGGTTTTTAACCGCACCGGACATCGCTCGGAAATTACCCAATTAATAAATTAAACTTCATACAGTTTGCGCTACATTTATCTGACAGTGTACTAGGGCGTGTTGACATTTTGTTTTGCTGTCGCGAGAAACGCTCAAATCACTGGAAAAGATGCCAGAAACCGAGTTTTTTCTTCAAAACTCGGTTTCTTTTCTGGAGGTTCTACGTTAGTGAACCGATTTGCCCCTCTCTATTATCTGGTTAAGATGAAATATCAACGGAACCTAACCGTGGGAGGGGGTTCCTATCCCCGATAATACTAAGGACACAAGGAAGCTAGCAGGGGGACGGGAACTCAGGGGGGTATGAAGGGACACCTCACTTCGTATTTTGCACTCTCTTTTGACATCAGCCAATCGAGAAAGTTATTGATTAGCCCGCCTTGATCAAAGTAAGGATAAGATTGTAGTTTTCATCAAGGTGCAGTTCCGTGCCCGACGGTACAAATGTTGTCGAATCAATTTCTTCGATAATCGCCGGACCCGAGAACCGCGAGCCCACCGGCAGCCCAGTCCGCCGATACACAGGCATCTGCACCGCATGAGTTGCGGATTCGTAAACAAGACGTGAGACGTTACGCTGGGGGGATTCGGGAGAAATTGCCAAGTTAATCTTCGGACGATGTGCAGCTTCAGAGATAGAGACCTTTAGGTGTACCAGTTCAATCGTTTCATCCTCAAAGTGATACCCGTAAAACTGGTGGTGCCGCTCATGAAAACGGCCGACAGCTTCCCGTAACCCCTCCTCGGAACGATACTCGATATCCTGCTCGTAGTTCTGCTGATAATACCGCATACTGATCAACAACGTTTCCCCTGGCTCCCCTCGCACACCCTCCCGCTCAAGCTCTTCTCTCGCTTCCTGCCGCATCGGAGCAAATCGTGCTTGGAGGTCGCTGTCGGTAACATCCGGCTCCCGCGCAGCAAAGGTGTGAACTTTTTCGACACGAAGTTCTGAAATGGAAGCACCAAAGGCGGAACAGAGCCCCGGATGCGGCGGCACAACAACGGTTTCGATCCCTAACTTCTTGGCGATCGCTGCGGCGTGGAGCGGACCCGCACCACCAAATGCTACAAGTGCAAAGTCGCGAGGATCAATCCCCCGTTCGATTGTCAGTAAGCGGATGGCATTGGTCATATTTTCGTCGGCTATTTCAATGATTGCTATGGCTGCCTCCTGTGCGGAGACGCTCATACGATTCGCCAATTTTTCGACCGCTTCTTTAGCCATCGCAGGATAGAGCGATAGCTCCCCACCGAGGAAGAAATTGGGATTGAGGCGACCCAACACCAAGTTTGCGTCGGTCACTGTGGCTTGCGTCCCACCTGTCCCATAGCAAGCCGGGCCCGGCACCGCCCCAGCACTCTCCGGTCCAACGGTCAGCATACCGCCCTTATCAATCCACGCGATAGAGCCACCGCCCGCCCCTAATGTGCGGACCTCAATGATGGGGATCGCAACGGGAAGTCCCCACTCAATCTCGAAAGCGGTGGTGAACTGCTGCTCCCCATCGAGCACCAAACCGACATCGCAGCTGGTGCCGCCCATATCGAGGGTAATTGCGTTTTGGAAGCCCGCCGCTTCCGCGAAGTACTTCCCGCCAACAATACCGCCAGCCAAGCCCGATAGCAGGATGTCAACAGGGCGCTCAGGCGCATTAGCCAGAAGCGTGGTGCCGCCATCGGATTTGAGAAAGGAACACGGTCCCCTAACCCCATTGGCTTCCAGAGCGCTCCCAATATTGTCGCAGTAGCTTTGAATCAACGGCTTAACGAAGGCATCAGCCAAGAGGGTGCTCGACCGCTCGTACTCCCGCCAGATTGGGGCGACCCGATGCGATAGGGAGACGGGGATATGCGGAAATGCTTTCTCCAGGAATCTGCCTACCTCCAGTTCGTGAGCGGGATTGATATATGAAAAAAGCAGACAGAGAGCGATGGCTTCGACCGCTTGATTCTGCAGCCGCGCCTCAATATCGGTCTTCAGGGCTGCAAAGGCATCGGCGGTCAGGGGGACAACAACCTCTCCTTGAGCGTTTATCCGTTCTGTTACACCGATACAGTTCCGCCGCTTCACCAGCGGCTCCGGCTTGAGCCAATGCAGGTCGTATTCCTTCTTTCGGTTGATGCGTTGGATAAACGGGACATCCTCGAATCCAGCGGTGGTAACAAACACCATATTTGCGCCAGTCCGCTGAAGAATAGCGTTGGTGGCAACTGTTGTGCCGTGCACAATGCGTTCGATGGCTTCAAACGGTATTTCTGATTTCTCCAGCACACCAAGAAACGCGCGCATAGGTGCTTCAGGCGTGGAAGGATGCTTGGCAACTTGCACAGCACCCTCCGCCGAGATTGCAACTAGGTCTGTAAAAGTGCCACCCGTATCAATGCCGATTGTACTGGGCACGTGCGCTTTCCTCCTTGGAAGTTTGCTACATTTTCCTGCAAAGTCTATGGTTTAATTCCCACAACGCACACGTATTACTATCCCAATACAGAATTTCCATGGCACGACTATAATTCAACCATTTATACTCCGTGTGCTCACAGGATAGTTGTAATTGTGCCTCTTCGATTTTTACTCCAAAGCAATGTTCCGGAATAACTAGAACATCTTTGCCCCATTTAAAGCCACATATGTTTGCAACGGGAATCATCGCATATGAATCAAGTTTAGTGTATCTATTTCTTCGATCAATACCAGCTTCTTCAAAAGTTTCCCTTTTTGCGGCTTCCAATGGAGATTCGCTGTTTTTTCCACCACCAGCAATTCCCTGCCAATAACCACCTGATGAAGGATCTCGCTTGAAAAGCGCGTAGAGAACTTCATTATTTGGTGTAATTCTATATGGAAGAACTAACACCTGAAAAGGAGCTCGATTCATTACGTTTTGCCTTTTGCGATGGTGCGGTGTGTTGAACCGTGCGCAGATTGACTGAACACAGAAACCAAGAATCAGTCTTCTGGTTCAGGATAGACCTGTTCCCAAGGCATAGGGTAAGTCCGTTCCCAACCGACGCGACCAAATTCTGGACTGCTGGAATAACTATAGGTATAGGTACGTTGTGGGAAGAATGCCTCATCCGTCAGACGCATTATTTCTGCCGTCAGTTCGGCATCCATGCGGCGGTATACATCGGCAGCTTGAGGGTCAGACGCCAAGTTGTGCTGCTCGTGTGGATCGTTTGTGAGGTTAAACAGGTGCACCCCTTGAGTGTATTTACACAGCTTCCATGTGCCATCGAACCACATCCAACCGTTGTGCAACATCCCAATAATAGCGTCCCTACTGGCTTCATTCGCTATTCCTAATCCCGGCAGCGGCGCAGCGTCCATATAGGCAGGAATCTTGCATCCTGCTATATTCAGCACGATAGCAGTAACATCGGTGAGCGTAACAAGATCTTCGCAAACGTGAGTTTCTTGAAAGTCCGGATGGCTCACCAACAGCGGGACATGGCAAGCAGCTTCGTAATAGGAGGCTTTGCCGCTAAGTCCATGGTCGCCCAAGTAGTCTCCGTGGTCGGAGCCGAAGATGATCACGGTGTCGTCGCGGAGACCTTTCTGGTTCAATGCCTCGACGATACAGCCAACTTCGTGGTCGATCTGTTTAACCAGTCCTGCGTAGTAGGCGCGCTGCAGCATGTAATGCTCATGCGTTGGACTGCTTTCGTTCTGAATAGCGTACCACGATTTCCGGGCTGATTCTGAACGGGAAGGTCGCCTTGGGCGCATAGCCGCTGTATCTTCGGGAACAGCGGGGAGCGGCTCCGGCATATCTTCGGGTCGGAAGGTAGCGTATTCTGGCGCAGGATCATAGGGGTTATGCGGTCCCGGGAAGCCGACCATCATGGCGAAGGGTTGGTCACCGTTATATGCCTCAATCCACCCCGCCGCTTCCGCTCCAACAAAGTGGTCGACCGAGTATTCCCAAGGGATGGGACTGATTAGGGCACCGAAGTTCTTATGGTAGTCAGGATCGTCGTAGAAAGCGGTCTTAGTATAACCGTGCGCTTTGAGAAAGTGGTCATAGTCGTCTTGGATATAGCCCCAAAGTTTATCTTCAGCAATGATCCGGTGCTGAAAACCCAGACGCTTCTCCCAAGGATAAAAGTGCATCTTGCCGACAGCAATGGTGTAGTAGTCGTGTGCGTTGAGCAATTCGGGCCACGTCGCCAATCCACATGCACGATAATCAGGGCGTAGGAACTGACCGTTATCAAGCACGCCGGTCTTCAGACCGTTCATGCCCGTCATGAGCGAGACGCGTGCCGGTACACAGACAGGCTGCTGCGAATAGGCTCGGCTGTACCGAACCCCTTGCGCTCCCAGTGCATCAATGTGGGGCGTGTCAATGAAGTCTGCACCGTAGCAACTGAGGAAATCAGCGCGCAGTTGGTCAGGCATGATGAAGATAATGTTGGGTCTCTGGCTCATAAAAATCCTTTTCCACTGGTCTTGATGGATAACTATGGTGAATTAGAGCAATAGCATAGGCATTTACCAATAACTCGAACCTTGACGAGGTTTCCAAAGTTCCCTCCTAGTCTCGCCTGTCCCCTTAGTCTCGATTTATCGGACGATCTATCGGGGAACGAACTGATAAGGGGTGGCCTACCAAGTCCCCCTGACAAGTGGTACATCCCGCCTGTTCCGTTCCGGGAATCCCGACGAGTCGGGACCTGCTCTCGGCTTGTCGGAGTCCCGCCTGTCCCGATTCATCGGGGATTCATCGGGGATCTATCGGGGGCGGGATTTAGGGGGTTAGCCGTGCATTGGGAGTGTCTAACTAATTCTAAAATCTACTATAAATACATCATAGCAGAATCCTCGGTACGTCCGCAACGGTAAAATCGGTGTATACACAACGATCACCGATTAAGATCGAAACTCAAATTGAGTTTCTTCGTAATATGATGTCGATGAAGGTTTTGTTTCCAGATGATGAATTGATCACTACAATCTAAAATTCGATATTGGAGATATAAATCATGTTTGATGGTATTGGAATTATTTTAGGAGCAGGCTGCGCCCTCATGGGAATCGCGGGTGGATACCTACTTCTTTCGACAGTTTTTGCTGGGATTCAGTTAATCTCTAAGCGGCGCATGTTAAGCGAGGGATTTGAGAAAAAACTTGACACCTGAACCCCCTTATAGGTAGCATATTACGCAGTTCCCCACGTTGCGGGAGCGCTTCGATTCTCGTATCGACGAGGGACCTCGACGAGTCGGAATTTGCTATCTGTTTTTACTCTTTTGCCAGTGCTGAGTTGGTGGCTCCAACCTTTGCAGAGTTGCCCCAGTCTCGTTGATGTGCATGAGAAAAGCTATCTATAAGCCGGTGGTTCAGCCATGAATTATCAGCACCTCCATCCGTGGGACATAACTCCCGCCGAAGCACGCCAGATCCAAAATGAACTGTGCAATCAGGTGATATCCCAAGATCGATTTGACGACATCAAAACAGTCGCCGGAGTCGATCTTGGGTTTAAACAAGACATCGCCCGTGCGTCAGTTGCTGTACTGAGTTTTCCAGACCTGCAACCAATCGACGGGGTCCTCGTTGAAAGTCCCGTCTCCTTTCCTTATATACCCGGTCTACTGTCTTTCCGCGAAACACCTCCCCTTCTAAAAGCTTTCACTCAACTTAATACCGAGCCGGATCTCATTATTGCTGATGGACAAGGAATCGCACATCCACGGCGTTTTGGAATAGCATCGCATCTGGGATTAATTCTGGACAAACCGACAGTTGGCTGCGCGAAGTCGCGTCTGTGGGGCAAACACAAACAACCCAAGAATGAAGCAGGCTCGATCGAATATTTGTACGATAAGGACGAAATTATCGGCGCGGCGGTGCGTACACGGTCTAATGTCAGTGTAGTTTATATCTCGGTCGGGCATCGGATCTCGCTGGATTCAGCAATTCGGTTGACCCTCGCCTGTTGTCAGCGGTACAGGCTGCCCGAAACCACGAGATACGCGCATCAAGCAGCAGCAGGACAAATTTCCCTTCCCAAAAAGCAGATTGAAACGGAAAAGCAGCTTACACTATTTTAGAAAATCGTAATAGGCACGCTCCCCGTGCCGTAGACAAGGAATTAAAATGAGTATTCTCGTAAATAAAGATACAAAGGTTGTTGTTCAAGGAATTACCGGTCGATCGGGACGATTCCATACCCAGCAGTGTGTGGAGTACGGTACAAAAATCGTTGCAGGCGTTACCCCCGGCAGAGGCGGTTCAGATGTTGATGGTATCCCTGTCTACGACACCGTTTCGCAAGCAGTTGCCCAGACAGGCGCAGATGTGTCTGTCATTTTTGTGCCTGCCCGGTTTAACGCCGCAGATTCCATTATGGAAGCCGCGGATGCAGGAATCCGATTGGTCATCTGTATTACGGAGGGCATCCCTGCCCTCGACATGGTAAAAGCCAAACGATATTTGGAGGACAAACCCACACGACTGGTTGGTCCGAATTGTCCCGGTGTCATCACACCCGGCGAGTGTAAAATAGGGATTATGCCCGGTTACATTCATCGACCCGGCAAAATCGGCATTGTTTCCCGCAGCGGGACGTTAACCTATGAAGCCGTGGACCAGGTGACCAAGCTCGGGATGGGACAATCCACTTGCGTCGGTATTGGCGGCGATCCGGTCATCGGTACAAATTTCGTTGATGTGCTGGCACTGTTTGAAGCGGATACGGATACCGAAGCGGTGCTCATGATCGGTGAAATCGGTGGGACTGCGGAGGAAACAGCCGCTCAATTTGTAAAGGAAAACATGACCAAACCTGTTGTCAGCTTTATCGCTGGGCAGACAGCACCACCGGGTAAGCGGATGGGACATGCCGGAGCGATCATCTCTGGTGGACACGGGACCGCGGCGGAGAAGATTGAAGCGCTGGAAGCAGCCGGTATTGCTGTCGCTGAAAGCCCCGCGACGATTGGGGAGACGCTGGTGAGGCGGCTTGAAGAGAGAGGATAGGCGTGATTATCCCGTTGACTCAAAGCGGAAAATCGGCTACGATATGAAAAAGGTCGAGAGATTGCTCCCCCGACCTAAAGGGGATGCGTGTTGACCTGTTTTAGTTATCTTTCGCGCCCGCATCAATCCAATCTTTGAAGAGTTGAATTTGGTCATCAGCCAACGGGGCACCCGGCGGCATACCACCGCCATCAATCCGTTGGACAACCTTACTTCCTTTACTATCCCCGGGGTTAAACACGGGACCACCAAGGCTACCCTTCTCAAAGCCTGCATAGGTTTCCAAATTGAGTCCCACCCTTGGATTGGGGTCAGCATGGCATCCTTGGACAGCGCAACTCACTTGAAGGATGGGTAAAATGTCTTCTTGAAACGAAACCCCTGGTGCTGGCACTGGTAGAGGTGGCAGTTCGGGTCGCGGCTGTGGCTCCGGTTGTACCTCAGGCTCAGGTTGTGGCTGCTCTGGCTGCTGTTGTGCTGGCTGTTCCTGTTCCGCCGGAGGCGGTTGCTCAGGTTCAGGCTGTGCCTCAGGTTGCGGTGTCGGCTCTGAGATAGGCTCCGGATCGGGCGCGATGACATCGCCCCCGGCGCTATCGCCCTCATCACACCCTGTGAGGAAGATAGGAAATACTAAAACGGCTAAACAACTGATTACAGTAACTAATAGATTCAAGCGTGAACACTCCACGATTGTTTCTCCTTTCGAAATTGGAAATGTAAAATTTTAGGATGCAAACCGCCCGGGATCTGTAAAACCGATTCCAAAACCACGAGGAGATTGGCAAATGAAGATCATGATTAATACAGAGGTTACGCCGGAACAGGTGCAACGTATTCAACTGGTGTCCGATGATATTCAGATTGTTCAACCCCAAGGCAATGAGTCGCAGCTCAAAGAGGTTGTAGACACTAATGTAATCCTTGGGGGTGTTAATCGCGCGCTCTTTGAAAACGCTCAACAACTCAAATGGGTACAAGTACTCGGTGCAGGCGTTGACGGTGTGCTTTTTCCTGAGTTTGTTGAAAGCGACGTTATCCTGACAAGTGCAAAAGGATTTGTAGGTCCGCACCTCGCGGATCAGACATGGGCGTTAATCCTCGGATTGCTCAGAGGCATCGGTCGTGCTGTCCGTGAACGGACTTGGGAGAATCGGATGTCCATTCGTGGAGAAACGTGGGAACTTGAAGGATGTACGCTCGGCATTGTCGGACTCGGCGGCACAGGGATTGATGTCGCCAAACGTGCACAGGGCTTTGAAATGCGCGTCATTGCGGTCGATCCAGAAGACGTAGATCCGCCGCCCTATGTTCACGAAGTTTGGAAAATGGACCGGTTCTATGACCTCCTTGAGGAATCGGATGTTGTGTCAATCTGCGCCCCTTTGACGCCAGAAACAGACGGGATGTTTAATGATGAAGCATTTCAGCGGATGAAACCGCACGCATTACTCATTAATGTGACACGCGGTAAGATCGTTGATGGAACAAGTCTCCTCCGCGCATTGAATGAGGGACAGATAGGCGGAGCGGGGCTCGATGTGACGCCAGAGGAACCTTTACCGCAGGATAGCCCACTTTGGGATATGCCTCGGGTTATCATTACACCGCACGCAGCGGGCGGCTCCCCGATTCGGCTCGACCGGACAGTTGGACTGTTCTGTGACAACCTCGAAAGGCTTTTAGCGGACAAACCCCTGTTGAGCGTCATAGATAAGCGGAAAGGGTATTAAATCGTTGCGATCCGTTACCTTCGCGACTAATGCCCGCCGAATCTTTTTGATCAAATAAGGCGTGAAAGCTATTGGGATTTCTTAATCCGATTTTTCTGTTGGGTATACTTGCGGCCGCTGTGCCGCTAATCATCCACCTCTGGAGACGGCATCAAGCGAAGACGGTGGATTTTAGCAGCCTGATGTTTCTGTTGGCCGCCCATCGACAAAATGTACGACGCATCCAGCTGAAACATCTGCTAATCTTGCTTTTACGGGTGCTAATCATCGTACTCATTGCCCTCGCACTTGCACGCCCTTTGCTTAAAAACCGATTCGCCTTCGCCGGCGGAAGAACAAAAACCAGTGTTGTCATTATTCTTGATAACTCCTACAGTATGGGGTATCAGGGAATTCGGGGAGATAGATTTGAAATCGCAAAAGGGATGGCACTTGAGATCGCGCAATCCCTTCAACGCGGTGACAGTGCCTCCGTGATTTTAATGTCTGATATCCCCGACCCGCTCTTCCTTAAACTGACGAAGGACCTAAATCAAGTGAGGGAGGCGATTCGGCGTTCCCAAATCTCTTACCGCGCAACGCTGGTCCCACCAAGCCTCGAAATGGCGCACGACATCCTTGAAGCGTCCAATGATCCAAACAAGGAAATTTACCTGATCTCTGATTTTAATCGTAACGGTTGGACCCGCTGGAGTCGTGTGCCTAACCGATCGGGTGCCAGGATTTTTCTACTCCCTCTTGATGATGAAGTCACCGACAATATAAGCATTGAAGAAGTTCGAGCCTCTAACCAACTAATTGGGTTGGGGCTGCCCATTGAATTGGGGATAACAATCGGAAATCATTCCGACGCGGCCATGGCTGATACCACACTGACGCTGTTTATTGACGAACAGAAACGGCGGTCTATCAACCCTCAAGCGGGAGCGGGTGAGTCGGTAGCATTGACTTTTACCCACCAGTTTGAATCGCCTGGCACACACACCGGCTATCTGGAATTGACTGCGGATCGGCTGCCCATCGACGATCGTCGTTACTTCGTCCTTGATGCTTATGGCCAAATTCGTGTGCTTTGCGTCGGTGATCAAACGATGTACTTGGCACTCGCATTAAATCCAACAGCGCAGGGGCAACCGAACACCGGTTCTTCTTTTCTACCTGCAACCGCTTCCCTTGAGGCTCTTAAAAGCCTAACGCTAACAGAATATGACATCCTGATTTTAGCAGATGTGCCCGCATTCTCAGCCCGCGTTCAACAGCAACTGCAAGCGTTCATGCGGGCAGGCAAAAGCGTCATCTACTTTGTCGGGACTGACGTTGATACTGCTAATTATAATACGTTTGCTGATTGGTTGCCCGCAAGTGTAGAGCAACCGATAACGTGGGAGCCGCCGGTAACCCTATCAAATTATAAGGCAGATTCTCCGATTTTTGAAGTCTTTAAAGGAGAAGATTTTGGAGGGCAATATGCTCCACAATTTTATCGTGGTTTGGAGTTGAAGCCGGCTGGAGATGCAGAGGTTGTTGCACAATTGAGCGATGGCACACCATTTCTTATTAAACGCCCTATTAACCGGGGACTAGCGGTGCTCTTTAATGTGTCTGCCACTCAGTTGGAGGCATCGAGCCTGTTGGTCAATCAGAACTTCCTCCCATTGTTGCAGCAAGTTGTACTCTACACAAAAGCGGCTCAATCTTCACATCAAAGAAATCTAATTGTTGGCGAACCTTACACGGCAAACTACCGCTGGAGTGGAGCAACAACTACACAGGTAACACGCTTGGGGGGAACAGCCCAGTCGTCAGAGGCGCGTTCACTTATCGAAGATGGTTCGCTCACGTTTAGTGGGACAGATACTCCCGGCATCTATCGAGTTGAGGGACAGGGTAGAGATACACTCTTGCAAGACTTTTTCGCCGTGAATGTTGATGCAACGGAATCGAAACTACAACCCATCCCCACTCAGGAGGCTGCGGAGCGAATTGGGGCGCAGACAGAGGTTATTTCAGAGTCAGAGGCTTTAGAACAGACCCTCAACACCTATCGAGTTGGAGTGGAAATCTGGAGTGAGTTATTACTCATCGCTCTCATCTTAATGTTAGTTGAGGGGATCTTGTCAAATCGAGAAAGTGCAATTGCTGATGATTCTGTGCCAAGTCCCAACTATGGTGAATTAGACAAATAAGTGGACATTTGCCGACAACTTCGACCTTCGAGAAGTTTCTGAAGTCCCCCTGATAAGGGGGATTTAGGGGGTTGGTTGTGTATTGAGAGTGTTCAAGTAATCCTAAAATCTACCATAATTGAGAATTCTCGATTCCGCAGGCATCGGAACGCTTCTCACTCTCGGTCGGTCCGGGACGAAATGGAATCGGAACCAGATATGAATAATCTCTCCCAATCTACCAATGAAATGTCTTTGCCCCCTCATCCTTATCCTCTTAATTCTTCTCCCTCAGACGCTACCCGCCAATTCGGTTCAAATTCGCAATATTATTGTGACCGGAAATGAAGTGTTCTCCAGCGAGGAAATCCTCAATCTGATACAGTCACGCGCTGGTGGTGATTATGATCCAGAACTGCTTCACCAAGACTTTGAGCGAATCGCTGACCTCTACCAAGAGCACGGATATCAATTCGCTCGAGTTGATCCAGAGCAGCTTGTCGTCCTGGAATTTTCTGATGGCGTGTATCTCAGAATGTACATCGACGAGGGAAGGATCGGGCGAATAATAATAAGAGGAAATAGCCGTACCAAAACTGATGTAATCAGGCAAGAACTGCTTTTCAAACGCGGCGATGTTTACATACAGGACGATGAACTGGAGAGTGAACGTATCCTGCGCCGAAAACCGTATTTGGGAAGCGCGGAAATTCTTGCAACGCGGGACCCAAGCACCAATCTTATTTTAATAGAGGTCGAAGTCACAGACCTATGGACTTTTTTTCCCGCCTTAGATGTTCCTGCCTTCAGTAAAGATAAAACCGGTTTTTTAGTTGCGCTGTCCGATTCAAATGTATTTGGATCCGGGGACAGCGGACGCCTCCGTTATCAACAAATCCGTGAAGAAGGAGAAGATCCACGCCACCTTATCAGTGGCCTCTACAGGGTATTTCGCCTGTTTGATTCACATTGGGAATTCGATGGTATATATACCCAAAAGCGGGAAGGCGTCTCATGGGAAGCGGGCTTAAAACGTCCGTTGTACTCGCTCCAGACCCGATGGAGCGCGGAGTTCACAGCCTCTGAATCTGTGGATGAAGTCCGCTGGTACGAGCAGGGTGCGAAAACTGCTGTCTTCACCCGAAGCAAACAAGCGGAGTCCGGGCAGATCACTCGTTCCTTCGGTGACCGTCGTCGACAAACACAGCTTGCGTTCTGGATGGTCTCTGAGCGCGCGCATTTCGATGAGATCGAGAGGACGCCAGCCGCTACCGCTAACTTTCAGGATAGAGACACAAAGATGATCGGGGTTTCACTCGGTCACAGAAAAGTCAACTTTATCCGCACACGCTTTCTCGATAAAATGGGTCGTGTTGAAGATATTGGTGTCGGATATGGATACGGCGCGTCAATCGGTCGCGCGTCCCCGTTTTTCGGCGCAGATCGCAACGAAACAAGGGTGAGTCTGTTTCTCAACGCCTCCCAAGCACATCGGGATCTACTGTTCGTCAACGGTCGTGCCGGGGTTACAACCCGTTTTACCGCGGATGAAGAAGAAGATTCGGTGTTTCAGGCGAGCATCAGAGCAATACGCAAGAATCTCTTTCTGCGTCAAACCCTTGCCGCACGCATTTCTACAGAGATGCAATTTGGTCTTGAGGGAGAACAGCAAGTGCTTCTCGGTGGAAACAGCGGGCTGCGCGGATATGATCCCCGACAATTCAGTGGCACCAAAAGAATCCGCTTCAGCGTAGAAAGCCGATCGATTTTCAAGGAACACCCACTGGTTGTGGTTGGGGCGGCACTTTTTGCTGATGTCGGCTACATCTGGACGGGGGAGACCTCCGACATAGGAATCCCAAAGCGGAGTGTCGGATTCGGGTTGCGGTTGGGGCTACCCAAACTGAGCGGATCTCGAGTCTACCGTGCTGATTTGGCGTACCCGTTGGATGGAGAAGGAAAACCATCGCTCATACCGGTGTTCACCTATGCAATCGGGCACGCCTTTTAGGTGGTCCACAAATATCCTGACAAGCCTGCTACTGGTTAAAGCGTCCTAATACAGGATACATCGGATCGTTATAACCTTTCCCGGTGTGTTCACCGGGGGGTACGAGCTGATCCACTGCCGCTTCGTCCTCCGAGCTGATGGCGCAGTCCAGACAGCCGAGGTTGTCTTCGAGCTGCTCTATGCTTTTAGGACCGATGATTACGGAAGTGATGGTCGGATTGGCGAGCGTCCAAGCCAGAGCGAATTGTGCCAGCGTTTTACCGTGTGCCTCGGCCAACGGCTGAAGCTTTTGTGCGACTTCGTAGCTTTCTTCGCGTAATTCGGTCTGTAGAATCCGACGGTCTTTACGTGCCGCTCGCGAGTCGGGCGGAGGCGGTTGACCCGGAAGATATTTTCCCGTTAACACGCCACGCGCCAGCGGACTGTAGGACACAACACCAACGTTGTAGGTTTTGCAAAACGGCAGCAACTCAACCTCAACGTCCCGATTGACAATGTTATAAAGCGGTTGCAGACAGACAAATTTTTCCAAATTCATCCGATCACTCTTCCACCACGCTTCACAGAGACGCCAAGCATCGAAATTAGAGCCAGCGATATAACGAACTTTACCCTGCCGGACGCAATCATCCAATGCACGAAGCGACTCTTCAATCGGTGTGAGCGCGTTCCAGCGATGAAGATAATATAGATCAATGCGATCTGTATCAAGCCGTCTGAGGCTGTCCTCCACCGCCATCATGATATGGTGACGGCTCGTACCGGATCGGTTAAGTCCTTCCCCCATTGCGCCGCTTACCTTCGTTGCGATAAGCACATCATCACGAAAGGCGCGGACCGCTTTGCCAACAATTCGTTCCGATTCGCCTGCGTTGTAGACATTCGCTGTATCGATAAAATTGATGCCAGCCTCAAATGCACGTTCGATAATCTTGATTGAATCGCTCTCCTCCGTTGGGCTGCCAAACATCATTGCGCCAAGACAAAGTCGTGAAACCTCGACGCCAGAATTGCCTAGAATACTGTATTCCATTAACTGATACTCCTCTCAACAATTTTATGCACGAGTTATAAGACCATGAATCCATATTCTGTGCATTTTAGCACATAGGACACCTGATCGCAAACGAAAAGGAATAGTGGTTGGAGCATTTAGTTTTTCGCTCTGATCTATCCATGGGTTACTATATTGGAATAGCGCATTCTATCCCCAACTGGTAGGCGGGGCATCTTGCCCCGCTGTTTGAGGCAAGCACATTCATCGCGCCCTCTGATGCCACCTGTCGAAGTCGCTTGTTATTTGTGTAATCCCTCAATCCTTAGATTTGGCGCATCGAAACCCAATATGGTAATATGCGCCTGATAGCGCGTAGGCGCGCGCAGTGCAACGCAGATCAAATACCAAATCAAACCAACTTCCACCACGAGCAACAAACGGTCCCTTTGCAGGCAGCGTTTGTTGGTTCACACCCTGTCTGCTATAACGCGGTAAGTATCTATCTGCACACCATTCCGCTGCGTTACCTCCCATGTTGTAGAGGGTGTAGCCATTCGGTGGGAAGTAATCGACAGGCTTTAAGTACCGTTGCATATTTTTTAGCCCGCCGCTCCGCACATCCCTCGAATCATAGTTCGCTGCGGCTGGATCAACCTGATTTCCCCACGGATAAAGCTGCCCCAGCTGTCCGCCCCGCGCCGCTTTCTCCCATTCCGCTTCAGTCGGCAACCGTTTCCCACGCCATTCGCAATACGCTTGCGCTGCCTCATGGGTGACATACGCTACGGGATACCGATCCATGCCAACGGGAAAGTCGTTTCCGATCCAATGCCTGAGATAGTCTCGTGCCTTGATAGCTGACTGTTGCCACCGGGGCTGTGCCAAGACAAAGGCTCGATATTCCGCGTTGGTGGTTTCGTACTTGTCGATATAGAATGCCTCCAGCGAGACCTGATGCACGGGTGTTTCATTGACCCTACCCTTATCGCTCCCCACCTTAAACGATCCGGCGGGGATAAGTGCCATCTCCGACGATGCGAACCCTTGAGGATGCCCGATTACACCAACGAATAGTAGGACGTGAAGCATCAGGCTGCATAAGTGGTTACGCACGACTAGCCCTCCCTCGTGATTCCTTTGGAGTCTATTCTACCAGGACTGCATCTGCTTCGATTTCGACTAACATCTCCGATTCAACCAAGCGGCTGACTTCGACCAAACTGGTAGCAGGACGAATCTCGCCAAAGAACTCACCGTGTGCTGCACCAACTTGCTCCCAATCGTTGATGTCCGTCACATAGATGCGTGTACGAACCACATCCTTCAAACAACCACCAGCAGATCTAAGCGCAGTCTCTATGTTGGTTATAGTCTGCACTGTCTGTCTATAGGCATCTCCCACACCCACAATTTCGCCATCTTTATCCGTTGCTGTCGTTCCAGAAATGTGGATGTATTGCCCAACCCGCACAGCCCGCGAATAGCCTACAATCGATTCCCATTTTGTTCCTGTTGAGATATTTTGTCTTTTCATTACTATCTGATTTTTCAAAAGGATGCGTGCCCTACAAATCGCCCAAAACAGAGCATTTTTGCTTGTGAATCGTGTCTTGAATTCAGTCTAACATACCTCCTAATTTTTATCAAGACTGGGGCTGTTTATGGTAGGGTCATTTAGTTTTACTGTAGGAGGGATCTCCGAATCCCGACACCTCACTGTAGGCGTGATCTCCCGGTTGCGCCTTTTCAAACAAAATGGGTAATAAGCCGAAAACTGAATAGCCCTATGTTTATGGTAAATTACAGTAATAGGTAGACATCTACCTATAATTCCAACCTTTGCGGCGTTTCTAAAAGTCCCCCTGACAAGGGGGATTTAGGGGGTTATCTGTGCATTCGGGGTGGCTAAGTATGCTAAAATCTACCGTAGATGACCCTGTATCAAGACTTGTACTATTCATTATCCCGACTCCCTACTCGGATAAGGAAAAGCTAAATGACCCTATGACTTGTTGATATACCCCTGCTCGCTTGGAACACTCCTATTGACCCAACTCGAAAAATCTGATAAGATGTCCCTAACAGGTTTTGCTGGCATGTCAAACCCACGCGGCAAAATCTCACTATAAACCCCAATGCACAAAAAAGAGGAGAACAATGGACAAAACACATAAAGTTACAATGTTAGGGACAGGGCTCATCGGTAGGTTCTATACAATGACACTCCACGGACAACGGGGCCGGGACCGCGTTCATGTGGTGTACTCGCGCACCGAAGAGCGGGCGAAAGATTTTGCAGCGGAGTGGAACATTCCCAAATCAACGACCGACCTCGCCGAAGCAATTAACGATCCGGAAACCGACGTGGTTGTTATCGGTCTGCCTAACGACCTGCACGAGGAAGCGGTGGCAATGGCTGCCGAAGCGGGTAAAGCGATCCTATGTACGAAACCGTTAGGACGCAACGCAGCCGAAGCCAAAAGGATGCTTGATACGGTCGAAGAGGCAGGCGTCTTCCACGGCTATCTTGAGGATCTGGTCTACCCACCGAAGACGCTCAAATCGCTGGAGGCCGTCAAGAACGGCGCGATAGGTCAGGTGTTGTGGGTGCGCTCTCGCGAAACCCATCCGGGACCTCACAGCGACTGGTTCTGGGATATTGAGCAGGCTGGCGGCGGCGCTATCGTTGATATGGGATGCCACTGTATCGAAATTATCCGTAACTTTATCGGCAAGGATATTAGACCCGTTGAGGTGATGTGTTGGGCGGATACCCTCGTCCATCCCGTTGAGGCGGAGGATCACGGGATCGCCCTGATCAAATTTGAAAATGGCGCGATGGGGCAGTTTGAGGTGGGATGGGCATTTCGTGGCGGCATGGACATACGCGATGAGGTCTCCGGCACAGAAGGCACCATCTGGCTCAATCACTGGTTGCGAACGGGTATGGAGATGTTCACATCGGGCGGGCAGGGCGGCTACGTCGCTGAAAAAGCCGAAACCGATACAGGATGGCTTTTCCCCGTTGGTGATGAGGTTGGGGAACTCGGATATCGCGATATGTTCGTTGAAATACTCGACGCTTTAGATAACGGCACGGAGCCGATGGAAACCTTTTATGATGGGTACGTTGTCAATGCCATCATTGATGCCTGTTATAAGTCAGCGAAATCGAAACAGTGGGAGCCGGTGGAGTTGGAGGATTGGCGTGGAGCAATTGAGGTCGAAAAGATTGGTGTCTCGGCGGTTGAAGTTGATGGGGGTTATACGCTGGTTAAGGAAGAACGGATGCCCGATGGTCGCCTGAAACAGATTATCAGGGATAAAGAGAGCGGCGCAATCGTTGAGAAAATTGCGGAGAATTGAAATCTTCTGTGGTCGCTGTGTTAAACTGTACTCCATCGCTCATGTAAAAAAATAGTGCAAAGAAACCGAGCTTTTCCGAAAAAAACTCGGTTTCTCTAAGCTGCCCGCACTTTTTTGACACGAACCTAATAAGAGTTACGCAGTTCAGTTTGTAGTAGCGCAATTCATTGCGCGTCCGGACGGGCGATAAATCGCCCTACTACAAACCTAAGACTTTACTGTAGTTGCCCGCCTGTCCCGATAAATCGGGGATTCATCGGGTGTTGAAAATTGTGTCCTATGGTAACGAATCGCTGAACTACAAAACTTTGAGTGTTCAAGTGCGTAGGTCCTACCTAAATAAAAAGGTTGACAAAAAGTTGGCTGCTGCATAACATTATGATGATTAGCATAACTCATGTTTGCCTTCCACTTTCACTGTAACAAACTGCTTTACGGAAGAACGCAGATGCAAAGTAGCTGTGTCGATAAAATAGAAAAGTCCTTCGCGGTTTTCTCAATTGACCGGGTATCTCCCGATAGAGCCTGGTCTTACCTACCGATGTTTACACAAATGTTAACGCCTGTTACTCTACCCCCCCCCTCGATTCACATTCGTTAAATACACGTCTCAAATTAAACAATCTCGGCAGGCACCGGTGTATCGCTAGTTGCTCCCATACCCCTTTCAAACAGTTACTGAACAGACTGTTTGAAAGGGGTACACTTGTGCTCAGCCGAACTAACAATTTATGAAGAAACTATACAAGGAGGATAATATGAAGGAAGAAGCGAAGGAAGCCCCACGGGCTGAGAGAACAATTCAACTAGAGGAGCTTAAAAACGAGCAGAACTTTAACACTGGAAAAGGAGGCAACCTTGTTACGGTACAATATCATTAGGCTAAGTAGCGCGCTATTGCTCACATTACTACTACTCATCGGGTGCGGTGAAGATCCCAAAGACACAGGGCCTGAAGAACAGATGTCGGAGGCAGAGGATAACATTGTACCTGCCGAGCCTGAACAGGAAGATCTAATTGCTATCCGCCCGGTGGACCCAAGGGACAACATTGTACCTGCCGAGCCTGAACCCCCAATCACCCTAAATAATGTAGGTACTTGCAAAGCAGGAATGATCCTCGTAGCAGGAGAAAGTTGTACCTATATTGCAAACGGAGAGCAAATTACCTTCTTTATCGACGACAACGGCGATGCCTGCCGATCCGGACGGATTCCACCAAGAAATGAAGTCGTTTTTGGTGTAAATGTTCATATTGAGGCCACAGATGTCAAGTTTTGTAGTAACGATGGATTTGAACGAGATGATACGTTCAAAACGCGTCTCGCTGCAGAGAAGAACGCTGACGGCGGTTGGATTATCACGCATGATCTAGATGGATCTGCACCCAAACCAGAGCCCGAACCTGAAGTGCTGGCACAGGACAACACTGTGCCAGTCGAGCCTGCACTCAGCGACTGGATAAATGCACCTAACGATGATGCAGGTAAACTGATACTTGACCGTGCAACAAAATGTAGGGAGGGACTTGAATTCGCAGAAGACACATTCTGCGTGAACGAAGGACATACAATCCTCGTTGGTCACTTAGCAGGGGGTGATGGGCTCGTTCTCATGGGCGGTGCTCAATTCCGAGCAGGTGGAGATATTATATTGGGAAATATCAACCTCGTCAAAAAAGGTGATATTCGGATACTGGAGAAGTGGGATCCATAGTTTATTCAGATTGCATCTATCTATGGGAGTCGGTCCAAGGCAATCTATCGGGATGGCAGAAACGAGTTCGGTCAAACTGTTGCAAGCGGTGTGTATTTCTACCATCTTAGCACGGGTAGTTATTCCAAAACACGCAGGATGGTTATCCTCAATAGGAATATATATCGGACATTTTATTGACAACTAAACCACGAAGTGTGTCAGTGATACAACTTTGAAACCCAACGAAAAGGAGTTTACTATGAAAACGTTAGTTTTGAATCACAAACAGGTTATTTTAATTTTGTTGGCTGTCTTGTTGATTTATGGGACGCATGGCATCAGTTACGCGCAGGTCTGTAAAGTTGGTGATACTCTCTCACCGGGCGATAGCTGTACTTACCCCGGCACCAATATCGAGTTTTCTGTTCTGAATGACGGGAGCGGACGATTCTTGTTTATCACTGCTGGGACCGGGATAAATGCCAGAAATATAACTGTCAACGGTGTCCGTTATAACTTCGCTGCTAGTAAGCAAGCCGATGGCACATGGTTGATAGAGGCAGCTGGAGACGGTGGTACGACACCTCCACCGCCTGCACAGAAACCGGACTTAGTTATTGAATCGGTTCAGGCTGTCCCCGCTACGGTTGACCCTGGACAGGAGTTTAGACTGTATGCGACTCTCAGAAATAATGGAACTCAAGTATCAGCTGCGACAACAGTCCGATATTACTCATCTATCGATAACGTCATCTCCACACAAGATACGCAACTCGCCGGAGCCAGCAGAAACCCGCTCGCTGCCAATGCCACCATCCGCCGCTACCTCGGTATCACCGCGCCGACAACTCCCGGCACCTACTATTACGGAGTTTGCGTAGATAGTGTGCCTAATGAGGGCAACACCGATAACAATTGTTCTGCTGCAGTGAGCATCACTGTGGAACAGGCTACTGATCCAACCGCCTCTGCTGGTGAGACTACATACGAGTCCGGTGAAGATATTCCAACATTACCGACCGGATTCTGGACTCCAGATCTCCTTTCAGGTGGCGCGTCCTATTTGTTTAGTGGCGGGCAAATTACCATGGAATTCAATAATGGTGGGCTCATAGAAGAAGGCGGCATCACATACACCTGCGTCGCTGCTGGAGGGTGTAGGATTGAAGGTAGACGTGTTACTCAAGGAACGATTCAGGTCAGCGGCACTCAGCAGCCTTCCACACCCGAACAACCCGGAGATACAAGCGGAACAACAACACTCACTGCCTCAACTTCCTCTCCGTTGACAGAAGCAACGCTGCATGAAGGGGGCGTGACACTGACACTCAGCAGTGGTACTTACGTGCGCTCCAGGATCGATATTGGTAATGCCTTGACCGTATCCGGTATTGACGGTGTAACTATTGGAACCTTTGGTCCGGCGTGGTTCGGTGTAGATCGTATAAGCGATACTGAAATCACGGTTGAACTTGGATTCAGTGGCAACATAGACACCGATACCACACTTACTTTTACCATAGGAGCGGATGCGATAGCCAACTACAACGGCCCCGCACTTACAGCGCAGGTCCCCGTTACCGCAGCTACAGAATGGGTAGTTGCCTCGACCGCTGCACCATTGACTGGGGCGACATTAGATGAGAGCATCGTCACTCTCACACTCAGCGGTGGTACTTACGAGCGATGGAGTTCCAACATTAGAAACGCTGTGACAGTATCCGGTATTGACGGTGTTACTATCGACACCTTTGGAGTCGATCGTGTAAGTGATAGCCAAATCACAGTTGAACTTGCATTTGACGGTAATAACCCCAACGGTACGCTAACTTTTACTATAGGAGCAGGGGCAATAGCGAACTACGATGGCCCCGCGCTCACCGCGCAGCTATCCGTGCCTACCCGGCTTAAAGAAGGCGAAAACGGTGATGTCAACGGTGATGGGGCGGTAAGCATTCAGGATTTAATGTTGGTCACATCAAGTTTCGGACAAACAGGACAGCACCCTGCGGATGTCAACGGTGATGGCACTGTTGATATTAAAGATCTCATCGTGATTGCCGGAGTATTGGACACCAATGCCGCCGCCCCTTCTCTACAACCCTACTCCCTAGAAATGCTCACCGCCGCAGACGTGCGCCAGTGGCTATCTCAAGCGCAGCACTTAAACCTCATAGATGCAACGTCGCAACGGGGCATTATATTCTTAGAAAATCTCTTGAAGGTGTTATCCCCGAAGGAGACGACACTCTTACCGAATTATCCCAACCCATTCAACCCTGAGACCTGGATACCGTATCACCTAGCAAATGACAGCGATGTATTGCTCTCTATCTACGACATCAACGGTGCGTTGGTGCGTGAATTGGATCTGGGGTATCAGCTGGCGGGGTATTACAGCGATCGAAGTCGTGCGGCGTATTGGGATGGTCGTAACGGATTGGGTGAGCGGGTTGCGAGTGGAATCTACTTCTACCAGTTACGTGCGGACGGTTATTCGCAGATGCGGAAGATGGTCATCCTGAAGTAGCACTCCTCCAAGAAACATGGAAGATTGGAAGATTGGAAAATAACACGCTTCCAGCCTTCCATTCAGTCCACCAGTTGCGGGGACAGTTGGAAAACCGCTGAAAAGGGGTTTCTTATGAAAACACTAATTGTGAATCAAGAAACTACTTTATCAATTTTGGCAGCTGTCATGTTAAGCGCGTAAATTTGTCTTTTTTACGCTATTTCTCAATTTCTTTTAAAAAAACACAAATTGCTACTACTCTGTCAGATAAATAATGCTTTTGTATAATGATAAAACCGTTTGAATTTCTGTCGTGCGTTGTTGAGAGTAAACTGCCATTTGACACGGACTTTTTTTCGATTCCGTTCTTCAACCCAAGCATTGACTTGTCGTTCTA
>JAJDUM010000114.1 GCA_022826645.1 Candidatus Poribacteria bacterium
ACCGAATAGTTCTGCTGCGACTAAGGCCGTTGTCATCACTTCTGCGGTTGACATTTTGCTTCGTGGATCGTCTTGATAGCCGTGCTGAATTAACAGATCGTCACAAAGCGTATAAAATGCTACAATTACTAAGTCCATGGGATTCTCCTGTTTGAGTGTTTTGTTTTAGGCAACAAATACTCTAACGGAAATTCCATGGATATTCAAATAGCAACTTGCGTTAGGATACGAAAAAAGATGTCCGCCGATACCCTAAAAAAATATGTTCAGAAGATGAAACGCTTGCGGGTAGATAGGGCGCACGGAGTCGCCCCTCACAAGCCGCTTCTTCTGTTAGCCATTATTGAGTTGATTGAGCGAGGGCAAATTCAAGAAAATAAAATTCCTCTCTCCCCAGACTTGGCGGAGACCTTCATTAAATATTGGTCAAAAGTAACGAGCCGAAAACCTAATATCGCCCTGCCATTTTTCCACTTAAAAAGTGATGGATTCTGGCGTCTTTACCCAAACCCTGGATACGAAAAAGCATTGGGTGTTGCCGACCGAATTACAGCTGTTTCTCGCCTCCGTGAAGTTGTCGCATACGCAAGTTTGGAGGATGACCTCTTTGTTTTATTTACTAATGCCAATAATCGCGAAATAATCCGTCAGACCCTTATCTATGTCTACTTTCTAGACCTCAAAGAAAAAATCGAAGGGCTCATCGCAGAAAGACAACAGATTACAGAGTACGGACAGCTGCTGATCAGCGAAGTTGAACAGCCCTTTTCATCTCAGAAATCGACGGTGCCAATGCCAAAAGAAGAGCCAATTCGTAGTGCAGGTTTCCGACAAGCAATCATGAGACTGTACGATTACACCTGTGCTGTCTGTCGACTGCGTATCGTTACAATGGATGGGGAAAGCGCGACTGATGCCGCACACATCATCCCATTTCGTACTTCAAAGAATGATGATATACGGAATGGAATTTCTCTTTGTAAATTGCATCATTGGGTTTTTGATAAAGGGTTAATCTCCTTGAGCAAGACTTATCAAGTGCTTGTTTCACCACTTATGTCCGATCGGAGACCCACAGAATGGATGTTGACAGAACTTCAGGATAAATCCATACTGTTGCCGGAACGCAACCAACTTTATCCGGCTCAAGATGCCTTAGCTTGGCATCGTCAGAAAGTGCTCAGACAGTGATTTAACCTTAGACCGCTGATAATACAAAAAAGGAGTCATCATGAAAACTAAAATATTTGCGATATCACAAGGTTACTTTCGTACACTATCAAGAGCATCGTTATCTCTTGAAATGCAGATTAATACTTGGCTTAACACTAATCCTGGAATTAAAATCATAGATATAAAGCAATCATCATGCGGCGGAGGAAGTTTAGAACCAAGTAAAACTATTGTTTCTATTTGGTATGAGCCAGAGGTCTAACTAGAGTATGCAAGTGAGCAACTCCTATCATCGTTATTACCTGATACCTGTGTGTTAGATAGAGGGCAGAGTGATGAAACAAAAGCGCATTTCTACAAACAATCTTGAAACCGCTCTTTCCTCACGGCGGCACTTCCTTGCGACAATGGGCAAAGGGGCTGCACTCGCCGGATTGGGAATCTTCGGCGCCGGTTCAGATGCTGCCGTGAAAGGTCTGTTCGGCAGGGGACTCATTCCCGCTGCATGGGGAGAGGTTGAACAAAATCTACTCCCGAAACCGGATATGATCGTCCACACGGAGAATCCCTTTAACGGTGAGTTTGCGCCGCACCTGCTTAACGACGATGTGACCCCGACAGCCCGGCACTTCGTCCGCAACAACAGCAGCATACCCGAACGTGCCAAAAGCGGCGATCTACACGATTGGAAGCTGACAATCGACGGCGAAGTCCATAAAGAACTTTCGCTTTCAATGGACGACCTCATCCGTTTCCCGCAGGTAACTATGCAAGTGGTGCTGGAATGTGCAGGAAACGGCAGAAGCCTATTCACGCCGAAAGTTGACGGGACACCGTGGATCCGTGGCGCGGTCGGTTGTAGCGAATGGACTGGGGTACGCTTGCGCGATGTCTTGAAAGCCGCAGGCTTAAAAGAAACCGCCGTCTACACCGGCAACTATGGTGCAGACCTACCGATCAGTTCAGGGGAACAATTTTCACGAGGTATCCCGATTGAGAAGGCGATGGATGAGCACACACTGATCGCTTTCAAAATGAACGGAAAGGATTTACCTGCAGCGCACGGATTCCCTGCAAGATTGATTGTACCGGGTTGGATCGGCAGTGCAATGCAGAAGTGGCTGGAACGCATTTGGGTTAGAGGTCAAGTGCACGACTCAGAGAAAATGAGCGGATATTCCTATCGTATACCGGCATATCCACCGGTGCCGGGGGACAAACCCGCAGAAAACGACATGGTAATCGCCACATTGGGAACTATCAAGTCGCTCATCACCAAACCTCAATCGAAAGCATCCGTCAAAATAGGTACTCCTGTTAAGGTAAGGGGCCACGCTTGGGCGGGCGAGAACAAGGTAGATAAGGTCTACATCTCCACGGACTTCGGTATCCGGTGGCAAGCGACCCGATTAATCCAACCGGCGAATCGGTACGCTTGGTATCACTGGGAAACCGAAATCGCCTTTGGGAACAGAGGGTACTACGAAATATGGGCACGAGCCTTCGACGACAAAGGGAACGCACAACCCTTCAGTCAGCCGTGGAATCCCAAAGGATACCTCGGAAACGTCATTCATAGGGTTCCCGTCATGATAAGCGCGTAAGCGCAGTTTGGAACACGGGCAATACTATGGTGAATTCTAAAAATAAATAGACACTTTCGCCCCTCGGTTTCGATCCCGCCTGTCCCGATGTATCGGGGATTTATCGGGGCCGATAGGCGGTTTCCAACTGCCCTGCATTCAACCCAACCCGGTAGGTGCGGTTTCCAACCGCACCGGTTTGCAGTGTTTTCTATAACTGGCAACTTAAGTTAATTAGTGGTAAATGTGGACTATCATCGGCATCAATTCTATGCCATTTATTGATGTCTAACACCCTATAGGGTAACACATGTTAAGTAGTTAGCCAAAAATTACCTTAATTTTTCTTTCCCTTAATCCGTCCAAACCTAGGCAGGGCGCGGGTTTGACGGACGATGCAAATTTTGAAAATTACCCCGACAAACCGGAGGGAAAACGTTGAAATTTTTTCAAAAGTGTTAGATTTTGTTAGATTTTGTTAGGTCATTGTGGATAACTTTTCGACTCCAATTTACCAGAGGTATTCACGGCACTTTTCTTACACATTACGTCAGTTAGTAGTTATCTGATGGAAGGGTACAAGACCTGACGCTACAGCAATCCATCACCCACCCTACACGCGTGTTTTGCTAAAAGTTCGCTAATGTTAGTGATTCAACCCACCCCGATGAATCGGGACAGGCGGGATTCCTCCGATTTATCGGAGTCCTCGGAACGGGAAAAGCAACTGGAGCGAAAGCTAAAAGCCTCCAATCTGAATCGCAAACCGCTGGAGGTTTAACACTAGCAACTTTCGTAATATATAAGGCGGTGGAGGTGACTCAGATGAGACATGTAATTGATGCTATCTACGAAAATGGCACGTTCCGACCGATGCAGCCCAATATAATCGAAATTTCCGAAGGGACGCACGTCCGTATCACCGTTGATGACGAAACAGAACCGGAATCTCTGAAACTCGTAACCTGTGTCTACGATGGTCTTTCTGAGGAAGATATTGACGAGGTTGAACAAATCGCACTTAATCGGAGTAATTTCTTTGGCGCGAGGAACACGAATTGATGCCAGCTAAGACGATTTTGAATACTTGAAATGGAAGCGAGCAGGGCGATGACACAACCAATCTACATGGATAGCCACGCCACCACGCCCCTCGACCCACGGGTGCTGGAGGCGATGATGCCATACCTGACGAACCATTTCGGGAACGCTGCCAGTAGCACACACCTCTTCGGGGAGCATGCAAAGGATGCGGTGGACGTTGCACGCGATCAGGTCGCGGATCTAATCGGCTGTTCAGGAGAGGAAGTTATATTCACCAGCGGTGCGACGGAATCGGATAATCTTGCAGTCAAGGGGACAGTCTACCAATACAGAGACCGCGGAAATCATATCATCACCAGCGTCGTTGAGCACCACGCGGTTTTAGATTCGTGCGAGGCGCTGGAGGAATCGGGGTTTGATGTAACCTATCTTCCCGTGGACAAATATGGAATGGTTCATCCACAGCAGGTCGAAGACGCTATCACAGGGCAGACTGTCCTGATTAGCCTCATTTACGTTAACGGCGAAGTCGGAACCATCAACCCCATTGCGGAAGTGGGCGAAATCGCGGAGAAATATGGTATACTTTTTCATTCCGATGCGACGCAAGGGATCGGCAAAGTTGAATCGGATGTCGATGAGCTGAAAGTGGATCTGATGTCCTTTACCGCCCACAAGATGTACGGTCCGAAAGGGATCGGTGCCCTCTACGTCCGAAAGAAAACCCCACCGATCCAACTGTATCCACTGCTACACGGCGGCGGTCAGGAGAATAACATCAGATCGGGGACGCTTAATGTCCCAGGCATCGTCGGTTTCGGCGCAGCCTGCGAGCTCTGCAAGGGTGAGATGGAGGAAGAAGCGAGACAAATTGCCGCATTGCGCGAACAACTCTATCACGGACTATCCAAACGAATCGATCTCATCCATCTCAACGGGCATCCGACACAACGCCTCCCCGGCAACCTCAACCTTAGCTTCGAGTTTGTCGAGAGCCAGTCGGTTCTGTTGGGCTTAAAGGATATAGCGCTTTCATCGGGATCCGCATGCAACTCCGACTCTGTTGAACCCTCCTATGTTTTGCGTGCAATGGGAATTAAAGATGAACTTGCCCTCGGTGCCATCCGGTTTGGATTGGGACGCCACAACACAGAAGTGGAGGTTGCCACGGTTGTCGAACGGGTTGCAGCGCAGGTCGCTCGATTGCGTGAAATGTCCCCGCTCTACGAGATAGCGCAGGGCGGAAATTACGAAGTAGTAATACCAGCAAATGGAGAGACATCATGAACTTGTTCAAAAAAGACAGGAAAACAGAATCAAAAGATCCAGAGTCAGCCAAGCCGCGCATGACAAGCCATCCAGATCTCAAAATGGCAGATGCGCCGCCAGCTGGCAAACCCACCGCCCCACAGATGGGGATGCCGCCCCAAGGGCAACCGCAAAATATCCTCATCCCAAACGTTAAGTCCAAAATTGCCGTGGCAAGTGGAAAAGGCGGTGTAGGCAAGTCAACAGTTGCCACCAATCTAGCAATCGCTCTAGCACAAGATGGGGCACAGGTCGGACTGATGG
Source organism: Candidatus Poribacteria bacterium (assembly GCA_022826645.1). Taxonomy (GTDB): domain Bacteria; phylum Poribacteria; class WGA-4E; order WGA-4E; family PCPOR2b; genus PCPOR2b. The sequence continues at coordinate 5,373 of JAJDUM010000114.1, forward strand.
ACGCAGACGCTTACGGACCCAGTATTCCCACCATGATGGGGGCGAAAGAACAGCCACAGACCAGTCCAGAAAAGAAGCTCATCCCAATCGTCCGGCACGGCATCAAGCTGATGTCCATCGGCTTCCTTGTCCCCGACGAGCAGGCACTGATCTGGCGAGGACCCATGCTGCACAGCGCAGTTCGCCAATTTCTGGGCGATGTCATCTGGGGTGAACTTGACTATCTCATCATCGATCTGCCCCCCGGTACAGGGGATGTCGCTCTCTCTTTAACGCAATCGATCCCGCTTACGGGCGGCGTGATTGTGACGACGCCCCAGGATGTCGCGCTCGCTGATGTCCGACGTGGCGCCGCCATGTTCGACAAATTGGGAGTGCCAATTCTGGGTGTCGTCGAAAACATGAGCTATTTTGCGTGTCCCCACTGCGGGGAAAGGACGGATATCTTCCGTAGGGATGGCGGAGTCAAAACGAGTGAAAAGCTCGGAACCCGATTCTTAGGTGAAATTCCCCTTGACGCCGAAGTCTGTACCGCCGGCGATCTCGGTGTACCCATTGTCGCATCTCATCCCGATTCACCACAATCCCAAGCGTTCCGTCATGTCTCGCACCAACTTGTCGAAGTTCTCAGCGAGGAAGATTCAGACGACGAATTAAAAATTATTTAGGATTTACCTGCTTCAGTTGGAAATCGAAGTTATCTTCTACGCTCATGTTAAGAATTAGTGCAACAGCACCAACTTGCCTCAAAAACCGTAGGCGGGGCATCTTGCCCCGCCCTCAACGCTTTCACCGTAATTGCACTCGGTTTTTACATGAGCCATCTTCTAATGCGTAAGTCCTATTGTTTGACCTTTGGTACGAGTTGGTAAGGCTATTGAGTTCACGGATCCACTAACCCACTAAATACACTAACTGTTTTCACGCTTCACGTTTCACGCATGAGGTATTCCTGATGAAAGAAAATGACCCACTTATTGCTGAACTTGCAAATATCGTTGGCTCAGAGCATGTTATCACCGACCCCACTTCACTCTCCGTCTATGAATGTGATGGCGCAACTGTATTCAAAGCCCTCCCCGATGTCGTTGTTTTCCCGACAACCCCACAAGAGATTTCGGCGATAGTCAAACTCGCAAACAAGCACAACGTGCCTTTCATTGCGCGAGGGGCGGGAACCGGCTTGAGTGGCGGCATGTTACCCATTAACGGCGGCATCATTATTGCGCTAAACCGAATGAATCGTATCCTTGAGATCGATATCGCGAACCAACAGGCGGTAGTAGAGCCGGGCGTTGTAAACCTTTGGTTGACGCAAGCCGTTCAAGATGATGGGTACTACTACGCACCGGACCCCTCAAGCCAGCAAGCTTGTAGTATCGGCGGAAATATCGCTGAAAACTCCGGTGGGCCACACACCCTCAAATATGGCGTCACCTCAAATCACGTTTTGGGTTTAGAGGTGGTACTAACCGATGGCGAGATTGTCGAGTTCGGCGGCGCTGTTGAAGAAACGCCCGGCTACGACATTCGGGGCGTCATGATTGGATCGGAGGGCACCTTCGGCATCGTGACAAAGGCGGTCGTCCGGCTCTTACGCAAGCCCGAAGGTTACCAAACCCTACTCGGCGTATTTGAGACAATCGACGATGCGTCTAACGTGGTATCCAGTATCATTGCCCAAGGTATTATCCCCGCTGCACTGGAGATGATGGATCACTTTGTTATCAGAGCGGTCGAGGAGGCATTCCACTGGGGATTTCCGCTGGATGCGGGCGCTGTTCTCATCGTTGAGTTGGACGGTATAAAAGCCGGAATGCAGGGGCAAGCAGAGCAGATAACTGAAATCTTCAATGAGAACAACTGCCGCGAAACCCGTTACGCCAAAGACGAGGAGGATCGGCAGCAAATCTGGAAATCACGTAAAAGTGCTTTCGGATCGTTTGGACGGCTTGCACCCAATTACATCACACAGGATGGTGTGGTGCCTCGTACACAGCTTCCCAAAGTCCTCAGAAGAATCGCGGAAATTTCTGAGAAATACAATATCCCGATCGCCAACGTATTTCATGCTGGCGATGGGAATATCCACCCAATCGTCCTGTTTGATGAACGCGATGAAGATCAATGCGAGCGAGTTGAGGCAGTCAATATGGAGATTCTTCGCGCTTGTGCAGAGGCTGGTGGAACAATCACAGGCGAACACGGTATCGGGGTCGAAAAGATGGACTATATGCCACTGATTTTCAGTCCTGAAGATCTGGCGGTGATGGCGACTGTCAAAGATATCTTCAACCCGTCGGGGTTGTGCAACCCCGGGAAAATATTCCCAACCGCCGAGTCATACGCAAAACTGGGACTATAAGGGGCTAATACAGAGAGGAAGGTATTATGAAATACTGGAGCCAAGTTTTACAACTAGCTGCGGTTGCAATTGCAGCAATCGGAATTGGGTGTGCCCCGCCCGCCAGTACCCCGGAACCAGCTCAACTCGCGATGGAAGAGTCAACTGAAGCAGAAACAATAACCGCTACAACTCCAAAGATGGACAGCTTCGATCAATCGGAGGGATCCCTGTTTACGGTCGAAGCACCCCATAAAATCGAGGGTGAAATGTTACATCTGCAAGCTGGACAAGAGGATACGGTGCTGTTATCAGTCGCTGAAAGTTCAACAATGAAAGAGTACACTGTAACCGCTGAAGTTATGCCGCCAAATGTCGGTGAGTCCGTCGGTATCGCCTTCGCTGTCCGAGGCAAAAGTTCACAAGTCCTATTTTATGTGTACCGTCCAGCGGGTGCAGATCCGTTCGGCAAGCGGTGTAGTGTCGCGGTCGAGGGGCATGTCGGTGGAAGGACAATGCGTGCGCCGGATATTCGCACACGTGAAATTACCTTTCAAAAGGACACTCCGATCAAGCTTTCCGCGCGTCACGTCGGTCAAAATGTGACGCTCTCGATTAATAATGAGAATGTTGGACGCTTTCATGAGCGATCGCTAAGACCGGGCAAAGTAGGTGTGTACGGAAAATCTCAGGGCGGAGATAGCAGTCCCGCAATTGTGAAATTTGATAGTTTTGGGGTTGAATAACTTACAGCTATGTCTAACTCAAATCAGCTACATAAGAATCTGGTTCAAATTGTTGGCGAAGCAGGGCTGCTTCCAGAAGACCAACTGAGTCATTACGGGATCGACGACATTGACCCCCAAGCCGTCGTTCTACCGAGATCAACCCACGAAATTCAAGAGGTGTTGAGCTATGCTGCCGATAGTGGGTTGTCAGTTATCCCCGCGGGCAGTGGGACAAAGTTGGGGGTCGGTAATCCTCCAGATACGGTTGACCTCATCCTGTCAACATCAAGGTTAGACCAAGTCTTAGAATATGAACCAGGCGATCTGACAGTGACCGTAGAGGCTGGCATTCGGCTCGCTATGCTCCAATCGAAATTGGTTGAACACGGTCAGTACCTGCCACTTGATCCGCCTTACGCTGACCGATGCACGATTGGCGGGATAACTGCGACAAATGCCAGCGGTCCTTCGCGGTTTCGATATGGCAGCGCCCGGGATCGTGTGCTTGGAATGCGCGTTGTCCAATCGAGTGGAACCGTTATCAAAAGCGGCGGTAAGGTTGTCAAAAATGTAGCCGGATACGATCTCAACAAGCTATATCTCGGCTCATTCGGTACGCTCGGAGTTATCACAGAAGTCTCGCTCAAGCTGCAACCGTTACCAGAAATTGAACGTACTATCTTATTAACTTTTGCTGATGTTGGCGAAGCGGTGAATGTTGCATCAGAAATATCAGGATCCCAACTGCTGCCCACTTCCCTCAATCTGTTTGTCAATGGCGTGCCGCTTACCAACAGCCCCGAACCGTGCCTCTTGATTGGGTTGGACGGACCCCCAGAAACTGTCGAATGGCAAATTGACGCTGTCAAAACAATAGCGCAACAAAACGGAGCTATCGGTGTGGAACTTTATGAAGGGCAGCGGCAACAAGAACTCCAAGGGGCAATGCGTGCTTTTCCAGAGAGCGGCTCGGCTACCCCGACTGTCGTCTGTCGAGCGAATCTCCGTATGACCGATGTTGGAGGGTTCATTAATACCGCCTTAGAGGCGAATAAATCCGCCCCCTGGCGAATGCGGGCGACCGGATTAATGGGAAATGGTGTGGTCTACCTCGCCTTTTCAGAGTTTCCTAACGGTGATGTTCCGGCGGAGCATGTGGCAAACATCGTCGCAACCCTGCGCGAAGCTGCCACAAATGTTGGTGGGAACCTGATCGTCGAGTCCGCACCTACTGCGCTCAAACATCAAATTGATGTCTGGGGATCAGTTGGTCGTAGCTTTGAATTAATGAAATCAATCAAAACCAAATTGGATCCAATCGGTTTGTTGAACATAGGTCGTTTCGTCGGTGGAATTTAGTATCCGACTCATGTTAAGAAATCGTGCGGTAGAAACCGATCTAGTTCACTAGTTCATTAATAAACCAGTGTACTAATGAACAAATGGTTTTTACGTTTTACACAATGTATATCACCCAAAAAGCTCTGAATCGGCTTAAAAAGAAGTACGGCGTGCCGCGCATCCTTCGCACCGCCTACACGATGGATCAACAAGGGTTTGACCTACTCAAATGGAGTATGCGAGACGGACGGGCGCACGACGTAACACTATTCATCTCCAAGGGTGATAAAATTGCAGTCATCCGAAAACCGAGCTATCCTCTTGACGTCTACCGTCCGCCCAGCGGTGGCGTTGAACGAGGAGAGGATTTTGAAGCAGGCGCGCGACGTGAAGCTTACGAGGAAACAGGTTTAGAGATTCAACTTCAGAAATACCTCCTCAAAGTGTATGTTGGCTTTTCTTTTGGGGACGAAGACGTGTCTTGGACATCTCATGTGTTTGCCGCTCAGGCGATAGGCGGACGCTTGCAACCTGTTGATACCAAAGAAATTGCCGATGCGCGTTGGGCAACTATCGATGAATTAAATACTAATCTTTTGAAAGCTCTGCAAGAGTCAGAGTCCGCCGGTTTGAGATACCGCGCGGAGCTGCAAGCCGCAACCTTGCAGCAATATAGGGAGGGTGAGGTGATATGTAATGCAAACACAAGCAAGGAGGATTTTGTGGATTGATGATGAAATTAACAGCTTAGAAACGCATATTCTATTTTTGGAACAAAAAGGTTACCAGATTACGCCTGCAATGAAGGGGGACGATGGGTTATCTCTATTACAACAAAAAACGTACGACGCTGTTCTGATTAACCATATGATGCCGGATATGGACGGGATTCGTCTGCTCTCGGCAATCAAGCGGAGATACCCCCATCTACCGGTTGTCATGGTAACCGAAAATGAGCAACAGGAGACTATGAATGAGGCAATTATCCATCAGGTTGATGACTTTTTAATGAAACCGTTGAATCCTCAACAGATTGCCTCGCAACTCGCGTTCCTCTTAGAATACGATGCTGTTAAAGAAGATTATACCGCTCAAGAGTATGTTATTGACTTCAATAAACGAAGCGCATTAAAACAAGGGGACGTTGATTGGAAAACATGGATTGACATCTACACCCAGCTCGCCGAGTGGGATCTGCGCCTTGATGAACTGGATATCGCTGATAATTTACGTGAAACACACAGGTTGGAGAAACAGGAATGTAACGCACTATTTGCCCGCTATATTGAAGATAACTATACTGACTGGTTAGTCGGTGAGGATTCTCCTGTTTTATCGGTAGATCTGCTTTACAAACATGTCATTCCAGAGATACAAGTTGGCAAGCAGGTCTTCTTTATGGTGATGGACTGTATGCGGCTGGATCACTGGCTAAAAATTAAGCCCCTCCTCGACCCATACTTTCAGATTACGACAAACTACCACTATTCCATCTTGCCGACGGCGACGAATTACTCGCGAAACTCGATCTTCAGCGGTCTGTTCCCGCTTGAGTTTTCACAACGTTATCCCGACTTATGGGTAGAAAACGATGGGGAAAACACTAGCGTCAATCGCCATGAAAAAGATCTGATGCGGTTACAACTGGAAAGACACGGCATATACCTTAAACCCAGTCCACACTATTTTAAAATCTTTGATACGCGCGGGGAAATGGAGTATCTGCAATGGATTAGCAGCGTCAAACGCATCAGTTTGGCAGCGGTAGTTGTCGGCTGTATCGATCACCTGACCCATAAACGCTCTGAAATCGCTCTGCTCAAGCAACTCATTCCCGATGAGACCGCGTTTCGTACTTTTGTGCAAGGCTGGTTCCAGCACTCGGTTTTGTATAAGATCCTGAAATTGCTGGCAGATCGGGGTATTACGGTTGTTTTGACGGCGGATCACGGCTCTATTTTGTCTCAGCAGGCAGCAAAAATTTTAGGCGACAGACCTGCAACCAATGGGCTTCGGTTCAAAGTCGGTGGTGAGCTTATATGTAGCGAAGAGGCTGGATTGAGAATTGCCCAGCCAGAGCAGTACATGCTACCCGATGGGCATTACGAAAAAAATTATGTCCTCGCCAAAGAAGACTATTACTTTGTTTATCCGAACCAGTTTAACGAGCATAAGCATCAATTTAACGGAGGATTCCAGCACGGCGGCATCTCAATGGAGGAGATGATCTTACCCTGTGCCATCCTTGAACCGAAGTAGACATTTACCAATAACTCCGACCTTCGCGAAGTTTCCTAAGCCCCCCTGGAACTCCCCTGACAAGGGGACCGGGGGGTTAGGAGATTTAGGGGGTTGGTTGTGCCTTGGAAGTGTCTAAGTAAGTCCAAAATTTATCAAAATTTCTTTATTTTTTCCTACCCTTTTATCCCCTTCTTGCAAATACCGAAAGGAACAACATTATGAAATGCCCCATTCAGCTTCGATGGATTGTGGTTGTTTTGTCTATCATGGTAACGACCACCTTAATTGTAACGACGATCAGTCTGTCTGACGAGGAGTCAGCCAAAGAGCCCGCTGCCCCGCAGATAATTGCTGTAAAGTTTCACGCAGATTGGTGAGGTTCCTGCAAAAAGATGGGGACCATCTTCACCGATTTACAAAACAAGTTCGATGGAAAACCTATACTCTTTGTCACCCTAGATTTTACAAACCGGACGACTCACTACCAGTCGGAATTGCTCGCTTCAGCACTCGGAATGAGCGAAGCCTACAAAGCCAATCAGGGAACAGGCTTCATTTTATTGCTAGATAGTCAGACGCGAAATATATCGACACGTCTAACGAGCAAGCAGACCTTAAAGGAAATGAGTGCAGCGCTTAACCAGTTGTTAGAAAAATAAGTTTCACCCATCCAGGAAATATGTCACATGAAAAGAAAATCAATTTTCCGCACCCACTTTCTATTAAGCCTTATCTGCGCACTATACATCGGAATACCGGCTGCTTTATGGGGGCAATTAGCAGATTTTGGACTGCTTAAACCACAAACTGACCCAGTCGAAATTGTCACAGCGCATGGGGTCCTGTCGGTAAATCAGGTGCAGCCCGGCAGCACATTCCAGATGGCTATCGTGATGAAGTTTGCGACTAACTGGCATGCGAACGCAAATCCCGCCGGGGAGGGCTTAATCCCCACGGAAGTTATCCTTCCCGATCATGCCGATCTGATGTTCGGCGAAGTGGTATATCCAAAGGCAGATGTCCTCGAAATCGCTTCACTGGGTGGGAAAGTCCCGGTGTATCACGATGAAGCCGTAATCGGATTCCAAACGACATTACTGGACTCAGCACCGTTAGGACGGATCACGCTCCCCTTCCAATTGACATATCAAGCGTGTAACGACGATCAGTGTTTGCTGCCGAAAACAATTGATTTTGATGTCACGTTCGAGGTTGTCGGAATGGACCAACCGATTCAACCTATGAACGACGCTATCTTTGCAAACCTACAACTCGGTTCCCCTCCTGATACACTCTCCGAAACGGCTACAAGCGAAAGTGGCAAATTTTCCCAAGCCCTATCCAAGGGCTACTTTTGGGCATTCCTCTTCGTTTTCGCGGGTGGAATCCTAACCAGCTTCACACCGTGCGTCTACCCATTAATTCCGATAACGGTTTCCGTCTTTGGTGCAGGTGAATCCGTAGGTCGGACGCGATCCTTTCTACTATCCGTCACCTATGTTTTGGGTATTGCGCTAACATACTCGGTTTTGGGGGTTGCTGTCGCATCGACGGGGGCGGTCTTCGGACAGATAATGGCGGACCCACGGGTGATGGTTCCGGTATGCGGGATTCTATTCGCGCTCGGATTGTCTATGCTCGGTGTCTTTGAACTCCGTGTGCCGTACGCGCTGCAGAACAGACTCAACAGCATCGGCGGTGCCGGGTTTGCCGGTGCCTTTGCGATGGGAACCGTTGCGGGCATCATCGCTGCGCCTTGCACGGGACCGGCTCTGGGAGCAGTACTTTCTTACGTTGCTACAACAGAGAGCGTTTTCCTCGGATTTTGGCTCCTACTAACTTATGCCCTCGGTATGGGATTGCTATTTATCGTAATCGGTACATTTTCAGGTGCTATCGCCGCTCTCCCGAGATCCGGAGGTTGGATGTATATCCTGGAGAACATATTTGGGGTTGCTATTATTACAGTGGCGCTATACTTTCTCAAAGATGCCATCCCACCGTTACGCGCCTTACTCCAGGATTCTGTGGGCTTCTTCGTAATTGCAGGTCTGTTTGTGCTCGTTGGTGTTGCGCTCGGTAAATTTTCTCAACGGTTCAAAGACCTGCCCCGCTTGGTGCAGCTCCGTAAAGCAGTTGGCGTTCTATTGGCAGTTATTGGGCTTTATATGTTCGCCGGGGGACTCACTACAGCGGAAAGTGATCTCGTCTGGATCGCTGATGAAGCCCAAGGATTGGAGACTGGACGGAGGGAAGGCAAACCTGTCATGCTCGATTTTTACGCCACATGGTGCGCAGCTTGCAACGAACTGGAGCATACCTACGCTGATCCAGCGGTAAAATCAAAATTGTCAAAATTCGTGAACGTCAAACTAGACTTCACGCGAAATTCGGCTGAAGTCGAACGGTTGAAACAAAAGTACGGCATTGTCGGTTTGCCGGTGGTGATTTTCTTTGATTCCGAAGGAAATCAGTTGACGGACAAAAGACTCGAAAAATATGTGGAACCGGAAGAGTTTTTGGGGCTCTTGGCGGGAATTAATTAAGGGAAAAATCTGCAGAAGGGAAGAAATCCAAGATGCGAAAATGGTTGCCTTACTTTGAAGCGGTCATGCTCATTGCTCTCATCGTTCTGATAGTTCTGAACACAAAAAGAGGCGGTGCAACGATTGAACCGCCTCCTGCATCACAGGCGGAGGCATTCATTAAACAGGGAGATGAATACTTTGCGAAACAGGATCTGCCAAAAGCGCTACTTGCTTATTGGGAGGGTATTCAGGCAATCGAGGCGGACACCGGAAACACCAGCCATGCCTCACGGCTGCACGCACATCTTCGCGTTTCGGAAATCTACTTCCACAGTAATTGGGTGGCGGATGCTGAAATCCATCTGGATCGCGCTGCGACAATCGATCCTGACCACCCGGCTGTCCATCTGCTGCGCGGAAAACTGGCGCGTGACACAGGTGATCAGGAAAAAGCCGTCCAAGCGTTCCTCGCCGTAATCGCCAACGATCCAAAGTATGCGGAAGCACACTACCTGTTAGGTGTACTGTATCAAGGAACAAAACAGTTTAAGGAAGCAATTGCCCATTACCAGAAGGCAATCGAAAATGATCCTGACCTGATTGACGTCCCCTTTGAATCGGTTCCCTTCGGTCTACAAGCCCGACTACAACTTTCGCGAACCTATCGCAATATCCTTCAAACCTACCAGTTCCTTGACCGGGAACTCACCGCCGAGGAACAGGCCCAGCTCGTTGGCTTGGAAGATAAAGGGATCGAAATCCTTGAAGAGGTTGTGGCGCACGCACCGGAATTTACAGAAGCAAAAGAAGAACTCATCGGACTGCTCTACGGTCAGGCGGGCGCACTCCGACGCGGGGGAGAGGAACGCGCTTATGACGAGGCATTAGATGTCTATGAGAAAATCGTCACATTAGACCCAACTGAAGTTGACGCATTTCTGTGGATCGGACAGATTTATAACTCGTTCTTACAAGATCCGGAATCCTCACTCGAAGCGTATAGAAAGGCTTATGCACTTGAGCCGGACTCAATGACCCTCACAGAGATCAAGACCCTCGAAAGAGATCTGGAGGAAATGGAAATCGAGTAGGTACTACGGATCATATCCTTAGATCCATCAATGGTGAATTCTAATAACAAATACCCATTAATAGTAGTAGGCACACACCGTCCTTAGTCACGTCTCCAAAGTCCCCCTGACAAGTGGTACATCCCGCCTGTCCCGATTTATCGGGGATTCATCGGGGATTTATCGGGGGCGGGATTTAGGGGGTTAGCTATGCAGTGGGAATATCTAAGTAGGTCCAAAATCTACCATAGTTTCTAACCGTTCTACCAATCTGCTACACTCCCATCCGATTCGTAATAGTACTCACCACCCAGTTCCTCACTGTATCCTTCACGATTTTGGGTTGCCTCTTTCTCGTCTATCTCGAAACCAAGACCGGGCTGCGTCGGCAATTCGATATGCCCGTCCCTGACCTCCCATGCCGTTTTCAGCAATCCATCACCCAGCGCCGCATCAACCTGCTCTTGGATGAGGAAGTTCGGAACAACCGCATCAACCTGCATACAGGCGGAAAACGCCACAGGCCCAATCGCACAGTGCGGCATGGTATGGATGTAATAGACCTCTGCCATATTCGCAATCTTCTTCAATTCCGTAATTCCGCCAGCGTGCGACCCGTCCGGCTGGATGTATGCCACCGCTTGCTTCTCGAACACTTCGCGGAATTCCCATCGCGAAAGCAGACGTTCCCCCGTCGCGATCGGAAACGGGACGTGATCCGACACCAACTTCAGGGCGTCAACATTTTCCTGTGGTACCGGTTCCTCCACAAACATAGGGCGCATCCCTTTCAGTTCGTGGCAGACTTCGATGGCGAGTGCCGGTGTCATTTTGCCGTGAAAGTCGAAACATAACTCCGCATCTGGTCCAACCCACTCTCGCATCAGATAGGCGCGTTCAACAAAAGCGTCGATGACAGCAGGCGGCTCATGCGCTCTCCATGTACCGCCAGGACCTGACTTAAACGCCTTATATCCCCCTTTTTTCTGTAGCATTTCGAGACGGTCTTTCGCAGCAGCTTTCCCCTCGTCCGTCATGCTGCCGATGCCCCAATGTGCATAAACGCGGATACGGTCACGAACCGCACCCCCCAACAGTTGATGTGTCGGTACACCGTAATGTTTGCCCGCTATGTCCCACAGCGCTTGATCTATACCAGCTAAGGCACTCATCAGTACATTACCGCCCCGGAAAAAAGCGGATCGATAAATGTGTTGCCAGTGATGTTCAATGCGTAAAGGATCTTTACCAACTAGGTAATCGGTGAGCTCCTCAACCGCAGCGATGGTACTCTTTGGTTTGCCCTCAAGTGTTGTTTCTCCCCAGCCGACGAAACCATTATCCGTTGTGATTCTTACCAGCCGCATCCGGTGACGCGGAAAAAATTGCTCAATTCTCGCAATCTTCATAAAATTTATCCCTTCTTTTCAAATCCATCTAATATAACCTGAATTATACCTGAACCAAGGCTCAGAGAGGCGATAGGCTATCAGTTATGGTGAATGATAATAAGTAACCGTCTCCTTAGCGAAGTCTTCAAAGTCCCCCTGATAAGTGGTACATCCCGATGAAATCGGGGGCGGAATTTAGGGGGTTGGTTGTGCATCGAAGGTGTATAAGTGATTATAGAATTTACTATAAATGAACCAATCCACTAAAGCGCTAACAAGACGGTAGGTGTGTGGAACCTTTAGCCCTTGACCACACCGATTGGGCGTAACCGCGCCACCCGCCGGGAAAGGCCCGCTGCGTCAACAACCTTGACAACTTCATCAACATCTTTGTAGGCTTCAGGCACCTCTTCGTGGAGTGTGCGTCGCCCTTCAGCGCGGACAAAGATTCCCTGCTTCTCAAGATCTTTTTGAATACTGCGCCCTTTCGTCACCTGCATCGCCTTTCGACGTGAGAGCATCCTGCCCGCACCATGGCACGTTGTTCCCCACGTCTGCTCCATTGCCGACGGGTTGCCGACCAGCACATAAGAGGCTGTTCCCATATCGCCGGGAATTAGGACAGGCTGCCCAACCTTCTGATACTTGTTGGGGATCTCAGGATGCCCTGCAGGAAACGCCCGTGTCGCGCCTTTGCGATGCACGAACAATTCACGCTCAACCCCGTCAACGAGATGCTTCTCAAACTTACCGATGTTATGTGCAACATCATAAACCAATTCTAAGCCAAGTTCATCAACTCCAGTCTCAAAGAAGTCCATGAACGTTTGGCGCACCCAGTGCATGATACATTGACGATTATTCCACGCGTAGTTCGCGCCACACGCCATCGCCGTGATATAATCCTGTCCCTCTTTTGAATTAATCGGAGCAGAGGCGAGTTGACGGTCTGGTAAATCAATTCCATACCGCTTCGCAACTTCGACCCACGTTTTGACATGTTCATCGCACACCTGATAGCCGAAGCCGCGCGAACCGCTGTGAATCATCACACAAATCTGCCCCTCCGTCAGCCCCATTACCTCGGCGGCTTCACGATACAAAATTCGATCCACCACCTGTACCTCTAAGAAGTGATTGCCAGAGCCGAGCGTGCCAAGCTGATTTTTGCCGCGTTCTAAGGCGCGTTTGCTAACAGCATCCGCATTGGCGAGGGATAAAAAGCCGTTTGCCTCCGTAAATTGAAGGTCTTCGAGAAAGCCGTATTCGCGCTCAACCGCCCACCGCGCTCCCTGTTCGACCATCTGCTTCTCTTCTTGCGGGTTCAACCGAATCTTTCCGCTCGATCCAATGCCACAAGGAACATTTTCAAATAACTTCGCAACGAGCCCTTTGGTTCTGCCTGCCAACTGCTTAACGTCTAAATTGGTCCGAATCAAACGGACCCCACAATTCAAGTCGTACCCTATCCCTCCAGGGGACACAACGCCGTCTGCTGCTGGATCGGTCGCCGCAACGCCGCCAATCACGAAGCCGTAACCCCAATGGAGATCGGGCATCGCAAGCGAGTGCTTGATAATCCCCGGCAGATGTGCCACGTTGGCAACCTGCTGCAACGCCTCCTCGCTCTTAGCTTGCGCAAGTAATTTTTCGTTCGCGTAAATAATTCCATCAACACGCATTCCACGCATATAACTTTTGGGGATGCGCCACCGGTATTCATCAATTTTCTGTAAAGGTATCTCTGCTGCCATTGTGTTCTCATCTCCTAAAAAAGAGGGACTTAGCGGTGCTCTGGCAAATATAACACTACAAGCGTTTCATCGGCAGTGTTCATTGGGTGATCCATTGACATTGATAATGATGACGTTTGTGCCCAACCGACCAGTTTTGGTGTTGCCTCTTGTGCCAAGTAGCGGAGGACAACCTCGCCAATCAGTACCTGTGCAAACGCCCTTCTCTCACCGACGAGCGCTTGGGAGAGTGGAGATCTGTTATATCTTTTGAGGCTTTCCTTTATCGTAACAGCTGTCGCAGGGGGAACCGTGCCGATGTAGGTGTATCTCCCCGGTCCCATGAGCCATGCGTTTTCCAGTGTGTAAGGAAGTTGATGTTGAATCTGATCTGCTGTCAGTCCGTTCTTTCCCACGGAAGGCACACGGAAATCAATAAATGTCTCCGCAAAGTAAGCGCGTGTTGTCCACGGATCCAAAGCCGCTTGGCGCAAGATCGAAGGATCTTTCATTGTTTTAGGTTTAACCAGCTGCAGCGGAGGCGCGGCAGTTGCCGTCAGAGGTCTGATGAACGTTCTGTCTTGGAACCGGATCGATGTCTCAGTACTGGCTGATGCGATGATCCCGATATAGGTTTGCAGATGGGCGCGGTTTGTTGAAGGATAAACGGATAAAATCGAAAAGCGATTCACGGAGACCGGACTCGGTACAAAATGGCGTGGCAGAACGATACCACATGAGAAAAGTACCGTAAGTGCGATACCTCCAATCCAGTATAGATGGGATTTGCCTTTGCCGCCCCACCATATCACACCACCAAAACTCAGTGCATACACACCCAAGAAAATAAGCAGTAGCCGAATCAGTGGGGCTTCTGCCGAAGGGATGGCTGCCAAGATTTTTTGAATCTTTTCGTCATGCCTGCGATCCGCTTCGTACCGCGCTTCCGCGTGGCGTGGCGTTCGACTTTCCGTTTGAATGAGCCACTCCCAAAATGCCTCCACTCCCGGCGAATCAGAAAATGGAGGCGCGGTGTAATCGAATCCCAGACTGATAATCTGCCCGCCCCCCAAAAATCTCTTAGCGGCATAGACCTGATCTCCATCGCCAATGAGCGGGACCATTCCGGGCTTGGGCTTAAATTCAATCAGGTCAAAGGGCGTATTGCCTGCGAATCCAAAACGCTGCATCGGTCCGGGAAGTTGGGTTTTTCTTTGCAAGCCACCCAACTCTATCGGTAGAAACGTCTCCAGAAAACTCCCACGCAGCCAGCGTAAATCCGCCCCACCCGACACGAGTAAGGTGCCCCCACGCTGAATCCAATCGAGCAACGCCTGTTGCTGTCGATCAGAAATCCGACGTGCATCTAAGGAAACCCCGCGAACCACAAAAAAATCAACCGAATCGTACCCTTTCCAATCGGCAGGTAGCCCCCTAAAGTCGGTATAGGCAACAGACGTGTGTCCTTTTGCGCCATCGTCGATCTGTCTTCCATCCCAACGACTCAATAAATCGCGGCTTGGCGTCAGTGCAAGGATTACAAGGTCATTCAACGGTTTGAGGAATTCCGGCGTAAGTTCGTGAGACTTTCGGACGTGCCCGGTGCGATTGACCAGCTTGATGCTCAGTTGGGACGAAATTCCCGGTAGGAAAACGTAGATCATACGTCGTTGACGATCTGTTCGCGTGAGGGAAAGGGGAGTGGCATACGTTTGGATGAGTTCGCCCGAAAAGATGTTGCGGACCTCAACGCTTATTTCGCCATCGAAATCTTCATTGCGGCTCGTGACAACGACCTGTAGCGGTGCCCATCGCTCCCGTTTGTAAACCCGATCGAACCCAAGTTCAACGGATTCAAACTCGATAGCTGAAAAAGCAGAAGAGACAGATAAGATAAAAAACAGGACAACAATTCGGTACATAAATAAACTTCCGAACTAATAAATTTAATCCGATTCATTTTCCGAGTAGTTCTCTCACCTTATCCCCAATATTTGGGCTCCGCATCAACGATTCCCCCACCAAAATTCCGTTGATTCCCGCTTCTTTGAGTTTCATTACGTCTTCGTGAGTATTGATGCCGCTCTCGCTGACCACAACTTTATCGGTTGGGATAGAATCTCTCAAGTGGAAGGTGGTTGCGATATCTGTGTGGAAGGTTTTCAGGTCGCGGTTATTGATGCCAACGATTTCCGCACCCCCTGCCAATGCCAATTCCAACTCTTCTTCGGTATGGACTTCGACAAGACTGGCGAGCCCCAAGCTTCGCGCTATTTCGGCAAATTCACGCAGCTGCTCCAACGTCAGAATCGAGACGATGAGCAGAACAGCATCCGCACCTGCGAGCCGGGCTTGATAGATATGATATGGATCGATAGTGAAGTCTTTCCGTAATAGAGGAAGCGTTACCGCTTCACGAATAGCGCTCAGATAAGCCAGTTCACCGGCAAAAAATTCCCGATCAGTCAGCACCGAGATTGCCGATGCACCGTTTGTCGCATACGTCCGAGCAATCCTAACCGGATCGAAATCCTCACGGATAATCCCTTTGCTTGGAGATTTTTTCTTCACCTCGGCGATGAGTTGAACAGAATTTGGGACTGACAGCGCAGCGCGAAAGTCTCGCGTCGGGGGTAGATCCCGAACCTTGCGTTTCAGCGTATCTAACGGCAGCCGTTGTTTATCGTCCGCCAACTCAGTCCGTTTGTGAGCGACAATGGTGTCTAAGATCAAAAGAGTCTCCTATTTGAGCCACGGACAGTATATCCGACCGCTTTTAATTGTCCGCACATGGTTCAGCTTTTGAGGTGCTTCAACAGACACACGCTCGGAATCGGTCAGGGTAAACCTTCCCTCGTCTAATCTTAAAATGGTCACATCGCCCTCCGCCCCAACTTTTAGCGTGCCCAAACTGTCTTCCAATCCCATGATTCGAGCAGTGATTTCGGTGCTACGCCGAATCACCTCATACAAGGGCAGTCCCAACCAGAGAAACTTTGAAAGCGTTGTGACCTGATCAAAAACTGGTCCCTCGACATTACTGTTATACAGGTCGCTGCTGATGTTGTCGGGGAGGAATTCCTGGGCAAGTGCCTTTTCTGCAACGCGAAACGAAAAGCTGCCGGAACCGTGTCCGATGTCAAAGATAACGCCGCGCTGTTGATCCTCCCTGAAACGGTCAATTACCTTTCCGGCGCCGTCCAAGACGCCCTCTGATTTGCCATGAAAGGCGTGTGTGACCACGTCGCCGGGACGAAGCATCGCTGTGATCTCTTCTAATGGTGTTTCGGTGTCCTTCACATGAATCATGACGAACCCATCAATGGCTTCCGCCGCTTCGATCGTCCGCTTCAGCGCTTCGAGATCGTTTTCTCCAGCGTAACCTCGTGAGAGTCGAGCTTTGATTCCCAGCACGAAGTCACGGTTTTCTCGACCTACGCGGACCGCTTCCTGAACATCAGCCCAGCGTATGTCTGTCAATTCTCCAATTCTGGGCCAAATCATGCCCATCGCTGAGATGTTCAGCAGTGCGAATAGCCGAGTGTCTGATCGCTCTAACACGTATTTGCGGAAAGCTAAGAAGTTGCTTGCACCTGCCGATCCGGTATCTAACGCCGTTGTTACCCCTTTGGCGATATTGCCGATATCCGGCTCCATCCCGTAGGCAGTAGCTCCCCAAAACGCATGCACATGAAGGTCGATTAATCCGGGCGTGACAATCAGATCTGTTGCATCTAAGACTTCACGCGCCGACGTTTCTGGAATGCTTTCTTCGATCGCTGCAATTTTCCCGTCAAGCAGTGCAACATCCCGGGTCGCGTTAAGTTCTTGGGCGGGGTCGACAACCCTACCGCCTTTAACCAACAGATCATAGGTCATTCTGTTTCCCCTATCAGTTGCTAAACTTTTTAGCATTCAATGTGGATTTTCTGTAAGAAGAAACTCTTTGCCGGGCTGTCCCAATCCACTTACTGCTTATCCATTGAGGTTTAAGAATTGGATTATATCACGTTTTATTTTTTGGGTCAACGCGGGATTTGATCCGTCTATTATGGTATAATATTACAATCCAAGCGACTACTGATTCTGGTAGACCGGGCTTACTCGCCCTACCCCGTTTTAATCGTCATAGGCAATCGCAGGTCGAGATTTAGGTCCCGACACTCAAATGCTATTGTAGTAGATCTGAGAATTAATGAGACACTCCAAACCGAACCGCATTGCCCCAGGCCCGGTAGGTGCGGTTTCTAACCGCACCGCATCCCGAAGAGTCGAGACAGGGCACGAGGAGCGAAAGCGTCTATCTGTTTTTAGGATTTACTATATATGAATGGACTTGCCTCGCAAAATAGGAATTACAAACAATGATGTGTAATATACTGTTGCAGACCAGACATGCTTTAGCGTCCGTGATATTGCTATCCATCTTGGCGATCAACGCCTTTGCAACAGAGAAAACTTGGACGCTTGTTCGTAAGTCACAATGGCAAGCGGGGTTTTCCGATATCCATTTTGTCTCTCAACAGGATGGCTGGATAGTCGGGACAGATGCAACCATTCTGCGTACCAACGATGGCGGAAAAACTTGGGAACAACCCAGCAAACCGCTCCCGTTCAAGATAGATTTCCACAAAGTGCGATTCCTCAATCCCGAAACCGGCTGGATTGTCGGTGAGGAAGGTGCTGTGTTGAAGACAATCGATAACGGGGAAACCTGGACGGTCCTGAATACCGGCACCCGTCGGGTCTTGTCAGCAGTCTTCTTTGTGGATCCCCAATACGGCTGGGCTGGCGGTGATGGCGGGCTTATCATTCATACGACAGATGGCGGTGAAACTTGGGTCCGACAGAATGCTCCGACGAATAATGCGATTCAAGATTTTCACTTTGCCAGTCAAAAGATCGGTTGGGCCGCAGGGCATGGCGGTACAGTTATCCATACGATGGATGGTGGGCAGACTTGGAAGTACCAAAAAATCAACTCCGCAGCCGGCATCAGTTCGATCTGTATGCTCAATGGCCAAGAAGGGTGGGCTGCTGGCGGTAACGGTGCGCTAATTCATACCACCAACGGCGGTGCAACGTGGGAAACTCAAAAAAGCAATGTCCCCAACTCCAACGGTATGCCCGAACCTATCTGGGGCATTCATTTTATCGATGAGAATCATGGACTTGCAGCCGCAGAGTTCGGTGTGATTCTGAGGACAACCGACGGCGGTGTCAACTGGGCACCGCTGGAACCGAGACCTGTTCCCAGTCGTCTGAACGCTATCCAACTGGTCAGTCCACAAGAGGCGTGGGCGGTCGGTGAATTTGCAACCCTCCTGCATAGTCAGGATGGCGGTGCGTCGTGGGAGGTCGTCTCAATCAACAGCCATTTGACAACGGTCCACTTTCTCAATGACAAAATAGGGTGGGCAGTGGGGCTGGCTGGAACGGCACTTGTCACCCGTGATGGTGGCACAACATGGAAAAAACAGTACACCGGGAACGTTTTTGAACTATTCGGCATCGGTTTTGTTGATACGATGCAAGGCTACATCGTGGGCAGTAACGCAACCCTGATTGAAACAGGCGATGGCGGTAGAACGTGGGGTGGCATCAGTATGGAAGATGAAGCCGATCAAATCCAACGCCTCCAATTTGACGAGGCTATCCGATGGAAACGGGCCGTCGGTTTCTATGATCTCCATTTTTCAACCCCACAACACGGTTGGGGTGTCGGTGAACTCGGCAAGATTCTGCGGACAACAGACGGTGGGCGGACGTGGCAAAGCCAAGATCTCGGAGATCTGGATGTCAGTTACAGCAACCTGTATGGGGTTTATTTTGTTGATGCCAACGTAGGTTGGGCTGTTGGTGAGGCGGGGACAATTATCAAAACCGATGACGGCGGGGAAACCTGGACAATTCAGCAGGCGGAACCCAACGAGTTACGCGCAGTTTTCGGTCTCACCCCTCAAATCGCGTGGATTGCTGGGGACGATGGTTCCATCTATGCCACGAAAGATGGCGGGGAAACGTGGATACGGCAAATCACACCGACGGGTGAAATGTTGAATGGTGTCTACTTTCTCACAGATAATGAGGGTTGGGCTGTTGGAGAAAATGGAATGCTGCTCAACACCAAAGATAGCGGCGTGACATGGCTCGTTCAGCAAACACCGACCTCAAATGACTTAACCGACATAGCCCGATCTCCGGAGGGCATTCTCTGGGTCGTCGGTGAATGGGGAACCGTCCTGAAATATTAACCCTCCGATGAGATTAGAGCGCGCTTGCAGCGGGGAGTTAAGATCTTAAGCTCACTTAACTTACGACAGAGAGACAATAGTTACGGCGCCGTTGTCTACAACCTCTAATATCACACGACTTCCATAAAGTAAAGACATACCAACCAACGGTCCACCCTCCGCTTCTAAGATGAGCACCTCCCGCTCCTGCTCATGCCATAATACTTTTGCAAGATATACGTCCAACACTACCACATTCCCATCACCAAGGGTGACGCGCCGATTGCCAGCTATATGAAATTCAAGACGATTGATTAAACCGCTCGGCAGCGTTAGATAGCCGTTGAAACCTGTATCAATTACTGCCTCAATTTTTGCTTTTCTCTGGTTTGAGCCAACAACCTCTAATTCGATGACGGCTTCTCGATTGGCTGTAACTTTTCCTGCTATCACTGTGTTTGCACCGAGAAATGCCCACCGATTCGATAAGCAGTTGGAGACCCAATTTGTAAGCCATAAATAACAGCATCGGGATGCTTGGCAAGGAGACGTTTCGTGGCAATTAGATCGTCGGCATTCATTTCGTATTCACCCGTTTCAATGTCAATGACCAAAAACTTGCCTTTATGCTTGGACTCAACTCTGTCACGTATCTCTCGCCTATAGATTGCTTCACCCCGTGATGCAACCTCTTTGGAGGTATAATTGGCGTATGGCATGGTGATTTTCTCCTTGTATCAGATAACGTATAACGGCATCTATTTATCTTTCTTCCAACACTCTTTCAACGCTTCTCATCATCATTGTCCTCTAAGTCGTGGGGCAACTGCCACCACTTCCCCTTCTTCTGGTGCACGTCTCGGCTTATAAACATGTAGTCGGGATTTTTCGGGTCAAAATCGACTGTATTTGGTTGTAAGGTAGCACTCCAGTAAAGTGTGGAGTAATGACTTGACAAGGAGGGGATCCACTGACTATCTTTATGTATCCCAACAATAAAGGAGTCAGCACATGGATCCCCAACAGATATTTTGTCACACTCCCGACTGCCCGGCAAG
>JAJDUM010000044.1 GCA_022826645.1 Candidatus Poribacteria bacterium
ATGCTTGGGTTGAAGAACGGAATCGAAAAAAAGTCCGTGTCAAATGGCAGTTTACTCTCAACAACGCACGACAGAAATTCAAACGGTTTTATCATTATACAAAAGCATTATTTATCTGACAGAGTACTAGGGCGTGTTGACATTTTGCTTTTGCTGTCGCGAGAAACGCTCAAATCACTGGAAAAGCTGCCAGAAACCGAGTTTTTTCTTCAAAACTCGGTTTCTTTTCTGGGGTTTTACGTCCGTGAACCGATTTATGTCTCTCTATTATCTAGTTACAATGAAATGTCAACAGAACCTAGACACTTTTGCCCCCGGTAGGTGCGGTTTCCAACCGCACCGCATCGACACTGTTAGAAACAGTGCCTACCCAACGGTAGAACGGTAGGTGTGGTATCCTAAGCGCACTGGTTTGGAGTGTCTCATTAATTCTAAGGTCCACTATAATTTAAGGTGTGTTGACAGCGCGACCCAAGTTTCGCCCCTGCCCAAAATAGGTTCCTCTCAGTAGACTCAAGAATGTTCTTGTTTTTTTTGATAAAGGTATGTTATTTTAGATTCATGTATTAGACTGACATGTTAGTATATATCGGTTAAGTCAGACTTGATGCGTTCTCCTGTGTGTTACTGGCTAGAGAGAATAGATATAGAGGTAGACGAAAGCGAAGGTGGCGGTTGCTTCAACTACGACTTGCGTGGTGAGTGCTACCGTGCCATAGGAAAAGAAGATCTCGCTAATGCCGATGACACCAGTGCAAAAGAATTCCGAAATGAAAGAGCTGAAAGTGAAAGACGTTCTCAGCGATTTTGGGGAGTGTAAATATCCGATAAAATTCATTATCAGACGTTTTAAGCCATTTTTGGAAAATCTCAAAAACAAGATCCAGTCATAGCAAGGGTTTTGAGAGTCTCAATAAGCAAAAAATATGTCCGATAACTTGAAAAGGCGTGATCATGAGGTGAAAGATGAATTCCAAAGATAGGATACTGAATCGAATTAATAGCATACTTGATAGACCAGTAAATGAAGGAGAAGCCTATCTCACAGCAATTAACCTATTGGAAAATATTTATGGACCTAACTCGGAGCAACTCCAAGCAATGAAAACGGTGTATCAGAATATCTACGAGACTAGGCAAGACGAGTTTCGCAGAGACTGGGATGTAAAAGAATTTCTGAAAGGCTCTCTTGATGCGTTAAAAGCCGAGATTGAAGGAGGTCTCATAGAAAGCATCCAATCTCAGGCTCGGAGCGAAGTTTTGGGAGATTTCCTAACACTCGCTCGTGAATCACACGATGAAGGACACAAAGAAGTCGCAGCAGTGTTGAGCAGTGCTGCTTTGGAAGATGCGCTGAAACGGTGTGCAAAGGAACGGGGGCTTAATGTTCAAGGCAAAAACATGATGACTGTGGTGAATGCGCTAAGATCCAACAATATCATCCTGAAATCACAAGCCAAAACACTAGGAGGATATACAGACTTCCGCAATGACGCACTCCACGCCGATTGGGATAAAATTGATAGCCCTACCGTCCGCAGCGTTATAGAGTTCACTGATGAATTCCTAGAGGAAAGTAAATATGCGAACTGTCAGGGTTGAATGGGAAGGACCGCTCTCTCTTGACGAAGTGAAAGCGTTGGATGACGATGACGACGACTGCGGTTTATACCAAATCTACGGTCGCCACATCATCTTCGGAGACGATTCTTTGCTCTACGTTGGAATGACAACATGGGCTTTCGAGCGACGATTTTTTAGCGGAGGCGACCCTCACATTGATTGGCTGGAGGAGGAGGAGGGGGTGTCGGTTTATGTAGGTCGAATTGTGGAGGAAGATTATGAGCATGAGGCGGATTGGAAGCATGTACTCAAGGATGCTGAGGCACTTACAATCTACTGGCACTCGCCGCCGTATAATTCGTCCAACATCGAGACATACAACGGTCAGTCGCTCATCATTGAAAATGAGGGTGAACGAGGAGACTTGTGTAAGCGACTGTCAACTGATAAATTAAGCACTTATAAACTGATCGGCAATTGATTTTATCCATCTGTTAGAGCGAGGGAGTATATGGGTTGTGTCTATATCTTGAAGAATGAAGCGATGCCGGGTTTAATAAAAATCGGCTATACACGGAAAACGCCTGAAGAACGAGCAGCTGAACTCTATGAGGGTATAACCGGTGTCCCAATGCCCTTCGAGGTAGCACACGCGTATCCTTGTGAAGAACCAGAGAAACTTGAACGCGAAATCCATAGGAAACTTACATCTCACCGTATTAACCAGTACCGAGAGTTTTTTAAGTATCCGGCTGACGGTGCGTTCCAAATGCTCCAAGAACTTCACCACATTAGCAGCTCCGCCGGGTGGCGAAAGTGGACATCACATTTTTTGACGCGTTTCAGAAGAAAAACCGACGTGAGATCTGATATGGTTGAGGACGAAACACCAACAGCTAAATAGGAGAAATATTTATGAACGATAGACATGAAAACGGAGTGAATTTGAATGTGAACGGCAGCCCTTACCATAGTGCCGACAACGGATTTGCCTGTGCCGCAGCGGGCAGAGGTATCACAGAAGCATTGCAAGAACATCTCAATGTTATTGTCCGCGATGAGGAATTAGAAATCGAAAGAAGCGATTCACAGATTCAAAAAGACATAGAAGGCTTGGTTGAGGATAAGGAACGCCTTGAGCAGCGGAAACTTGATTTGCAAGACAACATCAAGACCTTGACCGAAGAACGCGCTGTGAAAGCGGCAAAGGTTTCCGAATTGACAACAGAATTGGAAGCGCCCATAAAGGATGATTCGCCTCCGTCAGACCAGCGTGTTGACGAGTTGAAAAGCGCGATTGATGAAAAGACCGCAGCATTAGAGGAAAAGCAGGTCGCCCGCGTTAAAATCAAAACCAACTTGGAAGCGCCAACGGACGCCGAATTAAAACCGGCTGCTGCTGACAAGGCTCCAGTTTCACGTTTCTCCGCTCTTGAAAAGGGATTCGCAGGTTTAACCGCCCTTATTCTTGTCGGACTGGTTTGCTACCTCTTTATCTTTTATGCTTCAGTGGGAGATAGAACTTTCACAAAAGGTATCGGAACTAATATAGAAAAGCAACATATTATTATTCCGCATGCTTTATCTGAAGCGTGGAAATCCCCCAAAAACTGGTTCGTCCTCATGTTCCCTTTTATTTTCCTAACGCTTGCTGCTATCTTCTATTTTTTCGACGAACATTCAGAAAATAAGTATTCCAAGTGGATGCTACTCGGAGCTACCTTTCTTATTGATTTCATCATTGCAGTCAAGATCTCAATGCAGATGCACCGGTTTAAGACAGGGGCCGAAAGCTATCCAGTGAACTTTGAAAATGTGGTAGAAATCGTGTCCGTTCTCCTTTTAGGGTTCGGAGTTTCATTGCTTCTCGGTTATGGCTTGTCTTGGGTTATCAGGGTGTGGAATAGGGGGAAACAACCGCAAGACGAATCTAAACGATTAGAAATGGAAAAAAGAAAAGAACAGAACGACCGCTTGGTTCAACTCGCCGCTTTAACTGAAGAGGCGCAGCACTTGCAAAACAGAGTTGATCGTCTGAAGCAGGAGCGAGAAAAATGCGAAAGGGGTATTGAGGAGGCATCCAAGCAACGGCTAGATGCGCTTATTGAATCTCATAAGCACCCAATTCAGGTGGAAATTTCCCGCTTAAACGCCGCAAAAGAACACTTGCAAAACCAGATTAATGAACTTAATGAACAGGTTGAAAGTATTCAGAAGGAAATTAATCGGTGTGAATCCGAAATCGAAGATCTGTTAAAGGATCAACGCAAAAAAGTCATTGACGTAAAGAAGTTAGAAGCGCAGGCACACGAGTTCGTGACCGGCTGGTGTCGATATGTGGCACAGAGTAATACCGTTTTGTCTGCTGATGTCGCATCCCAAGTTAAAGACATTCAGCACTTGGCACATGAAACACTTGAAACATACAAAACATCCCTCGCAGTAGTTTAAGGAAGGAGTAAGATGAAGATCTTTGTAGTTGTAGGCATGGTATTTTTGATACTTTTGAGCGCAAACAAGTCCGACGGGCATGAATCACCTTCGCTCCATGTGTTAAATGTCATTGTAATCCTTGATACATCAAATCGTGTATCTAGAGATAGACACCCAGATCAGATAGAAAGAGACATTGAGATTGAGAGAGAGATTGTTACCCGGTTTGAAGCAGTTGTTAAAAAGCATATTGATGACTCGGATGACCTTGCGTATGACGATTCTCTTACTATTGTTGTTCCAGGTCAGCTGACAGTGCCTCATCCATGGAGGATTGTGCAGAGGCTCAGAATTAAGGATCCCGGAGACTGTAATAATTACAACGGATGCCTTGAGCAGTTGACACAACAGAAAAACGCATTACTTAAAGAAATGTCTCAATTATACGAATTTGTTAATCAGCACCCCCAAACAGGGTCTGACATTTATGAGTGGTTTGAGTTTGAAGCAAAGGATTACTTTGACGAGGACAAGCGAAACCTTATCATCTGCCTTTCTGATGGCTATCTTAATTTTGACAAAAGCATTGAAGCGAGGCGTGAGGATGGCACGCACATGAAAATCAGGGAATTGCGCGATGATCCGAACTGGAAAGAGAGAATTCTCAACGGTGAAGGCTTAAAGCCGATCGGAGAAGATTTTAGCCCTTACAATGTGAAATTCCTGATGCTCGAAATCGTGCCTCAAAATCAAAAAGACTTTAAGATTATCAAAACATATTGGGATACATGGCTAAATTCAATGGGAATTGAGGATAGCGACTTCAGGAAAAAGACGGGTCTTCCGATAGAGACGATTAAATCTTTTATTTCTGCCGAGAGCGAACAAGAGTAATCAAGGCTTATCAATAAGAGTGCGGGCTATATCAATAACGTCCGATAACCTGAATTATTGGACATAAAGCATAATATCTTATGGCAGTCAATTCGTCCTATCCTGGTTGGTTTATCCCTCGAATGCTATGCTGAAATATACGATGAAAGATAAACTGTATGCCTTTGGCGGTTGTTTGTTGTGAGACCCTATTAATAATTCACCTTAGGTTATGTAAAAAGACGGTGCCAAGCGAGGTGATCCCACCGCTGTAACACCGCTGAAGTATAGTAGCCATCGGGGTTCTCGGCACACCCGCCAATTATGAATACCCGTCTACGCCATTGAAAATATTTTTTTACCTGTCAGTGCCCTGCCAAACCTGTGAATCGGACCGGTGTGGGGTGTAAATAGCGATCCCGATTTGCTTTATTAATGTTATTGTCAATTTCACAGGGGGTATCCTATTAATCTTTTATGGTGAATTCTAAAAATAAATAAACACTTTCGCCCCTCGGTTTCGATCCCGATTTATCGGGGCCGGTAGGTGCGGTTTCTAACCGCACCGGTTTGGACACGCGCATGTCTTCATGATAGATGTAATGGAGGCATATGTTAAGGAGGAACTGCCTTTTGAAAAGGAGAGTCTTGGCTATCAATTTGTCGAGAAAATGCTTGTGAGCTATGCGGACTTTGTAACAACAGCGGACGACCCATGTGGACTTTATGACGATTGGGATTTTGCTGTCCCTGTATTCGATGATGCCGTGACCAAAAGGCTACAGGAAATGTATGAAGAACGGTATGGAGATCGGAAAGTCAATCAGACTGAGGAGGAGCGGCATTCTGCTAACCCAGCACCCAAGTAAAGGAGAGATTGCATCGAACAAATTAACGGGCTGATGCAGCTGATCGACACAATAGAAGATAATTTTGTAAACGATGGGCACTTACTCTACAGTCGCTTTTTTTAAGGTTCCCCAGAGGGTTATTCGCATGTGCGTGTTTGGCGCAACGGCTAGCCCTGCGGGTACCCATGCAGGGGAAAATTCCTGCCCCGGATCTTGTGTCAACTGTTGAATCTCCCCATCCGCCGCACGAATCAGATGAATGTCCTTGTTGTTCCCCCGAGTTGATACGTAGGCAATCCGTTGTCCATCCGGCGACTCGGTAGGCTCTTCACAGGCTTGCGGAACGTTCGCCAACTTCCTCACATTTCCACCGTTGACCTCTATAGCAAATAGGGCAGCCACCCTTACATCAGCGAGCATATCGGTAGAAAAATAGATCTCTTTCCCGTCAGCCGACCAAGTAGGGTTGGTCGCAGATACCTGTGTGACAGCGCGCTGCTTTTTGCCATCAGCGTTCATCAGATGGATAGCGCCGATACCATCAAGTGTGGTGCGAAATGCGATCCGCCCACCGTCCGGTGACCATGCCGGGGTTGAATTGTGTCCGCCCTTGTTTGTAAGCTGTTGGACCTTCCTGCCGTTTGGGTCCATTATGTAGATGTCCGTATCGGCCGCATGTTCCCTGTGGTGGTTGGAGGCAAATGCAATCCAGCGTCCATCAGGCGACCAGGCCGGATCGATGTCAGTCGCCTGATTGTTTGTTAACCGCCGAAATTCCTTGTTATTCATATCCATCACGTAAATTTCTGGATTGCCATCCCTGTGTGAAACAAAGGCAAAAGCACTACCATCAGGTGCCCATGTCGGAGAAGTATCATCCGACGGATGGTTGGTTAAGTTGACCGGATCCTTGCGATTGATATCCATGATATAGATATCAAGGTTTCCCGTCAGATCAGCAGTGAACGAAATCGTCTTACCGCTCTCAGCGTTTAGCGTCAACAAGCTGCTTCCTAACAGCAACACCGTCCAAAATAATTTTTTCCTCATCGAGAAATCTTTCCTATGTTCTGGTACTTTCCGGCCAATCAAGATATACTGTTACTGGGCTAAAATGCGACCGAAACACCCAATGTCGGCAGGATCGGCAACATCGGCTCTTCCTCAACTTCGCACCCGAGCAACATACCCGTTTCCTCGTCTCGTTCCTCGCTGAACGCATATTGATCGAGGTTAGACCGATTGTAGAGATTCAAGATTTGGAAATACCATGTGAGCTCCCACCGGGAATATGGATTCCGTTGCGTAAACCGAAAATCGAGACTGTGGTAGGGTGGTAGACGTGCCGAATGCGTCTCCCCAAACTGTCGATCACACGCAGCACTACCGTCTGGTTGGGAAACCAACACATGTGTCAACGGCGTTCTCGGTTGACCAGTATGGAAACGCCAAGTAAGGTAAAGATGCCGCCCCCGCGAAAGTTGGTGGCTGCTACTGAGGGCGAGCGAATGTCGCCGATCCGATGGTCGAAAAAATGTTCCATCTACTGTGCTTTCTTTTCCAACGGCATATGCATAGCCGACCCCCCACGTTAACCTATCTGAAATTGCATGTGTCACGAAAACATCTACTCCCTGTGCTGTTCCGGATTCCGGGGGTACAAAAAGTTGGGTCTGTCGTCCGAACTCCCTGAGCCGTCCTGTAAGATTATCCAATGTCTTGTAATACGCCTCCAAACGAAAGAAAAAATTGGCGTTTGGCTGGTATTCACCGCCGAGAATGTAATGAGCCGCCTGCTCAGCACGCTCGACTGTCTGAACGTCATCTTCCACAGGAATATTCATCATAGAGATGGGTTGGTGATAGATCCCCCATGCACCACGCAACACCACTTTATCTGTTGGTCGCACGGCAAGAGCAACCCGAGGTCCAATCTCATAGCTTTGAACACCGACGGCACGATAGTCCTGAAACACGTACCGTCCGCCCACGTTCAGCGCGAATTTCGGATGCAGCTGCCACTCATCCTGAAGAAAAGCCTTGATTTCGCTTCCGCTACCTTCAAAATCTGCAACGATACGTTTATACTGTTCTATTCCGGGTTGCCGTTCTTGGACATCGTAATCGTATGCGGCTTCCAACCAACGCCATTCGATTCCGCTGCGAAACAGATGACGATCTAAGAAACCAGCTGTGAATTCCGTTTTGGCACCAAAGAACTCGAACGAGCGGACGTCGAAATCAGCCGCTCCTGTCCGCCGATCTTGGGTTCCGTTTCCGCCGAATACGAATACATCAGACCACTTTTCCCTACCGAAGCGATGCCGCCACCGCGTCCACACGGTTAAATTGTCATACTGTGAATCTAAGTTGTTGTCAGCGTCCCCTTGCCGTATCCGGTTCTTGTCCCATCCATAGAGTCCATTCAGCGTAATCGTATCAGACTGGGCTGGCTCGTAAGTTAGTTTGCCATAGACATCCGCGTATTGTGGTTTATAGTCCTCGTCAAGGTCCATCAGTGCAAGAATTAGGTCAACGTAACCCCGCCGTGCTGACACGCGCCATGACCCTTTTTCCGATAGGGGTCCCTCTACCAGCGCAGTTGTATTGATAAGATCAAGTCCGAAATTGGCAGCAACTTTCTCAATATGCCCCTCTTTCGTCGTGATGTCAAACACGCCGGCCATTTTATCCCCGTACGCTGCCGGGAAGCCCCCCATCAGTAGTTCAACGCGCTGAATCAGATCAAGGCCAACTAGTGATACAGCACCGCCAAAGTCCTGTAGGTGGTATGGATTGAAGAGTTCCATCCCATCTAATCTTACTAGAACGTCGTCCTTCTCGCTTCCGCGCACGCTGAATCGTGCACTGTAGTCACTTGCAACGACTCCCGGAAAAATATGGGCAGCCCGCATCACATCGTTATCCACCAACGGAAACCGCTCAATTCGTTGCTTTGAGAGTGATAGCCGTGAAGGGGTTCCATCATCAATCGCGAACCGACCCGGCGTCACTACAATCTCATCGAGCTGAACGGGTTCTGTTTCATCTTGTGCGGAAACGTCAAGCCAACTCACCAGTCCAAAAGACAGAAGATGTAGGAAGATTGCGTAGGCGGATCTGCGCATCGGTTTGCTCCTCTTGATGTTTATTGTCTCCTCGATTATAGCATACCGGCAGCAAGCAGGCAACGGCAGGTAGAGACCTGTTTGAAAGATCCTTTCATCAGTTGTCCTATTATACCAATGTGCAACGATTTCGTGTTTTGAATTCCCTTGGACGTTTGTATGACAACGAGTATGACGCTGCTAATGATGGTTGCTTTCCTCGGCTTCTTTAAGCGGAGCTAGAGCATTACTTTCTGATCTGAGCTCGGAATGACTTATCTTCCCTCCCAAGTTTGCTGTCCATATCATCAATCCACAGACAACAATTGAAAGTACTAACCCTACAATAACCAAATTTTTTGGAACAGTATCGGTGTGCCGATAACGCCATAATGCACCTATGGCAAAAATGCCTAGGGCGTGTTGACATTTTGCTTTTGCTACCACGAGAAACACTAAATCAATGAAAAAGCTGCCGGAAACCGAGTTTTTTCTTCAAAACTCGGTTTCTTTTCTCCGTTTTCTCCGTCAGTGAACCGGTTTATGCCTCTCTGTTATCTGGCTGTGATGAAATGTCAACAGAACCTAGTACACTGTCCAATAAATTATGCTGGTGTATATTGATTGAAATCAAACGATATCACATATAATAATTTCAAAACTTATCTGACGGTGTACTAGTACATTGTCAGAAAAATGTAGCGCAAACTGTATAAGGTTTCAGAACATAAATCGGTAATTCTCTCTGTTCCCCGTGCCCGGTAGGTGCGGTTTGTAACCGCACCGGACATCGCAATGAAGGTGCTTATTATAATTTATTGGACAATGTACTAGTTGCCTGCGTCCAAGCCTATCGCGTCTATCTCGGTGTTTCCAGTCTGTCTGCAATATTCCACGGTTTTGGTGTGAGGAGGGTTGTGGATCAGCCAAAAGTTGGGCAGGAGGGGAATGATTACATCTTGGGATGATGATCTCAATATACGATAATCCTTGACCGGCATGTGATTGGGGATCCGACACGTATCCGAAAAATCCATCGAAGCAGTCTTCTCAATTTCCCGTGATTAAAATCGGTTATCAAGGCTTACAATCAGGTTGAACCCCGGTGCATTGATGCCGGACCCGTGTTCGCGATACCGTTTATCGAGCAGATTCTCAAGCGCGAGGGTGAGTCGATTGTATTGAGTTACCTGTATGCCACCGCGGAGGTTCAGCGTCCTCCAACCTGGTGAACCTTGCCCGATCGCTGCACCGTTCGCATCAAACCTCACTTCACCGGTGTCGCGGGTGGTTCCCGGAATCCGTGGGTCCCGAATATCGCTTCGATTCAAACGTCTCTGTTCGGTCGCGCCACGGACGAAGAATTCCGCCCAAAATCGTTGAGCAGGCGGTTGCCAGCGGATACCGACCATACCGTTAAGTGGTGGTTCGCGACGAATCCGCTCTTCCCACGGCTTATCCGGATCGGGTGCTGCACCGTTAATGACCAGTACTTTCCCACGTGTGAACGTCGCATTGCCGTAAACTGACACACCGTTCTGAATCGGAACCATTCCTGCAAACTCTACCCCTTGGATCTGCACTTCATCCACGTTATCGAATACATAGACATCAATGCCCGGATTGTTACGCTGGATCTCCTTTATCAGGTTTGGAAGCGGTTGTCCTGCGTAAGCATCTTCTACCGGAACACGGGTCACCAGATCACTGACGCGACCATGAAAAAGGGTCAATGAACCGATAAGCCATGGGTAACGCGCTTTAAATCCACCTTCCGCTGTCCACCCCCTCTCCGACCTGAGGTCGGGGGAAGGAGAATCGATACCTTCATTGGTAACCTCGACAGCCGTTGTGTCATTCAACGAAGGTGCTCGGAATGATGTCGCGAAATTCGCAACCGCGTTCAACCCGTCTGCGATACTTGCGACCACACCCGCGCTGCCGGTCAATGCGTTGCCAGATTCGTTAAATTCCTCAAATTGGGGGTCGCGCACGGAGAGGTCTGCATGTGTGTTATAAAGTGTATAGCGTCCGCCAAGTGTCAACTCAAGACGGTCATGCAGTTCAATTTCGTCTTGGACGTAAAGATTGGCATCCCAGAACTGTGAACCGTCGATAAACCTTCCTTTTGTGTCGTCTATATCTTCTTTGCCGGTTGTGATGTCGGTTTTGATTGTTTGGCTTGCAAGCGTATCGAGGTAGAATTCACCGCCAGCGATGACACGCTGCCGCGGCAGTGATGAGTTGGTACCCTGTGCGCTAAGTCCCAATGTGTTGACAGTATCGAATCGCTCTCGACGTTCTGTTGCGTCGCGCTTAAGTTCGTTTCGGCCTTCTTTCTGACGATGATACGACGTGGTGAGTAGAATTTGGTCAATCAGCAGGGTTTCCGGTTTGGAGACGTATGTGGCGTACAGTAAATTCCGATCTTGCGGTTGAAAGAAAAATTCATCGAACTCACGCGGTGCAATCTTATCGTAACGAGGGGTTTGAGGTTGCCGCCAGAGTTGGTAGGCGAGGTTCACCGTGCTCGTGTCTGTAAGTTTGTAAGAGAGTTTAGCATCACCGTCGTAAGCATTCCAGCCGAGCGGCGTCTCAGAGTCTATCAGCCATTGGTCGGGTACGTCTTTGGGCGGACCTTCAAACACCTGCGCACCCTCTGGTTTCTCAGTGACGATTTCGAACTTCCGGTTCTTGTGGTGCAAGTCGTAGCCGCTGCCGGGATTGATATTTCCGAACCATCGTCCGGATGCGCCGACCGAAAAGCCGAGTTGCTTTTGGCGACCGACCACTTCAAGCCGTCCAAGCCGCTCTGAACTGCCCGAAGCGAATCGAGTGAAAGCACGAGACTCGATGGTCCAATCGTCTGTTGCGTTATCAAGAATGGTGTCTTTGGTGAACATACTAATAACCCCACCCATCGCACCGCTGCCGTATAGCATCGAACCGGCACCACGTAAGACTTCAATCCGGTCAAGATTGTCCGGGCTGGTTGTTACCAGATATTGATTTGGACCGGAGCGGAAGGTGGAGTTGTTGAGTCGAACGCCATCGATTGCAAGAAAGGCTTGATAACCGGTAAGTCCGCGCAGCAACGGTGAACCTTGACCAACTGTTGTTTGCTGTGCCCAGACACCCACAGTTTCGCTCAGAATTCGGGGGGTCGTTGGGGCGTTCATTCGCTCAATCTGTGCCCGGTCAATGACAGAAATTGCGTTCGGTGTTCGGAAGGTGTCTTTTTCGACACGGGTTATGACAGTGATTTCCTCAAGTTCAACCGGAGGGGTTTCCAGTTCATCGCCGTGGGAGTGGCCGAGGTTGATACTAAGAAAAAAAACGATCAAACTCATCAATAGTTGCTGCTGCATAGGTTTCATAGTGTATCCTTTCTCATGAGGTCTCTCACATGATTATTGATGGATGATTGAATTCTTGATGCCATGCTCAACTAAATAAGCGCAAAATTTATGCCAAAAATTTTGAGTCGAAATCTGTGTCTACATGTGGATTTCTGACCGATCCTGCCCGAGATGGAACTTGGTGTTGTTCAATTTCTGGACAGTTGTGTTTCTGTTCTGGACAGTCCGGGCGTATGGAAAGAAAAGTTGAAATAGGTTATAATAGCCTGAGTCACTATCTGTGGTTCCGCTTCTGCGAGGCGAGATACGCTCTGTTCATCAGTCCAGGAGTTAATAGGTTCACTCATGTGTTAGTGATGATAGCAAATTAAGTTGACATATTCTCAGACCCAATGGCACAATACTTACAAAATTGCTACAGGCAAAAAAGGCGGTCCACATAATGAATCAAGCAGCTCTGCACAGCTTAAAAATTTCTGCGCGTCATCTGATGTTGCTACTACTTGTTATAATGCCAGGGTGCACAACATTCGTTCCGGACGATCCAAACATACCGCTGGACGATTTCGATTCAAGTCCCCAGGCAGATAAGGAGTGGCGGGTGGAACGACGGCTCGTAAGTAATGAAGTCAACTGCATTGCTGCCGACCCACACAATGTGTGGTTTGCAACGCAAGCCGGTGTTTCGCGCTGGGATCGTGACCAAGACAGATGGCTCCACTATACGATGGAAGATGGTCTGTCCAACGATGCAGTGAACGCCCTTGCAATTGATGGGCAATGGGTGTGGTTTGCTACCGAGGAGGGGGTGAGTCGTTACGACACGCGGACGAACACCTTTTCTACCTACCGCACGATTGATGGCTTAGCAAGCGATCAGGTATCATCAATCGCCGTGGACGGGAACTATGTTTGGTTTGGCACATCTAACGGATTAAACCGTTATGACAAAACCATTGACAGTTGGGCGGTCCGAACCCGTAAAGATGGGTTGGTCAGTAAGGTGATTACAACGATTGCTGTCGAGCCAGAGTACGTGTGGGTTGGTACGGATAGAGAGATCAATCCGGATCCCCACGGCTGGGAGGACGACCCGCGGTTTAGCAAAGGCGGGGTGAGCCGATACCATAGAGACACTGACTCTTGGAATAATTATAAAAAATCCGACGGCTTGATCGATAATGAGATTGCTACTATTGCGGTGGACGAAAATAGTGTTTGGTTTGGAACGCAAGACGAAGGCGTAAGTCAATACAATCAGGTTGACCAAGCCTTCATCAAGACGTTTACGAAGACCGATCTGCTCAAAAGCAATATGATCTCCTGTATCCGTGCCGATGGGTTCCAGGTATGGTTTGGTACTGCCAATGCAGGTGTGCATCGATTCATCAAGCCGGTCAACACGTGGGTGCACTACACCAAAGCGGACGGACTAGCAAGCAATCATGTGAGTTGGATTGAGACACAAGGAAATGATGTCTGGTTTGCGAGCAAAGAGGATGGAGTGAGCCGTTTTGATAAGGTGACGGGCGAGTGGACACGCTACAAACAGGCTGATTTTCTGGCGGATAACGATGTCCGGCACATAACACGTGATGCGGAAGGTAGCCTATGGATGGCGACCGCCTCTGGAATTTCAATTTACACCCCCTCAACCCGCAGTTGGGAGACGATCGCAAAGGAGGACGGACTGCCCTCACCCTATGTTACGGCAGTGGATGTTGCCGATCACCTGTCTGGGGCGGAGCAAAGCGAAGTGATCGAGATTTCTACTGGTGAGGTGACTGACGGGCGGCTTTGGATAGGTACAGATCGAGGGCTTGGTACGCGCTCATGGTCGGGCGGTGATTGGGCGTTTCATGTTCCACCGCAGTCGCAAGGCGAAGCTTTTGTTACAGCACTGGCTGCTACAGCGGACATGCTCTGGCTCGGTACAAGTTTGGGACCCGCCATGTATAACACGGCTACTCAAGAGTGGACGCAGCTTGCCCTGCCAAAACCCCACGCGAACGGAATCGTGTCCTCCGTGCTGGTTTTCGATGAAATGATCTGGTTCGGTGGAGCGGAGGGGGTTTGGCGATATTCAATAGCGGATAAGGAGATACATCGCGTTTCCGAGCGGCTCCCTGCGAGCTACGTGAATGTACTATTGTCTACCGAGGGCACCCTGTGGGCGGGAACACGCGGAGGAGTCGCCCGCTATGACGCTATCCAAGGGCACTGGATACCGCTCCCGTTTAACGAACAACTGCCTGTTCAGAATGTTACCGCGCTTGAGTTCCGAGACGGTCTGCTCTGGATAGGTACACCCCAGGGGATGGGAAGCTATGCCATTACTTCTAATGTTTGGAGTTCTATCCCGGATCTGTCCTATAACGTGAGGCACATCCTTTCTGATGAAAGTGGGAAGCTCTGGTTAGCCACCTCGGTTGGGCTTGTCGAGTATAGCATCCCAGATGGAAGGAAAGTACTTCATCAATCACGGCCGGTCCGTGAACCGTGCCTCGAAACGAAAGTTTCACATGTCACATTCGATGGGGACTACATCTGGTTCAATAACTGGGCTTCTTCGCCGAACGGTGCGATTTTACGGTTTCATCGTCCCACAGCAACGTGGCAACGATTTACCCGCTTGGATATCCTGCGCTCTACTCAGAAAAAGTCGATGACTACGATTCGTTGGACCTATGTAGATACAGACGCGGTCTGGTTCACCACGGACTATGGGGTACTCCGGTACGACAAAGCGGCGGATACTTGGGAGCATTTTACCCTAGAAGATGGACTCTCTACAAACGATATAGACCGAATCGCTGTGAGCCAATACAGCGTCTGGGTAATCCCAATGATCGGTGTCGAGTTGACCCATTATAGCAAAAAGACTGGAAAATGGAATATAATCGCCCCCGGAAAAGAGGTGCAGATCGAGCGATTGAACGCGCTGGCGGTTGATGGACCGGAGGTCTGGTTTGGGTCAGGTCGTGGCCTGCATCGTTATAATGAATTTACTGGTGAATGGCGTGATTTCACACCGAGGGATGGACTCGCCGGCAGAGGGGCTGAGTGGATTACCGCAGATGAGGAATTCGTCTGGGTGGCGCGCTCAGAGTGGGACAGAGACAGCAACCGTCCGTTGTCACGATACGATAAGAAAACCAAGAAATGGGACACATTTTCAACCAGTGATGTGCTGGCTGCAGATACCATCAGACGTATCATTGCAACAAAAGACGATGTCTGGATCCTCTACAGACCCTGGAATAAGGCTGGGGTCACCCGATATGATAGGCGCACCAAGGAATGGACAACAATTAAGTCGGGGCGCGGTACCCTTGAGTTGGCTACAGACGATGATTACCTCTGGTTGGCCGTTCCCAACAATGGACTTAGGCGATTTCACTTCGCATCCGGCACCTGGACGGTTTTCAAAGATCTCAAAGGGATGCTGCATAACCATGTAGATGAGTATGGACTTGCCGTGGATGATAAGTATGTATGGGTAGGGACGCTGCGTGGACTTGCCCGTTATGACAAACAGAGGGAATCTTGGACTCCCTTCACAGCGATACCAACCCTTTCTGGGCGTACTATCCGAACGGTAGATACAGATGAGCGTTTTGTCTGGGTGGGCACCGACAACGGTTTGTCTCGCTACGATAAGGAATTGGGTACTTGGAAACAGTATCAGCAGGAGGGTGGTTCTGAGGAGATAGCCACCCATGGGGGCCATTGGCACCGATGGCGTCCCAAACGGAAAGATACACTGTCGGATAATTCGGTGAGTTCGATTGTAGTTGATGAGCAATACGTCTGGGTCGGGACGCGAGATGGCGCGAACCGCTTTGATAAACTCGCACTGCGTTGGGATCAGTACAAAACCGAGCATGGGCTGCCCGCTAATAATGTGACGTCTGTCAGTAACGATGGAAATAACATTTGGGTTGGTACCAACTCCGGGATTGGCAAGTATCCCCGAACCGCAGACGATCTGAACGCTTGGATCGCCTACACCTCCGGCACGGAAATCCAACCAGCATCCGTTTCCAAGGAATTCGCAGAATCGTTGGTCACCGATGAGATCTGGTGCATCGCCAGCAGCAAGAGTAATGTATGGGTTGGTACGCGACGCGGCGTGAGCCAATATAACATCGGCAAGGATACTTGGAAGACCATTACAACAGAAAATGGTTTGTCCAGCGATGAAATTAGTTGTATCGCTATAGATGGCGAACGTGTATGGTTTGGAACGGATCGTGGCGTGACTGTCTATAATGAGGAAATGGAGACCTGGACTGCTTATACGACGCAGGAAGGACTCGCCAGCAACAAGGTCACGTCGATTGGAGTTGATGGCACCGAGGTGTGGATCGGCACGTATAATGCCGGGGTGAGTCGATTCGATCCGTCAGCGAACACTTGGATAACGTACACCCGAGACGATGGGTTGGCTCACAACGGAATCCTCTCCATCGCGATAGGAGACACGTACGTGTGGTTCGGCACCTATCGTGGCCTGAGTCGCTTTGATAAATACACGGGAATCTGGACGACTTTCACAGAGTCTTATGGTCCGGAGGATCTCTGAAATAAAAAACTGAAACTATGCTTCTGGGTATCTGATATGTCCGCTACAAAGTCACAAATGAACGAGACCTCTTCTCGCAGACTCACGTCATCTACGCTCCCTTAAACTAAAGGAGACTTCACCTTAATGTTTTCAAACGCATCACTAAAATCTGGATCGGGATCTAGCGGCTCCACCTCAGTTCCCCAAGACGGGCACGGCTTCGGCACCGCACCTGTTTTCCTGACCTCTACCTGCACAATTCTCGGCGCAATTTTGTTCTTGCGATTTGGTTACGCTGTCGCGCACGTGGGACTTTGGGGTAGTCTCGCAATCATTGCTCTTGGGCATCTCGTGACGATTCCCACTGTCTTGGCGGTGTCTGAGATTGCGACAAACCGCCGTGTGGCAGGCGGAGGAGCCTACTACATTGTCAGTCGTTCTTTTGGCCCGAGTATTGGCGGGACGATTGGGATTACCCTATATCTGGCACAAGCGATCTCGATTGCCTTCTATATGGTTGCGTTTGCAGAAGCTTTGCAACCCCTCTATGACTGGATAGTTTCCACATACGACCTGAGACTTGACCGTCGCTGGGTGAGCCTTCCGTTCACTATCCTGCTTATCACGTTGATGTTAACTAAAGGCGCAGATCTGGGTGTCTGGGGGTTGTGGGCGGTCAGTGCAGTCTTAGCAGTGTCGATTGGCTTGTTCCTATTGGGAGAAGCGCCTAAGGAGATGCAACCCGAAGGGCTAAATATAACAGCACGCATTGAAGGTGGTGACAGTTTCGGTACCGTTTTTGCAGTATGCTTTCCCGCATTCACGGGTATGATTGCGGGGCTTGGGCTATCAGGCGACCTAAAAAACCCCCAGAAGAGCATACCTCTCGGTACGATCGGGGCAACGGTTGCCGGTATGATCATATACGCAATCGTTGCAGTTAAACTTGCCCAAAGTGCTACGCCTGAAGAACTTGCCGCCGATCAGTTTGTTATGACGAAGATTGCCTTGTGGGGTCCTGCAATCTATATCGGACTGGGCGCAGCTGCTTTGTCGTCCGCCCTTGGTTCGATACTGGTTGCCCCCAGAACCCTCCAGATGCTTGGCCGCGATAATGTGTTACCGTTTTCTCGGCTGAACCGCCTTATGGAAAAAGGTGTGGGACAGACACAAGAGCCGGTGGTCGCGACCTGTGTGTCAGGTGCGATTGCAATCGTTTTTGTATTGGCGGGCGATGTGGACTTTATTGCCCGAATCCTGACTATGTTCTTCATTGTGACATACGGTGTTCTTTGCGCCGTATCGTTCCTCGAGCACTTCGCAGGTAATCCGTCCTACCGTCCCACATTTCATTCACGTTGGTACTTGTCACTGGTTGGGACCGTGATGTGTGGCTTGATGATGATCCAGATAAACGTGATTTACGCGGCTATCTCCATCTTTCTAATGCTGGTAGTCTACCTTGCACTTCGGCACAGCCACAAGGGACAGCGTGATCTGACCGCGATTTTTCAAGGGACTATGTTCCAGCTAACCAGGTGGCTACAGATTACGCTACAGAGAAATCGTGGTGTCTCACCTGAAGGCGGCTGGCGCCCATCGATCGTCGGGGTGACCCGATTTGGGGAACGCCGACTCGGACATTTCGACGTGCTACGCTGGATCTGCCACCGGCATGGATTTGGACATTTTGTCCAGTTTTTCCATGGCGATTACTCATTTCTTGACGAAATTGAGGCACGTATGCACGTGGACGAGTTAATCCAACGAACCGAGGTGAGCAGAGCCGGTATCTTTGTCGATACCCTGATTTGCCCAACGTTCCAACTCGCAATAGCCCAGACACTACAGATGCCAGGAATCTCCGGTTTGCCCAACAACTCTATCCTCCTTGAATTTGATCGAGACAATCCAGATGAAATCAACGAAGTTGGGCAAGGCGCTCGACTCGCTGCCAATTCGCTGTTCAACGTGCTCATCCTGAGATCGACGAAGTACCGATTTGGCTACCGCTCTGCGATCCACGTCTGGGTGACCGAGGAAAACTTGACGAACGCTCCGATGATGCTGTTACTTGCCTACATCATTGTAGGGCACCCTGAATGGAGACGGGCTGAGATTCAACTCTTTGCGTGTTTTGAATCTGGTGATGCTGAACGCGAGGCGGACAGGCTTTCAGCGTGGATGAGGGAAGGTCGTCTGCCGATTTCAGCGCATAACGTTACCTCCGTCTCGTGCAGCAACGGAAAGGCTTTAGAAGAAGAGGTAGCTCACCGATCCTCCCAAGCTGATCTAGTGATTGCAGGTTTAGTATCGGAGAACTTGGATCCGGAATCGGTGACTCAAGCACTGCAGCAATATGAGGGGGCGAATGATGTGCTTTTCGTCCATTCAATTG
This sequence comes from Candidatus Poribacteria bacterium, assembly GCA_022826645.1. Lineage (GTDB taxonomy): Bacteria > Poribacteria > WGA-4E > WGA-4E > PCPOR2b > PCPOR2b. The sequence continues at coordinate 19,152 of JAJDUM010000044.1, forward strand.
AACGGGTTGCTATCGATTAGTTGGAAATCCTGCGGAGCAAAGAGCACGTGCCTTGCTAAATTCAAAATCAAGATGATCCCTTGTGAAGACGGATCGAAAGTGGGTATAGGAATTATTTCTTGCGTTTGAACGATGTACGAAGAGGTGTGTTTGTAGGGGTAGATTCCCTGTATGGTGTCTATTTCTCTATCGTACCACGTATAATGATGTGCCCAACATGTGATAATATTTTGGAAGCACAATTATGTACGAAAGGATATAAACTGTGCAAGAGCGGGTAATACTCGTTGATCGTCTAGATAGAGAAATCGGTACTGAAGAAAAGCTAAAAGCACATCACGAGGGTAAGCTGCATCGTGCATTTTCGATTTTCATTTTCAACGCTAAAGGGGAACTGCTGCTTCAGAAACGAGCCGAAACAAAGTATCACTCTGGTGGGCTTTGGACGAATACCTGCTGCAGTCATCCACGTCTGGGTGAAGCTTATCATGACGCAGCAAGACGGCGGCTTAATGAGGAAATGGGTTTCGATTGTGAATTGACTGAGCTCTTCAGCTTTATCTATTATATCAAGCTGGAGAATAATCTGTTTGAGCACGAGCTAGATCATGTCTTTGTTGGACGCTATAATAGGCAACCGATACCAAATCCCGACGAAGTGGACGATTGGAAATGGATGAATATTGACACGCTAAAGCGAGATATTGGAGAAAATTCCAATCATTATACACACTGGTTTAAATTGATACTTAATCGTGCTCTAAAAGAGTACGAGGAAGTCGTCAGTTCTCAGAACAAAACCTAATCAGTGCGTCCATGTAGATTTCGCCTCAATCTTTGCGTGCGTACCGATCCGCAAATACAAGCAATTATAGTGGATTATAGAGATAAATGAGGGGTGCTCATAAATATCCTAAATTTTGAGTCATTGAAAATCCATTAACCGGGCATTATTGTTGATTTGTTTAGTTTTTTGCTCCAGTTTTGAATCCCGCCTGTCCCGATGTATCGGGGATTTATCGGGGCTCATTCACGATGTCTCAGTAATTCTAAAATCTACCATAATTCCAAAAGATTCCAGTAATTCCAGAAGGGAAAACGGGACAATGAGTTGGCGCGTTGTAGAGCATTTTACTATCTACCGAGAAGAAGGTTGGTACGGAGCACACCCTAACGTGGTACGTACACCCAGCGGTGATCTGTTAGTTCTATTTCATCGTTCACCATACGTGGGATATTCTCATCACAGCCACCCATTATTTGATGTCCGTGCCTGTCGCTCGGAGGATGAAGGGCAGACTTGGAGCGAGCAGCATCTTATCACCACTGATCCGTTGGGAGGGGTACTTGATTTCGGCACCCATACCCTTTCAGATGGGAGTATCTTCCTGCACGCGTCCAACGTGGAATTAATCCCGCAAGATGAAAGCCGCGAAGGGGTGGGATGGGTAGCTCACGCTGGTATCCCCTTCTGGGTTCGTTCCTGTGATGATGGACGTACGTGGCCCCAACCAATCCGTTTCCCGCCCCTACCCGACGCCATATGGGGACCTCCCGCTTCTCATTCGGGTATTTCCCGCAGTGGCTTGATACAGATGCCCGACGGGCGTCTGCTACTACCGAGCAAGGCAACCGACCACCCTGATGGAGCAATGCCATTTTTTGGAATGTTACGAGTGTCAAGGGACATGGGAGAGACGTGGGAATACGGCGGACGAATTGCAGAGGATCCCGTTGCTCACTTCAGCGAACCGGCTATCCATCTCACTCCTAGCGGACGGATCATAGTTCTTTTCCGGTGCCATCCTCGACCCGGTGCAACCAGTGAAGAGGTCTGTTTGGCGTTGGTCGAATCGGATGACGGTGGCGAAACGTGGGCTCCTTGGCGGAGAACGACAATTCGTGGTTGCCCCGGTCATATGCTTGGACTGCGTGACGGCCGAATCTTCACTACCGTCGGCACACGATGGCCCGGACAACGGGGCTGCTTAGCACGGGTCCTCGAACCGGAGGGAAGCGACTTGGACACCGCCCCGGTGCTTGTTATCCGAAGCGATTCGCACGATTCGGACTGTGGTTACCCTTGGTCAGTTGAACTTGAAGATGGTCGCGTACTGGTGGTGTACTATTACGTCTATTCGGACGAGCATCGAGGAATTGAAGGAACGATTGTCGAAGAGGTGTCGTGATACAGGGTTGTCCGTGGGTGATTTGTCTTAGTTCAATCCGAATATCCATACTGATAGGAGCCAATATGAGTGAAGGACTTGATATTAAACTCGCATGTATGAGCCTGATGTGGGGCGGAGATCTTCCCAACGAGGATATGCCTGCTTGGATTGATGATGTGTCCGCGGCGGGCTATGCGGGTGTTGCTACATTTGAGAGGGTGCTACTTCGGTTTATTGAGGAAACAGATTTTGTCGAGCGCATAACGGACCGTGGACTTCCACTAGTAAGCGTTGATCTCGTCATAGACCGAGACTTCGATAGGATCAACCATGTGTGCGAAATTATGCAGCAGCTCGGTGCGAAGCATCTAGTAACGATAGGCGGATTGGCGCAGAAAGGTGCAGATATGAACGAAATCGCAGATCTACTGAACCAGATTGGCGAGATCGCATTGACCTACAATGTCCACGCATGCTTCCACAACCACACCCACCATACCGGAGAAACGTTGGAAGAGACTGAGGAGTTGCTACACAGAACGGATCCCGCCAAATTCTTTGGATTCTTGGATGTCGGACACGCGACAAAGGATTTCATTGGACATCCAGTAGAACAGCGTGCGGTAATGTTCCTTGAAAAAAACTGGGATCGTATTGACTTTCTGGAATTCAAGGATTGGCATGAGGAGTCAGACCTTCGGACGGAAGTCGGTGCCGGGTGTTGCGACTATGAAAGCGTATTCGACATTCTCAAAGCGAAACGATATTCAGGATGGGTGACGGTGGAGCAGAACGGTCCGACCGGCGATAAGACCCCGTTGCAATGTGCGAAAGCGAGTCGAGAGTTTATCCGGCAAGGTCTAGGGGTCTGATTTATCGTTGATAAGTTCATAAACCGCGATATTTTCCCACTTCCGCTTGCTTCTATGGGTCGCCACCCGTTCCTTAAATCGGTTCAAAGTCGTTAGGCCCGCAGCGTCGATCATCGTTTCTAAGCGATTGATCGCTTTTGCGCCCGATGCATCAGCATAGCCGATGAGTACCTGTCCCATCGGGTTAAGGTAGCTTGGAAGATCGTTGAAAAAGCGCTGAAGCGTTTGCTGTTTCTCGTCGTGAATAGCAATCTCCGCCCGGTTCCGTGCGCGTGAGACTACCCACGGTGCGTTGAAAATAACTAAGTCGAAGTGGAATGCAGGCACCGTCTCGAAGAGATCTCCCGCCGGCATGATATGGATATGCGATTGATCGCTGTGTGCGTCGGGACGACGAAGGTTGAACCGGGTTGTCGCAACCGCTTCGGGCAGTAAATCCGAGGCATAAATTCTTGCTCCCAAGTCCGCGACTTCCTGCGCAGCAAGCAATGTGAGACTCCCACAACCACAACCCATATCAAGCACGGTTGCGCCTTGCGGTAGGTGCGGTTTTACGCTTCGCAGACCACGCTGAAACAGTTCAACCGTTTCTTGAGACTGGGGCGGAAGCACATTGTCCGAAGCATAAAGCGATACACCAAGTGCAAGAATCGGATATGTCTCCGCAAGTGCCTTTTGGATCTTCTGAATCCTCGTAAGGGGGATTAGAAACGGTCGTCCTGCATTGGCGTTCTGATCCTCGCCGACCCACTCAAGGAGGTACGGTAGGTCGGGCGGGGGATGTATCTGTAAAGTACCCGATGAATCTGCCCAGCACATTAATCGGGACAATGATTCGACCTTTCCCTGCGCGGGATTGAAAGTTCTTCCACCCGAATGGAATTTACCTCTGTCAGATCCCATCCGGGGTTGCTGCCTATCCCTGTGCTTGCCTGACCACTTTGCCCCGCCCCGCTCCTCGCGGGATGGTCTAACCAACTCATCCTTTTTCCGCTCGATATAGTCCATCACACCCGTCACGTGGTCCCAGTCGCCAGATACGATTGCCACACCACCGCGGCGCAGGTGGGTAAAAATTCGATCGAATTGGCTCAGCTCCCCCTGTGTAAATAACCTCCATGAGGCGTCCTCTGCAGCAATCTCTCTGAATTGGGTCGGTACGTAAACATCACCGATACCGGCTATACGGCGCACTGAATCCATAGTGATTTAAGATGATTTGGCGAAGCTTTTCCTTTTATAGTTAAATAAGCCAGATATAGCGAGCTACGAAAAGCACTGCGAACAGGTAAATCAGCCAGTGCACCTGCTTGCCTTGACGCGTGACTAGTTTTAATAGAGCGTAGGAGATGAACCCAAACGCGATTCCCTCCGTGATGCTGATGGTGAGAGGCATCATCAATAGGGTGAGGAATGCAGGGATTGACTCGGTCACATCGTCCCAATCGATGGAGACGACATTCTTGAGCATCAGGCTGCCAACGATAATCAGTGCCGGCGCAACGATCGGATAGAGGTACGTATTTTCACCGATAGCGTAGCCCGCCCCCACCATCTTGATTAACGGGCTGAAAAACAGTGCGAGTAGCATCAGAACTGCTGTCACGATACTGGTTAAGCCTGTGCGTCCCCCTGCGGAGATCCCCGACGCGCTCTCGATGTAACTGGTAACCGTTGATGTTCCAAGTAAAGCACCCGCACTCGTGGCAACGGCATCAGAAAGCAGCGCCTGCCTTGCTCTCGGCAGCTTGCCGTCCACCATAAAGCCCCCCTGTTCACCCACGCCGACCAGCGTTCCAACGGTATCAAACAGATCCAAGAAGATGAAGATAATAATCACCGAAATCATCTTCGGGTCTACGAAAATGTTCGGGATTTCGAGTTTAAGGAACGTGGGAGCAATAGATGGTGGGGCGGAAACGACCCCCTGAAATTTGACCATGCCGGTAATAAGCCCAACAATGGTCGAGGCAAGAATACCAATCAAAATTGCACCACGCACTCTTAGACCGAATAGAACCGCAATCACAATCACACCGAACAGTGAGAGCAGTGCTGGAGGCGATTTCAGATCGCCGAGGGTGATGTAAGTTGCAGGATGGTCAACGATAAGACCCGCCCATTCCAAACCCACAAGCGCGATGAGCAATCCAATCCCAGCGGGAATAGCGTTCCGCAGTGAAACGGGCAAGATGGTCATTACCTTTTCACGCAGGCCGACAAAGAAGAGCAAGGTAAACAGTACCCCTGCAACAAAAACCGCACCGAGCGCATTTTGCCACGATACACCAAGAGTGAGACAGACTGTAAAGGCAAAGTAGAAGTTATGCCCCATCCCCGGCGCGAGAGCGATGGGATAGTTAGCGAGGAGTGCCATCAATACCATCGCCAAGGCGCTCGTAATACATGTCGCTGCCATTACTGCGCCAGAGTCCATCCCTGCAGCCGACAGCACCGCCGGTTGAACGAAGATAATATACGAGAGTGTCATGAACGTTGTGCAACCTGCAACAATTTCACGTTTGACAGTGGTCCCTAACTCTTGTAAGCGAAACAATTTTTCGAGCATCAGCTACCTCCTTGATAATTTTTCGAGCATCACTTTTCTAAGTGTAATATCCTACACAGCCTCTCAAAAGTTTGACCAACCCATGTATCTGATTTTCTGGGGCGATACCGTGTAACCACCCCCATATCTAGGGCGTGTTTACATTTTGCTTTTGCTGTCGCGAGAACCGCTCAAGTCATTGGAAAAGATGCCAGAAACCGAGTTTTTTCTTCAAAACTCGGTTTCTTTGCTGGGGTTCTACGTTAGTGAACCGATTGGTGCCTCTCTATTATCTGGTTATGATGAAATGTCAACAGAACCTAGATTCATCTCTCAATACAATAATACTCTTTGGCGCAAACTAGACGGAAATCTTTGTTGTTTTGTTAAGTCTGTTTGTGAAACCCATAACACAACCCAAATTTAAAGAAACAATCATATTTGCAAAACAAGGTTCACAATCTCATCTATACTGGGTGAGTATTGCCCTTCTGTTGAGACATGAACTGTGGGCACGTTGAAATCCGGCGCCATATAGTTGCCAGGAGGCGACATTACACCAGTTTTCCTGTAGATGCTAACACGCTTATCGCCGTGGAAAAACTCCCGGTTCGGATTATCCAGGCCGCGTTGGAGATGGCGCTTTGCTGCCACCATGCCGTCAACGGAGCATACAACAATGTGAGGAGCACCCAATTCAAGGATTTTGGGAATCCTTGGTTCCCAGACCTTGTGCTGAAAGGCCGCCTCTATGACCACAGAGATCTTACCGGCGAGGTACTGATTCACTATCTCAAAGAAGAAATTAGTGACCACGCTGTTGGTGTTCGGTGGAAGCTGATCGTGCTTGACGCCATAGGTGTTGACATAGCCCTCCTTGATCTTGTCACGACTGATGACCGGCATCCACAGTCGTTCAGCGAGTATCTTGGATAGACTTGTTTTCCCTGACCCCGGGCGACCTGTGACGATAATGCATTTGGGTTTACTGCCCATGTTTCTGATGCCCTTCCAAGTTTGAATACGAATAGGGGGTATATCTCCGTCTATTCTGGAGATATACTGAATTAAAGGCCTTTCAAACAGGTTCTAAGTCAATTTACCTATTGAAAAGTATATCAATGGCACCTATTTTGCCCCAATTGATCTAATAAATCTTCCAATCCCGAACTCAAAGCAACTGGATATTTTTTCGCCTCCGTCAACCTTTTATAAGGTTCGAGTAACCTCCCTAGTTCGGTTTTTGCTTTCGCCTGCATCGCAGCCAAATCAGGGAATGAATAGACTAATTCCCCCTTAAGAATCACCGGCACAAGCAGCGGTTCGCCATCTTGTAGGTTTTCATCCCAGAGGCTGATCACATCTTTAATGTAGTTTCCATCATCATCGTATAGACGATGGAGCTGCTTTCTGCTAGGGAGGGTTGATTTGCTCCCATCCTCACTAAACTTCATTGTGACGGAAACTTTTTCGCCTTCGACGCGCTCGACGTGCTTGTAGACGCCGGGCAGTGCCGACGGTCCACCTTCACCGGTCAGCGGATTGAAATTGGCGCCCGTCGCCAAACGAGTGCCAACGCCAAATCCATCGATAGGGGCACCTTCAGCCAATAGTTGGTCAATCTGAAATTCGTCAAGATCGTTACTGGCAAAAATTTGCACCTCGTCCAACCCAGTCTCATTGAAGATTTTTCTCACTGCCTTGCTCAGTGCTAAGAGATCGCCGCTATCAAGCCGAACACCTCTCAACTGTTCGCCTCTTTCCTTCATTTCTCGCCCGACAATGCAGGCGTTTTTTGCTCCCTGAATGGTATCGTAGGTATCAATCAGCAGGAGAGTGTTATGGGGGAAAGACTTAGCATAGTCTCGAAACGCCTCCAGTTCGGATGGACGGTCCATGATGAACTTATGTGCAACTGTCCCAACGTAGGGGATGTTGAAGTATTTCCCTGCAATGACGAGGGATGTGCCGGCAGCACCACCAATGAATGAAGCCCGGGCAGCCAAGATGCCGGCATCTCGCCCGTGCGCCCTCCGTGCCCCGAAATCGAAGCAGGTGCGTCCGCACGCCGCATGAACGATCCGTGCGGTCTTCGTGGCGACAAGCGTCTGGAAATTCATCATGTTGAGAAGGTAGGTCTCAAAAATCTGGATGTCGATCGACCTGCCTGTCACGTTTATCAGCGGCTCATTTGCGAAGACGGGAGTGCCTTCGGGAACCGCATAGACATCGCCATCGAATTTGAAGTGACGCAGATAATCGAGGAAGTCATCGCTCATATCCGGGGTCGGCTTGTCCTGTTCCAAGGACTCCGATTTATCGGAGCTTTCCTTCAGCCATCTGAGATCTGCGTCGGTGAAACGTAGATTCAAGATGTAGTGGATAACCTGTTCCAGCCCTGCGGTTACCAGATATTCTCCTTGGGGGATAGAACGGACAAAGTAGTTCTCGGTGCAGATCGCGTTATTACCACTATCAAAATCTGCCTTACCCATCGTGAGTTCGTAATAGTCCGCGAACAACGCCATATTCGATTCAGTAAGGAGGCCCGATTGGAGTGTCTTGGTCATAGTTGAGTGCCATTGGATTGTCAATTCAACTGCCGGAGTTTCTGTTGTAACCACTGTGTCATCGGTCCCACAGCCGGATCGCATACCTCAACCATACGCCCCGGCAACGATTGTCCAAGCAATCCTTCCACCTCCGCGCGACCGACCTGAACTACATCCGGGTGGTTCCTTGCCACGTTGTGGATTTCTGTCGGGTCATCAGTAAGGTCGAACAGTTCATCGCCATCCGGGTCATCATAACCGATAGCCGTGCAGAAGTTCCACTGGTCATTCCTCACGCTCACGCGTCCACGTGCATTGCCCGTCGTAAAATCCGCCCAGCCGATTATGATTCTGTCACGGATGGATTCCTGTTTGCCGGTCACCAGTTGCCAGAAATTCTCGCTGTCCGTCCAATCACACGGAATGCCAAGCTGATTCAGCAAGGTTGGCATTAGGTCGTGATTCTGAACAAATCCATCAACCTCCTTGGCTTGCTGCTGCTCGGGATGGCGAATCAACAGATTCAGTTGAGTGTTAAATGGATGCAGCTGGTCAGGACCTTTTCCGAAACGTCCTTGGTCGCGAAGTTGAGTGCCATGGTCGGAGAGGACCACCACTAACGTGTCATCTCGTAATTGTAGCTCCTCTATCTTTGAGAGCAGCCGCCCAATACATTTATCAACAAAGGTTACTTCACCGAAGTAGAGCGATTCGACCCGGCGGAGTTCATCGTCCGTGGCGTCGCCCGTTTCATTGGCTGCACCCGGGATGATGAAATCCTTACCTGAATAGTCCGAGAAATATGCGTCCGCGTAGCCGGGCGGTGGATCCTACGGTTCATGCGGATCGAAACTATCTATCCACAGGAAGAAGGGACCTACTGTGTAGTTGTCGTCAAGCCAGTCACAAGCCGCACGAAACACACAGGCACAGCTGTAATCATCTTCGGAGCGTCGATGCCGTTGGTTGAGTAGGTAGTTGATGAGTCCTGCGTGGCGTTGCCACTTAATCGGTTCCCTGACATGCTGCCGCAATTGATCTTCAATCAGTCGCGGATCACCGCTTCGCCAGTTGTCCGATTCCTGCCCGCGGACGAAATCTAAATGAGCAAATCCGCGTGAGAAGTTCATCGTCGGTTTAAACATGTGATAGGTATCCGCGATTAGTGCCGTCAGATAACCCCGCTCCAGCAACACTTCAGCGATCGTGTCCTGCTCCGGCGGGATTTTATGCCACCCAGCCGCATGGTGCCAGTGTCCCCGCCGATCAAAGTTGAAACGCCAAGGGAAACTCCTCATACCAGTAAACAGTCCACGACGGATCTGGAGGGTGGGCTGACCTTCCCCGTATGCCTGTCTGAACCGGACACTTTCCGCTGCAAACGCGTCGAGGTTAGGCGTCTGTATGTGGCTAAACTGCTTGCCCGGCCCTATAATATCCGCTCGAAATGTGTCTAAACAAACGCAAATGACGTTCATGATGTATTCTCAAGCCTCCTCCCATGCGCGCCGGACGAACGGGACAGCTTTTGCAAATCCCTCTTCTCCAGTACGGCTCGCCTCCTCGATACTCAACCACCCATCGAAACCATTACGCTTCAGGATGGAAAGAACCTGCTTTATCGGAGATGCTCCCGTGCCGACAAGGACAGTCTCAAATTCGCCTGGAGTGCGGATATCAAATATGTGAACCACAGCTATCCTGTCTATTACTGCTTCTAACAGTGCTATCGGATCCTCTTTGAGAACTAGCGCATTTGCCGTGTCAAAGCAGACTTTGAGAGAGGTGTCCGCCAGACTATTGAGAATTTCCAAGAAGATTTCGCTGGGTTGTGAAAAGTCCCAATACTGCCAAGGTGCACCTTTGGTGTGGTTTTCGTAGACTAAGGTTATCCCCAGTCTGTCTGCTTCATCCACTACTTGGCGAAGCCCCTCAACTGCCCAGCGGATACCTGCTTCCCGATCGGTGCCGGGATGATTCTGGCCAGCGGTCACCCGTGCGTATTTGGCGCCAAGTGCCGCTGTCAGTTGCACATCCGCTTTCATCTGCTCTATCTCTCGTGCACGCTGTTCAGCGTTGGGATGTGTGAAATCAGGATAACACGCCAACGCACAAAACTCAATACCAATCCTCTCCCCTTCCGCAACGAGGGCATTAAGAGTGTCTTCGTCTCGGGTCGGAAAGAATTTTACGCTGAAATCTACCCCCTCGAGCCCTAAGGCAGCGGCAAAGTGGATCCAATCGCTAACCGATCGCTGCCCGCTAAAAATATCTTCATATAGTGAAACCGGTATACAACTTAACTGCATAGCTACACCTTCGTTCTTGCTGGATATGATAGTAAACCAAATGGACTAGGGGAAAAATTGGTATAAAGGGGTATCAGTCAAAATACTCAGAATTCCCCAGATATTGCTCAATAAATAATCGCCCAACGCCAATCCCAAGAAACAAGGAATGGCACGACGATAGGTGCTAAGACCCCCATACCGAAGGATGACAACCTTACACGCCCATGCGACGAACAGGCAACTCCACAGGTTATACATCCCCCAGCTATCTGCCATCGCGTAGCCAAGAGGGTGGAGCGACCACCACAGGAAACGCCCTCTCAGAAACATCAGTATCACCGCGACTCCGAGTCCACCGCCCATGAAGGCAAGCGCGGGTTCATCGCGCTCTTGAGGGGAATTCAACCAACTTTCGAGACGGTTATAGATCCAGCCCCGTTGCGTGGTCGGTCCCATGTAGTATCCTGACTCGGCACCGTGACGATAGTAGTTGTCTAACAGGAGCCAATACGTTGCGACTGCGCCGACTAAGGTTGCAAGCACGATAGCGATGGCAATATGCCGAGGATTGATATTCCGCCTCTCAGAAATCTTGAAAGCTTCCAACTGCTGCGGCATCAGGTTGGTCCGATTCGCGAAAGTAAAGTGCATGTATAACGTGAAAACCGTGAGGGCGCCGGCTCCCAACCGACGCGTACCAAAACCGTCAATAATCATGTGGTGCGGATCGACACTGTTTTGAAAATCATGGCACAAGAATCCCATTTCTGCACGCAGCCGTGCAATCATCGTTCCTAATAAGAAATAAATTCCGAAAAACAGTGGAATCACCCATAACGGCATACCCGCCTTATACGAAAATAGCGTCAAGAACAGTCCACCAAGTGCCACGCACATGAATGCCAGGCGGTATGGTATCGGTTCGTGAGAGTCATCCAGTTGTGATGTGGAGGTCGCACGGCTGAACAGATGACGGACCAACCTACTAAAATGTGCTCTACCCGTCCACAACGCGACCGCGAATAGCCCTATATACACACCAAAACTCTGTTCTGCGATATAAGGAAAGCGTGGAAGACTCTGCCAGCCCATGACGTTCCCAATCATCAGTTCGATCTTATAGATCCAGTAAAATACCCAGCACGAGAGTAGAAGGTCAAGCGGCATAAGAAAACTGATGCCAATGACGAAAGGATAGAAAGAGAGTCTTACGCTTCCCATCGCGTTCCAAGGGCGCTCGGTGAAATACTGATGGATGTACTGGCGTTTGACGGGGATATAGGGGAAGGCGGGGTAGATCGAATTGAGCAGATTCTCGACACTTATTAAGGCAGCGATACCGAAACCTAACCACATCAGTCTGTTCTTGAAGAAGCCAGATTTAGAATTGGTCATCTCCAGCGGGAGTTGAATCAGTGGATATGTCAACCGTTCGTGTTCCGTCCACTGCTTCCGCAACAAGGTGGTGAGTCCTAACATCACAACCATCAGGACGAATAGGAATGAAATCCAAGCAACGCCGGGGATGAGCCATGCCTTAAAATACCCCTCCTCGTAGAGAGTAGAACCTCCTTTGTAGAATGGTGTTAGGGCTTTCTCGTCCCGTACAGTAAGCCATTCGGGAAGATGTTTGAAAAGTAGCTCGCGCCAACCATTTTCGGGCGTTGCAAACCGAAACGGGTGTCCCAGGATCGGGACCAAGATCTCCATCATGTCATACGAGCAGAGGCAGGAAACGAAGCCCAACATAACATAGATGGTGAGGAGTTCCTGCTGAGAGATCCCAAGTATCGGAGAGATTTTGACAAGTAGTCGCTGAATCAGCAGAAGCCAAAAAATGACAAAAATTACATTGGAGAACGGATGGATGATTGTTGGGAAAGTATAGCGAACAACCTCAAGCTCGATAAGCCAGTACACAGTAAGCGGCATGAACAGCAAGGCGATAAGACCAGATTTAAGCGTCAAGCCTCTCTGGAAGGTGGTGGACATATCTTTCGTTGGGCTATCGCTTTGCATTGCCAAAAATTGGAAATTCAATGATTCACTACTTTTGCCTCAGCAGATGCGCTATACTACTTTGATCTTGATAAGGTGGTAACTCCATTCAGGGTACTCCAACGCGGTTCACGGCGATATTCCCTACCCAGACCCAATTTCGGCGATCGCTTCTACCTCGACAAGTAAATCACTATTGACTAACGTCGGTGTGGCGACTGTGGCGCTTGCTGGTATATTGTTTGGAAATGCCTCGGTACGGGCTGCCGCATATTCTGCATACCGGCTCATATCGGTAAGGAAAGCCGTGATCTTCACCACGTCCTCCATGTTTGCACCGGCTTCAGCGAGAACCGCTTCGATATTGACAAAGACTTGTCGCGATTGTGCGCTCATGTCGTCCCCGCCAACTAAATTGCCCTGCGGATCGAAGGCAACCTGTCCTGATACGTACACGGTATTTCTCACCCGCACCCCTTGCGCAATTCGGAATTGACTCGCCCAAGGCCATGGTGGATTCAGTTCAACTCGCTCTGGCATCTTAGATCTCCTACTGGTTGGGTTAGTAGTCCTGTCTATTGAATATTGGATACAGACCGAATGGCTCAGTGCTGCATGGTCTTCGCTGCCATATTGAGTCCATATCCCCTGTTGCGAGGGATGTTATCACAGATTTTAGTGGGAGGCTACGCAAAACTTCTACCAATTAACCCAGCGAAATCTGCTCTGTTAGGCGGGATACGAGTTGAAGACGGCGCGGTTCTCTTTATCGGCTAAGGCACTGCTCTGATTTTACCGAGGTTGATCAACTGTGAGTAAAACGGCGTTGAGGACATCGCGTTCACGCTGTCCCGACGGACGATTCACGACCTCTCCATCGACAACGAAGGTGCTTGATGAACCGCCATCCAGATTAATAGCTTCTGTCGCACCGAGTTCAATCAGGAGGCTTGCAAGCCGATACAGGGATAATCCCGTGCTATAACCCGTCCGTCGACCATCCGCCACAACTAAAATCAGTTTTTCGTCGTTGTAACCGAGGGCAGTGCGCGGTTCATAGCTCAACACCAAGTCGCGCTGCCGCTTGCCAGGCGTATGCTTTTTCTGAGTGCGGTGGTGTTGCTCTATTGCTTCATTGACTTGCCCATGCCTCACAAGCCGTACTCGACCGCCAATTGCTTGAATTGCACTGTTCCAAATAGCCGGTTTGAGCTGGATTTCAATCTTTCCGCGTTTTCCACTACCCAACTCTGTTTCCAATTTCTTATCGATTCGTGAACGAAGGGAAATTACCGCACCGTGTTCCGGAATCGGGTTGCTTCCGCCTCTCCCAAACCGATCAATAGCAAACTCGCTCTCATAGCTACCCATAATTGGCAGCTTGAGTCCGATCAGGATAATCTCATATGCCCGCTTGCGATTGGTATGTGTCGAGTCGCCCATCCGGGGAGTATAGAGGATCACTCGGCAGCCGTCAAGGAATCTTTGGTTCACGCACTCCAGCGGGAAGCTATACGTCCCTACAGTCACTGTCGCTTCCATTTCAACCGGACCAACCAAGAAATCGCCCTCCGATGTTACACCAAAACACGCCTCCTTATCAGATGCGGGCTGCGTCATCAATTCGCCAGCTTGAATATGCAGATTTTCTAAGGCACCGCCGTATCCTTTCATATCACCGAGAACACCAAATCCACCGTTGATAGCGACCAAAACACGATGGTCCTCATGCTGTGAGCGTCGATGTGCGAGAGATCTAACGGTCTCCTTCCCTAAGATCTGATCTTTGGCGATTGCCACCTCGAAATGAAGGTCAGCATCCGAACGATTCATTTCGGCGACATAGGCGACACACCGCTCCGCATGCCAATCGTACCGATAGACCTTGAGGCCTGGGTGCAGACCGCCAAACAGAACGGTGCGAGTCGGATTGGGACTCACTGGCGAGGTAGATGCGTCGCTTCCTCTGACAGCTTGGGGAGTAATAAGCAGGAGACACAAGAAAATTAGGGGGAGAAAAACAGGCGTTGATTTATCCATCGGAATTTCGTTTCCTATGGATCTCAACGCCGGCGTAGGTGAGCCTGGGCTCGATAGGAGGGGATAATTTTTTGACGGTGATTCGGACCTCCTCCACTTGGAATTGAGCGAGGATCATCTCCGTAATCGTTTCGGCAAGGGCTTCAAAGAGGCGGAATGACCGCTGCGTCCCAATTTCAACCACCAGTTGGACAACTTGGGCGTAGTCGATTGTATGCGTGAGATCATCGGATTTGCCGGCGGTGGAGAGGTCGGTCATCAACTCAAGGTCTATTTCATACTTCTGCCCAAGCTGACGCTCTGCTTCTGCGACGCCGTGATAGCCGTGAAATCGAATGCCTTTGAGAATGATCTTGTCCATTGGTTATATGTCAATCCAGCCCCCGTAGACGGGTATCCCCCGATAAATCGGGATTTTCAACCTGCCCCGTCTATCCCCGGGCGTCCGTTGGAGTCGTGTAATTCAACCCGCGTGTCAATCCTACTTCAGAATCACCATCCGCCGCGTAGCGGAATAATCCCTCCGGTGAGGCACCGAGAGTCCAGAACGACCTGCGGACAGATGATAGAAATACACACCACTTGCCACCGGTTCACCGACATCATTTCTCCCATCCCAGTGGACTGCCTTCGACCGATTCTTATAGGCTGCTGCAATTCGATGCCCAACATCAAGAGTACGGATAGCCTGACCGCTCAAATCGTAGATAGTCAAGGTGACAAAAGCATCCTCTGCCAAGCGATACGGTATCCACGTCTCTGGATTGAACGGATTCGGATAGTTTGCGAGCAGTTCCGTCTCTGTTGGTGTCAGAGATAACAAGAGCTGCTCAAGCACCGCAAATCCGCGTTTCATGATGGGATCCCTAACCTCAAGTGCCCTTGCCTCAGTCAGCCAACCCTGCACCTCTACCGCCGTGAGTATCTCAGGTACTTGTAACTGCGCTGCAGGGGCAGCTGCCGCAACGTCAAACATTCCCGCAGCCAATATCAGATCCAGAATACTGACAACCCCATCTCGGTTGACATCCGCTGCTAAATTGGTCCCTTTAGCATCGAGATTGGAGGTAATCAAGAGCAGATCCAAGACATTCACACTACCATCGTTGTTGACATCTGCTGTTGTCGGTGGTAGTTCCGAATCGGCGATAGCGTAAAAAGTGACCGGCACGTCAATTCCGGTGGCAGATGCTTCGACAGTGTTTGTTCCCAGATTTGGTCCTAGCGTGAGTGTAGTTTGTGCCCTACCCTTGGGATCGGTCCTTGTGATTGTGGTGTTGAGCGTACCGCCTCCTCCAATGACAGCAAACGTCACCGAAACCCCTACAAGCGCGGAACCGTTCTCATCTTGTGCTTCAACGACAAATGGCTGAGATAGTGATACGAAGGAGGCCCCTTTCTGATTATCACCTGAGATTTTTAACAGTGCGGGATGTGCTCGATTGTCAGACTCTACTGTAACCCCTTTGCTTCGGAGGATTGGGATGTGCGTATGGATAGATAGGTAACTCAAGGGGTTTCCTCGCACATAAACCTCGTCTCCTCTCCCCAATCCCGTATTGGCTACTAGAGGTGAGAGATCCGAAATGTTGTTCCAATCAAACCATAACCGTGTCAGGTCGGTCAATTCTATTATCGCTGAGATGTCCGAAATGTTGGTGTTATAAAGACTCAGTCCTCTTAGGTTGGTCAATCCTGCCAACACGGAGATGTCCGAGATACTGTTTTCATCAAGCCCGAGTCCTGTCAGGTCGGTCAATCCTGCCAACACGGAGATGTCCGAGATAGCGTTGTGATCAAGACGCAGATCCTTCAGGTTCGTTGCACCTTCAAGCCCGGTCAAATTACGAATGTTGGCATCTCGTGCTTCAAGGCGGATCAAAGTTTCCATCTCCGACGAGAGTATTGGAGTGCCTGGTGACACTTTGAGAGCGGTCTCAATCGCAGCGCGAAGGTTGGGATCGGGGATCTCCACTGTTACCGCTGTCAATACTGCCAAAAGACGTTCCAGTTCGACAATCCCTTTTTTCAGAATTTTATTTTCAACCTCGAGTTGTTTGGCGTGGGTTAGCCACTGCTGAACATCTGCTTCTGTGAACATTTCAACCGCTTGTTGAGACAGGGCAGGCATGTGTGCTGCAACTAGGAGCACATCGACAATATCGATAATCCCATTTTCGTTGACATCCGCCAGATCCTGCCCACGCTGACCGAAACGCGAGACAAAAGGTATCAAATCCGAGATGTTCACTACTCCATCGCTGTTCACATCTAAGGCGTTTTGGGCAGACTCTGCTTCATCCAACCGGATAGGAAAGGTCGCCCAGGTGATATTGCCACCTACATCGATAATTTGGAGTGTTATTCTATCAACGAGCTCCGCTCTTCTAACCACAGTTTCAACGGTGCCCGTTTTGCCGTTTAATCGTTTACAGTCGAACAATCTGTAAGCTCCCCATCCAGTGGCGTTGAGAATGTCTGGCACCAGCAACTGTGCTTGATGAAGCCCATCGGGATCTGTCACCTTAAAACGGAGGCTTATTACGTCTTGGTTATAAGCTCGTAACGAGAGAAGTTGAATTTCTCCCGGCTCATTGCGGAATTTTGATTTGGTATTAAAGAAACGGCTGACAGACAACCACTCAGCAGCACACTTAGACAAACGATTTGCACTGCCGAAACCCATAACATAGTTGCTGTTGCGACTTTTCCGAAAATCGTGGACTAATACAAAGACGTGTCCGAGTTCATGGAGAGTCAGACCTAATCTTTCAAAATTAGTGCCAGATGCAGGAATTATGGCAATACCGCCCAGCGCTTCTTCTCCGACTGTTATATCTCTACCTCTCAGTCCGACCGTGACTCCTGAACCTATGGAAATAAAAAAATCGTCGCCGTGCCCGCCAGTAGAAGGATAAAAACTGACGCCGGCTAGACCCCCTGAATTTCCGCCATCAAGGGCTTCGTAACTGAGATCTATCGCAATCAAATAGGCATGCTGAAGTGCATCTATCTCGCTAAAGTGTTCGAGAAATTCTTTCCAGACTTTCAAATCGGTCAACGGCTCGTAATAATAAGCCTCGTTGAACTTCCCGTCAATCTGATGAATAAGAGGTTCTCCATCTGCATCGGCTTCAATAGTGAAGGTTTTTCTACCGAAGCCGTGTCTGTGCATTTCGTCAGCGTAAAACTGCTGTGCATCTTTAACCAACTGACGGAGTGCTGCTACTCTGTCCGGCCGGGCAGGGCGGTCGTTAGGGAGAAAGTAAACCACCCGCACCATTCCGTTAGCGTTGATAGAAGGTCTGTCAGAATCTGCGTGTCCTTGTTGAGTAATTGCTAGAAATAGGGTAAAAGCCAATAGGAACGCAAAGCCCCAAGGTCGTAGTTTTTTCATATTTCGCACGTTTTTTTGTGACAACACAAATAAGATCTTGATTTTTTGAACACCGATTGGGGTGATCATTTTAATGCTAAGTGGGGTGTGCACTAGGGTTCTCCATCAGGGCAGCTTCGAGAGCCATGGCTAAAAAAGCGATGGCTTGTGCACGCTTGACTGTAGGAAAGCCCTCCAGAAAGCGTTCCAGGGAGTCCCCAGCCTTAAGATAATCGATTAGTATTGCGACAGGAACACGCGTACCAGCAAAGACGGGCGTTCCGCTGACTATTTCTTCATCCCATGCAATAATCTGTTCTTTTTTCATGGGATTTGATTTTTCTAATCGTGGCGGGGCAAGATGCCCCGCCTACGGGGTCGTAGTTTGTTTCCTATGCATGGTGGTAAGCGAGATGTCCCGTCTACGGGGTTGGGTTTGTTTCCTATGCATGGTGGTGGGAAAGATGTCTCGCCAACGAAGTGAGAGTTATTTTCTTTTTCAAATAGATTCTAAAATCCTACCAATCCTCATCGTAGAAGGAGGTGCTTGGATAGCTGTAGGTGTTGCCCTCGTAATTTTTCAATTGGATCTCATCATCATCAAACGACACAACTGGATCCGGGATAAGCGCGATTTTACCCCCGCCGCCGGGGGCATCAACCACGTAGTGCGGCACACCGAGTCCAGAGATATGCCCGCGCAGCGCCGACACAATGTCGAGTCCCGTTTTTATCGATGTGCGGAAGTGATCTGTCCCGTAGACGAGGTCTGCTTGATAAATATAGTAGGGTCTCACGCGAATTTTGAGTAGTTTTTTCATCAAATCAACCATGACTGCGGGGTCGTCATTTACGCCTTTAAGCAAGACAGTCTGATTGCCAACAGGAATGCCGGCATCCACCAGCATACCACACGCCTTCTCAGTTTCCGGCGTAACTTCTCGCGGATGGTTGAAGTGCGTGTTAATATAAAAAGGGTGGTACTGCTTGAGAATCGCACACAACTCCGGTGTGATACGTTGGGGCAGAGTAACGGGAACGCGTGAGCCAATTCGGATAATCTCAAGGTGTTCGATTGCACGGAGGCTACCGACTATATAATCAATCTTCCGGTCGGTCAACATCATTGAATCACCGCCAGAGATAATCACGTCACGAATTTCGGGGTGGCTGCGGATATAGTCCAAGCCCATCTCAACATTGTTGTCGGGAATAGAATCCGGGTCGCCTACCTTACGCTTTCTGGTGCAAAAACGGCAGTAGATAGGACACATGTAATTGACATAAAACAATACCCGATCGGGATAACGATGTGTAACGTTGGGAACATGGCTATCATCTTCTTCGCCGAGCGGATCGTCCTCCTCGAAACCGGTCCTGATTAATTCTTTTGGATCCGGGACAACCTGTTTCCAGATTGGGTCTCCCGGTTCCTCGATCAGGCTCAAATAGTAAGGGTTGATCCGAATAGGAAATACGTCGTGAACCCGCTGTATCTCATCAATATCAACATCGAAGATAGCCGCAAGTTTTTCAGGTGTATTGACTGTATCCCGAACGAGCTGTCTCCAGTCTTCCATCAGTTCTTTTGCCTTTCTGGATAAATCATCAGTTGTTTTCTGCGGTCGTCGGATGGTAGTCGTTGAGTGTAATTTTTTCTATTTTATCATCTTGTCGCAGCTGATCAAGCACATCCACCCCTTCTATGACGCGTCCAAAGGCGGTGTATTCACCGTCAAGATGCTGGTACCCTTGGGGATCCGGATTCAAACAGATATAGAATTGACTTCCCGCAGAATTCGGTTGTTGAGTGCGTGCCATTGCGACGACACCTTTCTCGTGCTTCGGCATTCTCGCTTTGAGCTCGGTGTCCTGAAATTCACCGTAGATTGTCCAACCCGGTCCTCCGGTGCCATCGCCTTTTGGGTCGCCTCCTTGGATCACAAAATCGGGCACATAGCGATGGAAGGAGAGTCCATCGTAGAAACCTTGTTGGATGAGCGTGGCAAAATTATCCACCGTTTTCGGTGCCGCATCCGGATAGAGCTCGATGACAATCCGCCCTCTGTTCGATTCCAAGACCGCAGTGGGTTTGGATTTGCTACACCCGTTGCAACTGATAAGACTAACTATCCACAACCATATCAAAGAGTTTATATTCGGCATTAATGTGAAAAAAGACTCTGCACTTTTGAGCCTTATTTCGTCTCCAGTATGTTGTAGAAACCGAGTTGCTGGTAATGACTCGGTTTCTGGTTATATTCAATGTAGAAATTACTTTGCCGCCTACCCTAAGTTGTCTCGGCGAGGGAACTTTCGAGAATCGAAACTGCCTCGTCGATATGTGCCGTGGTGATGTTAAGCGGTGGTAGGAAGCGCAGCACGTAGTCGTTTGTACAGATCGTGATTAATCCATTTTCGATACACTTTGCAGCGAGCGCATTGGCATCGACAGACAGCACCAAACCCCGCAGCAAGCCTTTACCGCGAACCTCTTTGATTGGGTAATTATCTTTGAGCGCCATCAATTTGCTTTCCAGATAATCACCCATCTTGATGGCATTTTCACCGAGGTTTTCATCGAGGATGGTTTTTACTGTTGCACACGCTGCGGCAGTTACGAGCGGGTTTCCTCCAAACGTCGCTGCATGAGTGCCGGGAACAAAACTCGCTGCGATATGCTCCTTGGCAAGCATCGCACCGATTGGTGCGCCACCACCGAGTGATTTTGCCATTGTGATGATGTCGGGGATAACTCCGTAGCTTTCATACCCGAAAAGTGGGCCGAGGCGTCCCATCGCTGTTTGAACTTCGTCAAGGATGAGCACCAAATTGTGTCTATCGCAAAGTGCGCGTAGCCCTTCAATGTAACCGCTACTGGGTGTGTTGACACCTCCCTCAGACTGAATTGCTTCTACAAGGATGCCACAAGTCTTTTCGCTAATTGCTCCTTCTACAGCCGAGAGGTCGTCGTACGGGACATAGGTGAATCCCGGAACCATCGGCTCGAATCCCGCGTGATATTTCGTTTGAGCGGTTGCCGTTATCGTTGCCATTGTACGCCCATGAAACGAGTTGTCCATTGTGATGATCTCGTAGGCATCCGTTCTGCCCTGATCTTTGGTGAATTTCCGTGCCAACTTGATCCCTGCTTCGTTAGCTTCGGCACCACTGTTGCAGAAGAAACACTGATCCATATCGGAATTATCGATCAATAGCTTTGCCAACTGGGCTTGCGGCTCAATGTAATAGAGATTGGACACGTGCAAGAGTTTTCCTGCTTGCTCGCGGATGGCTGCCGTTACGTTAGGATGGCAGTGTCCCAATCCATTAACGGCTAATCCGCCCAAGAAATCGAGATATTTTTTCCCATCCGCATCCCACAGATAAGCTCCCTCTCCATGAACGAACGCAAGCGAGCGTTCGCCGTAGGTATTCATGATGTACTTTGTAGCCATCGCTTTAATTTCAGCGGTTGTCATTTTGTATCTCCTTCTTTTTGGGCGCGCCTATGTCCCCTCATTGACCAAGCGAACCACTGACTGACTTGAGGTAATCGGTTAAATGGTAAAAAATATACAATGTTACAGCGCGTATTCACCAAGTACGAGAAATTCTTCTTGTACATACGCCTGAATCAAATCCGGTGTCGGAGTAAAAGTTTGGTGAGTTGGTATATTAGATCGTTATAGTGTCAAATATTATAAGAGAAACACGGCTGATATTCAAGATCAAAGTCATCGACATTAGGAAAATTCCGACAGCCAGGTTGATCAGGCTAAGTGCTGACTTGCTATCGTCCCTATATCTTATTGATGATCATCTGTTGTCGAATTTATGTCCTGTTTTTGCGGATGGTAGCCGGGACAGGTAAGCACCGGTAGACGTGGGTATTTCTGAAAATCCGCGTTGGAATCTGAGAGGAGGCACCGATAGAAACGGCTCTGATTGACGTTTTCAACTGTTTTAACGTGCTGGCAAGTTTGGCACAATCCGATTTCTATCCGGTTTTTATTTTTCATGTGGGGTAACTGTAATCCTGTCCCTCGGTGAGATCAGAATTTTCTTTAAGGTAGGTGCATACAAGTGTTTCGACGTATGGATCGGTGATCTGCCGCAGTTTGAAAATGTCAACCGCTATGTCCTTTTCCGGGGTGTCTCTCCCAAACAGTTTCAGCCTCCGCTGGTTGCGTGGCCCGTCCCGAGTGGAAAGGCTATGACATGTGTAAGATTCGAATGGAACGATAACGGTTGCGTACAACCTTCAACTCCTTCCTGTGGAAAGGCTTCAGGATATTTCGCGACAACATGCCACATATCAGTCTATGTAATGGACTGCGTTTTGTCAAGCGTTTTGCTCGTCCAAAAAACTACCCCCAGTTTCGGGATTTGGCGTTGAAAAATAGCTGTTAATATGAGATAATGAGAATCCTTGCAATGTGATCCGAGTTGAATATTCGGACCAAGTTTTTCGGCTTTCTTATTGGAGGTCAAACGGTGACAGGACCAAATATGCCAGAAGATCTGGTATCTATTAAGGCAACTGAGATTTCTGCTCCACCGGCGTGGGCACTGATCGAGCGTCAGCTTATTCACCTTATGGAAAAGGCGGTTGATCTAGCCGCACAGAAATACGGTCGCCTCGATGGAACCCCCTATAATGTGAACGATGTTGATGATACATACGAAGCGCACTCATACAAAGGGCTCCTCTATGCCATCGGGGCGCATGAAAGGGTGCTTGAGATCGGTCTTCAAGAGTGGAATGCGATTACGCGGCTTTATGACGATGGCGTTGCGCGCCGGGATGATGAACCACAACACCCAGAGTTTCGCGTACAATTACATAATGAATACTATAACCTAAACGGTCCTGCCGACTGGTTCCACATGGGTGAAGGAAATCAGTCTTTTTACTCCTTCGGTTTGGCAGACCCAACCCATCCCGAAAATATCAGACGTGCAAAGCGGTTCGCAGCCATGTACATGGCTGAGGATCCCGATGCACCCAACTATGACCCTAAGCATAAAATCATCCGTTCCCCTTTCCACGGCAGCGTCGGTCCCCGTTTTCATGCGGATCTCGAGATGGCAAAGGTTCTGCTCGACCCAATCTACTATCCGGGAGGCGTCGCACACGGACACGCTCAGCGATCTAACCTCTACCCAATTGTCAAGGACTTGGAAGAGGATTGGTTTGAAAATTCAGAGCGAGCCGAAGAGATTCTAAAGATCTTCGACGAGGTCATTCTTAACGGAGATATCCCCGACAATCTGGCGGCGACCAGTCTGATAACCAATGCGTATCTTTACACCGGGGAAGAGAAATATAAGCGATGGGTTCTTGACTATACTGAAGCTTGGATGGATCGGACACGCGCAAACAACGGGATTATTCCGGACAACGTCGGACCTACAGGGAAGGTAGGTGAGCAGCGTGACGGTCAATGGTGGGGCGGATTCTACGGCTGGAATAGTCGTAATTCTGCTCGCAACGCATTCTTAGCAGCAACAATCGCCTCCGAATGTGCCCTGTTGCTCACCGGAGATTATGGTTATCTTGAGTTTATCCGCTCGCAGATAGAATTCCTGTTGAGTCTTGCCCAGATCCGAGAGGACGGTCAACTGCTTGTTCCAACACGGATCACTCCGGATGGGTGGGAAGGCTATCAACCGAGGGGAATTCAGTGGCTGGCGCGGGTGTACCATGCATCAATGGACCCAAGGGATTATGAGTTGATTACGAGGCTGCGTGCAGGGGAAAAAGAAACCGATTGGAATGAGGTCGATGTTGCGGGCGATCGGAGCGGCGGGAATTTGG
This sequence comes from Candidatus Poribacteria bacterium, assembly GCA_022826645.1. Lineage (GTDB taxonomy): Bacteria > Poribacteria > WGA-4E > WGA-4E > PCPOR2b > PCPOR2b. Next base: position 42,821 of record JAJDUM010000044.1, read on the forward strand.
AAGCACGTTTTAACTACTACGATGGCAGAAATCCAGACTGGCCCGAAAAACGGCTCCAGACGGAGTATCAATACGTCTTGGCGATGTATGAGTTTATGTGTCGAGATCCACGGGATATACCACAAATCATAGCCGACAATCGCTGGCCCCCCAATCCTGTCGTTACCAAAGGACTGACGCAGGTGACGATGGGCTCGCCACAGCCCATCTATAACGGTGGCCTCTTACGGGCAACGGTGCGTTATTATGATATGGACCTTGGTCGCCCCGGCCTTCCGGAAGATGTTGCCGCTTTGGTCGATAACGTAGAAGCTGACCGGGTGGGTATCCAGCTGGTAAACTTGAACCGAATAAACCCTCGGAATGTGATTGTACAAGCGGGCGCGTTCGGGGAACATCGATTCACGCAAGTACAGTTTCTGAGCACCGACCAAGATGAGAAGGCGGAGGCGACTGTCCCTGTTAATAACAAATACTTCGTAGTCAAACTGCCACCTTCCACCAGTATCCGCTTGGAGTGCGGAATGCAGCGTTTTGTGAATCAACCGAGCTATGCCTTCCCGTGGCATGGCGAGAGGATGCCTATACCGTTTCAGTAGCGCGCAAGGATTACATTTTTCAAACATACCGAAGAGGAGATGATATGCCGAGAAAAACTGCCGTAAGTATTACTGGCGATGCGTTTTACATCAATGGAAGCATCACCTATCCCGACCGGTTCTATAAAGGATATAAGATCGAAGGACTACTCATGAATTCGCGCATGGTGCAGGGGGTATTTGACGATCGGAATTCTGAGACTGTCAGCATGTGGGCTTATCCCGACACGGGAGAGTGGGATGCGGAACGGAACACGCGTGAGTTTCTTGATGCAATGCCTGATTGGCGGTCTTACGGATTGCTTGCGTTGACAATCAATCTCCAAGGTGGGAGTCCCGAAGGATACTCAAAAGGGCAGCCGTGGCACAATTCAGCGATTGAAACCGATGGCAGCCTAAATCCTGACTATATTGATAGATTGAGGCGCATCATTGATCGTGCTGATGAACTTGGGATGATTGTGATTTTGGGTTACTTCTATTTTGGGCAAGATGAGCGTGTGCGTGACGAAGCGGCGGTCATTCGTGCCGTGGATAATATCACGCACTGGATCTTTGATCAGGGGTATACTAACGTTCTTGTTGAGGTCAACAACGAGTGTAACGTACAGCGATATGTTCACGATATCCTGATGCCGGATCGTGTTCATGAGTTGATTGAGCGGGTTAAGGGGATAACCCGCGACGGACAGCGGTTACTCGTTGGGACGAGCTACGGCGGCGGCAGAGTTTCTCGAGAAAACGTTGTGCACACATCAGACTTTCTACTGATGCACGGCAACGGTGTCAGCGATCCTAACCGTATTGCAGAAATGGTTCAGCAGGCGCGACAGGTCCCGGGCTACCGAACCATGCCAATCTTATTCAATGAAGATGATCACTTTGATTTTGATAAACCGCTCAATAACTTTGTCGCTGCGATTAGTGAATACGCGTCGTGGGGTTATTTTGATCCGGGTGAGAATAACTACTGCGATGGCTACCAGAGTGTGCCGGTGCAGTGGGGGCTGAATACGGAACGTAAAAAGGCTTTCTTTGAGAAGGTTCGAGAAGTTGCAGGCGATAGCGCGTAAATGGATATGGATTTATCTTTGAACTATAATTAATGCATAGGAGAACAGTATGAGATTTGGTGTTTGTGCTCCGCTCGAAAAGATTGATCGACTCGCAGCGGTTGGCTATGATTATATCGAATTGGGAGTGAGGAACGCGCTCATTCCAGAGGAGAGCGATGCAGAATTTCAAAAAATTCAGGATCGCGTGGCGCAGGCTGAACTGGAGCCCGAAGCCTACTCCGGTTTTCTTCCCGGTGACCTACGTGTCGTTGGGGATGCCGTTGATTTTCCAAGGTTGTCGCGTTATGTCGAAACGGCGTGTCGTAGAGCGAAGGCTATTGGTGGCGAGATTATTGTCTACGGGAGCAGCGGTTCTCGCAATCTTGAAGGGGATTATTCGGAGGAGAGGGCATTAGATCAGATTGCGGAATTTTTGGACATGGCTGCGGATCACGCAGAAGCAAACGATATTACAATCGTGATTGAGCCGATTTGCCACCGGGAGGGGAATATCCTCCGCACTGTTGCTGACGGATTGGAGATGGCGCAACGGGTCAACCGGGAAGGGATTCAGTTGCTGGCAGACCTCTACCATGTTTGGCAAGAGGATGAGCCGATGGAGGATATTATCTATGCCGCGGAGTGGTTGGCGCATGTCCATATCGCCGAGCCGGCCAAACGTTCGTATCCGGGCAACGATGATTTCGATTTCGAGGAGTTTTTTGCTGCGCTTGAACAGGCTGGCTATGATGGGCGTGTCTCCTGTGAGTGCAGTTTTGATGATTTTGATGCCGATGTGGAGACAGCTCTCCGGACGATGAAAGCGTATGTCTAGACCGATTTTCGATACAGCTTTTACTGTTCAGCCCTTTTCTCTTTAATTTTTGCTTCGATCTTGGTCAACTCCGATTCAAGCATTGCGAGAAATTCTGGGGACTCCATTTTCTGTTTCCCCCGATTCTCTGGTTTGCGAATATCTTTGATGGGGCGAATCTTTTCCTCTAAAAGGGCAACCTCCTCTGGAGCTTTAACCGCATTTTTAATAAGTCGAAATGCCATCTCCACTGGAAGATTCAAGCAATATTTTTCCTTAAAAAGAGCTAGGTAAAATTGGGCGATCTTATATTCTTTACCATTCTCTTTTAGTGTGTTGATTCTTGGGTATAGTGGAGGTAGTAGCGGATACAACCCATCATAAAACGACCATCCAGTTCCCCATGCGTTTCCCCATGTGCGTTTTTGAAGGAAGAGGATCAGTTCTTCTCCCACTTTGAATCTTGGGACAGTTGAAATCTCCGAGCCTATGTTTCCCCAGATGCCGCCTTCGATTCTGAATCGAACGGTATGTTTATCAATGTTGGGTTGCCCTTTAAGGGTTTTAGACACAGTGATAGTAACGTCGGTGTAGATATCACCCCTGTAAATGTATTGGATATCTGAAACTTTGCCTGCGACGATTAGGACAGCCTGTTTGGTCTGGCTGACAAGTGTGTCATCACCGACTAAATAGGAGCCAAATCCCTTTTGGGTGATCAACGCCAAGCAGAGGAATAAAGGAGTGAGAACAACTTTCGTTTTCATTGTAATGTCTCCTTATAGACATTAAAACTATAACATCGTTCTAAGTGGGTTTCAATATAAACTCCCGACTGTGAGGTTTACCTACAGTTGGCGCGAGATAACAACCTCCAACGCTAAATGTTGCTTATGGATACGATTCAAGGGCGAGTTATTCGAGCGAGGACCAGTTTCTATGATGTTCAGGACAGCGACACAGTGCTGCGTTGTCAGCTGCGTGGGCGGGTTAAGCGTGCCCAGCGGTCCGCGGAAGGTAGGCAAATCTACGCCGATCCCGTTGCTGTTGGCGACGAGGTTATTGTGACGCCGCTCGACAATGAGGAGGGAGTCATTGAGGAGATTTTGCCGCGTCGAACCAAATTTTCGCGCAGATACCCCGGCAAGCGCGATCCGATTGAGCAGATTGTTGTCGCGAACGCGGATCAAGTAGTCACGGTTCTCTCAACTCGCCAGTCTGACCTTAACCTACGCTTCTTGGATCGATTCCTGATTTTAGCGGAAGTTGGGGAGATGGATGCCGTTGTTTGCCTGAATAAAATCGACCTGATCGATTCAGCGGAGCAGCGACGATTGGGTGCAGTTTTAAGTGCCTACGAGCGACTCGGCTATCCAGTGCTCTTTACCAGTATCAATCACTCACAGAGTATCGGCCGCCTTCGGGAGCTGCTACAGGGTAAGTTCAGCGTTGTTGTCGGTGCGTCAGGTGTTGGAAAGTCAAGCCTGCTGAATGCGATTCAACCGGGGCTAGGTTTGCGCGTCGGTGAAGTAGGAGCGAAAACAGGGAAGGGCAGGCATACAACGACGTTGGTTGAGCTTTTCTGTTTAGAAGTTGGGGGTGAGGTGGCGGATACCCCAGGCATTCGAGAGGTTGGTTTGTGGGGCGTTGATAAGGAAAATCTTGACCTCTATTTTCCGGAGATGGAAAGCTATCTCGGCAAGTGCAAATACGCAGATTGTGTCCATCTATCTGAGCCCAGTTGTGCGGTTACGGACGCCGTTAACACAGGCAAAATTAGCGAGGTCCGATATGTGAGCTATGTGGCGTTGAAAAGTGATGAAAACATAGAGGATTCGACCTCGATTCCGTAAGCGGTTCTTCCATCCACTTGATACCAGAGCACATCACGGATTATCTTCCACTGGGACACGTCCATTAAACCGGTTCATTGCTGTCTGAACGCCCTCCGTGACAAATGTCTCAATGGCGTCGGAGGCACGCAGAATTGTCCCATCAATGTATTCTCTTTCAGCATCGGAAAATTCGTTCAGCACGTGATCCATCCAATTTCCCTCTACCTGTCCAATTCCTACCCGCAAGCGCGGAAAATCCTGTGTGCTGAGATGGTGGATAACTGACTTCATGCCGTTATGTCCGCCATCGCTTCCTCCCTTTCGCATCCGCAACACACCAATGTCCAGGTTCAGATCATCATAGATGATGCATAGATCCTGCGGAGAGATGTCAAATTTCTTGACCATCAGGCTGACTGCCTGCCCACTATTGTTCATGTAGGTCATCGGTTTGGCAAGGATTACTTTCAAGTCATGCCATTCTGTTCGCGCGATAAGTGACTTACACATTGGCTCTAATCGGGTCAGCTGCGATCTCAGGAGGAGTTCGTTGACAACCCAAAATCCGAGGTTATGCTTGGTTTGTTCGTACTTGGGACCCGGGTTCCCGAGCCCAACGATCAGTTTTGTTGGCGTTGACATTATCGGTTCCTAATTTCAGGAAACCTCGGAAGGAATTCTGGACTCAAGAGTGGCTTTATTGATCTGCTGCGGGCGCGCTAACTTGGTTTGTTTTCAATTGCTCTGCTTCCATCTCGGCTTCCGTAGGCGCTTCTTCTACCTGTTCCGCTTCCGGTGACTCCGCTTCCGGTGATTCTACCTCTATCGATTCCACCTGCCTACTTACGACTTCCAAATCCAATGAAAGACTCAACGGCTTCGAAATATCGATATGCCCCCCAATCGTATCTGTCTCAAGTCCTTCAATAAGAATCTGTACCTTTCTAATATGATCCGCGAAATTCATCCTAACGGTTCGCAGAATTGCAGCTATGGTAAGGGCTTCGCTTGTTGTGCCGCCAATATGTTCGTCCTTGAGATGGTGTGAAAAATCCAGATAGGCTGTTGATTGCTCATCGACATAAACTTCATAAAGTAAAGTTCCTTTGGGGATAGTTTGGTATAAACCGCTGATAGAGCCCCCAAGGAGTTCGGTAATGGTCTGTTTGAGACGTTCGGTAACATCTTGGGATAGATCTAACTCACGTTCTTCGCTTGCGAGCCTGAGTGAGTTGATGTCAAAAAAGAAAACTGTACATTTTTGCAGCTGGATGTCTGCGAGATCAGATATAACAACGGGTGGAGTGGGAGGAGGTGAGGTCGAATCCGTCTGTTCAGAGTCACATGATATTAATAGTATCAAAATGACAACACCGGTTACGAAAGTGGCGATTGAGAGCACAGTTTGCCGAATCTGCCAGAAACTCAGATTTTTGTGGATAAAATTATCAGTCACTTGCAGCTTCCTCTGCTTGATCTGATTCTGCGATATACGTCTGAATTGCTTCCACTATCTCCTTTGCGATGGATGCAAGGTTATCTGCATCAGTGAGCCGCGCTTCGTCGGCTTCATTAGATAGATAACCAATTTCAATCAGAACTGATGGCATATAAACTGCTGCCAATGTTGCCAACGGTATCTCGGTCAGGAGAATCGGTGTAGGCGAGAGCGTCTCTAATTCTGTCTGGAGAATCCTGCCAAATCTGCGACTTTGTGCTAGATACTCTTCTTGAGAGACAGCTTCCATAGTTGCGCCGGGCAGTGAAGTCTTGTCTACATCTGTTGGTAAACGGTCGAGTTGGGTGATGCCCAAGGAGTTGCTAACGTAAAGATGGATGCCTGCAGCGCGGTCCGAAAAAGACGCGTTACAGTGCAAACTGAGAAAGAGTTTTCCCTGGTTCTTCTGTGCAACGTCGATTCGTTCTTTCGGGCGCTGCTCAAAATCTGAATCCCGTGTTAGTACCACCTCCACCTGATTCTGAAGCGCAGCCTCTTTAATCTTTTTCGCAAGATCAAGAACAATATCTTTCTCTGCCACTCTTGTGCTTCCAAGGTAACCTGTATCTGAGCCACCGTGTCCAGGATCGAGGATGACGAGAAATTTTTCCGATCCTTCCGTAATCAGTGTCGGATTAAGATCAGGGAGTGGCGCATCTTTTTCGGTTATGTGTATCGTTTGTATTAGAGGGTTATGGGTCACCCCAAAATCCGTTATTTTGGGGAGGAGGTCAGTAAAGAATGTGAGGGGAAGCATCAATTGACCGTCGATGATCAATGGGGGTTGAGAGAGGGACAATTTGGTTTCATCGGAATCGACACTAACAGATAGTGATTCAAGCCGCAGATGCAGCTGCTTCCCTTTCAAATTTAGGGTCAGTCGTTTCGTTAGGGAGCTGTACTGCTGTTTCATCCCCGGATCAAATGCTTCCCGCAGGGTTTGAACCGGAAGATACAATCCACCGCTTTGCTCCGTAACCTCGGCTTGGACGAGCGTCTTGCCACTTCCATCAACAAAACGCACCAGCGAGGATTGAGCAAAACTATAGCTGATACAGCTCCATAACAAAATTGTAGTGGATAGGATAAGTTGACGCACCATTAAGCACCTAGCTACAAGATTCTAGTAGAATGGTTCCGATAATCGGGTCTTACTTTGCCAAATCTGTTGAGGCTATTTTGTCACTTTTTATTCTGATGACCTATCGTAGAGTAAGTGGAGGAACCGTGTTACCTATCACAAATCCTATAGCCACGAATTGTGCATCGACGAGATGCCACCTGCCTATTCTTCATCTTCGTCGTCATCATCGCTGCGGCGCGAAATGACTTCAGGCTCTGCATCTTCGTCGATTGCTTCCTCTTCCCCTTCAATCTCTTCCTCTTCCGTCGGTTCTTCCTCTATTCTTGGTGGGACGACGGCCACGATCCGTGTATGTGGATCATCCAGAATTTCAATCTCTTCAGGGAGAGAAATATCTTCGACAGAAAGCCGGTCATCAATGTCCAATTCGCTGATATCGACCTCAATTTCCTCAGGTAAAAGCGTGGGGAGACAGTGTAACGTTAGCTGCCGATGTGGGAACTCAAGGATGCCTCCCTCTTGGATGCCGGGAGCCGATCCGACTAAGACGATAGATGCTGCTGCTGTAATCGGTTCGTCCATCGAGATGCGCAGGAGATCGGTGTGAAGCAGCTGATTGCTCACGGGATCTCTCTGAATCTCTTTCACCATAACGTTTTCCGTGCCATGATCTGCAATTTCCAGATTAATAAAAGCGTTCTCACCGTAGTTTTGCAGAAAATCCTGAAATCCTCGTGCATCGATTCGGATCGGGATAACCTCGTTCTTACGACCATACAGGACTCCAGGAATATGCCCTGCACGTCGCATGCCACGCGCGGCTCCTTTGCCAGCAGTCTCCCGTTTCTGAGCTTCAAGTCTAACTTGTTGCATATCGTATTCCTCCAAAACATAAGAAAGCCGTAGCTGTGACGCTAGCTACGGCTTATGAAAATGCTGGGCGGGTAGGGATCGAACCTACGCATGCGGGTGCCAAAGACCCGTGCCTTACCGCTTGGCGACCGCCCATCAAAAGATACGTACTCCCGTGCCACTCATGGGGGTTGCTCTACAAAAAGCAAAATCGCTCTCGAAATTCGTGGCCGCCAGATTCGCTTGAACCTCGCTTTGCATAAACGCAAACACCGTTGCGCCGCTTCCTGACATGAGCACCCCGCAGCTGCTTGGGTATTTGTTCAGTTCTGTTTTTATTTTATTAATAGCGGGGTATTTCGAGAGAACAGGTACTTCTAAGCCGTTATAAAGATGGCGCGCGATGTCGACAAAATCGTCATTCCGCAAACAACGAACCAAGATTGTAACATTTTTTTTCGGGCGAGTCAATGATAAATTGATCTGTTGGTAAGCCCAAGCGGTGGGACTTTCAAAGCCGGGATTTGCCAGCAAGATCCACGCCTTCCCCAAAGGCGGAAGCGGCGTTAAAATTTCACCGATACCGCGCCCAAGTGCGGCTCCACCCAGTATACAGAACGGCACGTCAGCACCGAGCTGCACGCCCAATCGCATCAGATCTGTTCGTGTGAAACCCAAATCGAACAGGGCGTTCATCCCACAAAGCACCGCAGCAGCATCCGCACTGCCGCCGCCAAGTCCCGCCGCAACCGGTATCCGTTTCTGTATCTTAATATCTACGCCGCTTAATTCAGGTATATCGTCAAGTAGCAGTTTCGCTGCGCGATAAGCAAGGTTGCGTGGGTCGCACGGCACATGTGGGTGTTCACAGTGCACACTGATCTGTCTATCAGGGCGTCTGCGGAGGTAGACGTCGTCGTGTAGTCCGATAGAATGAAAGATCGTTTCGATCTCGTGATACCCATCAGGACGTTTTCCAATTACGTCGAGGTACAGGTTGACCTTCGCGTGTGCATGTAGGCGTATGTCGAAATCTGCCATGTCATTTCCCCAAAATTCGACGTGGAGTACCGTGCTGCAAAAATCGCTCGAAATCAAACTTACTGTCATTGATATTAAGGTTGATTTCAGGTTTTACAATCCTCAGCATAACTCGCGTTTCTTCGATCGGACGTTCGATCTCAATTTTATGCGGTCTGAGGATGCCACCGACCTCTCGATAGTCTGAGAACTTTGCCCTCTGAATAGTCATACCGGTCGTATTTCGGATCTCCCAGTCACTGACCTGTGGCTCGGAATCACGCACAAAGATAGTTATCTGCTCAGTTTGACCGGAGACTATACCGGGACGCGTCACCACATATTTTGCGCCGGAATGTGCTAACGCTAACTCGCTCGTTCGTCCGTCGAGAAAGGGGTTCGCGAAAATAGCGCTACGAACATCAGATACCCGGAGATCTACCCCGAAAATTTCTTGGAGCACCTGATCTTCCAACGGTTCAAAAATCACCTCTTCTTCATTGACAAGATATAGCAGAAACTGATTTCGTGCAGCAATAGCAACCACTCGGGGTTCATTCAGCGGACCCATCGCTTGAATATGCAGTAGATCGCCATCTGTCTCGGATTTTTTGTACCAAAGCGACTCTCGGACCTCTTCTGTTTTTCCCTCTTCCTCGATGGTCACAACCAGCTGTAGGATTCTCAAGGTCGAAGTCAAATCATAACTCAATTGGAGTTCCGCGAGAATTGGATTCAACTTTTCCGCGTCAGCGGGAGATAACTGAAAGGTTGCAGCCGAGCCCCCGCACCCAGTGAATGCTATCAGTATGCAAGTAATGCTTGCGAGGAGGGACCACATGAAACCTCTACAGGATTGCATTAAGAACCTGTATGTCCCACGACCGACTCCGATTTTTGAGATCTCGAAAAAGGGACGTGAAATGTTAAACATCAAACACGTGGGTCTAAAATTCATGTCATCGCCCTTGGGTGTCGATTCTTGAAATCTGCCACCCATTTTCAGATTCAGTCAATGAAAAAAATAGTTTGCCCGAGAGCATCGAGGGTGAGCTTCCTACCGGCGTTAAGGTGGCGAAATAATCTGCGTCAACTCTTGCTGTGCCGGTTTTGCCTTGAACGCGCAGCCTCTCCAACGAAAATTCAATTTGCGTAAATCTGCGGAACACATCCGCCATCTTTTTTCGCAACTGCTCGTAATCCTCACCATCTCTTAAATAACTAGGTGATATAGTTGCCATCAGCCCGGAAAGATCGCGATTTGTATAAGCGGTCGCATATCGGTGGATCACGCCTTCAATAGATCCTTGTGGCGTGATTATTGGGTCCGCCTCTAACGCTGAAAAATCCTCGAAAGCGGGGGCAGCTATGTCTGACGCCGACGCCGCGGTCGATTCCTCTGCGAAAATCGCATCAAGCATCCGTTCATCAGCAGTATCGTGGCTTGCTGGCATTGAAGACGCTTCGTCCTTCTTCTCAAGTCCATAAATCTCGATTTCAGTCAGGCGAATCGTCCCGCGCATAGAACGGAGACTGGTGCGACTATATATGCCGCGAACGAAGCCAACAGAACGCCGTTTGTCGTAGATTTCCGTGTCATTTGTCAGCCGAATAAGCAACCGAATCCGTGACGTCCGCACCGGTTTAAAGCGCACGACAACGCGGCCCTGCTTGTTGTTACGGATACTGTTATGTTGGTCTCCAATTTTTTTGCCGATCCGATCAACGTTCTTCCAACCGTTTGCGTAGGGTGTCCAATATTGCACAACAAAGTCACTGATACCGTACTGTCTGGCGGGATACTTCTCCGAATCAACGGTGTGGACAATAACACGGGTGACCAGTTCTTCCTCCGGGAACTGCATAACAGCCCACCCCACCGCTGAAGATCCAGTGCTATCCATTCCTGACCCGTAAAGATCTACGCTGCCGTAATCTCTCTGATTTCTATCCTGTCGGGGGCGTCTTGCGGCTGCCCCCATGCCGAAGCTTGCTAACTGCTCACGTTCTCCTACCTCGAGATATCCTCCATATTCATATTCACCGTCAAAGCGCGATTCCCACCCCTCACCTTTATCCCAATCTTGGGAGCTAACGATCCCGTTTGTCAAGGTTGCAGCGGGGTGATCAGGGTTATCTTGAGAGACATAAATCACCCCTCCATTTTCAGGCAGAGCATAGTTGACAAGCTGTTTGTCAATTTCACTCGCCTCAGTAAAAACCTGCTTTAGCGGTGTCTGGCAGCAACAGATCAATGCCACATATGCAATAATGAAAGTTATGGTCTGAAAATTCTTCATAGACATTTACCGGGGAACCCTCAAGAATGGGCTGCGGGTGTAGAGCCATGTTTCCATAGATGGTTGGCTTCGGACGAATACATCCCGTGTTAAAGTTTCTCAACTATGGCCACTGTTTTTGCGACAATCAGGTCCTCAATCCCCTTTGCAAACGGGGCAGGGCGCAAAAAGTAGAAGTGTGAGCCATCTACCTCGTATCCGCCGAGATCGTACGTCTCCTTGCTTGGCACATACGCGATTAAACCATTGCTGTAAGCCACTGTGATCGTCGTTGCAGGTTGGAGTGCGCTTTTGATGTGTAGACCTATTTCGGCTAACACCTCACCGCCGAGGAAAACTGCTCGTATCGTTTCGTTGAACTGTATCACCTGAATTTCCTGCGGACAACTCTTGGGCAATCCGCCTGCTTCACATAGCTTGAGCATTTCTGATGCCCAATGTCTGATAAACGGATTGGTGTGGTTTTCCGCCTGATTTTGGAGAGTGGCAGCATCGGGTAGTTCGGAATAAGGCAGATGATGAAATTCATTTGTGATACACAATCCTTCAGCACTTACTGGAGTTTGGTTCCGTTGGGACTCCATTACCTCAGTCGCAATGCGTTCGGATGCGACTTCCAATTCTTCGAGGGAAGGTGTGTTAAACCCGTCGTTCTCTCCTCTAAACCAAGGACGAATATTTCCCGCACAGCCGGTCGAAAAAAAGGACGGTGCGCCTGTTTGTTTGCTCAGCGCACGACACAGAAAGCCAGGGTAATCCCCACCAAGCAGATACCCGCCTCGGCTTGTTGGGTGGCATCCGAAAATAGTTAGGCTGCCAATCAGTTCCCCGCCTACATTGCTGAACCAGAGTGTATCTAGATCCTGATCCATCGGGCCATCCGGATTTGGTGCGAATAGCACACCTCCCTTACCATCGGGCAGGCGACGACTGACCCCAAATTCCGAGCGCCCCCTTGAAAATGCGACTGTTCCTTCAACCTGTTGAGTCTTTGCCGAAACCGAAACGTCAACAAGCCGGTTCAGGAGAAATTCGGCGTACCCTTTCTCAACCTCGCCCGGCATCGCCATTGGATAGAAGAACGGGGCACAATGGGTGTGCGTCGCCGTTAAAACGACTTGACGCGGTAACAAGCCGACAGATTCTGCAATCCGGTTCTTCGCTGCTGCTGCGTAGGCGAGGTCGTATCCGATGAGGTCTGCCGTTAAAATCAATGCCTCGTCTGTGTCACCAGTGATAGAGATAGCTCCCGCGATGAGCGACTGATAGATGCCTTCCGATCTGTGGTCGCGGTTTCCATAGCCCGTTAGCCAGACAGGCTGCTGAGGTGTTATGTCAATGCTCGCAATACCAATCTTTGTCATGAACTTCCTCGTTTCACACTTGCCGGTTTCATTAGGATTTACTGAGGGGCATATTTTCTCTTATATTCCTCATTTTACCATAATCGAGAGTATTGGACAAGTGTGAAGGGAATACGGGAAATCCGCAGATCTGAAGTTGCAGAGCAGTTAATTCTGCTGATTTGTCGGTATGCCTATTTCGATGCGCTTATGATATTGCACAAGAGAGCAAAAATGGGGTATACTAAAATAACATCCGAAATTAAAACAAATTTTCATAAGCTGTTCATACGCAGGAGAGATAGATGACACCGAAAACGATGTTTGAAAAAATTTGGGATGCACACATTGTCCACGAAATACCGGGCGAAACGACGATCCTCTATATCGACACCCACCTTGTTCATGAAATTACCTCCGCGCAGGCGTTTGAGGGACTCCGTCTCGCGGGGCGCAAGGTCCGCAAGCCCGATCTCACTTTCGCAACCATGGATCACAATGTGCCTACCACAAACCGACTGCTTCCGATCCAGGATGAAATTGCTGCTAAACAGATGGAGGTCTTAGCGCAGAACTGCGCTGAAACTGGCATCACGCTGTACGACTTGCATAGCCCCAATCAGGGAATCGTACATGTGATCGGTCCCGAACTTGGCATCACCCAACCGGGAAAGACGATAGTTTGTGGTGACAGTCACACCTCAACGCATGGGGCATTGGGCGCACTTGCTATCGGGATAGGAACCAGTGAGGTGGAACATGTCTTGGCGACACAGTGCCTCTTGCAACAGCGCCCCCAAACCTTCAAAATCGACATTGACGGTACACTCGGACGCGGTGTTACCGCAAAAGACATCATTTTGGGAATTATCGGCAGAATCGGAACGGCCGGCGGCACCGGCTCCGTCATTGAATACACCGGCTCTGCCATTCGGGCGTTGAGCGTTGAGGAGCGGATGACAGTCTGCAACATGTCCATAGAAGCGGGGGCACGTGCCGGCATGATTGCCCCCGATGATAAGACGTTTGAATACCTCGCCGGTCGTGAATTCTGTCCACAGGACGAGGCATTCGATCGCGCTGTCGAAAAGTGGAAACAGCTGCCAACAGATGAGGGAGCGGTCTACGACAAATCAATTGCGATTGACGCTGCAACCCTCGCACCTCAAGTTACATGGGGAACGAATCCAGGCATGGTGACCGAAGTCACGGGACAGGTGCCGGATCCGGACAAGATGCCGACGCAGGATGAGAAACAGGCAGCGGAACACGCGTTGGAATATATGGACCTAAAGCCCCTAACGCCGATTGAGGAAATTCAGATCGATAAGGTGTTCATCGGGAGTTGTACCAATTCACGGATTGATGATCTGCGTGTCGCCGCTGAGGTTGCCAAGGGACGTAAGGTTGATCCAACAGTAAACGCTCTCGTTGTGCCGGGGTCGCAGGCGGTCAAACGAGAGGCGGAAGCAGAAGGTTTAGACGAAATTTTCCGTGAGGCAGGTTTTGAATGGCGTGAGTCCGGTTGTAGCATGTGTCTCGGTATGAATCCCGATATTTTAATGCCGGGCGAGCGGTGTGCAAGTACATCGAACCGAAACTTTGAGGGCAGACAGGGCAAGGGAGGACGAACGCATCTCGTCAGTCCACAGATGGCTGCAGGCGCTGCGATTTCTGGGCATTTTGTGGATATTCGAACGTGGGAGTAGTCACGTATTGATTCCTCTATTCAGGGTATAATCGGGTTTGTAGTGAAAATTTCCATTCTTATAAGCTAGATATGCTCATTTCATGGATTGCCGAATAGACTTATTTGTTCAGGAGCGGAAGCCTCACGTCGCTTGGCAAGTTCATTCTGAGCTGCGGTATCACCTTGTTTAGCAGCCTTGCGAAACCATTCGATAGCCGCTTCACTGTCTTGAAAAACGCCCCTGCCATTGGCGTACATCACACCAAGTTTATATTGGGCTTTAGGATAACCTTTTCGATGATTGGCATAACCTTGTTGGGCAGCTTCTTGGTACCATTTGACTACTTCCGCATCGTCTTGAGGAACACCTCTACCCTCTTCATACATCTTGCCAAGTCTGTACTGGGCTTGTTGAGTCGCTTGCCAATCAGTGGAATAGCGTTGTTGAGCAGCTTTTCGATACCATTTAACCGCCTCTACATCGTTTTGAGAGACCCCTCTGCCATTGGCATACATGATTCCAAGAAGTAGTTGGTCAACAGCAGACCCAAATTTAACGATATCGCTATACCACTTGAACGCTTCTTCATCGTCCGGTCCAATACCTCTGTCCGCATCATACATCTTGCTAAGTTTTTGCCATGTTCTGGCACTCCGCTGTTTTGCGGCTTTTCGATACCATTTGACTGCCTCTTCATCGTTCTGCTCTACCCCTTTGCCATATTCATATATCTCCCCAAGTTTATACTGGGCTGTGGTATGTCTTTGTTTTGCGGCTTTTCGATACCATTCGATTGCCTTCCCGCTGTCCTGTTCGACACCTCTGCCCTCTTCATATACCTTGCCAAGAGTATATAGGGCTCCGTATAATCCCCTGTCAGCGGCTTTCTGATACCATTCGATCGCTTTCCTGCTGTCCTGTTCGACGCCTCTACCACCTTCATATATCTTGCCAAGAGTATATAGAGCTCCGTGTAATCCCCTGTCAGCGGCTTTCTGATACCATTCGATTGCCTTCTTACTGTCTTGTTCAACTCCCTTGCCATCTTCGTACATCTTGCCAAGTTTGTACTGTGCTTCGGCGTGTCCTTGTTCTGCAGCTTTGCGAAACCACTTGGTCGCCTCTACTTTATAATCTTCGACCTCGCTATAGTCTCTGAGGCAGACTTCAATATCTTCATCCATTTCAATATCTTCATATATCTCGCCAAGTTTGTACTGTGCTTCGGCGTGTCCTTGTTCTGCAGCTTCAATATACCAATAAAGTGCCTCTGCCTTAGAGACTTCATAGTACTCGATGAAGTCTCTGACATCACTATCTTTACCTTCATATATTTCACCAAGTCTGTACTGTGCTTCAGCATGTCCTTGCTCTGCGGCTTGGTGATACCATTGGAACGCCTCCTGATCACGGAAATCATCTTCACACATTTGGCCGAGGGTATGTTGTGCTTCAGCATGTCCTTGTTCTGCGGCTTTTTGATACCATTTGACCGCCTCATCTTCATCCGAAACGGCCGCACCGTACTTATACATGTTACCAACGCGGAACTGGGCTTCGACATGTCCTTGTTGGGCAGCGTCGCGATAGTACTTGAACGCTGCACTACGGGACCGGGACCCTCCTTTACCAGCTGCCCACATTTCGCCAAGACGGAACTGGGCATCGGCATCGCCTTGACGAGCACGCGGGAACAATTCTGATCGTTCTTTCTCTTCTACTTCAATCCGTTCTTCATATTCCCTAAGTACCTTCAACGCTGCACTACTTGAGCTACCTTCAAGATATTCAATCGCCATCTGCACGATAAATCCTGGGCTAAATCTACCATGTTCCCTGTCTAGGAAATGTCCCTTGTTTAGGATGTGTCGGATGAGAGGAAGAAATTGATCGAGCGAATCGGGATAGATTTGGAGGTGGGCAAACAATTGATAAATCGCTTTGTTCCTTAGATTTGAGTGGATCGATTTTAACCGGGGTTCAAGATAAGTGCAAAATTTACCGCTGAGCCGCTTTAACTGGTCAACTATTCGCATGTCAGGTTTCTTGGTAGCTGCTTCTATAATCGTCTGAAGATTGGTGCTTTCTTCTTTCCCTCTCAAAAGGGCGTGGCAGTTTCCGCAGAGGGTGATACCGTTGTCAATCTCGGTAGCAAAGTCACGATATTTTTCTAACGGTTTGATATGGTGTATATGGAGATTGAGATGTACTCCACATATACGACAAGCATCTTCATCGCGCAGTCTGATATCTCGTCTCCACCGTTTATATTCTGGTGATTTGCGAATATCTTGCATAGGAATTTCCCCATCTCATAGAGGATAGTGATGTTATTCCTTTGTTTGCCTCTTGATTGCTTTTGCGTCGTTCTGCTCAATGCCTCTACCATTTTGGTACAGCCAATCAAGATTATCTTGAGCTGCGAAATAGCCACCTTCAGCGGCTTTTCGATACCACTTCACCGCCTCCGCATCACTTTGCGGGACACCTCTGCCGTGCTGATACATCCAGCCAAGGTTGTCTTGGGCTTTTGCGAGATTGCCACCCTCAGCAGCTTTGCGAAACCATTTGACCGCTTCCACATCGTCTTGCGGGACACCTCTGCCGTGCTGATACATCCAACCAAGATTGTCCTGAGCTATTGCATAACCTTGTTGGGCAGCTTTTCGATACCATTTAATCGCATCTCTGTCATCCTGAGGGACTCCCCTCCCATTTTGATACATCCAACCGAGGTCATTCTGAGCGGCGGGATCTCCATTCCCGGCAAGTTGTTGCAACTGCTTTAATGTTTCTGTTTCCGGTGTTTGTCCTGCGGCTTCAATCCGTTGATGTCTTGATGGTGTGTGGTCATCTGACATGGGAATTTTCCTTAATTATTCTTGACCAATCATACCTTCCAAAGGACTCGAAGCTGTCGCGTAGAGTTTTCTTGGAATCCGTCCCGCCAGAAATGCCTCTCTACCCGCCTCAACCGCCTTTCGCATAGCACTTGCCATCAGTACCGGCTGACGGGCTTTGGCAACCGCCGTGCTGAGTAGTACGCCGTCGCAGCCGAGCTCCATCGCGATCGCTGCGTCAGAGGCAGTTCCCACTCCTGCATCAACAATCACGGGCACACTGACCGTGTCACGAATGATCTGAATGTTGTAAGGATTCCGGATGCCCATACCCGATCCGATCGGCGCACCCAACGGCATCACCGTTGCACACCCGATGTCCTCCAACTTCTTACACGTAATCGGATCATCGTTGCAGTACGGCATCACAGTGAACCCATCTTTAACCAACGTCGCTGCTGCAGGCAACAACTGCTCAACATCGGGAAAGAGTGTCTGATCATCGCCAATAACCTCCAGCTTAACAAGAGAGGTATCGAGCGCCTCACGCGCCAGTTGGGCTGTTAACACAGCGTCCTTCGCTGTGAAGCAGCCTGAGGTGTTGGGTAAGATCGTGTATCCCTTCTCGCGGAGGAGATTGAATAAATTCTCCCCTGAAGCGTCGCTGAGTTTTACTCGACGCATGGCGACGGTGGCAATTTCCGCTCCGCTCGCTTCGAGCGACCTGATCATTAGGTCGAAGTTGGGGTAACCGGCGGTACCGATTAAAAGTCGGGATTGATAAACGGTATCACCAATTTTGATTCCTTCCATCTTTTTCCTCTTTCGTCATTATTTGAAGTCTTCTCAACCCAATTTTGATATAATCTTCGTCTATCTCTATCCCAATTGATTGACGCCCCAATTTTTTTGCAACAAAAGATGTCGTAAACGTGCCAGCGAAAGGGTCTAAAACAAGGTCTCCGGGGTTTGAGCTGGCGCGAATAACCCGTTCAAGCAGCGCAGTAGGCTTCTGAGTAGGATGTTTTTCGTATTCAGCCATCCTATAGCGGACACGTGGAAATTCCCAAACATTACCCGGTACTTTTCTCGAACTGTACTGTGTGGGCACTGGCTTTCGGTAATCGATTAATTTACGCTTTGCCCCTGTCTTTGCCTCAACAAGGATATCATCTGCGTTGAAGGTGTACCGCTGCTTATCTTTTACACAAAAAAGAATAGGTTCATATAGAGAACCGTAATATTTTTTGGCTTGGACCCCCGAACTATCGTACGACCAAACAATACGAGAAAGAATGCAGATTTTGTCTCGTAGGTAGATATCAAAGAAGGGCATATTTTGGGTGGCCGCCATGAGATAAAAACTACCTTTGTCTTTTAGTTTGCAGAGGCAAAGGTCAATCCAATTGTAGCACCATTCAAGGTACACCTTTTCAGAAATCCATTTGTCCTTTCTGCCGTTGAAGTTCTTACCGATATTGTAGGGAGGATCTGCAAAAACTAAGTCTACTGAGTTATCAGGAATTTTGCTCGACAAGGCATCAAGCGTATCTCCCCAAATTATCAGATGATTTCCTTTTTCCAAGGCTTCCATAATCCCTCATTTCGGCTTGAAAGTTTAGCCTCCCTGCGCCGCCCGGATGATCTCGATCTCGCTGTCCGGTTGGATTTCCGTTTCCTCCCACTCCGTTCTGGGGACTACTTCTTGATTGACTGCAACAGCTATCCCCGGTCGGGAGGGATTGATGTCCAAGTCTAAAAGCAGTTGTTGGAGGGTTAATCCCGGTGAAACTTCTTCGGCTTCACCGTTCACTTTTATGTTCATGTCTTCCCTACCTGATTATTAAAACCGAGACAATTTGAAAGGTGCAATAGTTTCCGGAGTTTCGCCTGTCAAGACGAGTGAGGTGATTTCACGGGCGGTGATGGGGGTAAGAAGTATCCCGTTCCGGTAGTGGCCAGTTGCCATGATGAGATTTTCGATCCCCGTCTCACCCAAAATCGGTGCGTTGTCCCGACTACCCGGACGCAGACCCGCCCAAGTCTCCAAAACCGGAAGATCATAGATACCCGGTACAGCTTCCCAAGCACCTCTGAGAAGCTCAAATAGACCCCCTGCTGTGAGGCGTGTGTCGAAGCCCATCTCTTCGCTGGTAGCGCCGATCACCAAGCGACCATCATCCTTCGGAACCAAATAGACATCCGTCGGATACTTCGCGCGTGGGGCACGGATGACCTTTTGAAGAGCAACGCCTTCCTCCATCCGCAACGCGAGCATCTGCCCCTTAACCGGACGGACAGGTGGTTGCACCGCTTTGGGCAATCCATTAATATCGCTTGACCAACATCCCGCCGCTAACACAATGACATCGGCTTCTTCCAAATTGTCTTTGACCCAAATCCCTTTAGCTTTTCCGTCGACAATCTCAATTTTGTCTACAGATGTGTCTTCGTGTAATATCCCGTTTGTGTTCTGATAGGCTCTGATCAGTGCTTCAACCATCGCTCGGTTGTCAACCTGATGGTCATCCTTGCTCCAAATCGCTGCAGTGATTTTAGGAGAGAGTAGCGGCTCTATCTCACGTGCTTCCCTACCACTGATCCACTCCACTTTCAGATCCAAGAGTTTCTGAGATTCATAGAGGTGTTCCAACTCGCGTGCGTCGTCCCGATCCACCCCGACGATGAGTGTCCCTTCTGCCCGGTATCCGACGTTCATACGACTGTCAGTCTCTAACTCGACAACCCACTCAGGGTACATCCAACAACTCTGAATGCCCATGTTGAGGAGTTCACGTTCCTCAAAGTGCACTTCTGCGTGCGGTGCTAACATTCCTGCGGCTGCCCAAGATGCAGCGCGCCCCGCTTGGTCTCGTTCATAAATTGAGACAGTGCAGCCTGCTTTTGCGAGCTGCCAACCGATACCGAGTCCAATTACCCCGCCGCCCACAATAAGTGCACGTTTATTTGAATGTGTGTTGCTGATTGACGTAGTCATAGACAGGCTTCCAAGCTGTTGCTTAGTCAGGGAAAACATTTCCAGAAACGCAGGCTACTGCACGGCACAGCCTTCCTAATTTTAGCGCACTTTTACCCCCGCTGCAATGAAAAAATTTCTATTTGGAAATTCCGTTGCGTCTTTCTGCCCAGTTGTGCTATACTATATATGCTTAACCTATATCAGAAGTTTGACCCAGATAGGTCGTTAGTGACCCTAGAAAAGGAGGAGCTGGTGAATTAAATCTATCAAATCTAGTGACGTTATTGAGTTTGAATAGAGCCAGTTACGTGATGAACGAGGATTCAAAAAAGGAACAGGAAACAACGGATCAGCCCACGGTCGAAGTGGAAGCCACTGATGAAGTTGAAACTGAGGAGGAACTGGACACCTCTCCAGTGACCGACGACGACCAGTCGGAGGAGCAACCTGCGGCTGCAGATCAGCCACAAGACGAGCAGCAGGATGCACCGTCAACGAAGGAGACAGAGGACAATGGCGAGGAGATCTCTCTGTCTGAAGATGAATCGGCAGCAGTAGAAGCGTCCGCTGAGACACCGGAAGCAACTCCGGAGCTTGTGGAAGTCGAATCCCTGGAAGAGGCTTATGATAATTCCCTCAAAGCTTTTTCGGAGGGCGAAATTGTCAAGGGTACTGTGATTAACGTCGATCATGACGAAGTTATGATTGATATCGGGTTCAAGTCAGAAGGATATATCCCGGTATCGGAGTTCCCAATTGGGGAGGAAAGTGCACCTCCCGTAAATGTCGGTGACCAGATCGATGTGTACATTGTCCGGAGAGAAGATTCCGAAGGTCAACTTGTCCTATCCAAGGAAATCGCTGACCAGAAACTGGTTTGGGACGAAATTACTGAGGCTTATGAAGCGGAACAGGTGGTGACCGGAACCGTCGTGCAGCGCATTAAGGGTGGGCTGCAGGTAGACCTTGGTAAGTTACGCGCCTTCCTGCCGGCATCTCAGGTTGAATTGCGGCCTCCACAAGATTTTGACCAATATATCGGTCAGACACTTGAAGCCAAGGTTGTTAAATTGAGCAAGCGTCGCCGCAATATTGTCCTGTCACGCCGCGTAATCCTCGAGGAAGAGTTAGCAGCACAAAAGACTGCTCTCTTCGAGAACATCGAAACCAACCAGCTGCGACCAGGGGTTGTGAAGAGTATCACGACCTTTGGTGCGTTTGTTGATCTTGGTGGTATTGATGGTTTACTCCACAAAACAGATATGTCGTGGCGTCGAGTCAATCATCCCTCCGAAGTTGTTGCTGTGGGAGATGAGATAGAGGTGATGGTTATCTCTGTTGACCGCGATACGGAGAAGGTCTCTCTCGGGTTAAAACAGAAAACCTTGGATCCATGGGAGTCGGTCGAAGAAAAATATCCCACTGGCTCCACCGTTACAGGGAAAGTGGTGGGCATTGTCAACTACGGGGCATTTCTGGAGTTGGAAGAGGGGGTTGAAGGACTCATCCATATCTCTGAGATGTCGTGGACCCGGCGAAACATTGCCCCGTCGAAGGTTGTTGCGAAGGACGATGTCATTGACGCAGTTGTTCTGGATATCGACAAGAATAATCAGAAGCTTTCTCTCGGATTGAAGCAACTGCATCCCAATCCTTGGGAGCTGTTGGAGACAAAATACCCTGTCGGTACAAAACTCACAGGCCGCGTGCGAAATCTCACCAATTTTGGCGCCTTCGTCGAAATCGAGGAAGGAATCGATGGTCTGATCCATATTTCCGACCTGTCGTGGCTAAAGCGGATCGTTGATCCTCGCGAGGTCCTTAAGGAAGGTGACGAAGTTGAGGTCATGGTTCTAAGCATTGATCCAGCACAACAGAAGATTTCTCTCGGGTTGAAGCAGATTGAACCTGACCCATGGATAGAAGTTCCCAATAAATACAAAATTGGATCGGTCGTCCGCGGTAAGGTTGTGAATATTACCAGCTTTGGTGTGTTCGCACAACTTGAAGATGATATCGAAGGGCTAATCCATATTTCTGAATTAGCTGAACAACGTATCGAAAGACCAGAAGATATCGTCTCCGTTGGTCAGGAATTGGATCTGAAAGTCATTCACTTAGATCCGACCGAACGCCGAATCGGGTTGTCCCTAAAAGCTGCACAGGCTGAACAAGATCGTGCAACCATCACTCAATACGAGCAGGAACAGGAAGTACGCTCACAGGCGCAAGAAAAGGACCGGGAGGAACTGACTGCGTTTGGAGGGTTGTTAAAAGAAGAACTAAATCGATCCGGGTCTGAAGATTCGTCCAATGAAGAACCGGAAGAGGCTTCCAAAGAAAATTAACACGTATGCATTCAGAAAAGTCAGATTGTGCTCCCTTGTGAAACGGAGTGCAATCTGACTATTTGAACCTTAGTATCAACCTAAGGTATAAATTGCTATCGCCTAGCTCTAGAATAGATTTTGATGATGGCAATCTGCCGTTCAGCAGTTACGATGAGGCATGAGGCGTAATTTCCTCCTTTCACGCTTCATGTTTCATTTATGGCTGGGGTGATTGTCAAATCGTGCACAGGCTATGTGATACGATAATATGATTTCGTATATGTACCCAAGACCTTACCATTATCTTTCCCCTGTTGCTAAAACCTTACACGGTTAGCAACAAATGGTTAGTATCGCTTCTCTATCACCTGCACTTGTTGGCGCTTATAGCTTTTCGCGCCTCATGTTAGTCCGTCTGTGCGCTAGGTCAGCCATCCAAAATGGCGGTAGTTGAGTTGGCAAACGTTCTCAAGAATTGGTGATAGGATACTCTCTCCAGCAATACCCGCTCAGATCGTCGGAAATCCCTAATAACTGCCAAGGATTTCTCATGCTGCCTGATTGGAGAGAGGAGGGGATATATTTAACCTTGGCACACATTAGCCACGGTTAGCTTGAGGTTTTGTGATGCTCAAAAAAACAGGGTTTTCGAAGAATTGTTGATACACCGAGTATAAAAGTATTAAATCAGGAGAAACTCAATTGGCTCAAAACTATGTATTTACCTCTGAATCTGTAACTGAAGGACACCCCGACAAACTTGCAGACCAAATCTCTGACGCCGTGCTCGACGCGGTGATGGCAGAAGATCCCATGGGGCGTGTTGCCTGCGAAACGCTAGTAACAACGGGGCTCGCACTAATTACCGGTGAAATGACGACCTCTGCCAATTTTATTGATATTCCCGCACTTGTTCGTCACGCTATTCAACAGGTCGGCTATGTTAAAGCAACCTATGGGTTTGACTATGAACACTGTGCGCTGTTAACGGCAATTGATGAACAATCGCCTGACATTGCGATGGGCGTGGATCGGCTTGGTGCTGGAGATCAAGGGATGATGTTTGGCTATGCTTGCCGTGAAACAGCGGAGCTAATGCCGATGCCGATTATACTGGCACATAAACTGACCCGCCGTCTGGCACGGGCGCGGAAAGAGGGTATATTGAACTTCCTAAGGCCCGACGGGAAGTCGCAGGTGACCGTTGAATATGCCGATGGACAACCCGTACACGTCAATACTGTCGTGATTTCTACCCAACATGCACCCGAGGTCACGACTGACGAACTGAGGGAAGCTGTTATTGAGGAAGTGATTAAACCCACTATTCCGGAGGAACTACGTCAGAAGTCATCCGACATCGTCTACCATGTCAATCCCACAGGGCGTTTCGTTGTTGGTGGACCCCAAGGCGATTGTGGACTCACGGGTCGAAAGATAATCGCAGATACCTATGGAGGCATGGGACGGCACGGTGGTGGAGCCTTTTCCGGAAAAGATCCGACCAAAGTGGATCGGAGCGCTGCATATGCGGCGCGCCATGTTGCGAAAAACATTGTTGCAGCTGAACTGGCGGATCGGTGTGAAGTCCAACTCTCCTACGCTATCGGTGTTGTAGAACCGATTTCGATTATGCTTGATACGTTTGGCACAGGTGCGGTACCCGATGAAAAACTGACGCAACTTGTAGAGAAACATTTCGATCTGACGCCGGCTGGGATTATCGAGCGCCTTCAACTCCGGAAACCCATTTACTCGGCAACAGCAGCTTATGGCCACTTTGGACGTGAAGAGCCGGGCTTCACCTGGGAATTGACGGACTATGCAGATCTGCTGAAGTCTGAGGCAGGAGTGTAGGAGGCCAAACTATGAATTACGACATCAAAGATCGAGAACTTGCAGACGATGGAAAGCGGCGGATTGACTGGGCAGACCGATTCATGCCTGTCCTACGGCTAATTCGCCAACGGTTTGAACAGGAGCGACCGCTCGAAGGTGTCCGGATTTCTGCCTGTTTGCATGTTACGACGGAAACAGCGAACTTAGCTCGAGCACTGAAAGCTGGTGGTGCCGAGGTGCTTCTATGCGCTTCTAACCCGCTTAGTACGCAGGATGATGTTGCTGCGTCCCTTGTAACACACGATGGAATCCCCATTTATGCGATCAAAGGGGAGGATACGGAGACCTATTACCAGCATATCGATGAAGCGGTCAACTTCAAGCCGGCGATTACAATGGATGATGGGGCGGATCTAGTCTCGCGCCTGCACGCTGAAGATGCAAACCCCTCCTACGTGGAAAACGTGTTGGCTGGAACTGAAGAGACAACAACCGGAGTTATCCGCCTCAAGAGTATGGCTACCGAAGGTGTCCTCAGGTATCCAATCATTGCTGTGAACGATGCCAAAACTAAGCATTTCTTCGATAATCGCTACGGAACCGGACAGAGCACACTGGACGGGATAATTCGCGCAACCAACCTGCTCATCGCTGGAACGACCATCGTTGTTGCCGGTTACGGTTGGTGCGGACGAGGATTTGCTGACCGGGCACGGGGCCTCGGCGCAAATGTTATCGTCGCGGAGGTCGATCCGTTGAACGCCTTAGAGGCGGTTATGGACGGATTCCGCGTTCTGCCCATGGTCCAAGCCGTCACGGAAGCAGATCTGGTTGTTACGCTTACAGGTAATATGCATGTCTTACGTCGTGAGCATTTTGAAGCGATGAAGGATGGAGCCATTATCTGTAATTCGGGACATTTCAACGTTGAGATTAACATTCCCGATCTCAAAGATTTAAGTACCGAAGTGAGAACGACACGCGAGTTAGTCGAGGAATACGCTCTCAAGGATGGGCGTAACTTGTATCTCCTTGGTGAAGGAAGGCTTATCAATCTCGCTGCAGCGGAAGGCCATCCAGCCAGCGTGATGGATATGAGTTTTGCTAATCAGGCGTTGTCTGCGGAGTATGTTGTCCAAAACCATGAGCGGATGGAAAACCGCGTCTATGATGTGCCGGAGGAGCTTGATGACTCTATCGCAGCGCTGAAACTACAGGCTCTCGGTGTTGCAATTGACGAATTGACCGAAGAACAGGAGACTTATCTCAATTCTTGGACGATGGGTACTTAATGTAAGGGGACTGACTCATGAAAAAATCGGATCTCTGGGAAAGTATCATTCTGCTTGTGTCGGCGATTCTACTTGTGCCGATCTGGATGTACAAGTCAAATTCGGCGCGACTGTCTGACAGCATGTTCAAGCTGTATCAGATACTGCAAGTGGTATTAGTCGTTGTCCTTGTTGTTATCTTGGTTCGGCGCGTTCGGCGTGTCATCACAGCACTACGTGAAAACAAAAACCGTCAGGGCCCCTTTCCTTCCTAAATCCACTTTCACACGGTAGCGAACTTCCGAATAGATCTGGTTGCGAGGTTGATTCATGAGTATTTTAGTTGTCGGATCCGTTGGGCTGGATGATGTTAAGACCCACGCCGGTAAAGTCGAAAACGCGCTAGGGGGATCGGCTATCTACTTTTCCACGGCAGCGAGTTTCTTCTATGATTCGATTCGGTTGGTCGCTGTTGTCGGAGATGATTTTCCCCAAGAGCATCTCGATTTCTTGGCGGCACGAGGGATTGGACTCGAAGGCTTGGAACAGATCCAAGATGGCAAGACCTTTCGTTGGGGCGGAGACTACACAAGCGATCTCAACGCTGCGACGACGCTCTTTACCGATCTGAATGTCTACGGTGACTTCAGTCCGAAGCTGCCGGAGACGTATAAAGACACTCCCTACGTTTTTCTTGCTAACATCAATCCTGAATTGCAGCTGAATGTGCTTCGGCAGGCGACAACCCCGAAATTGATCGTATGCGATACGATGAATCTCTGGATCAACAACAGTCTTGACGCGCTGATGCAAACTTTGAGCGAAGTAGACATCCTAATCCTAAACGACGGGGAAGCGCGTCTGCTGACGGGGGAAAGCAACCTAATCCGTGCAGGGAAACAAATTCTCACCTACGGTCCAGACCGGGTTGTTATTAAAAAGGGGGAACACGGAGCGATTTCCCTGACAGATTCGACGTTCTTCGCTGCGCCCGCATATCCATTAGAATCAGTAGCCGACCCCACGGGAGCAGGTGACAGCTTCGCTGGTGGATTTCTAGGGTATCTCGCTTCGGTCGGAGAAACCTCGGAGGCAACAGTTCGAAAAGCAGTTATCTACGGAACCGTTGTCGCCTCTTTCAATGTTGAAGATTTCAGTTTGAACCGTCAGCGCCGACTGACACGATCCGAAATTGAAGACCGCTACCATCAAGTGTATGAAGCCGCCCTCTTCTGAATCTAAAATCCACGCGGCTCACTTCATACACAGCGCGCTGCGTCAAGAAACTCTGACACCTACCTCGGCCCCTGCGCGATAAGCACCCACCACGGCATATTGCCTACATCATAAGTTTCCAGAGGATACAGATACCCGGCTTCCGCATCAACTCGGTACGAAGCCAGTCGGTCAGCGGATTCGCCAGCACTGATCAGAAATTTGCCGGTCGGATCAATCCTAAAACAGCGTGGGGTTTTTTCCGTGGGGAAAAAACCGATAGATTCCAACGAACCGTCGGCATTTACGGCGTAGCCAGCGAGGCTATCATGGCCCCGGTTCGCGGCGTACATAAACTTCCCTGAGGGGTGCATCTCCAAACGGGCACATGAATTATTGCCGTTGTAACCTTTAGGCAGCGTCGAAAGTGTCTGGAAGGCAGTAAGTGTGCCATCACCAGCATTGAATTTATAGGCGGTCACGCTGCTGCCCTGTTCGTTGTCCGCATAGACGAAGGGTTGGTTCGGATGGAAGCAGACGTGACGTGGACCATCTGCGGCTTCAGGGATAGCTTGGGGTGTAGAATTGGGCGAGAGGGTTCCAGAACTGGAGTCAAACTGGAATTGAAAGATCGAATTGGTAGGACATGTGTGAGACACAAATACGAATCGGTTTGATGGATCAATGGCGATGCCGTGCGCGTGTTCACCCGTCGAATGTGTATCGCTCGGTTCGTTGTCAAGTGTCCCGTCCTCCAGCAAAGGATAAACCGTTACCTTGCCGGGGACATAGTAAGGTGTGATCAAATAGTCCCCCGTTTTATCAATCTCAAGGTACGCTGGATCTTCCAGCCCTGTCACGGTTGTGTTCATTAAGTCAAGTTGACCTGTGTTTCGGTCAACCTTGAAACTGATGATGTCTCCAGTGGCTCGAATCGCAGCGTAGAGGACATCCCGCGTCGGATGGATATTGAGTATGCTCGGAGGACTGTAGACCCCGACCTCCCCGTGGGGAGTAAGTGCTCCCGTCTCAGGTGACATATTGAAGATCGAAATTTTGTTCTCCCCTGCGATGGAGACATATACATATAGGCTTGGCTGCGGTGAATCCATTCTATTCCTCGTTAGTCCAGAAGTATGCCATGGGGGTAAGTGAAATTGGTGATAGTATAGAAAGAGATTATTGGGATTTTATTCAATCATCGCCCACCTGTCAAGGATTTTTCCCTTTCGGTTCCGCATCGAAGGTTTTCACTCCACCAACCCTTACTCTCCAGTGATTCATCAGAGTTGATTCGTAGGGAACGCAGATCTGCGCTCCACCCGTTCTTGCCAAAAAAACTTGCTTCTCAACCTAGGAGGACACGATGAAAGCCGCACGATTTTATGGCGGGAAAGATATACGACTCGAGATACTACCCGATCCAGTGCCGGAACAAGGTGAAGTACTGGTTCAGGTTGCGGCAACCGGCATCTGTGGTAGCGATCTCCACGGCTACCATGCCGAGAACCCCAAGCAGCTCGCTCCTCGTACTGCGGGGCATGAATTGACCGGTGAGATAGTTGCCCTCGGGTCGGAAAATGTCAAACACAGGGTAGGGGCCCGTGTTGCCATCGAGCCGACCATCCCCTGTAACGCGTGTCCAGAGTGTCTCAGCGGAAACTATAATATCTGCTCTAACCTAGTACACATCGGTGGGAGCGCTCGCGCTGGTGGATTTGCTGAATATATGATCGCACCTGAGGATAACGTCTATATCCTCCCGGACAATGTCTCTTTTG
The DNA here is from genome assembly GCA_022826645.1 of Candidatus Poribacteria bacterium. Lineage (GTDB taxonomy): Bacteria > Poribacteria > WGA-4E > WGA-4E > PCPOR2b > PCPOR2b. The sequence goes on from JAJDUM010000044.1 coordinate 71,168, forward strand.
AAGCGGGGGCGTTAGCCGAAGTCTACGCCGTGGCTGTGCACGCCTTGTCTATGGTGCCAGTGAAGCCGGGCGATCAGGTTGCGGTGATTGGCAGCGGACCTATCGGACTAACTATCGCTCAGATGGCACATCTAGCGGGCGCGGAGTCAGTAGCTATTTTAGGCAAACCCGACCGCCCACTGCAAATTGCACAACGGGCAATGGGTGCAATTCCAATAAATGTTGACACAACGAATCCGGTGGAAGAGGTCAGGGCATGGACCAAGGGCAGGGGTGCAACCGTTGTCTTTGAAGCGGTGGGCGGCAAGGCAAACACGCTGATGCAGGCAACAGAAATTGCTGCCAAACGTGGGAAAATCTGTATGGTCGGCGGTCACGTCGCACCGTTCACGCTGGATGCCCGATACGCGCGTAGTCGTGAGTTGACCGTTACCTGGGCTTTCTGTTATGGACGCCGTGATGGGGAGAAGGAGTTCCAGATTGCGCTGAACTTGATGGGTGCAGGTAAACTCGATTCCACCCCGCTTATTACCCACCGTTTTCCGCTCCATGAGATTGAAGAGGCATTTGCCGTGGCAGATGGACGGGAGGTGCACGGTTCAGTAAAAGTTCTGGTGCTCCCCTAATTCGAGGTTTTCCGCAGGTCAGTCTTATCTACAAGAACGCGAGGCAACTACGGAAGGGGTTAGAATGCTTCAGAAGTCGCCACCGGTTTTGTGCTGGTTTCTGTCTGCAAGATGCCGTTTCGGAATACATACCTTCGATCGCCATACCACTCTATTCGCCACCGATCAAAGCCACGCTCAAACGTAACCACGCGCTCTGGATGTCCGAGTTCGGCATGGAGTGCCTCAACAGCGTGTTGATCGCGTGCCCCCAGATATTTCGTCAAAATAGCAACGCCGCCTAAAATCACGGCGAGCGCTAGCTTGCCCTGAGTTTTCACACTAATGCTGTGCGCACCTGAAGCGGTACCCAGCACTAAAACGACCACTACAATGTAGCAGGTAAGTTTTGTTATAGGTTTGAAATGCGCCGCATGGGATGGAGCGTCACATTTCAAACCGGTATCTCTACTGTTCATACAGGTCAACCGCAGTTTCACCTTTTGCGAATCGTAGCGCTGTTTTTGCAGCGGAATCACTATTGGTGTTTTTACGCTCATCGGTGGTCCAACGCGCAAGTCCAACAAGCAATTGGTTCCGAGCCGGATGGTCTTCACAGAGTTTCCACTCATCAAAGGCGGTCCGCAATGTATGGAGGATATCCCAGCCGTTATCGTCCCTGAGGATACATTGTCCCAGTTCTGCCAGTAGCCTGTCGCCAGAGAAGGCGCTATTGAGATATCCTCGGGTTACCCGCCCAACCTCTTGGATCTGCACTGTTTCAATAGTGTTGATAACCTCCTCAATCCCAGCGTCTTCGTTTGGGGCATCGGAGGGAGTCGTACTCCGCGGGGCGCTGAGGGGCATCTGCCGAATGTTAAGCCAACGGTTACTGAAAAATTCCCATGCTACGTGGTAAAGTGCCTTGGCTGCGACCTGATAGCCACCAAACCGCAACGCTCTACGGATTGACGAGGAAAGCGTAATTTCCTGCCTCAACTCCCACCAGCCCGGGCTCATGCTTGCCGGGGTGCGTGCCATCCGGTCAGCACCCAGAAGTACCATTGTTTGAACGATTTGGTTTATTCCCGCGCCACTCTTTAACGCTTTTGTGACTGTATCAAAGGTGTCGTCGAGATCGCCGCTTGCAAGCCCCGCTGCAAAGACATCCTCGTCAAAGTCAGACGTGTCAGATGGTGGATTCGCAGCAATTTCGGCGAGAAAATCCGCCAGCGATTCCAGTTTGCCAATCGCCTCCCGCCGGATTTCGTCCGGTGCGCCGCGCCCGCGGCCCAAAACCTTCGCGGTGAGGCCACACACCAGCTCTTCGGAGGCTTCCCAGCCGAACTGTTCAAGCAGTTCCGCGAGATAGCCGATATAGAGCAAGCTATCACTGTGTCCCAAGAAAAATGGTTCAACAATACATTCATAAGCTAACGGGATAATTTTGTCGTCATGTCCACCGAGGCGGCGGGCGGTGATCAAGCATTTTTCTATACCTTCCCACTCACGGTCGGCGGAGAACACGCGGATCCATCGCTCTAACTTCCCCCATGTGATCTCTCCCGGCAAGGGGGCAACACTTGGACGATCTCCTGCTCGTCCCGATGCTCCCGCCGCTGCCATCATCAGTGGGATAAGGCGGTCCTCCGGTTCATATTGGTTGGCAACCTTCACACCGTTGACCAGATTAGCCAGTTGCCGTCCTCCCTCCCTCGCGTCCAGTTCGGTCACAAAATGTCTGCCCGCATGGCGCACCAATCGATTCAAGACATCACCTTCGGCAACTCCCCTCGCGAGTATAATTGCCACCGCTTTTGAAAGTGTCCAGTTGTCACCAAATAACATCCCTTCTTGGAGCAGGAGGAAGTGGGCGTCGTCCCGTTTGTTGCCACCACCAGTAATATCAATATATATGTCGTTCTCGCGCACTTCGACCGGGAACGTCGCCAAATCATCGCAGCCGCCTGTGAAGCAGCCGCCACCCCTCATGTCGTAGCTCCATCCATGCCAGTCACAAGTGAGCACACCGCCTCGTACACGGCCCCTCGTTAACGGGTAACCCATGTGTGGACATTGATTGTCGGTGGCGTAGATACCTCCATTGTGCTTAAACAGAGCGATGCTCTGTCCCTCAACTTTAATAGCTCTCGGTTTCCCCTCCGCGAGTTCATCCAATGTAGCAACTTTGACAAAGCTAGATGATGCGCTTAACATAATTAACCTCCAGTGTTATTCTGTCTGATATGTATCTGAATCATTGCCATGACGATCTGAATGCTTGACCCCAATTAGGGATCTGTAGGGGCGAACTGACTAATCGTCAAATATCTCGACCGTCGTCCTCCCTTCCGCAAAGCGCATAGCTGTGGTTGTAGCGGATTGGCTGTCCTTGTTCGTGCGGATATCGGTAGCGTAGCGTGCAAGTGCGACGATAAGTTGGTTGCGAGCGGGATGTCCGGCGCAATTGTTCCATTCATCGAGGACAGTGCGGAGCGTCGGCAAGATTTTCATACCGGTATCGTCCCACAGGATAGCTTTGCCCAGCGCATGTAGCAGCGACTCACTGGAATACCCAGCATTGAGATATCCGAGCACTTGTCCACCAATTGATTGGACGTTGAGAGTTTCGATAGCATTGGTAATTTGCTGAAGCCCTTCTTCCTCGGTGGCAGCATTGAATTCTGCTTCCACCAGCGGCGGCGTCAATGTCCGTGACGGGATGTTGAGCCATCGATTGTCGAAAGTAAGCCACGCTGAGTGGAAGATACCCTTTGCCGCAGCATCATCACCAGCAATGCGTTGCACCGTACGCAGTGAAGCCGCGAGGTTCAGTTCTGTTGTTAGGCACTCCCAGCCAGCATCCACATTGACCGGTGTTCGTGCCATCCGGTCAGCGGCGAGTATTACGAGCGTTGAAATGAGTTGGTCCACTGAAATGCCGCCCCTCAGGGCACCCGTGACAGCGTCGAACGCTCTCTGTACATCTACGCTTGACACTGCATTCACGAAGGCATCCTCGTCGTAATCTGTCGTTGTCTTCTCCCCTGTCTCCAATTCACTGAGTTTCTCTCTCATGATCCCAATAGCATCCCGACGGAACCGTTGAGGTTCTCCGCGCTCACGTCCGACCAGTTTAGAGCCGAGATTGAAGATCAGTTCAGACGCTTTCTCCCATCCAAACTCGTCAACCGCTTCGGAGAGATACCCAAGCGAAATAAGGTTATCTGAGAAACCAAGAAAGTGTGGCTCAACCGTACATTCAAAAAGCAGGGGCAGAATCTTATCTGCATCGCCAAGCGTATAGGCGGTGAAAAGACACCGCTCAATCCGGCCAGAATGCCCGTCGCGCGAGAAAGTGCGTACCCACGGCTCGATATTCTCCCATCCCACCGGCTCAGGTAGCGGTACCACTTCAAGACGTTCCGCAGCGCCGCCGGAAGAAGCACTTGCCGCGGTCGTCAATGCTATCAGCCGATCTGAATCGTTATACCGCCGTCCTACCGCAAGCCCATTCATCAATCGGGCGATATCCCAGCCCGCTTCTGATCCGTGCGAGCTCGCGATGTGTCTTCCGAGATGTTGTAGGACCAACTCCACAATTTCTACTTCCGCTACGCCCCCTTTGAGGAGTAGGGCAATCGCTTTGGACATTGTCCAGCGATCTCCACTCAGGAGTCCCTCCCACAACAGGCTGAGATGCTCCGCTTTCCGTTTATAGGTCCAATCCCCGAGCTCCACCCAGATTTCACCGTCCCGTACTTCGGCGGGAAAGGTTTGTAAGTCATCGCACTCGACATTGAAGCAACCGCCGCCCTCAAGATCGAAACTCCGCTCGTGCCAGTCGCAAGTGAGGATGCCGTGCCGAATGCGTCCGCGGGTCAACGGATAGCCCATGTGGGGGCATTGGTTATCGGTCGCATAGAGTTTGCCGTCAATGTTGAACAGCGCGATACTACGTCCTTCACCGATCTGGACCGCCTTTGCTTCCCCGAGAGGAACTTCGCTCAAATCCGCCAACTTTGTCCATTCTTTTTCTTGAGCTGCCATGTGTTATTTTCCTTTCTGCTCTGCTGATATAGTGTTCCATGACTATAATTCCATTGCTTAGATTACTATAGATTACGGCGTCATCAATAATAAAGTAACAGATTCTATTTTACCATAACAAGTGTTAAGTATCAAGGGCAAACTTCAAAAAAAATACCTGTTTCCTTTTTTACACGTTTAGCTTCATGTGGGTGTACTTTTCAATGTATGAGATACGTTCTCAAGATAGGAAACGGAGATAGAAGCTGACAATTACGGAAATATCAAACACTAACTCACAGTGCATTGGACCACACGAAGTCCAGAAACCGATTGACAATACAGTATAAATTCGCTATTATTATTCCCGTGAGATTAGACCTAAATATCTCAATGCAAATAAAATTACAACTGAGGTAGTCTATCGTCTATTGAAGGAGCACTGAATGATTAAACCACACGGTTCTGATACTCTAAATCCCCTTTACGTTGCCGACGATTCCAAGCGCGCAGCGTTGATTGAAGAAGCTAAAAACCTACCTGCTATCCTAATATCTTCAGGAACTGCAGCATCTGCCGTCATGCTCGGTTCGGGTTATTTTAATCCGCTCACAGGTTACATGAACCTTGCTGAAGCCACAAGTGTTGCTCAAAATATGACGCTGCCGAATGGCCTGTTTTGGCCCGTCCCAGTCATGAATATTGTTAAATCAGAACAGGTCACCGACACGATTAAAAATGCTGACCGGATTGCATTGCTCGATCCAAATGTAGACGGTCAGCCGCCCATCGCTGTTATGGACGTAGCTAGGATTGAAGAAATTTCGGATGACCAAAGGACGTATCTGATTGAGCAGATTTTTCGGACGACGGATCCGGCACACCCCGGTGTCGAAGCCTTTACGGAGATGGGAAATCAGGTAATCTCTGGCTCAATTCAGGTTCTCAACTACTCCTACTTCAGATCTGACTTCCCTGACACCTTTCGCACCGCCACCGAAATTCGCGAGGATATTGCGAAACGGGGGTGGAATACTGTTGTTGCTTTTCAGACGCGGAACCCGATGCACCGTGCGCACGAGGAGTTATGTAAAATTGCACAGAGCGAAGTCAACGCTGATGGAATACTGATTCACATGCTGCTTGGGAGGTTGAAACCGGGCGATATTCCCGCCCATGTTCGTGATGCTTCCATCCGTAAAATGGTCGAGCTGTATTTCCCCGAAAACACTGTCTCAATCACCGGTTACGGGTTTGATATGCTCTACGCGGGACCCCGCGAGGCTGTCTTACACGCAGTCTTCAGACAGAATTGTGGATGCACACACCTGATTGTTGGTCGAGATCATGCGGGGGTCGGGGATTACTACGGTCCCTTTGATGCGCAGACGATTTTTGATGACATCCCCGACGGCGCACTTGAGATCGAAATTTTCCGGGGTGATCACACCGTTTGGTGTAACAAGTGTGGCGAGATTGTAATGATACGTGATTGTCCGCACGAACAGGAAAACCATCTATTCCTATCAGGCACCAAGGTTAGAGACATGTTGGCAGCGGGTGAGATGCTGCCGCCGGAGTTTGCGCGTCCTGAAGTTGCTGAAATCTTGATGAAGTTTTATCAAGAGGAGGGGTAATCTCACGATCCCTTTGTGCAATCAATCCTAAAGATCCTCGTTACCATTTCATATTCAGCGCAAATCGTGGGCGATCACCCACATTCTTGCTGCCTGAATGGATACAGAGATGATGCAGAAACAGTATGTCGCCGCGATGAAGGGACATACCGACAGGATCGCCAAGATTGAGATCCGGCAGGTCGGCGTTCAGGGTGGTTCGGTATTCGTAACGGTCCGGATTTTTTCGCGCAACCCGCTCCAGCTCGTGATGTGATCCGGGCCAGACATACGTGCCGCCGCCGTGCGGTGTGATGTCGTTCAGATAAATTAATGCGCCGACCCGAAAGACGGGCGGAAATGTCTTGTGATAGTGTTCCTCAAGAGAGTGGTCCAGGTGGCCGCCTGTCGTGATCGTTGGAGATTCCCACTCATCGAAGGTCGGGTAGATATTGATGGTGTAGGCGCAATCCCATCTGAAAAACTTGGAAACATCTTCCTTTGCTTCCTGCGCTGCAAGAAAATCAGGCGCACAATAGGTCTTCGGATGCCGATGTAACTTACTAAATGTAGCGGGATCGTCTCCGGTCAACTGTGCTGCTGCCGCAAGGCATCCCGGCGTGAAGCAGTTGACTAGAGCCGCGCTGTTGTATAAACATATCCCTCCTTGGACCTTCTCCCAGGAGGGTGGATTCTCGGGGTCAATTTCCACGCAACCCCACATAGCAGCCTCCGCTTTTGCAGCGGTGTCTTCGGGGATCAAGTCCGAAACAAGCAGGTAGCCGTCACGATGATATTGCTCAATTTGCGCTTCTGAAATGGGGGAGCTACTTGAACCTCGACTGGTCATGTCAATTCCTCCATAGTGCCTTCAGTTATGGTGGTTGATCGTTTCTGGCAAGATAACACATTATTGGAAGTTAAGCAATACAAATTAACGGATACTGATTAAAATTGATGAAGCCGTATCTTCTTATTCTTCTGAGTATTGCTTCTATGTCTATTGGCTGTTCAGGCGAGGAACTGATCATCTTTGGTGCGATGAGCTTGACAGACGCACTCACAGAGGTCAGCCAGCGGTTCGGAACGGTGCGGAATATCAAGGTATATTGTAATTTTGCCGGTTCCTCAACCCTGCAGCGCCAGATCGAGAAAGGGGCACCAGCGGATGTGTTCATCTCTGCCAGTGTCAAGCAGATGAATGCATTACAGGGAAAAGGACTGATTTATGAGGACTCGCGCCAAGCGGTCTTAAACAACCGATTGGTGTTGATCGCGCCCATCAATAGCCCACTTATCATGACTAATGTGGGAATACTTGCCCAAGACACAATCCAACGGGTTGCCACCGGTGAGTCGAATTCAGTACCCGCTGGTATTTATGGGAGAGAGGCTTTGACCCACCTAGGAGTCTGGAGCGCTATACAGCCAAAATTGATTCCCAGCAGCGATGTTCGATCCACTCTGGCGTATGTAGAATCCGGTGAGGTCGATGTTGGGATTGTCTATCAAACGGACGCAGCGATCAGTAAGAAGGTCAAGATTATCTATCAGTTTCCTGATTCGAGCCATTCTCCAATTGTGTATCCTGCAGCCCTGGTCCGCAACACCGGGCAAAAAGTTCTTGCGCAAGCATTTCTCGACTATCTACAGACCCCCGAAGTAGCAATAATCTTTGAAAAACACGGTTTCTCTGTGGTGAAATAATGCTAACAGCGGCAGAAGTCAGTGCGTTGGTTTTATCTATCAAAGCTGCTTCGTTGAGTCTGCTTCTCATCCTGGCTCCAGGTCTCCTCATCGGCTGGATCCTCGCCAAATTCTCATTTCCCGGCAAGTCGCTTCTCGATACCGTTGTCATGCTGCCGATGGTTTTGCCACCGGTCGTCAGCGGGTTTTTTTTGCTGGTCCTCCTCAGCAAGCGTGGACTGATCGGCGGGTTGCTGCATCGGCTATTCGGACTTGAAATTGTTTTTTCGTGGATGGCGGTGGTGCTGGCAATCTCTGTACTTTCGTTTCCGCTGCTGGTGCGAGGCATCGTTACAGCGATTGAGACGGTGGATCCACAACTGGAGAATGCCGCAAGAACGCTCGGTGCCTCGCCGCTGAAAGTGTTTTTCACTGTCACGCTGCCCCTCTCGTATCGCGGAATTATCGGAGGAGCGATCCTCGGATTTTCCAGAAGTCTTGGCGAATTTGGTGCCACGATGATGGTGGCAGGGAACATCCCCGGCAAGACGCAGACCCTACCGTTGGCAATCTATAACTTCGTTCAGGTCGGCCAAGATCTGAGCGCATACCGTCTGGTGTTTCTATCCACCTTGATCGCCTTTGCTACGTTATGGATAGCGGAACGGATGTATATAAAGAGATGAGGAAAGGAAGGGCAACCACAAGTTGAGCGCAGCGAAATCCCGATCTATCGGGGGGTTGCCCCTACAAAAATTAACCCAATGTAGGGGCAAGTCTTGTGCCTGCCCAAAACGCAAACTGTTACCTGTTAGGCATTACATCCCATGCTAAAACTTAGTTTTCGCAAGCGCCTTGGCAGTTTTCTGCTTGAGATCGACCATACCGTCACAGAGAAAGTAACGGCATTTCTGGGACCATCGGGAAGCGGCAAGAGCACACTGCTCAACTGTATCAGCGGCATCCTAAACCCCGACGATGGGGAACTCCTGTTCTCTGGTCAGACGTTGTATTCCGCCCCGCAGAAGAAATGTCTGCCACCTGAAAAACGTCAATTCGGATATGTCTTCCAAGAGGGGCACCTTTTTCCACATCTGACAGTTCAACAGAATATTTCTTACGGTCGTCCCCGACGCCCTAATGGCAATACGCAGATTGATATGGGTACAATCATTGATATCCTTGAAATCGGCGAACTGCTCGCCCGCTATCCAAACCAACTTTCCGGCGGACAGCGGCAGCGTGTCGCCATTGCGCGCGCTTTGGGGATGGCGCCGCGTCTCCTGTTAATGGATGAGCCACTCACATCTCTGGATACCGGCTTGAAAAACCGCATCCTGCCCTACCTACATCACATCAAGGAAGCGTTTGATATCCCGTTGCTCTACGTCACCCACTCCATCTCGGAGGTGATGGCACTTGCAGACGAAGCCTTTTTGCTCTCCGAAGGTCGGATCACGGCACGTGGAGAACCTCACCAACTGCTCGCTTCCCCGTCGGCGTTACCCGTGGCACAGATGGCGGGTGTGGAGAATATCCTCTCTTTGCCAGTGGTCGTTGCATCCGAAGCGCGCGGCGTGACGGAACTGGCACTGGGCGAGCAGAGACTGATGGTTTCGTATACAGAGACGGAACCGGGTTCAACGGTGCCAATCGCCATCAGGGCACGGGATATCATCGTTGCACTGGATCAAGATCTGCGGATGAGTGCGCGGAATATTTTGCGCGGCACAATTCGGCAAATCGCTGTACAAGCGGGGCGCGTGATGCTATCGGTCGATATTGAGGGGCATCTGTTATCAGTCGAGGTCACAAGCGATGCCCGCGAGCAGCTCGGGCTTGCGGAGGGAACAGTGTGTTATTTTATTATTAAGGCGAGTGCGATCAACCTGCTTTGGGAGGCATGAATCGTGTTGATAAACAAAATACCTAATCTTGATTGCAGGAGCAGCACCTATGAATGTCTATAGATTTAGAAGCATGGAATATCTTTTTGGGGATGAGTACCAAGAACTTGAAAAACAGACTATTTATTTTGCAAGCCCTGACGAGTTGAATGACCCAATAGAAGGTTTCCGAGATATTGTGTGGAGAGGGGATAAAATTGTCTGGGAAAATTTGTTCAAAAATTACATTTCTTATCTACTTGAACTTTTTTACAAATTCAGAACAGAAGGTGATACTAAGAAACTAAGCGTAGATGATATCAAACTCCCCGGTCGCTGGGATAGAGAATATGATTCTACTCCGGCTGAAAACTTTAAACATGTTTGGAAGGCGTTTCTCAAACTTCCGAATGTACTAGAGATTATTGAGGCACTAGCGAATACAAGCCATGAACTCAGGTATAGAGAGCTTGAATTGCTCCTCCGGCTTATACATCCAGCTCTATTACCTGAAATCGAAAAAACGCTCAGAGAACATGGACTTGTGTTATACAGCATCATGAACCCATGTCCACCTGAGGAGTTGCCTGCTGCTCAAGAACTGTCAGAATTAACTCTTGAATCAATAGTACGGCTGAAAGAAGCGGACAGTGTGGAGGAAATTAACGATGTGCTTCGGGAAGTTGAAAGTTGGGAAGCTGAAAGAATGAGCAACAGTCCCCCAATTCATCTACAAGTGAAGAGTCCAGTCCCCACGGGAATACTATGGAAGAATATCCAGCTAGTGCAGAATTTTCCCAGGGTATATGTTAACGGACTTGAAAGACTACTTTTTCCCGCGTGGTACACCGCATGTTTTTCAAAGAGTTACCATAATGCGTCTATGTGGGCGAACTATGGAGACGGACATAAAGGAGCATGTCTGATTTTTGATTCTGCAATAATAGATGCACCTCATAGTTTATTTCCTGATCTGCTAAGTGTACAGGCTAAAGCAATACAAGGTTCAGATATTTCGTATGAGGCCGAACCTGTGAAGATTGACTTTTTCACATCTCTCGCTCCCAAGGTGGATAACCTGTGTACACTTATGAAACTCTGGTACACTGATGAGGAAGGAAATAGATCTGAATGTGCCCCTCACATTCAACCTGATGGTGTCGAAGATCAGTGGTTTGAACAAAGATGGGGTAAGTTCTATCACGACATTACTATAAAAACCAATGATTGGGAATATGAGGAGGAGTATCGCATAACCCTACGGGAACTGGGGGACTTCGGTAAAAAGAAAGAGAGTCGTACACTAAAATACAATTTCAATTTGTTGAAAGGCATCATCTTCGGAATGAGGGCCTCCGACGAGGATATATTGAGAGTCATTCATATTATTCGAGACAAAGTGTGGCAAACGAGGCGGGATCATTTTGAGCTTTATCAGGCATACTACTCTCCAGAACATCGTGACATTCGTAAGGGTAGCTTGCCTCCGCGTTTTGAAAGACTTACACATTGAAAGCCAGCAAGTGGACGAGGAGTTTTACTGTCGAAATAAGCGATAAGGAGATAAAATCCAATGCGACTTCCCCGTGATGAAGAACAGCGACAGAAGATCCGAAAGAATATTGAATCGGTGGCAAAACTTGCATTTCGTTGCGTGAAGGAGAAAAATCATGCTAACGCTGGTCGCAAGAAAGAATATCATTCCATTGAGAGTTTAAGGGATACAATATTTCCCAAGGGAATGGACAACGAGAAATCCAATCACGATTATTGCCTTGTATTAGAAGCAATCACTCTGCTTGAAAGACGGGGATTAGTAGTGAGAGACTTTCCGGATCAGCTGGGTGGTTTTGGCAAGGGTCATTTCATCGTTTATCTGACCTCTATCGGCATAAAGTCTGACATAGATGACGAGGTGATCCTCTTGGTGGACAAGCCCGAAGAAATCGTCAGGGCGCTTGAGGAGAAAACTGGGGACCTTGATGATGTCGTTAGGCAATACTATCTCGAAAGCCTACGTGCTTACCAAGAGGGGCTATACATTTCATCTGCGATTTGTCTCGGTGCTGCGTCAGAGAGGGCCATACACTGGTTGGCAGAATCTATTGAATCTTGGTCCAAACAGTATCAGGGGAAATTCAAAGCGAAAAGGCATATGCCAGCTTTGATTAAATATCTCTCCGATAGTGTGATTCCCAATATTTTTGGGGCGGATAAGAATTTCTCTGATGAGTTGAAGAAACGGTTAAGCGGACTAGGAAACCTATATCGCGAGAACCGAAACGAAGCTGGACACCCTCAGACGATTGACCAGAGTTGGTTAGGAGAAGATCAGGAATACCTTCTGATTCAGTTTCGCAGATACATCACCACGATATGTGAAGCCATAGGGAAAATGATTTAAAAGAAATTGGCCTACATCAATCCCGATCTATAGGGAGCGGTTGCGCTTGCCCAAAACACAAACAACCTCTGGACGACAGGGCAACCACAAGGGTTGCCCCTACACATACCGACCAAATGTAGGGGCAGGTCTTGTGCCTGCCCAAAATACTTATCACTTCGCCGCTTTCCGCGCTTCCTTAAACTTCTCTTTCGCGAACGCTCGCCATTCCTTCAGTTTCTGGTTTCGGAAGTCTGGTTTTTGCCACTCACCCTGAGAGAGTTCCAGTGCTTCCATTTCCGTAATTGGCACCTGCCCCAAAATCTGAATCGCCGCGGCGCGTTTCTCAGGATCTTTACTCTTATTGATGGCTTTCCATGCACTGACCAGATCTTTGTGCGGTTCAATGACAAGTGCTCCAATAAGATCTCCCACGATGTCCCACCGTACCCCACCTTTCACCGCGTCGTAGTCTATAGGGCTCAGATCTAACTCAAACGGATTGGCAGCCACGCTGCGATCCCCAAGTTCATCATAAAGTGCTGGGATAACACTGCTGCGGTTCAACCCACCTTCCCACTTCGGACCTTCCGGATCCGTGTCGCGTAACACCCACAACTTTTGCGCCTGATCCGACAGAACAAAGTCGAGGAATTTCTGGGCAACCGCCATGTTGGGGGCGCCCTTGAGGATAGCAATCGAGTCAGGACTGACGACAGCAGCATCAGCCGGCACAACGTATTGAATTTTATCTGCACCGATGACCGCAATCTGACCGTAGGCATAGAAATCAATTGCCATGCCGTAGATGACCTGTCCTGCGGCAACATCTCTGGGAATCGCGTTTGACCCGGCGGAAAACGCTCTGACGTTCGCACCGAGTTGTGTAATTAGCTCGAATCCTTTTTCCCAACCATAGCCTTGCAGGATGAGCTCGTACATCATGTGTGCGCTGCCGCTTTCGCGTGGGTCTGCTGCCCCAACCCGGTTGATGAGTTCGGGGTGTGTCAGATCGTTCCATGTCCGGACCTCGGGCAGATTAAAGAGTGCGCGCAATTCCTCGTTATACATAATTCCAAAACTTGACAATGCTGCGCCGTACCAACGGTACTCTGGATCGTAAACCGGGATTCCAAAAATCTCTTTCGGGATTCGTGCCAGCTGCGTGCCCGCCAGTTTGTAGGGCGCCAGCAACCCCTTATTGGCCAGTTTGAGATAATTGTCTGTCCCGCCCCCGAAAAAAAGGTCTATCCCAATACCTTCTGGCAGCCGCTTGAATTCTGATTCAATGAACCGGAAGTCAGAAGAGGATCCACCCTGATCTAACCAATCTACAGTGATTTCGCGGCCCGTTTCCTTAGTGTACCAAGCCTTAAATGCGGTATCGAACTCTGTCTCAATTCCTTCCCAATGTGGTGATATAATGACAAGTTTATCCTGAGCAGAAGCGGTTTGCCCCCAAATGAGAGCGATAACGCTACAGACGGTGATAAGGATTGCAAAGGTTAATCTATTCTTTGATTTTGACATATTGATATATCCTTATAGGCAAAATTGTGGATTAAGTAAATTTTACAGACGATGTGAATTTGAATCCGCGCTCATCTGGTGAGTCGGCTATAACAGTTAGATGGGAAGCCAGCGGACAATTGCTGACATCTTCCACATCATTATCAAAATTACTGCTAACAGAATAACATACCATATAACGCGCTTCCACGTTGCTTTGAATCCCGATCTTATAGGGGAACCTCTACGTTGCACGGGACGTTCCGAAAGTTTCATTTTGTTGGTAGACCTCCTGTGAATTGTTGACATCAAGCTGCCACATGACTTGACGATAAGTCTATTGACTCCCCTCCGCCATCGTGACCCACTCAGTTTCCGGCGTTGTCGGTGTTAGGCGATAACGCAACCTCACTTCAATCTTCTCCGTCTCGCTAAGGCTGTACACAAAGTCTCGCGTTTCACCGGGAAGGAGGCGACCAGTTTCAGGCTTGCTTGATGAGGCGGAAATCAGGACCTGCTCATCGCGATTCACTGCCCCACTACTATCGGTGATTTTTACCTCAAGGATCATCGCTCGCAAGGCTTCACCCGGAAGGAGATGTCCCGCCTTATTGGTTAGACGAACAATTGCTTTCCCCTCCGTACGCACGACTTTTAGGTTCACCGCGCTCTTGAGCTTGCTAACACTGCGGCTGCCCGCCCATGTATGCCGCCGAACCATGACAGTGTCGTAGGTGTGGATACTTAGCTGCCGTTTGACAGCGGGCATGTGGCAGCTGGCACAGTTCAACCCTTTTTCCGCAGCGGGGCTATCTCTAAAACTATCAACCTGATTGTGTTCTGGTACACTCGGTTGACCGTGACAAGTAGCGCAAAGTTCAGTCGGCTTGGCGTGAGCCTCGGAAGTCACGTTTGCATGATACATCGGATTGGTGCTTTCGTGAGGTCCGTGCATCGCGCCATGTGCGTCAATATGGCAGACAATACAGGACACACCGTATTTCCGATCTGTCTCCCGCAACTTTGGCATTTGACCGATGCCGGTAATTAGAATTGGCTCTGGAGCATGGCAGGGATCGCACGTCTTATCCCGATCTGGAACCTTACTTGCCGCTTCTTGATAGATCGGATCCTCCCACGCCTTTGCGTGCATCGATCGCTCCCACTCACGCCATATTGCTGGGTGACATCGCTTACACATCTTTTTTGTCGTGAAATCTCGGTAGATGTCATCATAGCTGAGATAGCTGGGCGTGAAAACTGATTCGTCTTCCATTTCGTCCGCAGGCGTTACCTGTGTGTTGAGCATCATGGCTACAAGGAGGGGAATCATCAGTGCCATTTGTACAACTAATTTTGATGTAATCTTCATCCGTGCTCCAAAAGTAGCGATGCTGCCTGCTCTCCACTGTTTATACAATCGGGGATACCAATGCCACGGTAAGCATTTCCTGCGAGTGCGAATCCGGGCAGTTTTCTTGCCTGTGCCTCGATCTCGTCCACGAGATCCAGATGCCCCAGATGGTATTGCGCCATTGCAGTCGGGTGTTTGGCGACAAGGGCAAACTGCGGATCTCCTTTGATTCCGAGCAGTTCGTGCAGCTCTCTGAGAACTGATTCAACAATTTCAGATTCCGATAGGTTGAAATATGCCTCTCCCCTACTCCCTGCTCCACCTACATAAGCCCGTAGTAGTGCATAGTCGGCGGGCGCCCGATCTGTAAATTTAACGCTGCTGAATGTGCATCCAATAATCGAACGTTCCTCAACGGTCGGTACAACGAAGCCCATTCCATTGAGAGGATGTTCAACATCCGTGCGTCGGAAACCGAGATTCACAATGGCAGATGAGGCGTAAGGAATGGAGGCAAGGGATTCAGACAGGACCGGACTAACCGTTTTGACCAGATCCGCTGTTCGGTGTGCGGGGAGGGCAAGGCAGACCAGATCACTCTCCATCTGTTCTCCATTCGCCAGGTGCACATCCCACTTCTCTTCATGGCTGTGGTAATTTAGGGAACTGACCGGCGTTCCAAGTTGGATGCAACCGTCGGGCAAACGCGCGGCGAGGGTGTCGGTCAACGTCTGCATCCCATCCTTGAAGGAGAGAAACAGGCTGTAGCGGGCACCACTTGTGCCGCTCGCCCCGCCTTGGGATTCTTTCTTCCGTGCAACCAACGCTTTGATGATGCTGCGGTGCTTCTTTTCCATCTCAAGGAACTGTGGCATCGTTGCTTTCAGGCTTAAGTCTTTGCCATCCGCGGTATAAATACCACCTATCATCGGCTGCGCTATCCGTGTGAACGCTTCCTTTCCCAGCCGCCGTGTGATGAAACCTTCTAACGATTCGTCTTCATCCCCGCGACGCCGTGGTATCACCCAATCCAAGCCCATCCGAAGTTTCCCGGACCAACTAAAAATTGGAGTCCGCACAAAGGGCCAAAAAGAAGCCGGTGCCATCAGGTAGAAACCATCTGGAACAGGATATAGCCTTCCTTTTCGTAGAACGAAGCTACGTCGCTCTTCCTGATTTGTGCCTTGGAACTGATCCGCGATTCCCAACTCTTCGCACAATGCTTTCGCCCACGGTTTTGTGGATATGAAAACGTCGGGACCGTGTTCGATGACGTACCCGTCCTGTTTTGACGTGTGGATCGCGCCCCCAACGCGGTTCTCCGCTTCCAGCAGTTTCACATCGAGAGGAATACCGCGCTTGACTGATTCGGTAATCAAGCGGTAGCATGTCGTCAGTCCGGCAATTCCTCCACCGATGACGATAGCCTGTTTTCGGTTTGAACTGTCTGACATTCTTTACCATCCGATTGCATACGATGTTGATCTTGGATCCGCTCCACCGGTACGGACACCCGTTTCGGGGTCGACCGTGATGGCGCAGACACAACTGACCGATCCCCAGTCCTGACTATCGTGGACGATATGCCCGCGGTCCCTTAGTACCTCGCGTACCCCCGCATCGACACGCGCTTCAACGGTCACCTCACCCGGTTGAATGCCGTGAGGCCAGAACGAGTTGGGAAAACTGTGCGTGATCGCACGAGGTGCTTCGATAGCCTCCTGTGGTTCCATCCCGAACTCAACGATATTCAGAAAAACCTGTAACATCCCCTGAACCTGTGCATCGCCGCCGGGGCAGCCAAACGGCATGAACGGCTTACCATCTTTGAGCGCCAACGCGGGGTTCGGTGTGAGTCGTGGACGCTTCCACGGCTGCAAGCAACACGGATGCTCAGGGTCGAGCCAAGTCTGGGTGCCGCGTGACGAGATTGGGAAACCCAACCCCGGAACAACCGGCGTGCCTCCAACACCATCTGACGGTGTTGCTGAAAAGGCGTTGCCGTCCTCATCAACTACACAGATGTAGCTGGTGTCCGTCTCCCACTCCGAGGTGTATTCTGGTTTCGGACGATCCGGATCCAAGGTCGGGAACGGACCATTCTCGCGACGAGGTTCCGGATGGAATTGCCACGGGTTACCGGGGGCCGGCATATCAGACGCGGCGTGCTGCGGGTCAATCGCCCCACGTCTTTCGGCGGCGTATCTTCCATCTAACAGTCCCGCCATCGGCACCTGCACAAAATCTGGGTCGCCAAAATAAGCGTGTCGGTCTGCAAAGGCGAGTTTGAGCGATTCAATGACCGTGTGAAGATAATCCCCAGTATTGTGTCCAAGCGTCTTCAGATCTGCCCCTTCCAGAATCTTTAACACCATGTTTAGCGTGGGTCCTTGACACCAAGGACCACAGGTATAAACATCATAGCCCTTGTAGTTGATCTGCTCCGGCGGCTCGACGCGCACCGAGAACGATGCCAAATCCTCGTAGGTCAACAGACCCCCCTCAGCCCGATAGAAATCCGCGATCTCACGAGCGATCTCGCCCTTATAGATCAGGTCCCGTGCTGCACGAATACCGGCGTGCCGATCGCCGCTTGTTCCGCGTGGCGGAATCCCGATGTATCGGGCCTTGCGTTCGGCTTCGATCATCCGCTTAAAGGTCTCCGCAAGGTCTTTCTGAACGAAGATCTCTCCAATCTGTGGAACCCGCCCATCGGGGTTGTAGACTGAAGCAGTGGTAGGGCAATTCCTGACACCGTCTCCGCTTACAAGTCCGTAAAACTGATCATCCACCGGTCTCCCGTTCTCGACAAGGTCTAAGGCGGGTTGGATAACTTCTTCAAAGGTCATTGTGCCGAACCGCGCAAGTGCCGTCAACCACCCATCGGGGGCTGCGGGAGTCACGGTACGCAGGATTCCAGCGGGCAGATCACTATCGTGATGTTCGTGGAAGTAGTCCATCGTCGCAGCTTTGGGCCATCGCCCAAGTCCGCTAACCGTTTCAACGGGGCCACCTGATGCGGGGCTGTAGATAATAGGTGCAACACCCCCAAAGTGCGCAGAGCCGGGTTGCAGGACATTGATGCAGATTCCAGTCGCCACACCGGCATCGGCTGCGTTGCCTCCACTTTCGAGGATGCGAACCCCCGCCATCGTTGCGAGATAGTGCAGCGATGAGACGACATAACGTTTTCCTCGGACTGAAGGACGGTGACTATTCGGCATCGGTTTTTCTCCTCCCTTAAGAAGTTCACTAAACTAATGGACGATTTACATTGTCTTACGATATTTAGGGATAATCAAGTGTCTACCTCCCAATCAAGTAGCACACCCATTGCCTCGTTCATACGGGTGTAGAGTAGGTCAAATGCGGCAGCGGCTTCGGTGTAAGGAAAACGATGGGTTGTCATTTTCTCCGTTTGGATAACGCCCGACCCAAGCAACTGCATCGCTCGCAGTGCAACACCGGCAGGAACGACCTGACCATAATAGCCGCCCAGAAGTTTCCGCCGCTGAATCTTGCCGGACATGAGCGGCAACGGTTGGTGTTCATAAAGACCAATCAGATGCAGCAGTCCACCGACCGCCAGCATATCCAAACCCTGATCGAACGCTTTTGGTCCCGCCGGTCCCCCGACAGCGTACGCCACGATATTCGCACCGACCCCGTTGGTAAGCTTTCGGACCGCTTGAACAGGATCTTCGTCACTAGCATTGATGACCGCGTCGGCCCCCAACTCCTCGGATAGCGCGCAGCGACTATCAAGTGCGTCCACCGTGATGATGCGCCCCCGCCCGTTCGCTTTTGCAACCTGCATCAGGAGGCTACCAACCAATCCCTGTCCGATGATGACAACCGTATCATACGGCTGAATATCCTCAATATCTATCCAGGACACAGCGCCGGAAGTCAACGGATAGTAGGGCGCTTGATCGAAATTCACAGAGGGCAGCATGGGGACGACCTGTGCTTGGTCTTGGGGCGAACTCAAGCGGACGGGACGGACAGTGTATTGTGCGTGTGGTGCAGAAGCGACAACCCGATCCCCGACAGCATAGTGCTCAACATCATCACCAACGGCGTCAACGATGCCCGCGAGGGAATATCCCATGCTTTCGGGATTGACCGCATATTCGCGTGTGTACCGTCCTCCCATCTCTGAGCCTCGACTGATGAGACTCCGCACAGCTTTGACACGGACCTCGCCGGGACCGGGTTCAGGCATAGGTGCATCTTCGACAACAACGTTGAATTTCCCTTCTGGTTTGGCGACTCGTTTCATTCAACCTTCCTTTCCATTCCCGGTTAGCGTTTCTCTGTTAGTCCTTCGTTGTTGGCTTCCATTCACGCGCCCGACGTTGGGCTTCAGCAATTTGAGTGGGGGTCATATCTTTGGCGATTCTATCGCGAAATTCGTGAGCTGTTTCGTTACCTTGTGACCCAGCGAGATTATACCATACATGGGCAGTCACAAAGTCCTGGGGGACACCCTCGCCATTTTCATACATCCAGCCAAGGGATAGTTGGCCTACGACATCACCTTGTTCAGCAGCTGTGCGGAACCATTTGACCGCCTCTCTATAGTCCTGGGGGACACCCTCGCCATTTTCATACATCCGGCCAAGGCGCCACTGGGCACCGGCATTACCTTGTTCAGCGGCTATACGAAACCATTTGACTGCCGCTTTATAGTCCCGGACAACACCCTTGCCATCGTGATAGATCAAACCGAGGTGGACTTGAGCATCGGTTTGACCTTGCGCTGCAGCTTTGCGAAACCATTTGACTGCCGCTTTATAGTCCTGAACAACACCTCTTCCGTTATAATACAGTACTCCAAGGCGGACTTGAGCGTCGGTATGACCTTGTTCAGCGGCTTTGCTATGCCACTTGACTGCCTTTTTATAGTCCTTAATAGTACTATTTTCAACTTCATACCCTAGGCCAAGCAAGTATTGAGCATCGGCATGGCCTTGTTCTGCCGCCCTGCTATACCATTTGACTTCCTCTTTATCATCCCGGACAACACCCTTACCAGTTCCATACATCCCGCCAAGATGGAATTGGGCATCAGCATTACCTTGTTCAGCGGCTTTACGAAACCATTTGACTGCCTTACCATAATCTTGGGGGATGCCCAAGCCATATTTGTACATCACGCCGAGTCGGAACTGGGCTTGGGGATTGCCAGTCTCGGCGATTGGTAGCCATTCCTGTAGTGCTGTTTTGTAATCTTTTTGCTCATAAGCATCCACACCTGCTTGATAGTCTGCCCGCGTTAAGTCAACGGTGAGTAGGCACATTATCAGACCGAGCAGGGTAACTTGCCGGATTGGATGGCACACAATTTGCGCGACATCTTGATGACATTGGGAGCATTGTGCGCGTACTGTCGCAGCCTCAGTTCTCGACACATCTACGGTCATCGTGGATCACCTTCCTTTTATATTTAATATTGATGCAGGTTGATGCCGAATGATTAATTGTGTTGAGCAAATCACCGAAACTGGGTACAATACAAATATACCACGACGGATAAATTGAGTCAATTTAATTATCGAAGTTATACTCGAGGGTACTTGATGAAAATTACTGATATTAAGGCGTTTCCCGTGCGGGTGGGTGGAACCCAGCTTGTAGTGAAAGTGGAAACCGATGCGGGCATTTATGGAGTGGGTGAGGCTGGTATACCGAGCCGCGCCTTGGCTGTGGTTGGGGCGATTCGGCATTATCGTGAATTTCTACTCGGTCAGGACCCGATGCGTATCGGTGCATTGTGGCAGGAGATGTATCGGAGCCAGTATTTCGAGGGTGGACGTATCCTCACCGCTGCGATCGCTGCGATTGATATCGCACTGCATGACATTGCCGGTAAAGCTTTGGGGGTTCCGGTTTATCAGTTGCTGGGTGGAAAACAGCGGGACTATGTCCCCTGCTTTGCAACAACGCACGCCCAATCGGCAGAGCAGCTCATCGCGGATGCCAATTTACTAATCGAAAATGGGTGGAATGTCATCCGCACATGGATAGCGCGGGGGGCACAGGGACCCAATCAGGATATTTTTGAGCCCCGCGAGTCTATTGCACTGACTGCGACGTGGCTGACACAGGTGCGGGATGCAATTGGTCCTGAACCTGTCCTCGGCGTTGACTACCACCACCGTCTCAGTGTGGCGGAAGCGGCTTCATTCTGTCATCGGATGCCTCCCGGAACACTTGACTTTTTGGAAGAACCGATCCGTGATGAGACGCCGGAAGCGTATGAATCATTGCGGACAATGGTCGATGTGCCCTTCGCCATTGGCGAGGAGATTTCGAACAAGTGGGATTTTCTGCCTTATATTGAACGGGGTATTACCAATTTCGTTCGGTTGGATGTCTGCAATGTCGGTGGTTTGACGGAGGCAGCGAAGGTTGCCAGTCTGGCGGAGTCCCACTACATCGATCTCATGCCACACAATCCGTTGGGAACAATATGTACTGCGGCAACGATTCACTTGGCGGCGGCGGTGCCCAATTTTGCGTGGCTGGAGATAAGGGAGTCACCGACGGAACGGACGGGGCGTTATGATGGCGACCTGTTCCCTGTCCAACCCCAGCCTGAAGGTTCGCGGTTTCCGGTTCCTGAGTTGCCGGGACTTGGGGTAGAGTTCAATGAGGAACTAGCGCTTGCAAATCCTGCCGAGATTGGGCAGGGACCTTTCCTCCGCAGGCCCGATGGATCGGTGACCAATGCGTAGCAGAGCTTACGCACTTCAGTCGGGAATTGGAAGTCCTGCCTGCCCAACCAACCGTCAGCGGGGCATCTTGCCCCGCAACTGCGTAGGTCCTACATAAGTCATTGATTCGCTCAGATTTACTGGTTAGGGTGTGATAGAATAACGCAAGTTGCTAGTGTTTTATTTAATGATGAGTGTAATCATGGTAGCAATGAGAAACAAAACAACCTTAATCTCAAACCCAGCGGCAGTAACGGCATGAATAGCGCGTGGTAAACGTTGGGTGATTAGACCATTTGT
>JAJDUM010000015.1 GCA_022826645.1 Candidatus Poribacteria bacterium
ACACAAAAGCCCCAGCGGGGCGACATGTGAGAACCTAAGCGTGATACGTAATACGGTAAAGAATCGGAGGTAAGAACACAGATTAACGCTGATTCACACAGATAGAAACTGCCAACGGCAAACATCTGTGAGAGGGGCATCCCCGATAAATCGGGACAGGGGGACAGGCGGAACTCAAAGCAACTTGTCTTTCCCCCTTATCAGAAGGGTTCAGGGAGACTTTTGAAACTTCGCGAAGGTTGGAGTTATTGGTAATGTCCACTTATTTCTCTAATTCACCATAGTTCATTAGTTGAGTAGTACATTAGGTTCTATTGACATTTAACAGTCCGTAGGTTGGGTTGAACGGTTAAACGCCAATGTCTATCAAGTCCGATAGAGGCGCGGTCGTCCAACAACACCTGCTTAGAGACAGATAGAGTAAAACCCAACAAAGTTTTTCTTTTGTACCACGATCTGTTTGCGCTACTTATGGCAGATTACCCAATGATTATAGCGTTTGCCGAATTAGCAACATCAAAATGTCGACACGCCCTAGTACATTAATGAACCAATGAATTAATGTACTAATGTACTAGTGGTTTTCACGTTTTACGTCCCACGGAAGGAGATCACAAGGATGTTCTCATTTTCTGGCGAACCGGATAAATTATGTGATGGAGTCACCCGGCGAGAGTTTCTTCGCGTTGGCGGTGCAGCGATGCTCGGTTTGAGTTTGCCAAAAATTTTGGCACTCCAAGCCAATGCCGATACCACGCTCGATCCATCCGAGCCACTCAACGGCTTTGGCAATGCCAAGTCCGTTATTTTGCTATTTCTTCAGGGCGGTCCCAGCCATATTGACATCTGGGATCCCAAGCCCGATGCCCCTTC
The DNA here is from genome assembly GCA_022826645.1 of Candidatus Poribacteria bacterium. GTDB lineage: Bacteria > Poribacteria > WGA-4E > WGA-4E > PCPOR2b > PCPOR2b. The sequence continues at coordinate 874 of JAJDUM010000015.1, forward strand.
CAACGTGCGAGGGGAATTCAAACCGATCCGGACCAACGTCTCCGGTATCTGGCTTTCCGAAACAATGCCACTGCTCGCCAAGCAGATGGACAAAGCCACGCTCATCCGCTCAGTAAGCTATACACCCGCCGGACTCTTCAATCACACGGCGGCAATGTATCAAATGGTCACCGGTGAAACGCCCGATAAGGTCAAGCCGTCAGGACAACTTGATCCGCCTGCGCCGTATGACCACCCCAATGTCGCCTCACATGTGTCGAAGTTTCTCCCACCCGATGAGCCTATGCTCGCTGCGGTACAACTTCCACGGCCCATGCAGGAAAGCAACATCATCGGCAAAGGGGGTAACGCCGGATTTTTGGGCAGGGCGTATGATCCTTATTTCCTGTTCCAAGATCCCAACGAAGAGATTAAACTCGATGATCTGAAACTGCGTCCGGAAGTGCCACCCGTTCGTCTGGAAAAACGCAAAACCCTCCTTGAGACGATCAACGCAGGGATGCCAGAGATGGAGAGAGTTGCAGAGACCTATGCCCTGAACGAATATTATGACAAGGCGTATGATCTCATCCTTTCACAACGCGCACGGAATGCCTTTGATCTCACGCAAGAACCTGACGGGATGCGTGACCGTTATGGTCACCATACGTTTGGTCAGAGCGTCCTACTTGCTCGCCGCCTCATCGAAGCCGGAACCCGATTCGTTCAAGTGAATTGGCCCTCAGTCGCCAACGGCGATCCGTTCACAACCGCTTGGGACACACATGCCGCGAATTTTGGTCCCCTGAAAGACCTGCACTGTCCCAAACTGGATCAGACACTCTCCGCCCTGTTGGAAGATCTGCATCAACGTGGATTGTTAGACGAAACCCTTGTACTCACTATCGGCGAGTTCGGCAGATCGCCAAAACTGGGTGTCAGCACCTCTGGCAATAGCAACGCGCCCGATGGCAGAGATCATTGGCCCTATTGCTACACAGGTCTGATTGCTGGCGCAGGGGTTCGCAGTGGACAGGTCTACGGGAAATCTGACGCAACAGGTTCGACGCCCCTCGAAAACCCTGTCCACCCGACAGACATCCTCGCAACCGTCTACCACACCTTGGGCATCGATCCGCACACGGAAGTGATGAATCACCTGGATCAGCCGAGGGAATTGGTTAAAGGCAATCCAATTATCGGGTTGTTCTAACACAACAATCACCGATTTCGAAATGACCCAAATCTGTAGGCGGGGCATCTTGCCCCGCCGTAGCCTTGACTGGGAAATTGAGGCTACGGAGGAATTATGGTAGATTTTAGAGTTACTTGGGCACTGCCAATCAGCGAGGTGAGCAAACCTCGACTACTGGGGTTAGAAAAATCTGGGCTATGACCCGGTAGGTGCGGTTTCTAACCGCACCGGTTTGGAGTGTCTCATTAATTCTGAGATTCACTATAATTTTCCGTTTTTTACCGATTTCGGAATGACCCGAATCCCAACCGCCGGGGCTTACAGCATACGCTACGGATCTATGTATCCGTGAATCCCTTAGGACTTACGCAGCTAACTGTAGGCGGGGCATCTTGCCCCGCGCCAACTGTGCTGCAATGCGTAGGTTCTATCCTTGAGAAAAGGAGATTGCAAACGCGATTGTTATGTCCTGTGATCGCTATCAAAAGTTATACTTCTGGCTGCGCCAGCGATATATGTTCCGCGCTATTTTGGTCCTGTTATTGCTTTTCAGCTCGCCCCATTTGATCAAAGCCCAAACCGTTCCTGAACCGACCTCAATTCCTGAACTGACCTCAATCTCTCCACAAGGCGGGCAACGCGGGACAAACGTGGAAATCGCCTTCAAAGGAAAAAATATCAGCAAGGCAACCGCGTTGCTATTCTCCGGAGAGGGGATTTCTGGGGAGATTGGAGAGAAGACTGGCGAGGCAGCTGTGTTTTTTAGTGGTGAGGGTATATCCGGCCACATCCCCAACGATAGCCGTTTGGTTGCCCAAGTAACCATCGCCCCGAATGCTGCTCTAGGAATGCGGGAGGTACGACTTGTGACGCCCAAAGGGGTTTCTAACGCTCAACCCTTTGTCGTTGGCGATCTGCCCGAAGTCGGGGAAATAGAGCCGAACTCAGAACCCAGCGCAGCAAACTGGATCAACTTACCTACCACCGTCAGCGGCGTCATCGACTCGGTTGATGATCAAGACTTCTTCCGTTTCAACGCTAAAGCAGAACAACGCCTGATATGTGATGTTACCGCTTCTCGGATGGGGTCACTGCTCGATTCATTTCTCGCCCTCTTTGGTCCCGATGGGGTAGAGATCGCGAGCAACGACATTGCAAATGGACTCGATTCGTTAATTGACTATACGATTCCAATGGAGGGAGAATACACCCTTCGGATTCGAGATCTCCGATACAAAGGTGGCGAAGAATTTGTCTATCGATTGAGCGTCGGTGAACTGCCTTATCTGGATTCAATATTTCCGCTGGGCGGGAGGCGAGGCACCGAAAACACCATCGTCGCCAGTGGCCGAAATCTCACAGATGTGATGTCAATGCAAGTATCTATTGCCCCAAATGCACCGTTGGGTGTGCAGGACGTGCGGGTGATGACACCTTCTGGACTATCGACAAGTTCGTATCCCTTTATGGTCGGAGATCTTCCTGAGTTTGTGGAAACAGAGCCGAACAACACGCGGGAACAGGTTACTGCCGATGAAGCCGGAGCAAATACGGTTACGTCACCAGTCATAATCAACGGACAGATAGAATTGGAAGGGGATGTCGACTACTTTACCTTCACAGCAGAAAAGGAACAACGACTCATCTTTGAAGTCACCGCACAACGCCTTGGGTCAAAGCTAGACGCCTTGCTGACCCTTTTCGATAAGGCGGAAACGGAGGATAAAGCCGAAGATTCCGATGCTACCACCGATTCGTCTACGGCAACCCAACCTGAGGACGAGACGTTAGCTGTCAACGATGATACGATAGGTTCAGAAGCTCGAATCGATTATACCTTTGAGGAAGCCGGAGATTATGCGATTGCTATTCGAGATTTGAACAATCGAGGTGGACCTGATTTCGTCTATCGTCTGAGTGTCACACCGCTTCAATCTGATTTTCGATTCACGGTTACGCCCGATAATCCAAGAATCTGTCGTGGTGATAGTACGCCTCTCACGCTTGAGGTCAACCGTATTGATGAATTTGATGGGCCCCTCCGTTTTGCCCTCCACAATCTGCCCAAGGATTTCGCTGTCAGCCCAACCATCTTAGAGCCAGGTCAAATCCAAGCCCTAATCACTTTGACAGCGCCGCCGGACGCCCCTCTTGGATTTCTTCCGATCTCGCTTATAGGAATCGGAGCGATTCACAACCGCCGAGTTGAACGAAAAGCGGAACCGGATCCGATTTTTCTCACTGTGATGAAAGCCCCTCAATTTGTCTTAGAAGTCGCCGAAGTCGGGCTAAGTATCGTACAATCGAGAGAGGCACCCCTTCATATCACCGCAAACCGTCAGCAGGGATTTATCGGACCGATTGCGTTATCGGTGGTCGGCTTACCCGAGAATTCTGAAGCCTCTGAAGTGATTCTTGCCGAGAGTGAAACCGAAGCGACAGTTACCATTAAAGCCGGCAGTTTTTTTCGGAGGGAGCTCTTCTCTGTGCTACCCCCGGTCGGAACGCAACATATCGCCGTTACCGGGAGCGCAACCATTAACAACGAGCCGGTAACACATACGACACCTGCCATCCCACTAACCATTATTGAAGCCCCCTTCGTCGTTACTGTCACACCGCTCCGGCAAAGTATCATTTTACCCGCTGCTTCACCTGTTACAGAATCACCTGAAGGGAGTCATACGTCCAGCGAGCATCTCACAGCGAGCGTGTTTGAAGCCGGTGATGCCATCACAGAGACTTCAACGACGGAGGTAACGGAGCAGGCTATTCTCACAGTCACCGTTAGTCGGCAGGGCGGTTTCACGGACAAAATTGACGTCGTTCCCATTGATCTTCCGGCAGGATTCACCGTTTCTGAAGTTAGCATTCCTGAACATGAGACGGAAGTAAAGATGACACTTACAGCCTCCGACGCGCTAGAGGCGGACACCTATGACATCAAGTTCACCGGCAGCGGAATGATCAACGGACAGCAATTTGAACAGGAGAGTCCAACGGTGGTGGTTAAAATTGTTCGGTAGCGACGGCATCGGTATTGAAATCTTCACAGCTTCTACCGTTCTTCTTCCGCAAAGCAAGCGTCAATAAAGATGGAATCCCCGGGATGCTTTCTTTAAGTACTAAAAAAACAATTCAATTGTGTTAAGCAATTAGGACTTACGAAGTTGGTTTATAAGTCCCCCTGATAAGGGGGATTTAGGGGGTTGGTTGTGCATCGAAGGTGTATAAATAATTATAGCATTCATCATAAATCCGTGTAATCCTTAAATCCGTGCTAATCCGTGATTCAGACAATTGGAGAAAAAAATGAGTTCCACAAACAAAAACTGGACAACCGAATCAACAGTCACCGACCAACAAGTGAATTTCTACAACGAGAACGGCTACCTCAAGTTCGGCAGAATCTTCACCCAACCGGAACTGGACGAACTGCGCGATTACGTCGATGACATGATTGCAACGCTCCCCGATGGCAAACGCCCCGAACAGATGGACGTCCCACACTTCGAGCATCCCTACCTGTTCAAATACCTCGCCGCCCCGCGCGTCCTCGATGTGATTGAACGCTTCATCGGTCCCGACATCCTCCTCTGGTCAAGCCACTTCATCAGCAAACGTACCAGCGACGGTCTCGCAGTGCCGTGGCATCAAGACGGCGTCTATTGGGGCGAACGCTTACAACCCATGCGCGTCATCACCATGTGGCTCGCGGTCGACGAATCAAAGATCGAAAACGGCTGTATGCGTGTAATCGCTGGCAGCCACAAACTCAAGGATCGCCGATACGAGACGGTTGATCGAGCAGACCACCTGTTCGGTAGCGAAGTCATCGCCGAAGACATGGATGCATCAAAGGTTGTCGATCTTGAGCTTGCCGTCGGCGAATGCCATTTTCATGACGGCTTCACCATCCACGGTTCCGCCCCAAACACCTCTCAAAAGCGTCGATGCGGGTACACAATGCGCTATATGCCCGCGAATGTCCGCTGTCACGATCCCTCACTGCGACCGAGCCACCACATCTACCTCCTACGCGGCGAGGATCAAACAGACGGCTTCAACACCTACACCCCTGTGCCAGATTTCTAACTCAGATATACCGAAAACACAGGAATCAGAAACCGAGTTTTTTCTTCAAAACTCGGTTTCTTTTCTGGGGTTCTGCGTCAGTGAACCGATTTATGTCTCTCTATTATCTGATTGCAATGAAATATCAACAGAGCCTAGTACATTGTCAGAAAAATGTAGCACAACCTGTATAAGGTTTCAGAACATAAATCGGTAATTCTCTATGTTCCCCAGGCCCGGTAGGTGCGGTTTGTAACCGCACCGGCCATCGCAATGAAGGTGCTTGTCATAATTTATATGACAGAGCACTAATTTTAACACCCGAGAAATAATCGAAAACATTTCTCTTACGCATTACCAACTTACGGGTTACAAACCATGCCAAACAAAAAAATCTATCCCCGGAATCAAATGGTCAAAATTATCCAAGGTGAGCAAGCAAACGGCAAAATCGTTGTAACAACCAACGGTTGTTTCGATGTGCTACACGTCGGTCACCTCCGTTACCTGCAAGCCGCCCAGTCGCTCGGCGATCTCCTTGTAGTCGGTGTCAACAGCGACGACTCGGTCCGCGTACTCAAAGGTGAAAATCGGCCCCTCGTCCCCGCTGACGAACGCGCCGAAATGCTCGCAGGCTTAGGGTGCGTAGATTACGTCACCATCTTCCCCGAACTCGATCCGATCAACCTACTCTCCGCCCTCAAGCCGAACATCCACGTCAAAGGTGGCGACTACACAATCGAGCAAGTCATTGAGCGGGAAACGGTCGAGTCCAACGGCGGAAAAGTGATCGTCGGCTTAAACGTACCCGGCAAATCCACCACCGACCTCATCGAAACAATCCGTGAAAGGTATAAATAGTAGTAGGCATATTGCTTTGAATCCCGACGTTATCGGGGCACCGTATGCCGTAACCTTTGTGAAAATTACGGCGGTGTGCCCAATCGTAGGGGCGGGGTTCCCCCGCCCGTCTCTCGCTCCAACGGAGCGATATGTTTATAGAGTGCTGTTTTTGATCCGCGTCAATCCGCGATTCAGACAACTTCTTAACAATCGAAAGGAAATCATTCAATGCAAATTAGCGTCAAAGTTGGAGACCTCAGAACCGAAACCGCCGCTGCAATCGTATTCGGCATCCTCGAAGGAGAACCCCTCGTCAGCGTAGCACAAACCGCCGATGCCGCGACCAACGGCGCAATCAGCGAACTAATCGATGCCGGCGACTTCAAAGGTGAACATAAACAGACCGCGCTGCTCTACACCAGAGGCGCAATCACCGCCCCACGCATTGCACTGATCGGTCTGGGCAAAACCGAAGATGTCAATTGTGAAAAAATCCGTCAAGCATTAGGCAAAATCGTCCAAGAACTCCGAGACCTAGGTCTCAAAACCATCGTAATTGCGCTGCCCCACGAAACCCCACAAGAGATCGCACAAGCCGCCGCCGAAGCCAGCCGACTCGCACTCTACCAATTCAATCAACACAAGACAGAAGGGCTCGACAAAGTCAAGGGGCTTGATACCATCACCTTCCTCGTGGCCGATAAAGCCACAAAATCCGTGATCGAGGGCAGCGTTACCATCGGTGACACAATTGCAAACGGAACCAACCTCGCACGCGATCTGAGCAACCAGCCACCAAACCACCTGACACCAACAATGCTCGCCGAAAAAGCGGTCGAAGTCGCAAATGAGGTCGGCTTAAAATGTGAAGTTTTTGACCGTGCGCAACTCCAAGAAAAAGGCTTTCGTACCTTGCTCGGTGTGTCTCAAGGGAGCATCGAAGAACCCCGGTTTATCGTCTTGGAACATATCCCTGACGGTGAAGGAAAAGACACCGTTGCGTTTGTCGGAAAGGCAATCACCTTCGATAGCGGTGGGCTCTCCCTCAAGTCCGGCTCCGGTATGATGGATATGAAACACGATATGTCCGGCGCAGCAGCCGTGCTTGGCGCGATGCAAGTGGTCGGTCAGCTCAAACCAGACCTCCACGTCGTTGGACTGATCGCCGCAAGCGAAAACATGCCGAGTGCCACGGCACAGCGTCCCGGAGATGTTGTCGAGTCCTACGGCGGCAAAACAATCGAAATCCTCAACACAGACGCGGAAGGTCGGTTGGTGTTGGCGGACGCGCTCGGCTATGCCGCGCAGTATAATCCCAAGGCAGCCATAGATCTCGCAACCCTGACCGGTGCAGTCATCACCGCTCTGGGAACCGTTGCCTGCGGAATGATGGGAACAGATAACGCACTGATGGCGAAAGTCAGGCACGCCGCACAGAAAACACACGAACGGGTGTGGGAGCTTCCCCTGTGGGACGATTACGATGAGCTAATCAAAAGCGACGTCGCTGACGTCAAGAATATCGGGGACGGCACAGCCGGCACTATCGTTGGCGGGGCGTTCCTAAAGAAATTCGCTGAAGATTATCCGTGGGTGCATCTTGACATCGCTGGCACCGCATGGGATGTCAAAGGTTCATCGTACATTCCCAGCAAAGGTGGCACCGGTTACGGTGTCCGATTGCTCGTGCAATTCGCCCGCGATTGGGTTTCGTGATTTCCTTATCAAAAGCGTACTATCCCCGTAGGTCGGGCCTCCTGCCCGACCCTAACCCCTAGTGGATTAATTCGTAAGGAACGCAGATCTGTGTTCCGCTTTTGCTTACGCATTACCTATTATGCTTCAGAAGTTAAAATCGACAGCCGGTTTGCACGGTGTAGGGCAATCTCTTGCCCATCTGTGAGCAAAATTCCTCTATTCCCTGACAGTTTTAAGGACAAAGTTATTCAAAGTGTATAAATAAGCCGGATAGCATGTCACTCCACAACCATACCTGTAACTTCGCAAGCCCTTTGTAGGGAGCGATTCCTATTTGGATTTGACGATGAGATCCGCCGGGTCGCGGAATCTCCAATTGTTCTGACTGCATTTCTCATTGGCAATGAATGTTTGGTGCAAAATTTGCTAAACAATCACAGAACTCGGCTCTACTGGACTCGTCTCCTAGGTCAGTTATAGTAGGTTTCAGAATTAACTAGACACTGTAGCGCAAACTGTTAGTTTGCGTTTTTGTATCACTATCTAACAGATCGTGTTACAAAAGACTACCTTTTAATGTCTATTTGTTTTTAGAATTCACTATAACTATCAAAGGTCTTCCGCAACGAAGGAGGGTTAATTATGCTACTGCGCTTTGTCTGTATTATGTGTCTGTCATTTCTGATTGCAGATAACGTCCATGGAAAAATTGTATTTTCGTCAGATCGACATGAATCTAGCATCTATGTGATGAACTCCGACGGGAGCGACATAACACGGCTTACGCATGATGGTGGGCTTGAAATATACCCCACTTGGTCTCCAGATGGGCGTCAGATTGCGTATGAACGCGCGAGGCGGGGATGGGATATTTGGGTGATGAATGTCGATGGGAGCAACCAACGGAATATTACTAGCGATGAAGCGATCGATTTCCGCGAAGCACCGTGGGATTTCACGCCTTCTTGGCATCCCGACGGAGATCGGATTGCATTTAGGAGATTTCTTAAAGATGTTGAGGAAACGCATATCTATGTGATAAATATAAATGACGACCATATTAAGAAACTCATTGAGAATGCAGGGAACCCCCACTTCTCGCCGGATGGGACCCGAATCGCTTTTCAAAGCCACAATGGTCAAATTTATGTCGCGAATGCCGACGGTACAAATCCGTGGCGGCTCTCAAACGAAAAGGACTTGGAATTAGGTGGGTGGTCCCCGGATAGCAAACAGATTCTGTATTCGCAGCCGAAGGGGCAGCCGGATCCGTTTATTGTGACGGTTGATCCCGTGTTTGATGGGAACCAAGGATTTCTACAGAGGAAGATACGGATGCCCATCCGGTTTGCAGATCCGACATTCGGGGCAGATGGGAAATCTATCCTCTTTTCCGGGCATAGCGGCGGCAAGCGTTGGCATATCTATCGCCTGTATCTTGAGAATGAGCGATTCATTCAGTTGACCTTTGGTGAGTTCGTCGACTACACGCCTCAAGAATGGAAGTCTCCCTTGTCAATCTCTCCGCGCGGGAAAGTGCCCTCGCTTTGGGGTAAAATGAAGGAGAAGTAATGCTGCTGCGCCTTATCTGTGTTGCGTACCTGTCACTCCTCCTTATCGGCTGCGCGACCCCCATTCCCCAACTCGACGTTACCCCCGACCAGATGAACCAGATCGATCGCTTGATTGGCACAGACTTCCTAACCTTTCACGACAACATTGAGCCGATATTGGGAGAGGCACGGAAAACAATCGAAAACGACACCCCCACCTACGACTTCGGAGAGAAATATCGGTTCAGAGGATTAACAGCAGGCATGCTGAATAACAAAGTCGTCATGCTCTCATTCTATGCCAATAGACGGCTCACCCCACACGAGGCGATCTATGCGCTCGGCTACCGCGAGTTACCGGAATTTAGTTGGATCGACGGTAGGCCCATCTACATGCTCAACACACACAACGGCAAACGCATCTTCTTTATAACCCAACAATCAGGCTGGACATTTGTCCGCATCTTCTCTAACACCCTTGATGTAAAAAAGCATTTCAACCTCCAAATCACACCTTTCCCATACCCCTCATTCTTCTTTCCAGAATCAAACTAACCACGCACCGAAAACGCCTCTCCGCACTCTGTTTTGGACACTCCTGCTCCGTTCCATCTGTTCTAAACGTCCGGGGATAATCGTCTGTCTCCCACGCTTCAGCATCTATTAGCAAATGTTGGCAACAATAGTTGCTAATAATCGAGTAAATTCTGCGGACAACCTTTTTGCCGTTTTCCGCTTGGAGCCCGATGCTGACTAGCTTTGCCGGATTATCGCCCATCACGGCACGGTACTTGTCTATTAAGTGCTGGGTTGCTTCCTGCAGAGGACTTTGAATGCAGGTCAGAGTCCTCTAAAGCAACCCGAGCAGCCCCTCGAATCGCTTCGGTGATTCGAGGGGCTGCAAAACCAACCATTTCAAAATCAGAAAGGGGCTGCCCTATTACGAGGGCAGCCCCTTCTTTTGTGACCAATGGTGTATCTACTAATCTCTTCAAATGGAGGGTTGAATAGAATAATTGTGAGAAAATCGCTTTTGAGTGTTTTGGTAATTCTGACTGTGGTGGTGGGAAGCTCATCCACTATGGGACAGGTGTTCTGAGGATCTTATTCCCTCTGAATTGGGTCCGCGCCATTGCACCGTCATTCGCTGAACGCCACGAGGTTGCCCTCTGTCTCCTATCCTGCGCTATCGTGGGGTGTGTGCTATTTCATCTCTGGTATTGGTTCGACACCTGCGACAGAAAGGACGACGAATAGAACGGAAAGAACCATCAAGTCTTTCTCGACAAGGGAGATTTAGAGGGCTGTTTCTGAAGGCCCCCTGACAAGGGGGATGTAGGGGGTTGTATCTCAGGTCTCTTCTTGGTCACGCCTGTCCCCTTAGTCTCGGAACGGGCTGACACAGGGAATTTAGGTGGGTCCTTTGATGCTGTAGGGGTAACCCTTGTGGTTACCCATCTTAGTCTTGCTGTGGTAAGTCCCCCTGACAGGGGGATTTAGGGGGTTGGTTCTGCATTGAAAACGCCTGCACAATTCCAAAATCTACCATAAACCAATCCCACACCCCGAGCGTCAACTCCTGTAGGGGTAACCCTTGTGGTTACCCATCTTGGGCTTGCGGTTCTGTTATTGTAAGTCCCCCTGACAAGGGGGACTTAGGGGGTTTCCTACACATGGGGAACACCCCGCTGCAAGTCCATTGTCCAAAGACACCCCGGCGAAGTAATTCAAGGAACGGTCGATATGAAGGCAACATTGTCCTATCTCTTGCTGGCTGTGGGACTTGTGGTTGGTTTGCTTTTTCTGATGGTCGCAATTTTCGCGTTCTACCCCGTAGCATCCATGATCGGTTACATTGGGATTGCCATCATGATGTTAGCACTACAATTCTCGGATAACCAATGAACTGTCCTAACTAACCATTTACACGTTTCACTCAATAACCTCAATCCCAAGCTCCGCTGCCGTTCGATGCAAGAAATCACTCACCTCCGACAATTCCGATTCCTGGGCACCCTCGACAATCAGCGGGTACTCCGGATCAAGTCCATCCATGCGACCGATATAGGCTTTGAAATCCAGCATCCCCTTGCCCGCTGCACAAGTCGGTAGATGGAGCGTATGTGCGTTGGTGAGGGTGACATCCTTCGCGTGACCACTCACAATATGGTTGCCAAGCGTGTCGAATATCTTATCAATATATTCACCGGTCCAATACACCGTCTTTAGCGTAACCCAGTTTGCCGGATCCAGATCCGATCTGACCCACGGCGAATCCACCGCATCAAGGATCTCCTTCGTAACCACCTCATCTTCCAGCACCACAAGCTGATGCCCTTCCAAACTAAGGTAAACCTGATTATCAGCCGCCGCCTTCGCGCACTCCCGCAGGCTCTTAATTAGCTGATCCCGACTTCGCTGGCTCCAGTTCTCAGGATGAGGATTCCACGGTCCCGTTGGGTTCATCGATCCAGGTCCCGTATCAATACCACGCGCCCCAATATCGCCAGCAACCCTGAGCGCCTCCTGCACTGTCCGAACCGCATTCTTCCGTTCCGTCTCGTCAGGATGGATCAAGCACTGCCAATAGCCCGTCGTCTGATACATCCGAATGCCCTCATCCGCTAACACATCGCGCACCCTGTGGCATTGGGCGGTCGTCGTTTCAAATGGATCGTTCTCCCGAAAACGGGTGAACACACCCGAGAACCCGAACGATTTTACCTTCTTTGCAATCTCCGGCGTGAAGTCATCCATATTGCCCGGCAAAAATGTACCGCTCATTCCAAAACGCATAATTCTCTCCCTAAAAGTGAACTAATGAACTTCTAATGTTTCACACCCCCTGCTATTTCCCTACGAGCAGGGGAAAATCACGTTTCACGCTTCACGTTTCATTCGTCCGCAACGACATTGGGACGATCACCAATAGAGGGCGGAGATAGGATCCGCTTCTGCTGGTCCGTCAACTCGCCATACTCGCTGAGATTATAGAAGTGTCCAGACCATGCCGAGTGTCCCGGACTATATTTGTAGAGCAGCGACCGTCTCTCATGCGCTGCGCGCCACGGCATTGTTCCGTGAATGACCGCTTCGGTAAAAAAGATCACATCGCCTGCCTTCGCACTCGGTTGCGCAACATAATGCGCCGGACGCTCGAAACTGCGCACCTCCGTGGGTAAACAGGTAGCGAAATTGCTCTTGTGGCTCCCCGGAATACACGCGAACCCACCATCACCTTCCCCTACATCCGATAGACAGTAGGTCATCACGATCAATCCATTTCGGATTACCCCATCTCGATATTTGTACCAGTGATCACCCTCAGGTCCGCCGGGACGACCCCCATCCTCGCCACCGTGCAACCGTCCACGATGTTCGCCTTGACCCATGAAAATAGCATAATCGTGATCGAGGCGGAACTTGGGACCAAGCAAATCAATCAGATAAGGAAGAATCTTCGGATGATCGATCAGCCTTCTGAACGGTGCACCCCAGCGCGTCGGATGCCCAGAGCGATCGCCCTGATCAATGATGCCGTTCAACTCATCAACTTCGTCACGCGTCAGGACATCTCTGATAACCAGATAGCCCTCAAGATCAACAATAAATTTTTCTTCGTCTGTCATGCTTAGAATCCTTCCGTAAAATTAACCCAAACTGTCGACTATAAAGAATTTACAAATAGACATATTGCCTCGAATCTCCCGATTTTATCGAGGATTCACGGCGAAGCCGGAACCGATCTTATTGGGACGCCGAATGCAGTAACCTGTCTGCCTCCCTGTAGGTCGGGCATCCTTGGTCATGGGATCCTCTCGGACTTGCCCGACTTTAACCGTCCGGCGCATGTAATTCGTAGGGAGTGCAGATCTGCGGTCCGTCTCTTCTGACTCTGATGCACGTCCAACCGTAGGGGCGGAGTTCCCCCGCCCGTCTTCCACGTGAGAGGGGCAACATGTGCTCAGAAGGGCTGTAAGATTCAGCGTATCAAGTCCCCCTGACAAGTGGTACATCCCGCCTGTCCCGATTCATCGGGGGCGGGATTTAGGGGGTTGGTCTTGTATCTAGAGCGCTTAAGTCATTCCAAAATCTACCACTAAACTCCCTACTGCAAATCCTGCAACTGCGTAATCGGTCCCGTATCCCCAAACCCCAACTCAATCGCCCGTTCCAGCATCCTCTGCCGACGCGGCCCCGCCGTCGAAATCAGACGGTCGCTGTAGAACCGTCCCCACCCCTTCGTTTCACCAGCAAGAAAGGTCATAAGCCAATCAAAATGCTCCCGGTTCCTCTCAGGCGTCGTGTTCGGGGCACAATTGATATGGATCGCACGTCTGCCGTAATTGTCACTCAACGCAGCATGATACGTCTTATGATTCATAAAGAGCACATCCCCCGGCGCGTTGCAGAGCGGATAGCGGCCCGGCATCTCATCAGGAAGCACATCAACCTCATCTCTCATCTCGTTTATCGCTTCCCCAAACTCTTTCAAATGACTGCCCGGGATAACCGTCAAACATCCATCTTCAGGACCCAGCGGATCAAGGTAAATCGCCGCTCGCATACTAAAGTAACCCTCCGGCGCGTAAGCATCGTGATGCCACCCCGTCCCGCCCGTATGGATAATCCCCTCGCTGAGCGTCAAGATAAAGTCCTCACCCATCAAGCCCTCAAAAATGTCCACAATCTTCTCATGGTCCAAAAGCGGATAAAGCACCTCAGGGTGATAGTCGAAGAACGGGACAATCTGCTGCCGTTTCTCCCCCGGCTGCGGCGGCGGTGCGCCCTTTCGTGCCAGCTGCATCCCCTCATCGAAAGCATCAGAAATCTCCGCCATCTCCTCCGCCGATAGCAAACCCTTACACTGAATAAACCCGAACCGCTGAAAATACTTAATATCTGCCTGATTCATAATCTCCCTTCCCTTCCACACGCCTACGTTCTACTGGCATTCAACCTACTACAACGATCCCAATATCCGTTGAAACAATTCCGAATTCCTGTAGGGGTGCCCCTACTCGCCCGATAGCAACTCGAACGCATATACTTCGTAGGGAACGCAGATCTGCGTTCCGCCTCTTCTTACGTATTGCTCTGGATCCCAATCTATCGGGTTGAGCCATACTCGATGTAGCGACCACGAATCCCTGTAGGGGTAACCCTTGTGGTTACCCATCTTTGGCTGATTCAATTCGTAGGGGCGAGGCTCCCCTGCCCGTCTTTTGATAAAGTAGTAGGCATACTCCGTATGCCGTAACCTTTGTGGAAATTCCGGTGCGGTGCCCAATCGCAGGAGCGGGGCTCCCCCGCCCGTTGCCCCATTGTAGATCGATTTTCCAATATCGACACCCTTGTGTCGAGATGTGAATCTCGACCTACTGAGATATTGTTAATAACGTGACGCGTGAAACGTGAAAATAAACTAATGAACCAATGAACTAATGAACCTATACACTATCAACACGGTGCCGATTCACAAAATCCCAATCCAATTCTAATCCCAACCCCGGCTTATCCGTCATTACAATTTGTCCGTTCTCCACCTGAAACACCGGATCATACAACTTCGACCAAATCTGGAACGGCTCACAACTCGGACACGCCGCCACCGTCAAACCACTCGGTACCGCCGCAACGAAATGGCAGTTAACATCCGGGAACTGAGCACCATGCGGTGCGATAGGCAGATGATACGCCTCGCAAAGCGCAGCAATCCGCATCAATCCCGTATACCCGCCCCCAATCAAAATATCTGTCTGCACCAATTGGAGTGCGCCCTCATTGATAAGCCTTCTTATCCCATACAGCGTCCCTTCGCCCTCCGCACCAGCCACGATAGCACTCGTCGCCTCCTGCACCATTCGCATATAGAACGGCTCATCGTCGTGCCTAACCGGCTCCTCTATCCAATACAGTTTATACGGCTCAAGCTCACGAACCGTCTCCACCGCGACCGCACCGCTCCAAGCACGCGATACATCAATCATCAGTTTCTTATCGGGACCGAGGACCTCCCGCGAAAGCCGTACCTTATCGATAACCTCCTGCGGTGTGCAGCTGTTAAAGTGAAGTTTGATCGCGTCATAACCCAACCCCACATGCTCCTTTACCTCCCCAGCAACCTCCTCCGCGGATTGATCCATATATCCGATACCATCAGCATAAGCAGGCACCACATCCGCATAACCGCCCAACAGTCTCCACACCGGCTGCCCACACGCCTTCCCATAAAGGTCCCACAGCGCAATATCCAGCGCACCTATCGAGGGCATCGCCGCACGTCCCGGTCCCCGATACCGCCACGCAGACTCATACATCCCCTCCCAGAGCCGCGCAATTTGTCGCGGATCCTGACCCACAAGCACAGGAGCGAGATCTTGAGAAATTACCTGTGCACTCCCACCCCGACCGATCCCAGTCAAACCTTCATCGGTGTGTACAAGTACATTAATCCAATCTCTCATCACCCCCGATCCAGGAGGTCCGAATAGGTGTTTCAGAACAATAGTTTCTACATGCGTGATACGCATTGATCTCTCCTCCCCACTCCCAAAATACCTGTTAGACAACGCCCTTCAATATACCTTCGAATTATAAACATATCCGAATCGAGGTCAAGAAAAAAATAGGACATCACCAAGCCCCATCGACATCTATCCGCGACGACTTCCTGTAGGGACCACCCTCACGATTAGCCTTGATTTATGGCTTCAAAGTCCCCCTGATAAGTGGTACATCCCGATTTATCGGGAGCGGGATTTAGGGGGTTGTCTTGATAGGGGGAGGCAACCCTTGTGGTCGCGTTCTGTAGATTGACTATCCAACACCCGCATCTACCCGCCGCGAATTCCTGTAGGGGCACCCCTTGTGGTTGCCCGTCTTCCGCTTACCCTGAGGCCCTAACGCTTGGCGCACGGTTAATCGTATAAATCCCCAACGCCACCAACGCTGCCCCAATCGTAAGCCCAGCCGTAATCGGCTCACCAATCAGCAGATTGCTTAGTAAAATACCCCAGAGCGGTGTCGTAAAAAAGAATACAGAGAGTCGGCTAGGCGGGTAATCCTTCAGAAGCAGCGTCCACGCGACAAAACAGAACCCCGCAATTCCCGCACCCTGATACAGAATCGCCAACAACGCAGGGAACGAAAAGCCATACCCCGCTTTCCCCTCAAAAATCGCGCTCAGTGTGAAAAAGATCGGCACACCGATAACCATCTGTGTTGTCAGCACGCAGTAAGTACTGATATTCTGAATCAGACGATTGGTAACCACAATAAGGAGTCCCAGCAGAAACCCGCCCAGCAGCGTCAATAGATCGCCAACCAGAAACTCACGTGTGCCACCCACGAAGTTATCTCGAAACACGAAACAGATCCCACCGAAAGCAAAAGCCAATCCAAGCGCCTTCCGTCGTGTCATATAGTCGCCCGGAACAACGAAATGTGCAATGAGCGCAACAAAGAGCGGGTAGGTATTGGTCATGACTGCGGTTCTGCCCGCGCGCGTAAAGTTCGCTCCCATATTGAGCGCAGCGATTTGCGCTATAAATAAAATAGCGCACAGAAAGAGCCGCAGGTATTCATGTCGCTGTGGCTTGATCGATATACCGTGAGCCGATGCCCAGCCCGCAATAAGGGCAAGCCCGATCGTAAACCGGAGCCCCGCCGAGGCGAATGGCGAAAATTCTTCGAGCCCAATTTTGAGCGAGACGGCATTACCGCCCCAAAGCATCGCTAGAAAAAGGACAAAGAAAATAACTCGAGGTGGGATTACATTTTTGTTAATTGGATAAAGTGTTTTGCTCATCTCAAGAGAAAGTGCAAAAAGCGTGATACGCGATTAGGAGAAAGGAACATTTTGTAAAATAGAATTTGTGCTCTCCATTTTATAGGTGTGCCCCGCTTCACGCACAATCCCCTGACGTTGTTGTGGAACCAGTGTCAATAGCAGCCGAATAATTTGGATCAGAAGACTCAAGCGATGGGTAGTGACCGCCAGCCAGCCCCAATATGTGTCTGCTCTTGTAATACCAATCCCGGCTTTCCCTAGCGGAGCCGAGCGCGTATTCATAGAAGCGGGCTCTATCTCTGCCGGTACCTCGTGGGTAGCCTTCAGCGAGGTTTGTACTGATAGAACCCAGGGCGCGGTAGAGTTAGTTTGACATTTCAACCGTGCGTTTATCCCGCATCGGCTTAGTTACGTCGTGCCATCCCACCTCCGCGGCAAATAACCCCAAACGATAAGCCTCCATCTTCCAAAAGGAAGCGTTAGTGATTTCATCAGGAACCGAATTTTCCCATTCTTCATAGTTCATCTGACCGCATCTGATATTCTTTTTACGTTTCACGCATCACGTTTCACGGCTCAATATTGACGCCGATGCCAATCATCCTCCCACAGATTAAACGATCCCTCACGATACGGGTGTTCCGCAATCAGATCTTCGTTCAACGTCATACCGAGACCCGGACCGTTCGGCAGACTGAAATAGCCATCAATCACTTCAGGACAGCCAGTTGCAGCTTCCTTGACCCACGCCTCCGAGAAGTCATTGAAATGTTCCTGGATCTTAAAGTTCGGTGTGCAAGCAGAGAAGTGCAACGAAATCGCAGTAGACACGGGACCGCCCACATTGTGCGGGGCGACCAGCATATAACACATATCCCCAATAGCCGCGATTTTCTTCGCCTCCAGTAACCCGCCTGTTTGCGTGATGTCAGGTTGCAGGATATCCGCCGCTTGGAGGTTAATCAGTTCACGATACTCAAACTTATTATGGAGTCGCTCGCCGGTGGCGACCGGGATATTGATGCTATCCGATGCCTTTGCCAACGCCGCAAGATTATCAGGTGGAACCGGTTCCTCCACCCAACTCGGTTCAAACGGCTCCAATTCCCGCGCTATCTGAATCGCCATCGCAGGGCTGAAACGCCCATGCATCTCAATCAAGATCTCTACATCCGGTCCTACCGAGTCACGCACCGCTTCAACCAACGAAACAGATCGTAATCTCTCCTCATAAGAGAGTTCATAAAAACCCGCGCCAAAGGGATCAAATTTCAGAGCCTTATAATTCTTCTCAAGCACCTGTTTGGCAGCGGTATGAAATTCTTCCGGGCTACGTTCAACCTTATACCAACCGTTGGCATACGCCTTCATCTTATCACGACATGCGCCCCCAAGCAGTTTATAAACCGGCTGATCCAGCGCCTTCCCGACGATATCCCAACACGCGATTTCGACCACGCTAATCCCTGTCGCCGCGATCTCCCCGCAACGTCCATAATCGTTACGGAACATCCGCAGATAGAGATCCTCAGTATTAAACGGATCGCTACCGATAACATGACGCTTCTTCGCGCCATCGAGGTAAGCGAGCAGCGCGTCCGTGCGGTTATTCATCCGCACCTCACTGACACCAGTCAGCCCTTCATCAGTTTCCACTTTGACAAAAGTCAAATTACGCCAACTCGTGCCCATGACCAATGTCTTAACATCAGTAATTTTCAATGTGCCTCTCCTTACTATCTTAACTTTCGTATATTATCTTGGATCCCAAGATTTAATTCTTAAAGTCCCCCCGACAAGTGGTACATCCCGATTTATCGGGGGCGGGATTTAGGGGGTTGCCTGTGCATCGGGAGTGCCTACATAACTCCAAAATCTATCATAATTTACAGCCCAATCCCCGCTACTATAACGCAAACTGCTAGGCGTTGAGAATCCATCAATTTTTCCGTAGGGGCGGGGTTTCCCCGCCCGCGACTTCGCTTCAGTCGTTTCGAATTCCGCCTGTCCCCTTGGTCTCGGAACGGACGATTTATCGAGGGAAACGGACTGGTAACGGGGATTTAGGGATTAGCTGTGTATTGAGAGCGTCTAAGTAACTCCAAAATCTACCATAAACCAATCCCCGAGCGTCAATTCCTGTAGGGGTAACCCTTGTGGTTACCCGTCTTGGGCTTGCGGTTCCCCTGCTGGATCAAGTCCCTTCCTGGTCCCGCCTGTCTCTCTAGTCACGGTACGGACAATTCATCGGGGGCACGGACTGGTAAGGGGTGTTACGTTCCAAGTCCCCCTGACAAGGGGGGATTTAGGGGGTTGCCTCTACATCGGGAATGCCTACATAACTCCAAAATCTATCATAATTTACAACCCAATCCCCGTTATTATACTTGATTCCAATAATAATACGTAACCAATAACACCATCAGCAATAGGACTATTCAGTTTTCCGTTTTTTGACTGTTTTCTGAATGACCCAAACCCGTAGGCGGGGCATCTTGCCCCGCCAGAGCCTTGACCGGGACATCGAGCTATGGGAAAATTAAATGCCCCTACCATCAGCAAGGACTACTCATGCGGAATGATACGGCGCTTCAATTCTGTCATATTAAAACGATCGCTCTCCAAGAAATCGAAATACTCCGCCTCCTCCTCAAGAACCGCCCCCGCCCGGTTCACCACATCCGTTGCGATGTCGATCGGCACGGACACCAAACCGCTTTCATCCCCGTGTAGCAAATCCCCCGGTGAAATGGTCAAACCACAGATTGATACCGTCACGTTGAAGTCGATATACACACCATAACCGTGCGAGACAACCCACCCAGTCGAAAAAACATGAAAATCCGGCGTACGCTGACGGATAGCACTTCGATCGCGACCATTACCGTCCGTAACAAACCCCACGCAGCCCAACTTCTGGGCAATCGTGCAGAACATATCCCCAAAAAAGCAGCAACGCCTACGATCATGCCCTACATGTTGGACAACAAGAACCGACGGCTTAGGCGCCAGATCAATCGCCTCCACCAGATCATCTACCCGCGAACTCCTTGTGTCACCGGGTGTGGTGGTATCGGCTGTTACCGTGAGAGCGTAACCCACCATCGGTGTAGCGATTTCAGGCAGCTGACAGATCAATTCATTGTTAGCGTAACCCGCAGTCGGGTCACGCATCTCAAAGTGCTCAATTGCATTGGCGATAGTTGCGCTATCATACCCTCGCAGCCCTTCGATGAGTTGCGGTGATTGTATTTGGCTCATCAGGAATAGACCTCCCTTGGTTGAGGTTAGGTGCTGCCGCCGCCCGGACATCACAGCCAATTCTACAGGCACTTCACAAGTTTTCCAAGCCTTTGACAGATGGGGCAATAAGCCTAAAATGGTGCGATATTAAGTACTGCCTTTTCTTCGGGCGTCAGTGCGGCTATCTGTTCCTCAGTCATGTCTCTGAAGTGCGTGTTCGGTGGAACGCCAGCCTCAAGTCCCCAGATACGCCGCTCGGCTTCGGTCATCTCTGCACGCACCTCCGGCGACACATAGCGGTAGGAATCATTAAACCCCTTAATCCACCACCGCTGGAAGTAGAAAATCAGTGCATATCGTGGGCTACTGCTAGAATTGATCCCCCCAGTATGCCATAGGCTCGAATCCCAGAGGAATACTGATCCCGCCGGTGCCTCAGCGATGATACCTCCCGGTGGCAGAGTTTCAGGCTCTTCATGTGGAATTTCAAGGGACAGATGCGAGCCAGGCCAGATCATGGGACCACCTGTTTCCTCCGTAAAATCGACCATCGCCCACACAGACTGAATTGCCATCGGATAGTGCACCCCACCAGCAAAAGGCTTCACTGTGAAATCTGCCCAGTCAGCATGCAAATTCCCTCCCAATCGTGTCGCATCCTTCTTACCGGTCGGCATCGGGGTCCGTATTGCTACATCGTGGGCGAACATATCCTCGCCAAGCACACGACGGGCGATCTCAACCGGTGCCGGGGTGCGGAGTAGCATCCCGTAGAAATGTGGATGCTTGCCTTGGACGTTAAACGCATGTCGAAGGTTTTCATTCTGCAAGCCGTATTTGCGACCAATGGCCTCTTCCGCGTCCAATGTCTCTTCTATCGCTTGCTTGGTCGCTTCAATCTCCGATGGCCGCATCACATTGTGCATAACAGTATAGCCGTCCTGTTCCAATTCGGTTACATGTCGTTCGACGTCAAAGGTTTTCATGACATTTCCCCTTTTTTGGTGGTTCCAAGATGTTCTTGTGATAGGTGGATTTGGGACAGCTCCGTAAGAGGATCTTAGCACTAGGACTTTTGGAAGCCTATTTTGGGTAGGCGATTGAACTGACGACGCGGAGGCTACAGTTTGGCTCAGATTGTCCTTCAACCCGTCCCACTCCCGTCTGACGAACATTGTAAACCTCTATAACCACCAAGACGTTGACTATTACGGCTATTATAGTGGATACCCCAAAAAAAAGTCAAGCGGCGAACCCTAACCCCCTCACCGCGTGCAAGGATCTAATACACAGTCTGATGGATCCTATTTCCTTGGTGCAAGTTCGGGTCCCTGGCAACCTATCCCACAAATCGAGTTAAGATCATACTGCTATGGGATTTTGGGTTCATTTTCGTATGTGGAATTATGATTATGACTACACATTCTCAATTACAAAGGCCGGAGCAGCGTGAACAACAGATTCTTGAGCTGGAGAATCAGATGCACGAGACCAAAACGTTCCGAGGTGAAATCAAAGAAGCACGACAGAAAACTGCCCTGCTGCTTCAAGAAATAATAAATCGCCAAGCAGAATATGAAACAACCTATCACCTCTGGCACGAAGCAGAGCAACAGTTCGCAGCGCTATCACGACAGCGCACACAGTTTGAAGTCTTACTGCGTTAAAGCGATCAGTTTCTCGATACCTGCGACCGGCAGCTCGCCAGATGCGAAGAAATGCTTCAAAACCTCGCCAATTAACCCATAAGATTGAAGGTGTAGGAATGCCAGCAGCGCCCCCAATCCCCAAGCGATCTAATCCTCCCATTTCACTCAACCCACTGTGTCATTCAAGCCATCTCATTGATACGCTACTGAAGGTCTGGGACTCTCCCCGATGTATCGGGACAGGTGGAACGGACTTCAAAACCCGGTTTCTTTTCCCGGCTTCCCCGGTCAGTAAACCGATTTATGTCTCTCTATTCTCTGGTTGCGGTAAGATGTCAACAGAACCTAAGTGTGATAACCTTTGATAATCCCTAATTACGCTGAAAATCCCCTTGTTATCAGGGTTTGTGGATACCCAAAATTGTGGATAACCTGTGGATAACTCCCCGCGCAGGTTCCTCGCCACCCCTCTTTCACATCACCAAGAGATACCCATTCGGCTCGCCCCGCTCAACCCAACCCACCTCCCGGCAAGCTAATTGCTGACGTAAGTTTAAGATCCGTACCAATGTGGGATGTCGTAACGGGCGAACAGAAGGCGACGCCCACCGGGCACAGGGGTTAGGTCGAGAGCGTAACAGCCCGAATGGGAGGACCCTTGCCAGCGGAGGTCGGCACGGGACGGTGCTTCTATGGAAAGCCGCTGACTAACCCGCCCCGGTAGGAGGGATCTCCGAATCCCGACTCTTAATGTATGGTCCCGACGAGTCGGAATTAGTTTGCGTATTCGGCTCACCATCTAACAGCCGCCCGTAGGTCGAGATTCACATCTCGACAGACCCGTCGCCCGCCCCCGATAAATCGGGATTCCGTTACGCTTAACCTGCCCAAAATACAGAATCTGTAAGGGCGAGCTTTCCTCGTCCCTGCGAAGTCGAGGCTTCACCATAGAAAGAGGATATTCCAGATGAAAATCATGACGATGCTCCTGACACTTTTCGCGCTATTCTTGCCAATTACTCCTGCCCAAGAATCGACGCACCTGAGTCTACCCGAAGGTGCGGTTGCCCGGCTCGGTAAAGGCACTATCAATGCAGTTCAGTATTCTCCAGACGGCACCTACTTGGCAGTTGCGACTTCCATCGGTATCTGGCTCTACGATACAACCACCTATCAGGTTGAAAACTCTCGGAACGGAGAGGTTGACCTGTTTACCGGGCATACCGGCTCAGTCTTGAGCGTAGCATTCAGCCCGAACGGGAAACTCCTCGCCAGTGGTGGTCGCGACAATACCGTAAGACTGTGGAATATGGAGACGGATGAAATCACGAAACTCTATGGGCATAGAGGTTGGATCTATAGTGTGGCATTCAGTCCGGATGGCAGAACGCTTGCCGTTGGAAGTTGGGACAAAACCGTGGTGCTGTGGAAGGAAATGACGCGGGACAATACCGTGCAATGGGAACACAAGCAGACGCTCTATGGACATACAGGTCCCGTCTATAGTGTGGCATTCAGTCCGGAGGGCAGTGTACTCGCCAGTGGGAGTGAGGATAAGACGGTCCGATTGTGGGAGACTGTGACGTGGCACCAGAAGCGGATGCTCACCGGATATACGAGTGGGGTCTATAATGTAGCGTTCAGACCCGATGGTGGTGTGTTAGCCACGGGGAGTTCGGAGAGCACGGCGTGGGTGTGGGATACTGAGACGTGGCAACCTAGGTTGGAATTCGCAGCGGACATGAACTGGATCGACAGCATAGCCTTCAGCCCGGACGGCACCACGATTGCAAGCACGAGGTCGGAAAGAGGTGAACCTCATGCGGTATATCTGTGGGATGGTGAAACGGGTGCACTCAAGGATGTGCTCACTTGGCATACGAAACAGATTACAAGCCTATCGTTCAGCCCGGACGGGAAGACGCTTGCCAGTGGGAGTGATGACACGACGGTGCGGTTATGGGAAACCGAGACATGGGAGCCGAAGGGGGCACTCACCGGATTTACGGGTGGGATCAAGAATGTCGTATTCAGTCCGGACGGGGCGACGTTTACCGATGAACGGCGGGGTGGGACGGTGCGCGTGTGGGATACCGCGACGTGGAAACACAAACAGACGCTCGGCGGTTACACAGATAAGATCTACGGTATGGCGTTCAGTCCAGATGGCAAGTCCTTTGCCGGTGGTGGAGGGCTAAATCGGGATGCGGTGACAATGTGGGATACGGCGACGTGGGAAGTTAAGGGGACATTCCGGGGCGATAAAAATGGGGTCTTAAACGTATCGTTCAGTCCGGACGGTGGAACCCTTGCCATTGCGGGTACAGACGAAACAGTGCGATTGTGGGATGCCGTGACAGGCGAACCGAAGGGGACGCTCACCGGGCATAAGGGTCTGGTCGCAACCATGATGTTCAGTTCAGATGGTGCCACGCTTTGTACCGGGGGAGCGGACAATACCGCGCGACTGTGGGATACGGCGACGTGGCAACTCAAGCGGACGCTGACTGTGCGTTTAGGTTGGGGCAATAGCGTCGCGTTCAGTTCAGATGGCACCACGATTGCTGAGGGAAGTTATAGTTCGAGGGTACGCTTGTGGGATGCAGCGACCGGTGAACCGAAGCTGCTGCTCCTCGGACATAAAGGTAGGGTCAAGAGTGTTGCGTTCAGTCCCGATGACAGTGTGCTCGCCACTGGGAGTTTGGACGGGACGGTGCGGCTGTGGGACACGGCGACGGGGGCACATAAACGGACACTCACCGAGCATACAGAGGAGATTTTAGGTGTGGCATTCAGCCCAGATGGAAGGTTACTTGCCAGTGGGAGTGAAGACGGGACGGTACTCCTGTGGAAGATAACGGATTAGAGATGCCAATTTAACCGGTTTCATATATCCTATATCAGTGCTTATCGAAAGAGTATATACCTGTCTCAACTGAAGGGGCGGATCTCATGAAAGTGATTCTCGAAAAGCTATCGGCTTATCATATTTTTAGCTATCTTTTGCCCGGGTTCCTGTTCGTGATTTTGGGCGAAAGGCTCACTTCGTTTTCGCTGATCCAGAGGAGTTGGGTCGTTGGGATCGTCCTCTACTGTTTTATTGGATTGGTCATTAGCCGAGTCGGACTGCTGATTGTGAAGCCCGTTCTGGAACGGATCGGGTTTGTAAAGGATGCGCCCTACGAAGATTATGTGGAGGCATCGAAGTCGGATTCAAAGATTGACATCTTGTCCGCACAGAACAATCTCTTGCGGACACTGTGTGCGATGGTTATGATGCTCATCGGCCTCAAGATCGGTGAGAAGGTAATAGGTGTCTTGCCGTGGGGTGCGGATGTATATGATTTCATCGTTTTGGCGGCGCTTTTTGCCCTGTTTCTGTGCTCTTATCGGAAGCAGACCCAAGAGGTCGTCCGACGTGTGAGGTTCGCCCGGAAGAAGGAGGCGGAGTGAACGGAGTTCGATTTTTTTTTGAGATCGGTTTCCTTGATGTAAAATCTGAACCGATGATGGAGATGGCGGTCTTGACCAACAAGGCGACTTTGGCGTATAATTATAGGCATGCAAGGAATTTAATGACAAGTTGGTAGCCTCAGTCCGTGAAACTAGCAAGAGATGATTGATTGGAGATTGTCAACAACTGATTTGTGGGGATACAGATCATGGCTAAATCTGTGAAAGCACTTATTACGCCAGAAGTTCTCAAATGGGCGCGTGAAAAACGCTTCCAGTTAGAAATTGACTACGCGGCAAAAAAATCAAATGTAAAACCCGAACAGCTCGCAGCGTGGGAAGCTGGCATGGATAAGCCCACCTTTGCACAATTAAAGCGGGTTGCGAATGCCTATAAAACCCATATTTCTATTTTCTATTTGCCGGAGCCACCCGCTAGTTTTGAACCACTTGCGGATCATCGGGAATTGCCAGAGCCTCTTACGACTGATGAAAAACAATTAAAGGAGTTAGAAGACCAAGCGTATAGATTAAATGCCAATATCATTGAAGCCCATGAAAGGCGAGCGACGCTTATTGAGTTTTACGAGTTGTTGGGCGAATCCCCGCCTCAAGTGACGTTGACATTGAGCGAAACTGATCCGCCGGAGAGTGCCGCGCTAGAAATACGGGATTCCCTTCAGTTCAATTCAGAATTACTGCAACAATGCAACGATGATCGTTCCGCGCTAAAATTCTGGAGACAAATTGTCGAAGAGAGAGGCATTCTAGTCTGTCAAACCTCCGTCAATTCGCATCTATCCCTTAAACTAGAAACTGTCCGTGGGTTCTGTATCGCGGAGGAACCGCTTCCGGTGCTTGTGGTAAACCCCAAAGACAGCCCCTATGGTCGCATTTTCACTATTGTTCACGAGTTAGTTCACATTGCGCTTGGGCAAAGCGTCATTCAGAATACAAAACTTAGACAACTCCGTCCTCCGGATAACCCGACTGAAGTTTTTTGCAATGAGGTAGCTGGTGAAGTTTTGGTCCCTAAAGATGAATTGTTACCGATAATAAATCGACATACGCTTGAAGCAGACCTACCTCAAATCTCAAGGCACTTCCGTGTAAGCCCTGAAGTCATTATGAGGCGATTACTAACACTCGGTTATATTTCGCGGCAAAAGTATCAAGCGTACAGAAATAGTCTACTGGAAAGGTATCAAGATCGTCCGGTGCCAACCGGTGGTGCACCTTATCATAATCGGCTTCTGAATACTGCTGGCGAGCACTTTGCGCGGACCGCTTTTACGGCTTATTATGAGGAGAAAATCACGCTCGCCGACTTATCTGATGCTTTTTCCAAGTGTGACCCGAAACATCTTTTTGAAATTGAGAACAATATCTTCGCATGAATTCACTGTTTAATCAGGATCAGGTGGTTTATAGCTTCGACGCATGCTCGCTAATTAAAGCATCTGGCGTTCTTTACCCGATGGACAATTTTCCCTCTTTGTGGAACGAAATTGAGGAACTCATCAGAAACGACCGTCTCAAAATGTCTGAGCCTGTTTTCGATGAAGCAATGCGAGGTGCGGTTTTAAGGGATTGGTGTAGTGAAAAAGGTTTAAAGCCTTTTTTGTTATCAAAAGTGAATGATTCAGTGCAGGGTGACTTTCAAACTATAATAGCCGACTATCCAAAGCTAATGAGAGTAGAAACCAACAGTTCATTAGCAGATCCGTGGGTCATTGCTCTGGCAATGCAATATCCAAATGGGGTTGTCGTCACAGAAGAACAACCAGCAGGCAACTTATCCAATCCGAAGATTCCTGATGTATGCAAAGATCTTGAAATTGAATGTGTTAATATAGCAGGTTTTGTAAGCAAGGAAAATTGGGTGTTTTAGAACGGGAACATAAGATATGAAAAAAACAGGTTCCTTCTACCCCCGATCTGCCCATCAAAGGTAGCATCTACGCACGCTA
Organism: Candidatus Poribacteria bacterium; assembly: GCA_022826645.1. Lineage (GTDB taxonomy): Bacteria > Poribacteria > WGA-4E > WGA-4E > PCPOR2b > PCPOR2b. Next base: position 28,323 of record JAJDUM010000015.1, read on the forward strand.
TAGCCCCGGCAGGGGCCACCACGCGCACCCCGCCCCGCAACTTCCCGCTATTCCCACCTTCCGAGCTACACCCCTCCACGCCCAGCCCCAGAAATGCAAAAAGCCGCTATCAGGGGACTGATCAATGAGATCGTTGTCCAGCCGACAGCGGCTTTATATATGCAGCGTAGCTTCTCTGCCTATAGCGCTACGGGGAATCGAACCCCGGTTTGATGGCTGAGAACCACCCGTCCTAACCCCTAGACGATAGCGCCATTAGGTGGCTGCCGGGGAAGGACTCGAACCCTCGTAACATGGGCCAGAACCATGCGTCCTACCATTAGACGACCCGGCAAAACCAATAGTAAATTATAACAAGGTCTTATCTATCTGTCAAGAATTTTATCTGGAATTTTTGTTTGACCGATAGTGTTGGCTATGCTATTATGCTCGCTATATCAAGGAGGGACACGCTACATGGCTGACAAAAAGAAAGTCCTTGTTACAGGGGCATCAGGATACATCGCCAGCAGAACGCTACCTACCTTTCGTGAACGATATGAATTGGTGCTGCTTGATGTCAAGACGACCGATCGGAGTGGCGAGACGGTCGACGGGATTCAGATTGCAGACTTGACCGATCCGGACCGAGACAAATACCGTGACTATTTCAAAGGTGTTGATTCTGTCGTTCATTGTGCTTTTAAAGGAGGTAGTTTTGAAAACGAGTTGGAGAACGTCCAGATGGCGTATAATCTCTATCAGATCTGTCTCGAAGAAGAGGTACGTCGAGCGGTCGTATGTAGCTCCAATCATGCTGCGGACTACTATGAAAATCTAATCTGGGGAGATAAATGGGATGTAGTAACCCCCGACATGCGCCCGTTGTCTGACAATTTCTACGGCTGGGCGAAAGAGACCTATGAACATCTCGGCTTTGTGTTTGCGACGGGGCATGTCGATGGGAAGAAGTTGGAAAACGTACAGGTGCGAATTGGTGCGCCACGTGAGACAATTCTTGACGCCGCAGATCCAAAGGACTTGAAGCACATCCATCGGGAACTTGGTGCCTATTTGAGCGCACGAGATCAGACACAACTGTTCATCAAAAGCATTGAGACGCCGAGCATCGAAGATGAAAATGGAATTCCGTTTCAAATCTTCTATGGAATCAGTGACAATTCACACAGCTTCTGGAGCATCGTGAATGCGCGCAAAGTAATCGACTATCAACCTGAGGATAATAGCGCGCTTAGATTTGCTGAACGGCTTGCTGAGTTAACGAAGGCCGCGAGAGATGATTGACAAAGGCAAAGTTAACTCTCATTTATTCAGAATATAGGAGATGAAATTGGCAAAATACACAATCTGTTTTTTCTGTTTAGCATTGATTGGACTATGGTTCGCTGCGCCGATGTTGCAGGAAGCAATAAGCTTGCAGCAGTCCGCACAAACAGTCGCACCAACGCTCACGCGTGTCGATCCAAACCGCGACATGGTGGTCGGTGGAGCGACTGTTACGATAATTGGAGAAAATTTTCAGGACGGAGTGACCGTTACAATTGGCGGTAAAGCTGCCTCGAATGTGATTTTCGTTTCACCAACTGAGTTGACAGCTGAAGTACCCGCCGGGGTTGCAGGCAGCGCTGACGTGGTTGTGACCAATCCTGACGGCAAATCGGATACACTTGCAGGTGGCTTCACATATATTGAGCCGCCGCCGCCAACTCTCACCCGTGTCGCCCCAGACAACGCTGATGTAGCCGGTGGAGAGACCGTTACGATAATTGGAGAAAATTTTCAGGACGGAGCAACTGCTACAATTGACGGTAATGTGGCATCTAACATCGTTTTCGTCTCGCCAACCGAGTTGACAGTTGAAGTGCCCGCGGGAGTTGCAGGAAGTGTCGATGTGATAGTAACCAACCCTGACGGTAAATCAGACACCCTTGCGAACGGCTTCACATATACCGAGGTGCCCCAGTTTCCTCCCTATGATGTCAACCAAGATGGGGAAGTTAATATCTTAGATCTGGTTGCTGTTGCCAGCCAGTTCAATACAGTTGGCGAGGGCCTACCGGAGGATGTCAATGGAGATGGTACTGTCAACATTCTTGACTTGGTCGGTGTTGCCAATCACTTTGGCGAGGGGAGCACACAGGGCGCACCATCACTGGTTTCTCTCACCACACCTGCTGGGCTTGCCAAAGCGAAGACGCCGCATCGTTTTGCACTGGATCCTCAAGCCAATCGCCGCCTACGTGCCGCGCTAACCGAAATAGAGGACAAAGCCGATACAGATCCCGACCTACGTTTCGTTGCGAATCTGCTGCGTCGGTGGTTAACTGTTAGCGACACAATTCCGACTGGAACGCGGTTATATCCCAATTTCCCGAATCCGTTCAACCCGGAGACATGGATACCTTACCAACTCGCAGAAGCAGCGGAAGTTCATATCTCGATCTATGACGTAAAAGGACAACCCGTCAGGGAACTACCGATTGGATTTAGGGTAGCGGGTAGCTACACCAGCCAATCAGAAGCCGTGTATTGGAATGGACGAAATGATATCGGTCAGCTTGTGACGAGCGGTATCTATTTCTACACCCTCAGCGCAGGCGATTTCTCAGACACGCGAAAGATGTTGATATTGAAATAAGTGTGCTTGATGCGTGAAACGTAAGTTAGGGTACTGGTACGGTGGCTCATTGAGCTGATGGAACGATTCTGCGAGGCATCAACTGAAAGGGAGGAATATGTTAGATCCTACAAGGGAAGTAAGGCAGTTAAAGGCGGGAATGTTCAAGGTCTGGACTGTTTGGATCGCGATGTTCCTGACTCTCGTTTTGTCGCTGATTTTTGTGTTCCTACTTGGCAGGAACGTTGAGCAGCTATACCATTTGCCAACTGTTAGACGGATAACACTAGTCTTATACGGTGTGGCAGCCGTTGGACTGATCTTGGCTTATTTCATACGGAAATATATGTTACACCGGGCGTCGTCCAAACCACTCCCCGAAGAGGCTGCAGACATATCGGGTCAAATCTCGCTATACATCGCCAGATATAAACCTGCGGTGGTTGTTTCTCTTGCTATCGCGGAAAGCATTGCGGCTTTCGGATTAACAATCTTCTTCATGGAGGGTAACTTGACCACATTCTTGTTATTCCTTGCAATTGCGCTTGTTGGTCTCTTTCTATACCGCCCCAAATTTGAGGAGGTGGAAAAGTTAGTTATCTCCATCAAGCAGAACTCTGATACCTAAACCACAAAACACAGAATAGATGTCCAGATCACCTTAGCCGCACCCTATTCCTTACCCAACACCCATCTAAGAGTTTCCGTATCTAAGTTTGCACCGCTCATAACCATCGCCACGTTCTGATCTGCAAGTTCTGCCTTCAGCTTGCGAGCAGCGGCAATCGGTGCTGCAGCAGCGCCTTCTATGAGGTTGTGCGTGTACCGCAACGCCATCCGAATTGCCTCTCGAATCTCTCCCTCGCTCACCAGTACAATCTGACTAATCCCATCTTTGAGAATTGAAAACGGTAGATCAAATGTCACACGGGTTGCCAAGCCATCGGCGACTGTATTTGCTGAATCCGTCTCAATCTTCTCTCCTACCATCCATGAGCGATAAACCGATGGTGCGTTCTCCGCCTGCACACCGATAACGTTTACATTTGGATTAATCGCTCGCGCCACCGTGATTACACCACATGCGCCGCTCCCTGCCCCAATTGCCACGATAATCGTATCCACCTCCGGCAGATCTTCAAAAATCTCAAGAGAATAGGTCCCGACGCCGTGGAATAGCGGTGGTTCGTCGGCAGGATGCACATAACGGAGGCCGCGTTCAGTCTGCAGTTTTTCACATAGCTCACGCGATTCATCAAAATCGACGCCGTGCTCGATTAGTTCCGCCCCGAAAGCGCGCATGGCACTGTTCTTCTCCGGATTGTTACCGTGCGGGACGACGATCGTGGCATGAACACCGAACTGTTTTGCCGCATACGCAATTGATCCACCATGATTGCCCCGTGTCGCGGTTATCACACCCCGCTCCCGCTGATCCGCTGGAAGTTGGCTCATAAAATTCAAGCCGCCCCGAACCTTAAAACTCCCGGTCGGTTGATGATTTTCGTGCTTAATGTAAGCCCGAAAGCCAAACAGTTCTGACAATTCCGGGTAGTGGATTAACGGCGTCGGTTTCAGATACTGATAGACAATACGGCGCGCAGCCAAAACACCTTGAAACGTAACGGGATTCAAATATTTTTCTCCTTTGAAATCAGCGTGGGCAATCTAAGGCAAGTACCTGAGTATTTTGGGCGGACCTTCTATAAGTCGATTTTGCTCGTTCTATCGAATGCCAAAAGGGGTTCTAGAGATCTATCTGTGACGAACTGCCAATGTTGAACTGCCGAAAACTTCCATGCACCCGCGCATTGGGACCGATAAGCGATCTGCTGATCAACACATTCTGTATCTCCGCATTCGGGTGGATAATCGCATCTTTGATAATGGCATTGACGACCCGCGCTCCGCTGCCAATTGAAGCAAAAGGACCGATAATAGCTCCCTCGATGACCGCGCCCTCCCCGATAAAGACAGGTGGGATAATCACACTGTTGGGAAAGCGACGGATCCGGGATGCCCGTTTCTGTAAAATAGAACGATTGGCGTCCAACAGTTGATCTGGCGTTCCGCAGTGCAACGAGTTGACAAACTCGACCTTCATCCGCTCGCCATATTCTAACATCAACTGCAACCCATCTGTCAACTGATATTCGTTCTGGGTGCGGATGTCTTTATCGATAATTTCGTCGAGACAACGAAACAACAGTTCGCTATTTTGGATGTAATACACACCCTCAATCACGAGGTTTGTCGGCGGCTTTTCGGGCTTCTCGATGAGGCGCGTGATAAACGCTCCATCCGTCTCAACAATACCACACGCCTGCGGATTCTTGACCGACTTAACTCCAATAACGGTGTGAGAATTCTTGAAAATCTTCTGATAACCGGGTTCAAAGATCTTATCGCCTAACAGAATAAGCACGGGTTCGCCGTTGTCGCGCGCTCTAGCCAACGAAATCGCATGTCCGAGCCCCCTCCGTTCGTTTTGCCAGAGAAACGTCGTTGGTAGATCATAGTACCTTTCGACATACTCGCGAATTTGTTCTCCCTTGTCTCCAACGATAATGATTACTTCGGAGAGATCCGGGATTTGGAGGAGTGGTTCGAGGAGATAGTCAAGGACGGGACGCCCTGCAACATGTAGGAGCGCTTTAGGAGACGCGAAAGTGTGGGGTCTGAGGCGCGTGCCACTTCCGGCGGTAGGGATAATGACTTTCAATGAGATTCCTTCCTTCGGTCACCTGGCTGCCTTTCTGTTTTATGTGCCCAAAACGAAGCAGGGAACTGTCACAGCGGCTCTTTCTGAGCTGGGACTTTCGCGATTGACGTTCCGCTTTGAACAAAAAGGTAGCCAAATCATTGAAAGCGGGTCAATCGAGCCATTCATTCAGAAGCAATCCCCGCAGGTTGTGGACAGACACAGTTTGATAGAGGTTAATTCCCTCCGCTAACCCCCGATTTCTCAACAGGCAGCCTACCCGGAACCAGACCGAATCAAATGTCCACGCCGCTCTCCACCTTCAAGGACACTACAAAACTGGAAATAAACCAGTTCGTGATCCGCCCACAGCGTATGCTCCACACCCCGCACACACGCCACCATATCCCCCGGCTCAAGCCGGACTGTCTTCGTGATTCCCGCTGGCAGCCGCAGCGTCACCTTGGGAGTACCCGCTGTGAATAGCCAATATTCGTCGTAATCGTGATAGTGAAGTTCGACATCCGAGTTCGCGGGTAGACGATATTCGTGAAAACTCTCTGAGTTGACCGGGTTCAGCAACTCCGCTAACAGTCCGGTAATCCTCTCTCCCTTCCCCATATGCACCACACACAGAGTGGGATCTTCTATACATTCAACGACCAATGACATGGGATACCTCCTTAGGTCGTTAAGACTAACATATCACCTCGTGTTGATCGCCGTTATCTCCAGCGGTCACGTACCGGCTGTTTCTGCGCACGAGAGAACAGATCCTGCCATTCACTCGATCCATCGTTTTCCCTGATCTCCAAACGCGCACCTTCCACATAAGCGGGACCGTTACCTGCGTTGAAGTACCCAAGCCCCTGATCGACCATATGTATGCAGCTTCCATCTGGATAGACGATTGTTTTGATAACGTCTGGCAGTGCGTGAATCGGTTGCCCATGTTTCTCAAAGCCGTCCAACCGCTCTTGAGGAACCCGATGTTTTTCGACCGCATCCTCATCCACCTCAATCCCCAGACCAGGTCCATCAGGAACCTGCTGATATCCACCCACAACTTCGATCGGCTTTTTCAGGAGGTGGTCGCTGTAGAGGTTGATGCAGCTGATCGTGGGCCAAGTCGCATGGGTCAGGACCGCACCCAAGTGGGCAGCCCACGTTGTTGTTAAACCGTTCCCCACCAACTGTAACCAGAAGGGCATCTGCGCTTCCGCGCTCAAGGCGCCTTGCCGCACAACTTCGGACTTTCCGCCCCCAATGACGAACCCATCGCAGACCCCCTCACGGATACCGGTAATGTAAGGTGGACTCCCGAAGTGCATCGCAATCGGTCGGTTAACCGCTTGACGGATCTGTTTGTTGCCCAATATATCGTTCTGCGGGATAGGTGTCTCGAACATCGCCACATTCGAGTACTGTTCCAATTTCTTCATCACTGGAATTGCAGCGGAGGCGTTCTGGAGCGAACCGTTCGGATCGAGATCTAATTTGAAATGTGGTGGTACACTCTCGGAGACTGCCTCAACTTGGGTGACGATATCCCACCACGGCCGCGGCTTATTCTTGAAACTGGTATAGCCGTTTGCCACAGCGTCCTGTGCTTCAGCCGCCCAAGTTTCGGGAGAAGCATCAACACACCACCAAGAGATCGGTGTCCAATCCCGCACCTTCATGCCAATCAGTTGATGGACCGGCACCTCCAGGATCTTACCGACCACGTCAAAGAGTGCCATCTGCAAACCGGCACCGAGGGAATCGTCATTCATCAGTTCGGCTGGACGTTGGCCCATGACCTTATCTACCGTCTGATCGGTTACCCTGCCGTAAGTGTAGCGAATAACGGTTTCACCCCAACCGACGTGGCCGGTATCCGTTGTGACCTTACAAAGCTCCAGAACCGACCAGTTATAAACCGACGACAGGCTGTTACGGGTAAGCTTATGCTGTCGAGGAACAAACGGCACGTCAACGACAATACGTTCGACATCTGTCACTTTCATTGGATTATCCTTTCTATAATGAATTCTAAAAATAGATAGACACTTTCGCTCCGCATGTTTGGTAGGCGCTGTTCCCGATTTATCCCGATTCATCGGGGCACCGTGTGCCGTAACTCGGCGAGCAAGATTCGTGACTTGGTTCGCTCATCATGTCTAAGTAATTCTAAAATCTACCATAATTCTAAACTTTACTATAATTGCTGGACGCTGGACACAAGCGGTCAATCTCTATCCCAAGGAAATACAAGCGTCGGTTGGTTGGCATAACGTTTCATCTTGAGAACAATCCGACTCCCCGCTCCGGGAGCCAGACGGACGGTGAAAGAGGATCTATCGATTGGCAAGGTCTTGTCATCGGCAGAAGCGCTGACTAGTTGGTGCTCGGCATAAGCGCCGCCCTGAACAATGACCGTTCGCTCTTCGACAGGGTTGATATTGACAAGCGAGAGCGTCGTTTCGTCGTCAGTTAGCTTTTCCACGAGTGCGGCAACATCCTCCGGCATCCCAGCCCGACGCCTTTCAGGATCGAAATAGCGTACCCGGCAGTGTAAGGGTTCGCCGAACCGTGGCGTGATACCACCGAGCATCAGTTCAATCAGATTGCTCCCCACCGCAGGATTGAACGCCAAAGTGTCGTCCGAAAGTCGCGTGTCCGGCGTTGTGGTGTCTTCATGCATCCCCCGCATCTTCCGGCGTAATGTGCCGAAGTCCCGTGTGAGCGCCTCTGTCGGGTAGTCCGGGTTATTGCCCTCCAAAAACCCGATCCAGCCGTCTGTAGGGAGCCACCTGAGGACGTCCCGATTCATCGACCAGTAGTAGACATCTAATGCGCCCTGATTATATGGCTGCGGCGTGTAGCCGTACCAACCATCGTCCCCATACATACTGGGGTACATCACCTGACCGTCGATTGTCTTCTGGTTTGAATTAACCGTCTCGATCATCTTACGCCACACATCGACGTAGCTCTGATCACCCGTAGCGAGCAGGGCATTGCCGAAGCCGGCGACCGCTCGCACATGGGCATTCCGGTCTGCCAATGCGCCCGTTTGTGGAACGACGACGGTGAATCCCCAGCCGTAACACCCACCATACCATTTGCCATCGCATTCTCCCCCTATTGTGCCATCCAAACCGATATTCGATGGGATAATACCGCCGTTGGCAGCTGTCCGCTCCGCCCAAGCGTCAACGTATTCAAGCAGCCACGCCTTGTATTTCTCCTCGCCTGTGAGCATGTAGGCATTGATTCCAAGGGTTGTCGCAGCAAGATTCAATGGATGGTCGCCGACGATATCGGTATAGTCCTTGAAATGCGCCAACATCTCCTCGAAATTGCGCTCTCCATGCTTTGCGTCGAAACGTCCCTCGACTTCGATAGGATCGCCTGCCCAATCCAGCGCAGTCGCCTTGCGTAGGAGAGGTCCTCGACTGCCGTTGAACATACTGCGGATAATCTTGTGTTCGGAATCGTAGTTCGGAGCCTGTGGATCCTCGTTCATGTAGAGACCGGCGAAACGTCTCACCCGATTCTGAAAGGCGCGATCATACGGATCCGACAGTCCCTGCAAATTAAAGACCGCAAGCCCCTCGCCATGATGGAACCAGTCGAACATGACTGAGAATTCCTTATAATACATCCCCTCGCGAGCAATAGGGACCTCCACAGTTTTTGCTTCCGTATATTGCAGCAGATGGCCCTCCCACCCCAATTTGTACATCTCTAAGATGCTATCAGAGGCACCGAGCGCGTGCAGGATGGGCCAACCTGTGAGGTTCTCGATGGCATCGTCCGGACCATCGTTCCCACCCCAGCGCGGAAGGCAGATCAGATAGCCGCGTTCATCGAAATAGCGATCGAAAAATGCTTCACAGGCAAGCGTCTGGGCACGGATGAGTTCCAGTTCCAACAGTGCCCACGCTGGTGGTGGAAGGGGTGTATCTACCGAGAGGGTATTCCTATTCACATTTGGGATCGGCATAACTTATCTCCTTAGTTGTGTCGGTTCATTGAACTAACGGGCGATATATTCTTTCGTAGGGGTTGGGTCTCCCAACCCGTCAGGCGAGGGGACCTCGCCCCTACGAGCTATCGAGGTTCTGTTGACATTAACAGTCCGTAGGTTGGGTTGAACGGTTAAACCGGAACCCCTCTCAAGTACAATAGAGGTATGGTCGTCTAGCAACGCCTGCTTATAGACAGACAGAGTGAAACCCAACGCAGTTTTTTCTTTGTACCGCAATCTGTTAGATTGTGACCCCAACCTGCAAACTAACATTGTGCGCTACATTTGTCAGATTGCCTAAGAATTATAGGGCTTGCTGAATTAGGGCGTGTTGACATTTTGTTTTTGCTACCGCGAGAAACGCTAAATCAATGGAAAAGCTGCCAGAAACCGAGTTTTTTCTTCAAAACTCGGTTTCTTTACTCGACTTTTTCGGTCAGTGAACCGATTTATGTCTCTCTATTATCTGGTTGCGATGAAATGTCAACAGAACCTCGTACATTGTCAGAAAAATGTAGCACAACCTGTATAAGGTTTCAGAACATAAATCGGTAATTCTCTATGTTCCCCAAGCCCGGTAGGTGCGGTTTGTAACCGCACCGGACATCGCAATGAAGGTGCTTATCATAATTTATTTGACAGAACCTAGCCACTTCAAAACGTCAACGCGCCCGCGCAACTTGGATTATAGAGTAGGACTTACGCAGTTGAACGTTCAAAACCTTGTAGTTCGGCGATTCGTCGGGATTCAAAGCAACAGCACCCAATTTCCAACGCCCGTTTCTTAATCCCGCCTGTCCCGATTCATCGGGGATTTATCGGGAATAAATCGGGTAACTACAATAGAGGGTCTATCAAGGGTTCGTAGGGAACAACGATCGTTGTTCCCTACTGAAGTGCGTAACTCCTAATAAAGCAGAAAAAGGACAACTCAGGTATACTGAATCCGGGGAATAATCGAAAGGTCAAATTCCCTGCACTCTCCACTCCGAACCGTCGCTAACATCTCCTGACAGCGAAGAATCCCCTCAATAAGTGATTTCAGCTCGACTCCCAGATGCTGGCTTCCAAAACCCTTGAGCTTGGCATGGGCTTTCGACCATTGGCTCTCCGCACCCGCATAATTTCGGTTCAAGAGATGAAAACAACCAACGCTCAGTTGGAGCAGTCCTTGGTAGAAGGGGCGATCCGGTCCGACCTCGATCATCCATACATCCTCTAAAGTTTCGTGACACTCGAAGTAATTACCATCGTTGAACTCTTGAATCCCTTTGTTGAGGACTGTCTGTTTGTTCATTGGCTCATCGGTATAATTATGGTGAACGATATAAATATGTAGACGTTCACCAATAGTGCCCCTAGGATCATTTAGTTCTCCTGTAGGAGGGATCTCCGAATCCCGACATCTCACTGTAGGGGTGATCTCCCGGTTGCGCCTTTTCAAACAAAATGGTTAAAAAGCCTAAAACTGAATAGCCCTAATAGTGCCCCTTATCGAAGCCTCATCAAGTCCCCCTGACAAGTGGTACATCCCGGTTTATCGGGGGCGGGATTTAGGGGGTTGGTTGTGTATCGAAAGTGTATAAGTAATTATAGAATTCACCATAATGAACTTTTGAACTTATGAACTAATGAACTCACTACCGGTGGAGTCTACCTGAATTCCTCATCATGGTACACCTCTTCCAGACGGGTTGAACTAATGAATGCGAAGAACCCTACGCCCAACGCAATTGCAAAAGTATATTCATAACCAATCCATCGGATAAGCTGACCGGCAACCACCGGCATAAAACCGAAAGGGAATACCAAGGTGTTCATGAAACCGATATATGTGGGACGATTCAGCGGGGGCGCAATATTAATCATATATGTCATGAATCCGACCATCATGCCGCTCATTGAAGCCCCGCCCAGAACAAACGTCAGAAAATAACACGGCAATTGCCACACAGGCGGAATGTACTGCACAAAAATCGCCACCAACGGTGCCGTGCAAGCGAGTAATGCTGTGCAGATCAGTATCCATCTGACGCCGTATTGCCCACTCATATAGCCCCATAGAATGTTCGACAAGACCCCACTGACAGCGCCAACTGCAAGGAACAGCCCAATCGTTGCATCCGAAATGCTCAGTTTATCCAGGGCATACGGTACATAGAAAGGCATACACATCCGTCCGACATTAACGAAGATTCGATACACAATGAACTGTCGATAATTCGAGTCTGTCCGAAGGAAGTGTGGTCCCTGCTTGATATGCTGCCAAAACGTCTTGCGTTCGGTCTGAACGGGTCGAATAGGTTCGCGGATCTTAAGAAAAACGAAGAGCGAAACCAGTGCCATTACGGCAACGCCAAAGAACAGAAGCGCGTAGTTATTCGGGAAGACAAATCCAGAGGAATCACTCAAAATGTAACGTACCAGAAAACCGATGAATATGGTGAAAAATCCGCCGATGAAATTGCCCAAGCTGAAAAATCGGGCACGCCGTAGCGGTTCAATCGTCTTAGAAATAATATCCATATAAGCGACGGATGACGCACCCATCGACGAAGTGCCCGCGAAATAGAGTAAGATAAAACTCGCAGCGAGTAAACCGTAATTCCGTGCACCGATCCACACCGTACACACCGCAGCGCCGAGCCACACAGCGGTGTGCACACCCATGCCGAGGATATAAAACGGCATCTTGCGGGGTTTGTGTTCCAGCAGGTTAGAGATCAGCAGCTGGGGCCACATCCACCCCACTGACATTATTGAGCCAGTCAAGCCGACGAGGGTATTTGAAGCGGTCAGTTTATAGATAAAAGCCGAAAGAACCGTCGTGCTGTCCGATAGGGAAAAAGAGATTCGCCCAAATATACCTTGAAAAATGGCGACCCAAAAGTTGCGGTTCTGTTCTCGTGTCTTGTTCTCTTCCTCTTGGGGTTGTGGTTCTGGCATATCCGTCGAAGCGGTTTTCATAGGTAGTTTCAGCTTCCGTATTAAGCCGTTTCCTCTTCATAATACACATCTTCTAACCGTGTTGCTATTAAAAATCCGAATATCCCCATTCCCACGGACATCAAGAAGACCCCTTCGTAACTAAGCACCCCAACCATTTTGCCGGCTAACACTGGCATGAAACCACACGGAAATAGTATTGTGTTCATAAAACCGAGGTAGGTCGGACGGACTCTGGGTGGTGCGATATTGATCATATACGTCATGAAGCCCACCATCATACCGCTCATCGCTCCGCCGTTAAGAGCAAAAATTGACAGATAGACCGGCACCCGCCAAGCCGGCGACACGTACTGCACAGAAATAACGATTAATGGCGATGCCCAAGCCATGGCTGATGTGAGAATCAGGATCCACCGTTCACCATATTTCTCGGCGGCGTAGATCCACAAAAAGTTCGAGATGACACCACTGGCCGCGCTGACAGCGATGAACAGCCCAATCGCTGATTCTGTAATCCCTAATTTGTCCAGTGCGTACGGAACGTAGAAGGGACCACACATTCCTGCCGCATGCCCGAAAATTCGGAAATACAGGAACATTCGATAATTTCGATCTGTCCGAATAAATTGTGGTCCTTGCTTCAGGTGTTGCCAAAGGGTGCGGCGCTGGGACTTGACCGAGCTAACCGGTTCACGGATCCTGAGAAAAATCGCGCACGCAGCGCCAACAGAGATCGCGCCACAGCCAAATAGGAGTGCGTAGTTACGTGGAAATGCTAATCCGAAATCATCGTCCAACACGTGTCGGACCAGAAAACCGATGAAGAAACTACAGATCCCGCCCGTGATATTACGCAAGCTGAAAAACCGGGCGCGCCGATGCGGTCCTATCGCTTTGGAAATAATATCCATATACGGAATCGTCGAAATGCCCATCGACGAAGATCCGACAAAGTAAAAACAGAGAAGACAAGCAGCAAGCAGACCGAAGTCGCGAGGGCCGATTAGCAGCGTAGACAGAAAAATTGCGACCCATGCGAAAGTACGGATACCCATACCGAGCGCATAAAAAGGCATCTTGCGCGGACGATGTTCCAAGAGGTTCGAGATGAGCAGCTGGGGCCACATCCAGCCGGCGGTGCCGATTGAGCCGACCAAACCGACGAGGGTATTTGAGTTGGTGAGTCTATAAATGAAAGCGGAGAGAACAGTAGTGGAATCAGCAAAAGCGAAAGAAATTCGTATGAATGTGCCTTGAGCAACAGCTAATAAAAAGGTGCGTTTTTGTTCCTTGGCTTTATCGGTTCCTCCCGGAGACTCGGTCTCCGGTGCGTCAGTTGAGGCTGTTTCCATAGTGCGTTTGGCTTGCCTTAAAGCTCCACATTCGGAGGATGATTTGCAGTTCAAATAAATAGGAATGAATGCTCAGTGTCACTGTTGCACGACGTTCAGTTCCTGTGAGTGAATTCAAAATCTAAGGGTGCGGCTGACTGTCAGAAGCACCTTTGAACCAAACTTCATAAAATCGATTATTGTCATCGTTGATCAACCTGTGATATTATACACCATGATAGGTCTTTTACGCACCATGTATTATGTCACATTTCACAAAATCTTAGAAAGGAAACCGTGATGTCTAAACCAAAAGTCTTAATTGCACACCGACCCGGACCAGAAGTTGAAGCTATGCTCGAAGATGCCCCATCAGAACTCGAAATCCGCTTCTTGCCCGCAGGCGAAAAACTCGGAGACCATATCTCGGATATCGAAATCCTCTACGGCACCGTCAATGAATCAGATTTTCCCAAGGCGAAAGCGTTGCGTTGGATACAACAGCCCTTCGTCGGGGTTGAATGGGCGAGGTTTCCCGCCTTCAGAGACAGTGATGTCAGTCTAGTCAACAGCCGTATCCTGTACGGTCCCCAGATTGCCGAGCACGCCTTCGCGCTACTACTCTCGATGACCCGAGGTATTACAACCCAACTCGCTTTCATGAGGCACAAACACTGGGAATGGACCCCGTCCATCGAAATCGCAGGCATGACCATGTGTATTCTTGGGCTTGGTGGGATCGGTCGTGCCGTCGCCGTCAGAGCAAAAGCATTTGACTGCAAAGTGATTGCTGTCGATAAAGAACCTGTCGAGAAACCTGATACGGTAGATCAGCTCGGTCAGATGGATTCACTGGTAGATTTTCTATCCCAAACCGACATTCTGATGGTCTGCTGTCCAATCACGCCAGAGACACATAAACTCCTATCGCACGATCAGTTTAATGCGATGCCAGATGGGAGTTATATCGTTAATGTCAGCCGCGGTAAGGTCGTTGACGAAGACGCGATGATTGCCGCGCTCGATAGTGGCAAGCTGGCTGGAGCAGGCTTGGACGTAACCTACACCGAACCGTATCCCGAAGACGGTCCACTATGGACAAAGCAAAATGTGATTTTGGCGTCTCACACCGCCGGTGGATCACAGAACATTGGTAAACGTGCCATGGATCTGTTTATTGAGAACCTGCATCACGATGTTAACGGAGAACCGTTGGTCAATGTCGTGGATAAACAGAAGGGATACTAGGGCTCTGTCGGATAAATGCTAATGGTCCTGCTCGTTGTGGATTGACAAATCCACAACACCGCCGCAAGTCGGGCTTGGATATGGCTATCCAAGTCTCGGACTCTCGGAACGGAGCCGAGCAGGGAGTGACTTATCATAATTTATTTGACAGAGCACCAGTGTAAAGGAGTGCATCGTGATTAGGAAAATCTATCCGTTAGAACGATGCGTAATACGTGATACTTAATGCGTAAAGCGTAATACGCAATTCAAATTGACCCTTAAAGTCCCAGCGGGGCGACATGTATCTAAAATGCGTGATGCGTAATACGTAAAGGGGCAAAACGGTTTTTCTTACGCACTGCGTTTTACCTGTTATTTTTCAGTAATTTTAAAGGAGAATCCATGAACCAAGAGGGGCAAGATATCGTTGTTCAACCAGAACCGCTGCATAAGTTTGCAGTCGCGCTCTACCAGAAAGCCGGAGTTTCTCAAGAACACGCCGAACTGATGGCAGATCTCCAAGTCGAAACCGATCTGCGGAGTGTCCACTCACACGGTACTCGCATGATACCCTGGTACGTCCGCAGCATCCTCGACGGAGCGATGAATCCCAATCCTGATATTCGCGTTGTTCAGGAAGGTCCCGGCTTCGCTGTCATCGACGGAGATAACGGTTTAGGTCACCCACCGAGCACCTTGGCAATGCAGATGGCAATCGAAAAAGCCCGTTCCGCAGGCATTGCTGCGGCAGGAGTACGCAATGCGGGTCATTTTGGTGCCGCCGCATGTTACACGATGATGGCAGTCGAAGCCAAGATGATCGGTTTCTCAACCACAAACACAGGCGGCCCCTCTGTTGGTGCGCCGGGGGCGGCGGAACCTGTGATTGCAAATAACCCACTCAGCTATGCCCTTCCCGCCGGTGAGGAACGGCCCATCGTGTTGGACATGGCGTGTGGTGCGTCGTCGTGGGGAAAGGTTCGCACACTGCAAATGTACGGTATGCCAATTCCGCCGGGATGGCTACTGACCACCGATGGAAAACCGACTGAGGATCCGAACGAGGGAACGATACTTACGCCAGCGGGCGGACCGAGAGGATACGGATTAGGGTTGATCATGGGTATTTTAGCCGGACCTTTGGTAGGTGGTTTGATGGCATGTGAGAAAGTTGGTGACGCCGTCTCGGAACACTTCTTCATCGCAATCAATGTGGCAAGTTTTACAGATTATGATGAATACGCCGCCTCAATCGATCAGGGGATCCGCACAATTCAGGGGGCAAAACCTGTCGAAGGGGTAGATCAGGTGTATCTGCCCGGCGAGATAGAGTGGCGGAAACGCGAAGCATGGGTCGATAGTGGTGTTCCGCTTCACATTGATCATCTGCGGGATCTGGCAAATCTTGCTGAGGAATTAAAAGTCGATATCTGTTGGGAATGGTAAGAAGAACGTTGTTCGCTTACTTTCGATTACGCCCTACCACCGCCACTCTTTGGGACGCCACAGATGCTCTTCTTGGACCCCCAACTCCTCCAAAATCGGCTCCAGTTCCGATAATTCTCCCAGCTCTTCCGCTTTATGGGCGTCGCTACCAATAAGCAGCTTCACTTCCCGTTCCAAGCACAACTGGTAAAACTCGGTTAAGTGGCGCTGGTTGTACCGGATAAACTTCGGACTAATCTCAATAGCAATCTCACGCTGAGAGGCGAGGTCTAACTGATGGATCAGCCGTTTCTGATCAATGTGTCGCATCATCTCGCTTCCAAATGCAGATACCTCCTCGTTCGATAAACGAAAGACATTTGGTGTCAGAACAAATGGATGCGCGATAGCATCGGTCAATGGACAAGCGATTGCAGCTTCGAACATATACAGTTCATGGTTCGCAACCCTTTTCGGATTGCCGAGATCTGAGGGGAGTGCCACCCCGCGCAGATGATAATGGTTTGGCGCCATTAGTACATAATCAAAGTATGATGCTAGCTGGATATTGATGGAGGCCACCCGGTACTCTAAGATATGTGATTCGACGCCAAAGTGAATAGGAATTGGTGACTCACATTTCTGGACAATCTTTCTGACCGCCTCAATGTTTTTGGCTTTATAGCCGTATGCATAATCGTGATCCGTGACGCCAATTTCCTTCACGCCGCGCTCTTGTTGGACCTTGATGATCTTTTCTAAATCGAAATCCCTCGCTGCACATGGAGAAAGTCTCGTATGTATGTGATAATCGCAGTTGAACATGCTTTCTGCTCCTTATAATGAAGACAACCCCTACACGTCGGATAATTAAAGTATGATTGCAAACAGTTATATATTAAATCTAACGTCAGAATTGCCGTATCGTTCCGATATTATGACAGATACCGAAAATGATTGCAAGCAAAAAAATAGAAGGAAGAAATAGCCTCTGGAACGCCTCCATTCTGGCGAATCCCCTCCTCCTTACCTTTTATGTCTCCTGCTTCACAGGGGCAGTTCTATTGAGCGTCCCTGATCGGCAGACATATAAAATGCCTGCATCAACTCGGTGAGATTGCGACCATCCTGAATTGTAATTTGCATCGGTTCATTGCGCAGAATGTTGTTGACCCACTGCTGCATCGCCGAGAGCGGCGGTTCAGGGCGCCGGGCAATGTATTCCGCTTTTTCCTCGTCCGAGAGCTTCCGCGTTTCGAAGTGCAGATCACCGTGACCAGCCACAATCGAACCTTCCGTGCCATAAAGTTCAAGCATGTTAGGTCCCGACCGGTGCGTCCACGACACATCAATAACACCAAGAGCTTTGTTCGCAAACTCAACCACCGATACACTGTTGTCATCAATGGGATAATTGTCGGTAAAGTTGTTAATTTTAGAGATGGCACTCTTCGGTTCACCCATGAGCCAACGGATGATATCCACTCGATGGCAGCCGAGATCGAACAGGGCACCACCACCGGCACGCTTTGCATCCCCAAACCAGAAACTGGGTCCTTGGAACCATTTATCCAGTCCCGCCGAATGGGCAATGCGTCCGCGCCCAAACGTGAGATCCCCCAAAAGTCCATCATCGAGGACCTGCTTCGCCAGCACAATATCCGGATCACAACGCGTGGGAAGCGAAATCATGAACCTGACTCCAGCCTTCTCTACGACTTTGATAATCTGATCGCATTCCTCGACGGTGATGGCGAGCGCTTTTTCCGTGAAAATATGCTTGCCCGCTTCCGCTGCCGCAATCATCACTTTAGGGTGATCTGATGTTATCGCATTGACGACAACAGCGTCAACGTCGTCCCGATCAAGAATTTCGTCCAGATCCGAATAGAACGGGATGTCGTATTCTTCCGCGATCTGCTTGCCGCCGTACTCCTCCTCATCCCAAATGGCAACCAATTCGGTTTCCGGATTTTCTTGGATCTGATTGGCATAGCCTCTTGCATGTACGTGAGCGAAACTGAGTTTAGCAATTTTGATCATATTATAACTCCTTGAAAATTCTCAAGCTGAGGAAAACTATCGCTTCTTTATAAAAGTTGTGCTACGTTCTGTAATCTTTTCAGTGTTGATTCAACATCTTCTGAAGCCGTTCCATATAGAGTTTATGGAATTCTTCCTCATTTAGATCTGGAACCCTTTTTCGCAAGCCGTGGATGAACAGTTTCTTGCTAAACTTGGATAGCTCAAATGCCTTCATCAACCGTTGTTCGGGTGTCATACGTCGAAGAATCTCAATATATTGTCTATGATTTGGACGTTCTTTGATATCCATATTCTGTTATACCATCAACCTTGTTCAGTTCCTTCATCAGAAACTGAGGGACTCGTAACCTCCAAAAATAGATCCGCTAACCCATACTCAATTCTCTGAAAACGTGAAACTGTGACATCTCCACGAATCAAGACTTTCAGTAAGTTAGCGGTTTCTGCCTCTGTCATCTGTGATTCGACCTGGATTAGCCCATCTGTGATCTGCAGAGAAATTACGTCCGACCTTTCACTAAGAATAGCTTGAGCTGCCTCCATACCCGATGTAACCTCAATTTCCACCCGATGCCGGTTACCATATCGCTCCGAAATATCGCGCATCTCCCCGTAAAACGCAAAACGACCTTCCTTCAGAATCCCAACGCGGTTGCACGGAATTGTTACATCGGTTAGACAGTTCGTTGCCAGAACCACCGTCTTGCCCATTACCCCCAGTTCTTGGATCAGTGCCCCCATTTCGGCTTGCCCCTGCGGATCTAAAGGTGAAATTGGTGCGTCAAGCAACCAGATCAACGGATCATGTAGGAAAGTTTTAGCTAAACACAGTCGCTGCTTCTGTCCCAGTGATAGATGCTCGACCTTTTGGTGCCGCAACGGTGCCAGATCCATTAAATCCAAAACATCCTGGATACTCATCGCACGCTGCCCTTTTTCCAATCTGTATGCCGCAGCGAAAAACTCAAGATATTCTTGGATAGAGAGGGTGGGATACCCTTCAAAGGTTTGGGGAACATAGCCGATGAGTGGACGGACGGCACTCACGTCCTTAATTGCATCATATCCACCAATCTCTATAGAGCCGGAGGTCGGTTTAATCAGCGTTGCGATGATCCTGATGAGAAGTGTCTTGCCTGAACCGTTTGGTCCCAACAGTGCCAGACGATCCCCGGCTTCCAAACGAAAATTCAGATCGATAAGAATCGGTTTCTGATGAAAAGATTTACACAGCTCTTGGACGTGAATCACAACTTGAAGATCTCCGAGTGAGGAAAGGTTTCAAAAAGTCTACAAAAGCAACACTCGAATCACATTATATCACGCAAATCCCTATTTGGAAATGGCAATTCTCTATGGGCGCAGATTGGGGAATTGCCCCTGTTTATCTGTTGACTCAATCTTCCAACCTGTAGTATAATTAGCCGACGCATTATTCGATTGATATTACTTCTAAACAATAGACTTTTTAGTCCCGGTGTTTGATCGGGGGAGGTACTGAGGAATACAACGTGCAGGCAGAATTGAGTATCGAAGAACAGGTGGCACTCATACGCAGGGGGACCGCGGAGATTATCTCTGAAGCGGAACTCGCTCAAAAATTGGAGACCGCCAGAACAGAAAAACGGCCACTTCGTATCAAACTGGGATTAGATCCCACAGCACCGGATATCCATCTCGGCATCGCAGTTGTCTTACGGAAGCTGCGCCAGTTTCAAGACCTCGGACATGAGGTTATTTTAATCATTGGCGACTTTACGGCAACAATCGGAGATCCAAGCGGCAAATCAAAAACACGACCACAGTTGACGGCGGAAGAGGTGAAGCATAACGCCAAAACCTATGCAGACCAGTACTGCATGATCCTAGATGAAGACAAGACCCGCGTTGTGTTTAACAGCGAATGGCTTGATGAAATGTCTTTCGCAGATGTCATTCGGCTCAGTGCGCAAACAACAGTAGCGCGTATCTTGGAACGGGACGACTTTACAAATCGGCTTCAAGACGGTGCTTCGATCGGGATGCATGAACTCCTCTATCCAATCTGTCAAGGTTACGATTCTGTCGTCTTGGAAGCAGATGTAGAAATGGGCGGGACCGATCAGAAATTCAACATCCTGATGGGACGTGACCTCCAACGTGCTTATGGTCAGGCACCCCAAGTGACACTGTTAATGCCGCTACTCGTGGGGCTTGATGGCGCTGAGAAAATGAGCAAATCACTCGGTAACTACGTTGGAATTTATGAGCCGGCCCCTGAGATGTATGCTAAGTTGATGTCTATTCCTGATGAGTTGATGTCTACCTATTTCGAGCTGGCAACAGACGTGCCGCTCGACGAGATTCGAGCGTTTGAAGCAGAATTAGCAAGCGGTACTCTGCACCCCAAGACAGTCAAACAGCGACTTGCCCGAGAGATAGTGACAATCTATCACGACGCAGATGCCGCGCAAGCAGCAGAAGCGGAGTTTGACCGGGTCCATCGCGACCGACAACTTCCCGACGATCTGCCAGAGGTTGTTATTCCTGCTTCCTCCCTCACTGATGGTAAGATCTGGATCGCCCATCTGATGCAGCAAGTCGGTTTTGCCAAGAGTTCCAGTGATGCGAGGCGATTGGTACAGCAAGGAGGGGTGCGCCTCGATGGCGACAGGATAACAGATCCAGCGCTGGAAGTCGCTCTGAAAGGGGACACCATCCTACAAGTTGGCAAACGGCGGTTCGCAAAGCTACTCGTCTGATGTTATTTTTTGGTGGGTGTTAAAATATGATTCTTGTAACCAACGATGATGGGATTGACGCGCCGGGTCTGAAAACCCTCGCGGAGGCACTCGAAACCCTCGACGAGGTCTATGTCGTGGCACCGGATCGGGAACGGAGTGCTGTAGGAATGGCAATCACGCTTCATCAGCCACTCAGAGCCAAACAAGCGTGGACGCGTGCCTATGCCGTTGATGGAACGCCTGTGGATTGTGTCGACCTTGCGCTGGGTACGCTGCTTCCGGAACCTCCAACATTATTGGTTTCTGGCATCAATCGGGGGCAGAATCTTGGGGCTGATATTCACTTTTCAGGCACGGTTGGCGCGGCGAAAAAAGGAACCCTCTCAGGGATTCCATCAATTGCAGTTTCCCTCGCCTTAGAGGGCGTGGGGGAACAATCTGACTTCCACTACAAAACAGCAGGAACCATCGCATGTCGCATCGCCAAGCACGTGATCGAGAAGGGAATGCCAAGCCACATCCTGCTTAATGTCAATGTGCCGAATTGTCCGCTTTCGGAGGTTAAAGGCATCAAGATAACGCGGCAAGACCGAGGGAATTACAGTATAAACGCTGTTACACGACTGGATCGGGGTGGGCGACCGTACTACTGGATTGGAGGAGAACGCACCCAAATTGACTTTGGAGGGGATACAGACCTCCATGCAGTCCACAATCGACGCGTTTCAATTACGCCCGTGCAGCTTGACTTTACAGACCACACCCTCATCACACCGCTGAAAGCTTGGTTGGATGATGAGAACATGCAACTCTAGCCTGAAAACGCGGAGGAGATTTGCGCTATTTAACGCTTGTTCTCAAGGGGTGCTGTATCGGGGTGGCGAATATTATTCCCGGTGTGAGTGGCGGTACGATGGCGGTTCTGCTCGGTATCTATGAGCGATTGATTCGTGCGCTGCGTCACATCGGGTTCTCAACTGTCAGAAAACTCTCGGCAATTCTCACCCTAAAAAAGGGCGCAATATCTGAAGCGCGGACAGAGTTGCATCGTATCGATTTTGGGTTCCTGATAACTATTACCCTTGGTGCACTGTTCGCTGTTGTAGCGTCTGCCAAACTAATCATCTATCTGCTCAATGAGCAGCACGATCCGACTTACGGCTTCTTTTGTGGATTGGTGCTGACCTCCGTTATCATTCCATTCAGAATGCTGACACGTTTTACTGTTAAAGAATGTATTTCCCTGCTCCTCGCTGTGGGTTTAACGGTGGGACTGACACTCAGCATGAGCGGAGAAAAGAGGTTGGAGAGTGAGCAACGGAAACATGAACTCAAGCAGAGCTACGTCGGCGGAGATACAGTCTCAGAAGCGGGGGCTTCGACGGAGGCACTCGGACAGATCCCAAAAGGAACGAACCGCGCCATTGGAAAGCTGCTCTATCTGTTTGTATGTAGTGCTATTGCGGTTTCTGCGATGATCCTGCCCGGCATCAGCGGTTCTTTCATCTTTATCCTGCTGGGCGTCTACTTCGATGTGCTCGCGTCAGTGAATAACCGGGACTGGATTGTGATAGGGGTTGTGGCTTTGGGTGGAGTGCTCGGACTGCTGACGTTCACGCGATTGTTAAATTATGTCCTTGAACGTCATCACGACCTGACAGTATCGTTCTTAATTGGGTTGATGCTCGCATCGCTATACGGGCTCTGGCCCTTCCGCAGCTATGCAATGGTCGGTGAGGAACGCATTGACCTCGCTCATATTCTTCCACAAGCGAACGTGAACTTGGTTATCACGGGTTTAGCATTTCTGGTCGGCTGCGGGGTGGTCCTCCTGTTTTATTGTCTGGAAGGTAAAAGAGATTAATGCTAACTGGGCAGCAATGGTTGAAGGTTGATGTTTTATGGATTATGAAAGACGAGACTTAAGAAAGGTTACATGGATTGGGAATTCTAAAGCAAAGTTGAAAGGGAGATCCATCGTGTCAACTGCAACAAAGGAATGGGTACTTGATACAGTTACAAAACTACCAGACCCTGAGATGGGAGAACTGAAGCAATACTTGGAATATCTTATCTGGAAATCGCAAAAGCCGAAAGGAAAGGGGCAACCCAAACAGGTCCTAGAGGCTATTAATAAATCACATGACGTGACGATGGAAGATGCTCTGGCTCTGCTTGAGTCAATTAAAGAGGGGAAAACTCCCATACGATTTGATTCCCCCTTTGACGAGTCGGAAGGGCCATAGTTCATGGATTATCTTTTAGAAACATCAACGTGCAGCCTTTTAATGGCGCACGCCCCTCGTGTGGTCGCCCATTTTGACTCTTTATCTGATGTCGATGATTACGCTTTTACTTGTACGATTGTTAAAGGTGAAATCCTTTTTGGAATTGAGAGACTTCCAACAGGGCGTAGGCGACAATCTTTGGTGAATCAAGTGGTCAACTTGTTTGCGGGGTTGCCGTGCCTTGCAGTCCCGGAAGAAACTGCTGATTATTACGCACAAATGAAAAGGCAAGCGGAACAACAGGGGACACCATTGTCGGATAACGATCTTTGGATAGCTGCCACTGCTATGACACTCAATGCAATCCTTGTGACTTCTGATTTAGACTTTCAGAGAATTACTGGATTCGGATTACGGCTTGAGGATTGGATAAGGTGATATACTTCCAAATTTGAAGCATTGGGATTATTCAGTGTCAGCTAACAGGTAGGGAGCACGTCAACTGGTATCAAATTGATAACTGATTGAAAGGGTTTTTCCGGGACAAATTACAATCTATGAAAACAGTTGGTTTCTTCGTCAATACTGCTAAACCCCACGCGCTACAGGTCGCCACAGAGGCTGCTGACTGGCTCCGAAAGCACGGGGCAAAACCACTGGTTCCTGATGCGGAAGCTGCGCTACTTGGTCTGGCGGGTGCCGGCTGCGATCGCCGTGAATTGGCGTCGCAATCTGACCTATTGTTGGTTCTCGGTGGCGATGGCACACTGCTTGACGCTGCACACATACCCCAAATCGAGAACGTCCCAATCCTTGCTGTGAATCTCGGCAGCCTCGGTTTCCTCACCGAGGTGCCGCGTGACCAGCTGTACGCTGCTTTGGAAAATGTCTTTAACGGTGACTACAAAATTGATCGGCGCATGATGTTTGAGGTCAGCGTTGAGAACCAAGGACAAGAGTTTTCCAACTCGTTTGCACTCAACGATGTTGTAATTCGGCACTATACACAACTGATTGAATTGGAAACTTATATTGACGGCGAACCGTTTGTCACCTATAACGGTGACGGACTAATTATCGCCACACCAAGCGGTTCGACCGCCTATTCCTTAGCATGTGGGGGGCCAATCGTTGAACCGCATCTCAACGCGATTCTCCTGACACCCATTTCCCCGCATTCATTGACAATGCGCCCTTTTATCGCGCACGGAGATTCAGAAATCACCGTCGTCATGCAATCCGACTATAGCAGTGTCAATCTACTCGTCGACGGTCCCCGTGAGACACACCCCGTTGCTCCCAATTCCCTAATTCGTGTGCGTAAAGCAGATAAGACCATCCAGCTAATCCGTTCTCTACACCATAGCAATTACGAAGTCCTGCAAACGAAACTGATGTTGGGAGAGAGTACGAAACGAAAAACTGAAGCGGTTTGAACACTCCGGGAATCTTTTCGTAGGGAACGCAGATCTGCGTTCCAAAACCACCATATTACCCGCAACAATGACATATTAATTTTCCGGAGAGATTGTCTCCATAATCTACACGAACCATGAATAACCGAAATCGAAGCCGAATCGGCTACAGAATTACGACTATTCCGAAACAGGCTATTATCTGGTGACAATCTGCACGCAGAACAAGGTTAATTATTTCGGTGAAATTAAAAAGAGACGAATACAGCTAAGCGATATCGAACAAATTGCAACGGATTGTTGGCAGGCGATTTCCAAACATTTTCGGGACACAGCATTAGATGAATTTGTTGTAATGCCCAATCACATACACGGAATTCTAATCTTCGTAGGGAACGCAGATCTGCGTTCCAAACCACTATATTGCCCGCAAGGACAGACCGACCGCTCAAAAATGTACTTGTCAAAAATCATTCATGGATTTAAATCATCGGTCACCCGAATAGCAAGAAAACAGTGGAACAATTACAGCTTTGGTTGGCAGAAATCATTTTACGACCACGTCATAAGAAACGATGCAGATTTACATCGTGTCCGTACCTACATCCGAAATAACCCGCTGAACTGGGAATCGGATCGAGACAACCAAATCAACTGGAAGGGCAGGAACGCAGATCTGCGTTCCCTACGAAGATATCGCTAAAAATGCAAACCGGGTGAATGATGCAGTATTCAATCGTAGATTTTAGTGAAATTGCAAAAAATTCTGACTTTAGAATTGATGCCGAATGTTACACGCCTTATCACCTAAAAGTTGAAAGGACTATTTCAAAGAAATCTTTTAATCTGGTTGAAGATTATGCTGTATCTGTGATTAATTTTGGTGCCTATTCGCTATGCAATTACATTGAGTTTTTAGATTCCGGTAAACCTTTTCTGGTAACAGAGGATATTAACAATAATGTAATTGAGACCAGCAAGTTACACTATATTTCTGAGGCGGTTCATCTATTACTCCACAAATCACATTGCTTTAAGGGGCAGGTTTTATTAACAATGGCTGGTGCATACTTAGGGCAAGCCGCGGTGTTCAATGAAGATTTTGAATGCAGTTCTAATCAAGCGATTGCGAAAATAACACTTAAACCAAATTCAATTGATCCATATTATCTGTCAACATTTCTGAATTGCAGGTACGGACAATCTCAGATTGAGCGATTTAGAACCGGAACCGGGCAACCCAATCTAAATCTTGGCCTGATAAAGACCATAAAAGTTGTAGAGGCTTCTAATCATTTCCAAGGGGTAATTGAAAAGGGAGTCAATACTGCCCTAGAGTTAAGACGAGAAGGTATTAATATTTACGAGGAAACCCAAACTCTCCTCCTCTCCGAACTCGGGCTTACTGATTGGCAGCCCAAACACCGGCTGACTTTTGTCACGAACTATTCCGATATGGAACAAGCAGAACGGATTGATGCGGACTACTTCCAACCGAAATATGAGGAAATCGTCCACACCATCAAAAGTTATTCGGGTGGGTGGGATACGCTGGGGTGTTTGATTGACTTAAAAGACGAGAACTTTATACCGGCGGATAAAACCGAGTACAAATACATTGAACTTGCCAATATTGCAGGCAATGGGGAAATAACTGGTTGCATGATAGAACAAGGTCAGGATTTGCCAAGTAGGGCAAGGCGTAAGGTAGCGACGGGAGATGTTATTGTTTCATCTATAGAGGGTTCATTGGACAGTATTGCCTTAATAGATGAGGAATACGATCAAGCCCTCTGCTCTACCGGATTCCATGTTGTCAATTCACAGGCATTCAATTCCGAGACCTTGCTGGTGTTATTGAAAAGCATCGTTGGACAATTGCAACTCAAGAAAGGGTGTAGTGGAACCATTCTTACGGCAATCAATAAAGATGAATTTGGCAAGGTTATTTTGCCAATAATAGCAGAAGAAAAACAACTCCAAATCCAACAGAAAGTTGTCGAATCATTCAATCTACGGAAGCAATCCAAGCATCTACTGGAATGTGCCAAGCGGGCGGTGGAGATAGCCATTGAACAGGATGAACAAACCGCGATTGATTGGCTGGAAGATAGAACGAAAGAAATAGAGATATAAAAACGCTCCATCTTACAACAATTCCACTTTGCCTTACTGGTAAAGTTGGGTCATTATGTGTAAAGGACTATGACAACAAATATTTCAGATTATATACAAGTTTTTGAGAAACTAGATGAATTGGGCTGTAGTTACTCAGGAGGCATTGCCATTTTACCTGTAGATTTTGAAACAGCCACATCGACGACAAGTCTCAGGCAGTTATCGCAGGCTTCAATTATAAAAAAATTATTCAGAAGCAATGATATTCCATATTCTGAAATCAGACAGGAAAATGAAAAACCCGGATACATTCAACACAACGCGTTTGAATGGGTGGGCCCAACGCTATTTGTTTCTGCGGCACTTTTGTCGACAAATCCAGAGATAATTTCCGTTTTACTTGGCATCACTGCTAATTACCTTACGGATTTTTTCAAAGGATTTCCTGGAGAAAAGAAGGTGAAACTAGATATGGTTGTAGAAACACCCTCTGGAACCTGTAAAAGAATCAGTTGTGAAGGCAATGCTGATGAGCTAACAAAGCTAGATGATCTTGTGGAAAAGATAGGAGAGGTATTGAATGAGTAATTGTCTCCCCAATTTTGTTATTGAATTTAACAAGCGTGTCAAAGAATCAGAAGTATTTCGGTCAATAGCGCGAGACAGCGAATTACAGCAGGAAGCATGTGAAAATCTTGAAAGTGCATTGTCGGAAATAGCCCAAGAAAAGCAGATAGCTGTTGAAAATAACAATGAGGATTATGCAAATCTACTTCTTGGTTGTGAATTCGCTGCTCAATCATTACTTCATGAACTAAAAATGTGGCTACTGTTAAAGCAGGAAAAGCCGGAGGAAGCATGGGATCATCTTGTTGGTGCACAGATGAAAGCAACTAGGGCGGCTAAAGCAGATAACGGTTTTCGACATTTAGAACATTACCGCCAGCACCTAGAAATAATTGAGAAAATAGTATTTCCTCCCCAAGTGTTTGTCAGTGCGGGAATGATTATACATGAACAGGAGTGTTCAATTTGCGGTGAAGACTATGATGAATGTGAACATATTGCAGGAAAGCCATATATGGGTAATTTCTGCCATGTAATTGTTAAAGATGTAACAGCTGACCACATATCTATAGTTGAAAACCCTGCCGATAAACGTTGTAGGGTGACTTCTTTTAATGTTGAAGGTGGTTCGCGTAATAAAATGACTTGGAAGATAAAGGAAAGTGCCGAAAACACATCAGCACCTACTGGCTATGCCGAACGGACAGCGCAGCTAGCCATTGAGGGGGACGAACAAACCGCGATCGACTATCTGGAAAAGGAAACTAAGGAGATAACAGGATGAACATCACCCAATTCACAATGGAGGAGGTACGCTGCTTTGCAGAACGCCAAGAGTTCAATATTCGCCCCCTGACATTTTTAGTCGGGGAAAACAGTACCGGCAAAACCACAGCGTTGGGGTGTTTTCAGGTGTTAGCCAATTATTTGAACGGTTTGGGAGTAGATTTTAATTCAGCACCCTATTCGATGGGAATCTTTAAGGATATTGTCAGAAACAGTAGAAAAACAGAGAAGGGGTTTAAGCTTGGATGTACCTTTGGTGGTAAGGCTGAAGAAGATGGTGAATGGATAGTTGAGTTCGTTGAAAAGGAGGGAGGGGTTGAACCCTCTGTCAGAACAGTGAAACTGAAATACACTGACAACGAAATCGTTTTAAGTGCTGACTATGCAGGGAAAGGGGGAATGGCTTTCACCTACTGTGATAAGGAACAGAATCGGTATCGTATAGGAGTGAATTCTGCTATTTTGGATAGTAATTCACCCTTCTTTCTTTTAAATCGTTTTCATCATAGAGGGGAACGGCGATCTGAGGAAGAAACTGCCCTAACGAACTATTTACAGGAAAAGCGCGGAAGTTTGAGGTATTCATGGGGGGGGCTGGAGGGAAGTTCCGTATTTAGTATGTCACCAATTCGTTCACAACCAAAACGGACGTATGACCCGATGAGAGAATTTGATGATCCCGAAGGGAGCGATATTCCAATACGGTTAATGCGAATAAAAGCGACGAATAAAGAGAAGTGGGAATTTTTGAAAGAGCGATTGGTCAAATTTGGTGAACGTTCAGAGCTTTTTCAGAACATAGACGTTAGAAACTTCGGTGGATCTATGGGCAATCCATTCCAACTGAAGGTCAAGGTGAAGGGACCAACCTCCAATATCATTGATGTCGGCTACGGTGTCAGTCAAATCCTGCCAATTTTAGTGAATATTTTCGATCAGCCTGTTTCTCGTCAGCGCGTTTATAGAAGTGGGAGGATTCCCTGTTTTCTATTACAGCAGCCTGAGGTCCATCTGCACCCGAGGGCACAGGCGGAACTTGCCTCTTTATTAACTACAGCGGCTAGCCGGGATCGAGGTGGACAGTCGTTTATTGTTGAGACACACAGCGATTACATGATTGACCGGGCGCGGATTGAAATCAGGAAGGGAACTATCCGTCACCAAGATGTATCTTTGATATATTTGGAGCCAAAGGGGCGTGTTGTCAATGTACATAATATCAGTTTTGATGATATGGGTAATATGATCAATGTGCCGAATCATTACAGAGAATTTTTCCTGACAGAAACCAAGCGGCTCATAGGTTTTGAGGATAAGTGATGTGTATTATTTTAGATGTCAATAGTTTCAGTAATTTTAGGAACAGTGCTAATGAAGATATGGAACCCGTACGACATTGGTTAGAGAAGAAAAATGGCAAAATCGTCTATTCTTCCACAGAGAAATTTAGAAGTGAGTGGGAAGCGAGCGGAGGGTATGAGTTGATGATAGAATTGCTATACCCAGGTGCGAGTTCCACTTCAGCCGTTAGGATGGGCTGGGAGCAGATATTGATTGAACTAGAAAGGTCGGGGACATTCAAATTAGTGAGGGCTAACGATGTACAAACAAAAACGGATGCATTAGAACAAGCAGGTGAACTTAGGTCAGATGATCCCCACATTATTGCATTAGCCATGCTTGCAAACGTGAAAGTATTGGTAGTCCAACGTCTTCCCGACGCACCAAGTAGAGGAAAAAGAAGACCGCCAAGAGGAGCCGACCCAAAATTACAGGCAGATTTTAAGGATCCTAGTTTTGTCGGGGGCAAAATTTATATTACAAAAAGCCATTCGGACCTGCTGAGTAAAGATATGTGTCCTTAGTAGGGAACGCAGATCTGCGTTCCCTACGATTTCTTAACATGAGCCAATCATCTTTATCAACCGACAAGCCAGCCTACTAAATAAAAAAATTAAATTTTGCCATGATTGAAGAACTTTACATAAGCAATGTTGCCCTTATCAATGAACTTCAGTTGGAGTTTTCCTCGGGGCTCAATATCTTTACCGGTGAAACAGGTGCCGGCAAATCTGTAATCTTAAACGCCGTGGCACTTGCGCTCGGTGAACGCAGCAACGCTGGGGTTGTCAGGGATGGAGCGACTAACGCTAAAATCCAGATTGCCGTTGCGTTACCGACCGACCATCCTGTGTGGGACGGTTTTAACGATTCAGAGTTCGCTGATATTTTGGATGCGGAGGAAACGTTAGTTCTGTCCCGACAGATTAATGCAAATGGTCGTAGCCGCTGCCATACCAATGGACAGTTGGTGAGCTTGACGTTCTTGAGCGCCATCGGTGATCTACTCGTTGATATTCACGGGCAGCATGCACACCAATCTCTTTTCCGATCGGATACCCATCTGGATCTCCTCGATACGTTCGGTAGGCATGAAGCGCTGAAGGAAGAAGTCGGTAAAAAGTACGACGAGCTCCATGCCACCCAAGCACAACTCGATGATTATTCCCGTACGCTTCGTGAAGCGATGCAGGAGAAGGATCTGTTACAATTCCAACTGGACGAATTAGAGGAAGCTCAGCTGCAAGAGGACGAAGAAGAGGCGCTCATAAATGAACGTCATCTTCTCAGCAATTCTGAAACGCTCTTTGAGTCGGCGAATCAACTCTACGAACAACTCTATGGCGGCGACCTCTCGGAATCTTCCACTCTCGACGGACTCAAAACGGAGAGCCGCACCATTTCTAAACTTTCCGAACTGGATGGCAGCCTATCAGAATTAAACACACGTTTCGAGTCCGTTCTGTATGAATTAGAGGACATTGCCTATCAGGTTCGTGACTACCGTGATAAGGTTGAATTTAACCCACACCGCCTTACAGAGGTTGAGGAACGGCTGGATCTCATTCATCGACTCAAACGGAAGTACGGCGATTCGACTTCCGAAATCTTAGCCTACCAGGCACAAGCCGCGCAAAAACTTGAAGAGCTTCAATTCGGTTCCGAGCGCATTGACGAATTGAAGGATCAGATTCACCTTTTGACACAACAGGCACAAAAACTTGCGCTTCAACTATCCAAAAAACGTAGGGCGACCGCGACCCAACTTGAATCGTTGATCGAGCGTGAGCTCCAGACGCTGGGTATGGACAAAGCTGTTTTCCAAATCCTTGTGTCCCCCATTGAGTCAGCGGAGGGTCCCTTAGAAATTGATGGAAAGCGTTATGACCTGCGAGCAGATGGAATGGACGAAATCGAATTCTTCATTTCTCCGAACGTCGGATCCGAGCCAAAACCGTTGACTAAAATAGCGTCGGGAGGCGAAATCTCTCGGGTGATGTTGGCGTTGAAAACGGTGCTTGCCCAAATAGATCTGATCCCGACAATGATCTTTGACGAGATCGACGCGGGCATTGGCGGACGCACCGCCGATATCGTCGGACAGAAACTAAAGGAATTGTCGCGTTTTCGACAGGTCTTCTGTATCACCCATCTGCCACAGATTGCCCGTTTTGCGGACCAGCATTTCCGGGTCGAAAAGGCGGTAGCAGAAGATCGCACTATGATAACGGCAAAGCTCCTAACCCCGGAAGAACGTGTTGAGGAGATGGCTCGGATGCATGGCGGCGAAGCAACGGTAACAACAATTGCACATGCGAGGGAGTTGCTGGAGGGAGAGTAGCGTATGGATAATAGGTTTATACAAGAAAGCGGTACGAACGTTTATACCGGCTGTGAATTGCTAGTCAAAGGCGCCCTCGAAGGTCAAGCCAATCTACTGACCGGATATCCCGGTTCGCCATTAGCAGAAGTGTTCGACGTAATGCAAAGTAACGCGGAACTCCTCAAGGAATACGGCATCCTCGCACAAATCGCGAACAATGAGGCGCTTGGCGTAGCAAGGCTCAACGGATCACAAATGGCGAATCTGCGCGCTGCTGCTTTCATGAAGAACGTCGGAATGCA
Source organism: Candidatus Poribacteria bacterium (assembly GCA_022826645.1). Classification (GTDB taxonomy): domain Bacteria; phylum Poribacteria; class WGA-4E; order WGA-4E; family PCPOR2b; genus PCPOR2b. The sequence goes on from JAJDUM010000015.1 coordinate 60,440, forward strand.
TGTGGCAGCCGATGCGTTAGCAATTAGCAATATGGCAGGAACCACAGGCGGTGCTGTTGTCGTTGTCGGTGACGATACATGGGGATCGAGTACGCAAGTGCCCGCCGACTCGCGCTTTTTAGCCCGTCACCTCTACACACCAGTTATTGAACCGAGCACATTTCAGGAAATCAAAGATTGGTTAAACGCTGCCTTCGAAATCTCTGCCAGATCTAATCTGTATGTCACCTATCTCGTAACCCTCAATCAGGCGGAAGGTGGCGGAAGTGTAGAAGTCCGTCCCAACCGTTATCCCGATATCTCTACGAAAAATCAGACAATAATCGATACCGCAGCGATTAACGGTTCAAACCGGATCATTCTGCCGCCGGATACACCTCGGATTGAAATTGAAACCTTGACGGAACGATTCCCGAATGCGATTAAGAGTGCGCGAGAACATAACCTGAATCGAATCTGTTACCTAAATGAATCGCAACACGATATCGGATTTGTAGCCTCCGGATTGGGGAGTGCTTATCTCGAACACGCGCTTTACGAGTTGGAACTTCAAGGACAGATTCCAATCCTCAAACTTGGATTAACGCACCCGGTGGATGAAGATATTGTGCGTGAATTTGCATCGCATGTACGCGAAATGTACGTTGTTGAGGAGAAGCGCCCACTACTCGAAAAGGATATCAAGGCGATTGTCAGCCGGTTTTATCAAAATGGCGAAATGGATCGGCTTGTGCAGGTATGGGGCAAGGAATTTCCAGACGGTCTGGAGGGAATTCCTGATTCGCTCGGACTGAACCCATCAATATTGATAGAACGACTGATTCCGCTACTTCGGCATAAGCTTGGTGGGAAAGACAAATCTACAGCAGTTAATCCGGAGACACTTACGCGTGAGGAGCAGTGCCTCGAACAGGTCAACGCCCATCAAGTTGACATTCCCGCCCGAACCCCTACTTTCTGTCCCGGATGCCCACATCGCGATTCCGCGAGCGTTTTCAAAGAGATCGCCGATCAGTTTACCGATGCGAAATATATGGAGAGGCAGCACGCACAATCCCCCGTAGATCTTGTCTTTCATGGAGACATCGGATGCTACTCAATGCTCAAATACGAACCGTTTCCCCGCCTAATGCACAATCTTTCTGGAATGGCACTCGGCGGCGGGGCTGGTGCCGGTATTGATCCATTCATCAGGAATAAACAGATCGTTTTTATGGGTGATTCCACCTTCTTCCACGGCGGGATGTCGGCGATCTCCGACTCAATCAAAAATGGTCAGGATCTCGCCTACGTTATTTTGGACAATCAGACAACCGGGATGACAGGCCATCAACCCACACCCTCTACGGAAGATGATATCCTCGGTAATCCAACCTTTGCTCAGGATATAGAGAAAGTTGTCGAAGGACTCGCGGGTGATTCGGAGCTCTTTATCATCCGAACCAATCCAGAGAATCGCCTTGAATACAAGAAGTTGGTCGAAGAGACAGTGCTCAAACCGGGTGTCAAAATTATCATCGCCGACAAGGAGTGCGGAATTACTTACCACCGTCGGCTGCGACGTGAGGGTCAACAAACAGTTAAAGAACGCGGTTTTTTACCCGTCGAAAAACATATCAATATCACCCCAGAAGTCTGTGAATTCTGTCTTGAGTGTACCAATGCAACGGGATGTCCCGGATTGAAAATAGTCGAAACGGACTACGGCCCGAAGATCGGTATAGATCAATCAAACTGTGTATCTGATGGTGCTTGCGCCCGGATCAAGTGGGCATGTCCGTCCTTCGAGGAAGTCACTATCACCCGCAAGCGGCCACCGCGTCAACAAGTGGATCTGGAAGTTATGTCGGGCGATTCTGCGGAACTCCCGCCTCCACCACCACGTGCATTCGACCAGATTTGGAGTGTCCATGCCGCAGGCGTCGGTGGAATGGGGATTGGCACAATCTCTAAGGTCTTGGTGCTTGCCGGACAGGCGCAAGGGTACCATGTCAAATTTTTTGACAAAAAGGGATTGGCGATCCGTAACGGAGGAGTCTACACAAACCTTATCTACTCAAAAGCAGCGGTCGAACTGTCTCCAATTATTCCGTACGGAAAAGCAGACCTACTGATCGGAATGGATATGTTAGAAGCGGTGCGCGGCCTCGATTCCAAAGCCGGATTCCGGGTTGCGTCAACCGATCGGACAGCTGCCATCGTTAATACTGCTAAAACGGATACGGTCACGACCCTTATCGGTCAGGACGATTTCAAACTTACGGATTTGGAAAAATGGTTGCAGCGCTACACCGATGCGGATGCTTATTTTGGAGCGGATCTTTTCGAGATTTCTGAACGGCATCTCGGAAACAAACTCTACGCCAATATGATGCTGCTTGGTGTCGCCTTTCAGCGTGGACATCTGCCACTCGAACTTGAAGCCCTCCAATCTGCGCTAAAATTAGCCGTCCGACCCGCTGACTTAGAAACGAACCAGCGCGCTTTTAATATGGGTAGGCGCCTCGCAGTAGATCCAGATGCTTTTGCGACCGCACCACAGGGGCAGACATATAAAACTCTACTCCGAGAGAAATGCGAAAGTTTAGCGAGCAAGCCGCGGGGTGCGAGGCTTGCCCACCAGTATGAACTGCTTGTCCAACAGACGGTGGAAAAACTGGAACTGGATGACGAAACCAATCGGATGTTTGCCTTACATGTGTACGACCTCATCCAATTTGAGAATTTAAAGTATGCACACTCGTACGTTGAAAAGATTAAACAGATCTATTCCAATGACTTGCCTGAGAGGGACTACCGTGCGACGAAAGCCGCTGTCAAATATCTGTATAAGGTCATGCTCATCAAGGACGAAGTATATGTAGCTCATCTGTTGACTAGCAAGACTAAATTAAGGCGTGACAAAGAACTGTACAGCGTTGATGAATCGAATGGTGACACAATTAAATACCTCCACCTCAACCGTCCCCGTTTCACTATTATGGGGCGGAATCTTCAATGGGACATGAATACCAAGAACTGGCAACTAAATTTAATGAAACGGATGAGGTTCCTCAGACGTTTGCTATCGCAATGGCATAAACTCGAAAAGGTGTTTCGTGATTGGTATATCGCTGAAGTGATTGATACCTTTGCACCACACGATAGAGAGAGCTATGAAAGCCATGTCAGTGCGATAGAAGTCCCTGAAGAGGTGCGTGGATATCGAGAAGTACGTTATCCAAAGATGGAAAGCGCCAGAAAAAAGGTCGAAGAACTATTGGGTAACGCGTAAAGTTTTCATGTTTCACTTCACTCGCCATGCAAATCACAGGTCAAACGAAAATCGTCGGCATTATCGGTGACCCAATCAAGCATAGCCGCTCTCCGCAGATACATAACGCAGCAATTGCCGCACTGGGGTTGGACTACATCTATGTGCCGTTTCATGTGCAGCCTGACGGTTTAGGTGGGGCAATCGAGGGGTTTAAGGCAACCAATGTAGTCGGCATTAACGTTACGATTCCGCACAAGCAAAACGTGATGTCGTACCTTGACGAGATATCAAGGGAAGCCACCCTTATCGGTGCTGTGAACACGCTGATTTTCAAAGATGGGGCAATTATCGGAGAGAATACCGACGCCCCCGGCTTCTTACATGCAATGCAGGAAGATGGACTCGATGTGCCGCAAGGGGGTTCGGCTGTCGTTATTGGAGCAGGTGGGTCGGCGCGGGCAATTGTCGTTGCGCTCGCCCTCGCTGGGGTGCAAACGGTTTGTATCGCAAATCGGACGGTTTCCCGGGCCGTTGCGCTTGCCACGGATCTTTCAGATAAAACAGACGTATCAATCTATGGAATAGGACTTGATGATCCTAAGCTGCCACACGCTGTAGGAACGAGCCAGTTAATTGTCAATACAGCTTCCACCAGTATGGATGTTTCGCACCCGTTGTTGATTGATCCTGAATGGTTACAACCACAATCCATCGTTTACGATATTGTCTACACGCCTCCGGAAACACGTCTTTTACAAGCAGCAGCGGCGAAGGACTGCCATACAGTCGGCGGTTTAGGTATGCTTGTTCATCAAGGGGCAATTGCCTTTGAGAAATGGACCGGCGTCAATCCGCCTGTTGAGATCATGCGGCAAGCACTCCAGGGTGCCTTTGATCAGAAGTGAGAGGTTAATTATGAGTATCGAAAATTCTTTTTCTCCAACAAACACCTCCTCCGCACCAATTAAGGTGGACATTTTTCATTCCCAATATCTTATACAGCCAACTGAACATTTGCAAGCTGAAGAGATACGTGAGTTGGCTGCTTACGTGGATGCACGGCTGCATGAGATGAGTCGAAAAACCTCCCGCGAGAAATTCGATATCGCAATCATGGTCGCGTTACAAATTGCGGCGCAGATGTGCGAAGATCAGAAACGGTTCCAACAATCGATCCATCGCATGATCGAGGAGCTTGAGAAAGCTGTAGAAGGTAAGTCTGCCCCTGAATCAGAGCGGTCTACGACGACATTTGATAGCGTATAAATCACTCAATCTCGTAGACGACATTCACCGTTACCGTAATCTGAAGTTGCCCCGATTGGATGGGTGTAGCTACCGCTCCTGCATCGTCAGCAAATGCGAACTCAACACTAGCAGCACGCGGCGCATAGAAATCTCCTGACTCGGAGATAGAGATCGGCTTCCCAAGCGTGACCCCGCCTTCGGTTGCTAACGTTTGTGCTTTTGCCTGTGCATCTCCCATCGCCGCCACGCGAGCCTGCATCTTTAAGGTTGTTGGGTCGTCGATTGCGAACTGAATCGAGTTAATCTGGACCAAATCCCCGCCGGCTTCCGCCGCATCGTCAATCAAATCGCCAACGATATTCAAATCCCGAATCTTTGCGGACGCGGTATTTGTAACGCCATATCCCCGAAACTCTCGTTTGCCTTTAATATAATCGTATCGCTGGTGGATGCTGAAGTGCTGCGTCTGGATATCCTCGTCAAGGAGACCATTGCCCTTTAGGGATTCGATTACTCCCGTCATCGCTTCAGCAGCTTCTGCCCGTGCCTGTTTCACAGAGTCCCTCTCGACCGAAACCCCAATACTCAGCACTACTATATCGGGTTCGCCGGAGACCACACCAGTACCGGCCACCCGAACCGTCTTTTCTGTTTTCTCTCTATTGATAACCTCTATGGTACGCTCTTCTGGTTCAACCGAAACCTCAACGTCGTTCCCTAAGCTACCCGCTACTATCACTAAATCGAACAGGTTTATCTCCCCATCCTGATTCACATCTCGCGGGGATGCGACAAAATCAATGCCTGCTTGGGTGTTTAGAAGCGGGGTCAATTCAGCAACGGTGAATTCAGATTCTTCTTCCGGCTTAGTTCCCTCATCTGCAGCGCACGCACTCAACAATATTATTATGCAGACGAGTGGGTAGGTAAATTTAACTTTCATGGGTAAAATCTCCTTATGGTGTAGAGCTGGGACAAGGTTAGACCCTATCCCAACTCAAAAATTTCCCTGTTGTATAATTCCCTAATGGTTCATGTTAAGAATTAGTGCAACAGCAACTGAATCTTCGTAGGGGTTGGGTCCCCCAACCCTTACTGCCCCGATAAATCCCCCGATAGGATCGGGGCAGTCCCGATGAATCGGGACAGGCGGGATGTGCCACGGGCGGGGAAACCCCGCCCCTACGATTTCGATTCGCGTTTTGCACTTTCTTTTTACATGAGCCTCCCTAAGTTCAACCTGCGCTTTACAGGAAATAACGTTCCTTCTGTTTGGCAGTCTCGTATTCCTCATACGCCTGCTGTACGGTGTCCACCTCGGAAACTTCGGCGATGGGGACATCCCACCACGATTCGTAGCCGGGGACGCGCTTCTCGAAATCGACATCAACCTTGATCACCGTTGTGTGATCTGATGCTTTCGCTTCTCCGAGTGCCGTTTTCAGGCTTGTTGCCGAATCTGCTCCGATGACGTGTGCGCCAAGGCTTGCGGCATTGGTCACCAAGTCTACCGGTAACACCCCACCGTCAAGCTGGCCCGTGGCGTCGCTGCGATACAGGAACTTCGTTCCGAAGCCTTGTGCTCCAGTCGCCTCGGAAAGCCCACCGATGCTGCTGTGACCGTAATTATTCACCAGCACAATGGTCAGCTTATACCCTTCCTGAACCGCTGTCATAATCTCCTGTCCCATCAGTAGGTAAGAGCCATCACCAACCAGTACATAAACCTCGCGGCTTGGATCTGCCATCTTAATGCCTAACCCGCCTGCAACCTCGTAGCCCATGCACGAATAACCAAATTCCACATCATATCCCTTGGGATCCCGGGTGCGCCACAGCTTCTGGACATCGCCCGGCAGACTGCCCGCCGCACCGATGAGCACATCCTTCGGATCCGAAAACTCGTTCACTACCCCAATCACTTCCCCTTGACTCAGAGTCTCGCTGTGATCTGGGTGGTAGATCCTGTCCACCTCAGCGTCCCATTCCTCGCGTAATTTAGCGATATGGGCAGCGTAATCCAAATTGACATGATATCCTTGAAGGGCATCACTAAGTTCTTCAAGTGTTACACGTGCATCTGCGGTCAGCGGTAACGCCGCATGCTTGGCGGCGTCAAACTCCGCCACATTGATGGTAATGAAACGTACCTCCGGATCTTGAAATGCTGTCTTTGAAGCTGTTATGAAATCGCTCAGGCGCGAACCTACCACGATGATAAGATCCGAATCACGCGCGATGGTGTTCGCACTTAGGGTTCCAGAGACGCCCATCCCACCCAAACATTGCGGGTGATCGTAGCGAAGCGAACCTTTGCCCGCAAATGTTTCGGCAACAGGGATGCCAGTCTGTTCAGCAAAGTGAGCGAGCGAATCGGTTGCCTCGCTGTATTTTACGCCACCGCCAGCGATGATAAGTGGCCGTTTGCTGGCGCGAATCCATTCAGTGGCTTGTTTTAGTGCCTTGATGTCAGCGCGTGGGCGCGGAATCGCTTGAACCCGTTTCTCAAACAGTGCCGACGGATAGTCATACGCTTCGGCTTGCACGTCCTGCGGCAGCGCCACCGTGACAACACCTGTTTCCGCCGGGGAGGTCAACACACGCATCGCCTCTGGCAATGCGGTGATAATCTGTTCCGGGCGGTTGATTCTGTCCCAATAGCGCGAAATCGGTTTGAAGCAATCGTTCACCGAGATATCCTGCGAACTGGGTGATTCAAGCTGCTGTAGGACGGGCGCCACAAGTCGTGTTGAGAAAATATCGCCCGGTAATAGCAGCACAGGTATCCGATTAATTGTCGCCCCAGCAGCCGCGGTAACCATATTGGTCGCCCCGGGCCCAATCGAAGATGTGCACGCAAAAGTGCGTAGACGGTTGTTCATCTTTGCGAACGCTGCAGCGGTATGCACCATCGCCTGCTCGTTGCGTGTCTGATAGAACCGAAATGAGTTCGCGTATTGATGCAGCGCCTGACCAACTCCAGCAACGTTGCCGTGTCCAAAGATGCCGAACATACCTGCGAAAAACTGATGTTCGATACCGTCGCGTTCAACATATTGGTTTTTTAGAAATTCAACGACTGCTTGCCCCATCGTCAATTTTCGAGTTCTCATAGCTGCCTCCCTCGTTTTAGATTCGTTATTCGCCGTAAGTGTATACTCCTCCGAACGGAATTGATAGAAATAGATTCCAGTTGATGCCAATTCTCTACCCTAATAAATTTTATCACACAATTATTCTGTTGGGTAGATGATAAATTCACGCGATAGAAAAAACAAAAACATACCCAAACCGATCATTGTCTCCTAGGGAGTAACCGCAGAACACTCATGTTAAGGGATCGTGCAATAGAGACCGAGGACGGCTGTGGCCGGGCATCTCCCGACTCCGTCGGGATCCCACAGGCAGATCGGAATTCAAAGTTTTTTATGGTGAATTAGACAAATAAGTGGACATTTGCCGACAACTTCGACCTTCGAGCAGTTTCTGAAGTCCCCCTGACAAGGGGGATTTAGGGGGTTAGCCGTACATTGGAAGTGTCTAAGTAATTCTAAAATCTACCATAGTTTCTATTCGTGTTTTGCACTTTCTTTTTACATGAGCCCCACAGAAAGGGGCTATCTAATCAACGATGGATTGTTGGAGGTAAGTTGGGTAGGTTCATTAGTTCATTGGTTCATTTTGCATGGGCGATGGAGGGATAATTTGTCAGAATCAGGATGATCAGGATTCAAGGATTGTTGGGATAGGGGACGCGGAGCGTAATCTGTGCAGAGGTGCATTAGCAGTCTGTGTCTTGGTTATCAAGCGTTGGGTTTCACTGTTCCCGTTCAACCCAACCTACATGTTATCAAGAACGATTGAGGGGCAAGGCGGGAGAGACTACTTGAGGATTGCCATCCGCCTTAACGCAGTATAATCACCCGTGCGGAGTTGATAGAAATAGACTCCACTTGCCACCGATTCTCCACTGTCGTTACGACCGTCCCAATAGGCTGCCTTTGCCCGATCCGTGTAATCACCCACAGGCTGATACCCCAAATCCAATCGACGCACCGGCACGCCTTTTACATCATAAATGGTGAGGGTTACGTCGGCGGCGTGGGCAAGACGATACGGTATCCATGTCTCTGGATTAAACGGATTGGGGTAGTTGGGGAGCAGGGCGGTTTCAGCGGGAGTGAGCATAACTAACAACGCTTCGAGATTGGTGATACCGTGCCGAAAGGTGAGCGACCCGTCATCAGCTGTATACGCTAGGACAATCCATTTTTGAACCGTTTCAGAAGTGATACGAACATCCATCGGTATGGCGGGAAATGACCGGTGTTCTCTGCGCGCTATGGGTGCTGCAAGAGTTGCTATTTCATCAAGGTGTGCGCTGACCGTAACCAGATCAAGGATGTTAACGGCACCATCGTTGTTGACATCTCCCGATAATCCTGTCCCTGTGTGCCCAAACATCTCTGCGACCATTGCCAAGTCGGAGAGATTTACGATACCATCACGGTTGACATCGTAAGCGGAGGCCCGCGACGGTGTAGCTGTAGGAGGTGCGAGATTCCACAGCAAGACTGTACCATCCTCACTCCCGCTTGCGAGCGTGGTGCCATCCGGACTGAACGCTACACTGCTGACGTCGTCTGTGTGCCCCCTGAAGGTGGCGATGTGCTCCCTTGTCGGGACATCCCACAGCTGCACGATGTCCTCCGTTTTCCAATCTCCATGTCCACTTGCGAGTATCCTACCATCCGGACTAAATGCAACACTGTTGGCAGGGCTTCCCTCCCCTGTGAGAGTTGCGATGAGTTCCCTTGTGGGAATATCCCACAACTGCACGATGCCCTCCGTACCCCAATTCCCATGCCCACCTGCGCTTGCGAGTGTTTTGCCATCCGGACTGAATGCGACACTGCTGACAGGATGGCTATTGCTCTTGAGAGTTACTACGAGTTTCCTTGTGGGGACCTCCCACAGTTGTATATTACGGTCCCGAATCCCAGCTGCGAGCATGGTGCCATCCGGGCTGAATGCAATCGCTCTAACACCGTGCGTCGCGCCCATGAGGGTTGCTTTGAGATGACCTGTATCTGCGTCCCATAACCGTATTGCGACATCCTGCTTCCGACTGCTACCGGAATTACCTGGCCAACCTCCAGCACTGGCGAGTGTGGCGCCATCTGGACTGAATGCGACACTTAAAATAGCGCTCGTGTGCGCTGTAATGGTGGTTTTGAGTTGTCCTGTATCTGTGTTCCACAGCCGTATCCTGCCTTCATCTGTGTCGTCGTCACCCACCGTTGCTATAGTGCTGCTATCCGGACGGAATGCCATGGTCCGTATACTGTTTGCATGTCCGCCGAAGATGGCTTTGCGTCGTCCAGTCTCGATGTCCCATACTCGTACCCTGCCGTCTTGCCAACCGCCCCCGCTCGCCAACGTTCTGCCATCGGAACTGAACGCTATACTGCTGACACCGGCAGTATACTCTCTGAGGATGATTCTCGGTTGCCACGTGACAGTATCCCGCAACCACACTGTGTTATCCCAACTCGAACTTGCCAACGTCATGCCATCCGGACTGAATGCCACACTGTTAATATAGTCGCCATGTCCACCGAGGGCGACTATAAGTTCTCCTGTGTCAACCTCCCATAATCGCACCGCGCCGTCTCGCCAACTTCCCCCGGTTGCTAACGTTCTCCCATCGGGACTGAACGCTATACCGGCGACAGGGGAATTATGCCCGCTGAAACTGATGCTTGGTTGCCACGTGGCGGTATTCCACAACTTCACTGTGCTATCGTTACCCCAACTCGAACTTGCTAACGTCGCGCCATCCGGACTGAATGCGACATTTCTGACTCCGTCCTTATGTTCTAGGATAGCTAGAGCCTGCCCGGTAGTAACATCCCACAGCCACACCTTCTCGTTGTCGGTTCCACCTGCCAGTATACTGCCCTCCGGACTGAATGTGACACTATTGATGTGGCCAAAATGTCCTATAAAGGTAGTCTTGAGTTGTCTTGTGGTAACGTCCCACAGCCGGACCGCTAGGTCGTTGCCTCCGCTTATAAGTGTTTTTCCGTCCGGACTGAATGCAACACTATAAGCACTGCGCCTATGTCCCACGAGGGTAGCTATAAGTTCTCCTGTGGGGACATCCCACAGCCGCACCATACTGTCGTCCCAACTCCCGGAGGCCAGCATGCGACCATCCGGACTGAATACTGCATTTGAGACTGGAGTAGGCGTTGTAAAGAGATCAAGTGTTGCACCTGTATCGGCATCGTATATCCAAATTCCGATAGAACTTGCAACCGCCAGAAGATCGCCGTCCAACGAATACGCTATCTTTCCGGTTATTCGACCTTTACCTAATCGTGCTTTCGCACCGTCGGGTAAACTCCATTTGGTATAACTTTGGGCGTAGATGTTTGGCACAAACAGGAGTATCCCAAAAAAGAAGAAGACGAGTCTGGAGAATTGTGCTGTTTTCATCGGTTAGGTCCCTTCACATAGATTAGGACTGTCAATTCTACTTCAAAATGAGCATCTTACGCGTTGCTGAGTAATTCCCTGCGGACAGGCTATAGAAGTACACCCCGCTCGCTACCGATTCCCCTGTCTCCGCTCTGCCGTCCCAATAGGCTGCTTTTGCTCGATCCATGTAATACCCCGCAGACTGGTATCCTAAATCCAACCGCCGCACTGGTGCCCCTTGTGTATCATAAATCGTGAGTGTTACATCGGTATCATCGGCAAGGCGATACGGTATCCATGTCTCTGGGTTGAATGGGTTAGGGTAGTTTGGCAAAAGTGCTGTCTCTTCGGGTGTTAATACTGCTAAGAGTTGTTCAAGGACAGCAATACCGTGCCGATAGACGAGAGAACCGTCATCTGCTGCATGAGCCATATTGATCCACCCCTGAACCGTATCTCGATTGAGGTTCGGTAAATCACCTCTCTTCCGATTCTCGGGGGACAGGAATGCGATTGGGGCAGTAGGAATCATTGTTTCACTATATATACCGGCAACCTTGACGAGATCCAGAATATCAACAACACCATCTCGGTTGACATCGGCATCATGCTGCCCCGTCCGTCCCAAGTTTGATCCAACGAAGGTCAAATCCAAAATGCTGACTACACCATCGTAGTTGACATCTCCGGGTATTGTCCTACGGGTAAACTTCCATAGGAGAATCGTGCCGTCCCCAGCCCCGCTTGCGAGCATGGTGCCAGCGGGATTAAACGCGACACTACGGACACTGACCGTATGCCCTATAAAGGTGGCTTGAAGGTGTCCGGTAGAGACATCCCACAGTCGCACCATCTTATCCCCGCCTCCACTTGCAAGGGTCCGACCATCCGGACTGAACGCGATACTGGAGAGATCGTATGTTTGTCCTGCGAGAGTAGTTTGAAGTTGTCCGCTGGTAACGTCCCACAGTCCCACTGTTTTGTCGTGACCTCCACCTGCTATCATGGTGCCGTCCGGACTAAACACCATATCTATGACAAAGGGTCTATATCCGGTGAGGCTGGCTTTGTTCTCTCCCGTGACCGGATCCCACAGTTGGATTGCATTGTCTGTAGTGCCAGCTGCGAGGAGGGTGCCATCTGGGCTAAACGCTACACTCGTGATCGTTGATGTTCTCCCTCCAAAAGTGGCGCGCTGTTGCCCGGTAGGGACATCCCACAGGCGCAATGTCCTGTCCCAATGTCCGTTTCCACTTGCAAGCGTATTACCATCCGGACTGAACGCTACGCTATTGATACCGTAGGTATGTCCTATAAGGATGGTTTTGAATTGCTCTGTAGGGACCTCCCATAGTCGCACCGTGTAGTCTGAACTTCCGCTTGCCAAGGTGTTACCCTCCGGACTGAACGCGATAGTCCTAACCTGGTCCGTATGCCCTATGAAGGTGGCTTTGGGCTGCCATGTCACAACATCCCACAGCCTCACCACCGTCCCACTCCCAGTTGCGAGCGTGCTACCATCGGGACTAAATACTATATTTGAATTGCTATTCTCATGTTCTGCGAAGATAGCTTTGAATTGCCCTGTGGGCACGTCCCACAACCTTACCAACCCGCCACTTCCGACTGCGAGTGTGTTGCCATCCGGACTGAACGCTATACTTTCAGATCCGCCCATATGTCCTGTTAGGATGGCTTTCAACTCTCGCGTGGTCGTATGCCACAGCCGTATCGTATCATCGCGCCAACCGCCCCCACTTGCGAGTGTGTTTCCATCCGGGCTAAATGCTATACTATCGACAGCTCCTACATGTCCTGTGAGGGTAGCCATGGACTCTCTTGTCTGCATATTCCACAGCCGCACCGTCTCGTCACCACTTCCGGTTGCGAGTGTGTTGCCATCTGGACTGAATGCAGCACTATAGACGCTTTGCGTATGTCCCGTAAGGGTGGCTTTTAGTTCTCTTGTGGTCGCATCCCACAACCGTACTGTCTTGTCGCTACTTCCAGTTGCGAGTGTGTTGCCGTCCGGGCTAAGTGCCATACTATAGACGCCCCCTGTATGTCCAGTGAGGGTGGTTGTGTGCTGTCCTGTCCGCGCGTCCCATAGCCGCACGGTCTTGTCGCCACTTGCACTTGCCAGTGTCGTGTTATCCGGACTAAACGCCATATCTGAGATACGGCTTGTATGCCCAGTGAGAGTTGCTTTAAGTTCCCATGTTGCGACATTCCACAGTCGTATCGTCCTATCACTCCATCTTCCGCCACTTGCCAGTGTGTTTCCGTCCAGACTGAACGCTAAACTCTCAATCGGCGTCGTGTGCCCCGTAAGCAGCTCCAGTTCCGCCCCGGTGTGTACATCGTATATCCAAACCCCGATAGCAGCCCCAACTGCCAAGAGGTTTCCGTCTGGAGAATACGCTATAGCACTTATCCTGCCTTTACCAAGGCGTACTTTGGCTTCTTTGGGCAGGTGCCATTGCGGGGAATCTTGAGCGTAAATATTCGAAAGGAACATGGACATTCCCAAAGAGAGGAACATGAGCATGAAAAATTGTGCCGTTTTCATCAGTTTAATCCCTCCACATGGGTTAGAGGACCAATCCTACTTCAAAATAAGCATCTTGCGCGTTGCTGAGTAATTCCCTGCGGACAGACTGTAGAAGTAAATCCCACTTGTCACCAGTTCTCCGCTCTTGTTGCGACCATCCCAATGGCCCGCCTTTATCCGATCGGTATAGTCCCCCGCGGGTTGAAACCCCAAATCGAGTTGGCGCACTAGTGTGCCTTTTGTGTCATAAATGGTGAGGGTTACACCGGCGGCGTAAGCGAGTCGATACGGTATCCATGTCTCTGGGTTGAATGGGTTAGGGTAATTGGGCAAAAGTACTGTCTCTTGTGTCGTCAATGCTGTTAAGAGTTGCTCAAGGACTACAATACCACGCTGATAAGCGAGTGAACCGTCGTCTGCCGCGTGCGCCATGTCGAGCCATGACTGAATTGTATCGTGGTTGAGGTTCGAGATAGCGCCCTTCTTTCCTTTGTCAGCGGAAAAGGATGCAATCGGCGCGGTGGGGATCATTGTTTCGCTTAATAGACCAGCAACCTGAACGAGATCCAGAATATCAACGACATCATCCCCGTTGACGTCAGCGTCATGTTGTCCCATCTGTCCTAAGTTTGATCCAACGAAGGTCATATCCAATATGCTCACCACACCATCGCGGTTAACGTCTCCGGGTATCATTCGGGGAGTGAAGTCCCATAGAAGCACTGTGCCATCCCAACTCCCACTAGCAATCGTGGTGCCGTCTGGACTGAACGCTACACTTGAAACCGCACTCTTATGTCCTATAAAAGTGGTCTGAAGTTGTTCCGTGACAACATCCCACAACCTCACCATCTTATCATGGCCTCCGGTTGCGAGCGTCTTACCATCCGGGCTAAACGCCACACCATACACATCGTACGTATGGCCTCTAAGGGTGGCTTTGAGTTGCCCTGTAGGGACATCCCATAGCCACGCTGTACTGTCACGACTCGTAGTTGCCAGATCCTGACTCCCGGCTGCCAATGTCCTGCCATCCGGGCTGAACGCTATATCTCTGATAAAGTCTCTAGGTCCCGTGAGGGTGGCTTTGTGTCCCCCTGTGACTGGATCCCACAGTTGGATTGTTTTGTCTAAACCTCCAGCTGCGAGGAGGGTACCATCCGGGCTGAACGCTACACTTAAGATATCCGATCTGTTCCACATGAAAGTGGCATGCTGTTGCCCGCTGGCAACATCCCATAGCCGCAGCGTCCTGTCCCAATATCCATTTCCAGTGGCAAGCATAGTGTTGTCCGGGCTGAACGCTACACTCTCGACAGTGTGTGTATGCCCGATAAGGACGTTTTTGAGTTCACCGGTGGGGACGCCCCATAACCGTGCCGTATAGTCTGCGCTTCCACTGGCCAGTGTACGGCTATCCGGACTGAAGGCTATCGTTGTAATAGTGTCTGTATGTCCCGTGAGGGTGGCTTTAGGGCTCCTCCATGTCGCAGTATCCCATAGCCGCACTACCTGGCCGCTCCCAACCGCGAGTGTTGTACCATCTGGACTAAATACTATTCTTGAACCTCCACCTGTATGCTCTGCGAAGATGGTTTTGAATTGCCCTGTCTGCGCATCCCATAGATGCACCTCACTGCCAGCCACACTTGCGAGCGTGGTGCCCTCCGGACTGAACGCTATATTTCCAATACTGCCCTTATGCCTAAGGGTGGCTTTTAGTTCTCCTGTCATATACCATAGCTGTATCGTATCGTTGTTATCACCTCCTCCGGTTGCGAGCATAGTACCATCCGGGCTAAACGCTATATTTGAGCCCCAATTCGTATACCCCGTGAGGGTAGTTATGAGCCTCCCTGTCCGTGCACCCCAAAGCCGCACCGTCCCGTCGTTACGACTTCCCCCGCTTGCGATCATAGTACCATCCGGACTGAACACTACACTGTACACATTACTTGTATGTCCTGTAAGAATCGCTTTCATCTCCCCCGTTCTCACATCCCACAGGCGCACCGTATCGTCGTTATAACCTCCCCCACTCGCCAACGTGTTGCCATCCGGACTAAATGTTACACTGTAGGCGGTGCCCGTATGACCCGTAAGGGTAGCTTTATGCTTCCCTGTTCGTACCTCCCACAACCGCACTGTTCTATCCGCACTGCCACTTGCGAGCGTGTTGCCATCCGGACTGAACGCTACACTTGAGACGTGGCTTGTATGCCCGGTGAGAGCGATTTTCGGTTTCCATGTTGCAACATCCCACAGCCGCACCATCTCGTCATTGAAACTTCCCCCGCTCGCCAACGTGTTGCCATCCGGACTGAACGCTATACTAGTGACACCGTCCGTATGCCCCGTGAGCAGAGTAACTTCTGCCCCACTGTGTACATCGTATATCCAAATTCCGATGACAGTCCCAACTGCCATGAAGTTTCCGTCTGGCGAATACGCTATATCGCTTATCCCGCCTTTTCCGAGACGCGCTTTAGCTCCTTTGGGTAGGTGCCATTGCGGGGAATTTTGGGCGAAGGTGCTTGATACAAATAGAAGGGAGACTAATAATAGGTTGAAGCTGAAAAACCTTCCCCTTTTCATGGAAATCCTCCTCCTTTCTGATTCAGTGGAAGCAACTGAGCGGAGTTGAATGACAATTGCACTTCTATACTGCTGTCTATGCAGACAAATCCGCCAGAGATGACCTACCCATGGCTGTCCATCAATTTTCGTGCCAAACATCTGATGAGAATGAGAAACGGAATCCGAATGATTTACGAGGCGGGAACTAGCAACCTGCAATGTGAGATCGCATAGGGCTGCCATCTGCGAACGCCTATGAAATTAAGGGGAGGGTTGTGGATTGACAGCCCGTAGTACGTAGCGTTAAAACCACCTTGAAGTAGGGACACACTTCACTTGAGACGGGCAGGAGATTGCCCGATGTCGTCCACACCGGCGTTTACTTTTAACCCTCAGTGTGCAAATATTTATTGAATAGTTGCTCTGGGAAGTGTGAAAATTGGGGTGAGGATATGTCCGATTTGTGCAGAGTTTAGGGGTGGCGATCGGAAAATTCAGTTGGGATTGGGTGTATCATGCAACTTGGGTTGAACAGTTCAAATTTTGAACACTATTGTTTTGTGAATGGACATAGCATTCGACGGAGGGAAGTGTCTCTTTATGCCGATGGGTTAGGCTAGCCGAACTCAATCACCAGCCGCCTCGCTCCTCAACAAAATCCTCAACCTCGCGCATCGTCGGCATAAAGTTCGCGCAACCGTGTCGGGTGACGACAATCGCGCCCGTCGCGTTGCCCAAGCGGGCAGAGCGCTCCCAGCCCCAGTCTTTCAGGTGACCGTAAATGAAACCGCTGGCAAAGGCATCCCCTGCGCCGAGCGTGTTATACACCTCAACGGGAAATGGAGCCGCGTTAATAACTTCCCCGCTTGACAAATAAACATCTGCGCCTTCGACCCCGCGTTTCATGATTAACGCTTGCGGACCACCATTCAGAATTGTTTTAACTGCTGCGTTCACGTCGCCTTCAATATCTGGATTCGAGATTTGGGAGTGAGTGATAGAGAGTTGGGAAATATCGGAGAGTGATGCTGCTTTGACCTCCTCTTCTGTGCCGAGTGCAATATCAACCACGCGCAACGCGGATCTGGCAACTACCCCAAAAGCACGGGGATCATGCCATTGGTCTGCACGGAAATCAAGGTCGAAAAATACGGTTGTCCCAACGGATTGAGCATATTCAGCCGCAAACAGATTTGCGCTTCGACTCGGTTCTTTGCTCAATCCAGTGCCAGAGATGAGTAGCGCTCGACTATCAGCAATGGGGGCAGCAAGTACATCGTCGATCGTGAGTTCAATGTCCGCACAGTTGTCACGATAGTAGACAAGTGGAAATCGGTCCGGCGGCTCAATCCCAAGCACAACCGCGCTCGTTCGATGTCCCGGTTTGTGGAAGACAAACTTCGTTTCAACATCTTCATCATTTAGAAACTTGAGAATGAAATCGCCCACCGGATCCTCACCGAGTGCAGTAAGCACCGCGGATTGGAGGCCAAGCCTCCGCGTCCCAACGCTAATGTTCGTTGGGCAGCCACCAACAAACGCGCCAAAACTTCCAATTTCGGGGAAAGGCGTGCCGACATCGTTGGAATAGAGGTCTATAGAACTGCGTCCGATTGCCAAAATATCATAAGTTCGTTCACTCATCGGTTTACCCTGCTACGTAATCCTTGAATTTCCCGCTCTCCTCGGCAAACCGACACGTAATGAGAAAAGCATCGTTACCGCAAGCGATTAACTGAACACCCGCATCCGCCCACCGTTTGCCACTCTCAAAATCGTTGACGTAGCTGCCAAGGACAACCTGACGTTCTTTTGCTTTGGCAATGACCTTTTCAATACTTTCGACAATCAATGGGTGGTCGAGTTGACCCGAAATACCGAGCGATGTCGAGAGGTCATACGGTCCAAGGAATATTGCATCGAGTCCGTCGGTTGAAAGGATCTCATCGATGTTCTCCACCGACTTCGCGGTTTCGATCTGTCCAATGATGAAAATTTCCTCATTTGCTTGTAGGGTATATTTCACACCGTCTAATTTTCGAAAATCACCGTAATCGGTGTGACCGATGCCAAATGCGACTCCTCTATCTCCGTCAGGCGCGTATTTCGCCCACTCTACAACATTTTCGATATCTTCGCGGGATTCCACACGCGGGATCATTACGCCGGAAGCGCCGGCGTCAAGTGCGCGGGAGATAAAATGTCGCTCGATGTCTGGCACACGCACAATGCTCGGGAGATCTGAACCCCTCGCCGCTCTGACGATACGCCCAACCGTCTCCATTGTGAAGGTAGTGTGCTCCATGTCTACAATAATAAAGTCCGCACCGGCACTCGCTAAGATAGTCGCGATCGACGGCACCGCAAATTCCATTACAAAGGTCCCAACGATGACTTCGCCATTTCGTAAAGTTGATTTAATCTGCTTCGATCTCATTTTTTTAATTTTACCATTCGTTACTAAAAATCACGCCGATGGATACGGAATCTTTCATAGCCCCAAAACATGATTTGATGGAATGTTCAGTACAGGCATTTTTTACCGCGCTGCAAAAAGGCTTTCTATCTCCTGTAATAACTTGCGCGCGCCCGCTTCAGCATTGGTAGTTCTTTTGATCCTTTTTGAAATCCTTAAGATTCTATCACAATAATCATATGCTAAGCCAAGATCGCCTCCGGCGCGGGCGTTCTCTGCGACGTTAAAATAGCAGATTGTGGTCCGTGAGAAGCTTTGATTCGCCTCCTCCCACAGGTTAGCGTGAGCGTAATTATCCGCTGAAAGTGCGTATAGTCTACCAGCTTCAGGCCAACTCTGCTGTCTCTCCAAGTATTCCGCCCGCACAGCATAGTAGGTCCCGGCTTCCTGTGCACACTGCCGAGCACGACTGTAACGACGGGCGGCTGCGTAGGCGAGCCGTGCGCGCGCGCAACAATCTGCGGCAGATTCCCAATGCTCGGATCCAATGAACGTGTCCGCAGATTTTCGATAAAATTCTCCCAGTTTCTTGTACTCTATCCGACTTCGGCGACTCTTTCCCGCTTGTGCGTATTCTTCAGCTAATTGACGTATCTGGGCGGCAATCCGCTCATGCGGGGCCTGAACCAATTCATGAAGTTTTCGAAGCACGAATTCTGGGGCAGTCTCCTGGGGAGTGAGTGACAGCATCGTTAAATCGGAACCAGTGTCGTTGTCCGGGGGCAAGGTTCCTGACTCCGTGGGAGAAGACGTCTTGGTGGGGGCACTTGGAGAAGATTGGTTGTTAAACCAGGTTCGAAGTGCTGAGACCTCACTAGCCGGCAACTGATCGATCAACCCAATCATCTCTTCTGCTGTTGCGGGTGACTGGGGCGACGTCATCAAATCTGATAAGTGCCGAAATATCCAATCTGCTTTTTTTGCTGCTTTTGCGCTGCTCAAGTAAAGGCGGTGTGCCTGTTGCACTTCTTGTAATGCCTGCTGCGATTGTGTGCCACCGATCAGTTGGATGGCTTTATCGTAGTGTAGATTGATCTGTGTTTCAAGTTGAAGTTGGCTCTGTTTTTCTGCTTTTGCTTTGTGTTCCTCCGATACATTCCGTTCAATCTTCTCTGCTACCTCAGCCGAAAGGCGTAAAGCCTTTCTATGTTCAGATAACATCGCGCCCAGTATCGCTGGATTGGATTGGTTCGCCATGATTTGTCGTACGGCGTCCGCATACCACTGTTTGCGGATACCATCCAAATCCTTATATAGCTCTGATGCGGTCTGATACCTCGCCCGGACATCTCGATGCAGCGCTTTCTGTAAGATTTCGCGCATATCTTCGGGCAGTTTCTGGTCGAAGTTGACCTCTTCGCTCTGTTTTCTGACCTGAATCTCATCTTGCGTTTTGCCTCGAAACGGGAATTTTCCCAGGAACATCTCGTAGAGGATTAGGCCCGTCGAGTAAAGATCCACTCGGTAATCGTAATTCCCTTCGTACTGTTCCGGCGCCATGTATCTTCGTGTTCCCGTAATCGTGCCCGCATACTCGGTGCTTGCTTCAAGGATGCGTGCCACACCGAAGTCAGAAATTTTCGCTACCTTATCAGACGTCAGCAAAATATTCTGAGGCTTAATGTCTCTATGGATAATGTTCTGCTCATGGGCCGCGATAAGTCCTTGACAAATATCAAGGGCAATATTCATCGCTAAACTCGCTTCGGGAGGCTGCGCTGTTATCAGTTGTCGCAAACTGAGTCCATCAACATACTCCATGACGATGTAGGCAACGTATTCATCATCGCCCGGTTCAACCGTGTGGATGGAGACGATGTTGGGATGTCCCCAATTCCGCCCCATAGCACTCAACTCGGTCAGCAGGTAACGCATACGTCCGGTAGGATAGACTGACTTGGGCAACACTTTGATCGCAACGGTACGGTTGGTGAACTCCTCTTTCGCTCGAAAAACGGAGGCAAAACTACCGTGGTTAATCAGTTTTTCAATACGATATTTTCCTAAGACCAATCCGTTTATCTGCATATACACCATCCTTCACCTAAGTTTCGACCAATGCGGTGAATTCCTAATCATTGATAGAGTTGAGTTTGTTCACGGGGGGCCTTCGATAGAACAATCCGCACAACAGTCTATACCCCGTACCCTATCCATGCTGGTTCATGTTAAGAATTAGTGCAACAGCAACTGAATCTTCGTAGGGGTTGGGTCCCCCAACCCTTACGGACTGGGGGCGGGGAAACCCCGCCCCTACGATTTCGATTCGCGTTTTGCACTTTCTTTTTACATGAGCCTCCATGCTTATGTGTGAACTTGGGAAATTTATCACTGGTTGGAGTTAGTGACCTGAAGATTAACACAGGCTCAGCGAACTGTCAATGAGCAAATAGGCGTGCATCTCAACCTACAACCTCATCAATCGGCTTTGGCGGCACGCACGGCTTCCACCAACAGTTTCGCTTTCTCCGTCAGGAGGTCGAATCGCCCATCAGCAATTACCTGATTGTTGACGAGTGCGCTCCCAACACCAAGCGCGGCTGAGCCTGCTTCGATAAATTCGCCAGCATTATCAACACTCACACCCCCAGTAGGTATCAGCGGGATATGCGGCAACGGTGCTTTAACGTCTTTGATATAGCTTGGTCCCACCCCACTTGACGGGAAAACCTTCACATAATCCGCACCGGCTTCCCATGCAGCCAAGATCTCCGTCGGCGTGAATGCACCGGGCATCACGATTTTGCTGTATCGATTACAGATGTCAATAACGTCAGCTTTCGTCACAGGACTGACAACAAACTCCGCACCTGCCAGCATTGCTGCCCGGGCAGTTTCAGCGTCGAGGACCGATCCAACCCCTACAAGCACTTCGTCTCCATATTGGTCGGCGACATCACTGATAACGCTTAATGCATTCGGAGTTGTCATCGTCACTTCAATCAGATCGACACCACCCGCTTTAATTGCTGCTGCAACCTCAATTAATTCAGCTGAACTATTAGCCCGAATGATGGCCACAACCCCGCAGGATTCGACCCGCTGCATCTGTTCCAATTTAGTCATTCTTTACCTCAATCATGATAGATCATAAAATAATATGTACGATAATTAAAACCCCATTTGTATGTTGTATGTTCTATTCGCCTATCTCTTTTTCACAAAATGCCAAGCGGTGGTGTTACAACTATTTCGTCGGTCACCATGCCCTCCGGCTGCGTCGCAGCAAAAAGAATGGTTTCCGCAACATGTTCCGGTTTCAGCATCAAATTCAGCTCAGGATGTCCCTCAATCTCATTCCAGAATGGTGTATCAACTGATCCGGGTGAGATCGCTGTAACACGGATTTTTTGATCCCTAACCTCATCTGCCAGAACTTTCGTAAATGCCAGTGCCCCCGCCTTCGCTGCACAATACGCGCTTGAAGCTTTGAATGCAACTTTTGCGGCGATCGACAATACATTGATGATTTGACCGGACTGACGCTCCAGCATAGAAGGTAACACATATTTTGAGCAGAGGTAGGTGCTCTGGAGGTTGGAGGCGACTACTTGAGTCCACACCTCAGGATCTGAATCCACAATGGGTTCGAAAACACCCGTCCCCGCATTGTTCACAAGGATGTCGATTTGACCATAAGCCTGTAGCGTTCGATTGACCAGGGTTTCTACCGCTTCCGCCTGTGTCACATCCGTTGGTACAACGAGGGCTTCCCCGCCCTCAGCGCGTATGAGATTGGCGACCGTTTCGAGGTCATGCCGTGTACGCGATGCAAGAACAACTTTCGCACCTGCCTGTGCAAACGCCACAGCGGTTGCGCGACCAATACCCCGCGATGCTCCTGTTATAATGCCCACTTTGTTCTTCAGCATCTCCAGCCCCTTCAAGGTGTCGTGTCGTTACGATTGGGTATCATCTAAATACATCTCATGAACTCCGTCCGAGTTGAAATCTTATCTCGAAACTCGCCGAGCATGACGTTGGTCATCGTTTGTGAGTGTTGCTTCTGTACGCCACGAACCATCATGCACAGATGCTGCGCTTCAATGACGACAGCGACCCCAGAGGGATTCAATACATCCTGTAACGCCTCCGCAATCTGCTTCGTTAATCTCTCCTGCACTTGCAGGCGACGAGCAAACATATCCACGATCCTTGGAATTTTACTCAGCCCAATGATTTTCTTGCGGGGAATATATCCAACATGACACTTGCCGAAAAATGGTAGAAGATGGTGTTCACAAAGGCTATAACACTCAATGTCTTTCACAATGACCATTTCGTCATATTCTTCGTTGAAGATTGCATCGTTCACAACCTCTTCCACATTCTGGTGGTATCCCTGCGTCAAAAACTGGAGAGCTTTTGCTGCACGTTGCGGTGTTTTTAGGACGCCTTCCCTTGTTGGATCTTCATCAATTCCCTCTAACATCTGCGTATAGATGTATTCAAGTTTCGGATCGGCGGCAGTGGTTCCGTTGTCAATTGAGTCTGCATGGTAAATTTTCACAACTAAATTCCATCTCCATAATAATCAAAGTGATTTTTGGGGGTTTCTCTCAATCGAAGCCGGTGTAGTTGAATCGGCTTCAGATTCGGTTCAATAATCTCCCAAAGCACTTTTACAAAATTCTCAGAGGTTGGGTTGAGTTTCTCAAACTCAGGAGTATCCAAGTTAAGATGCTTGTGATCAAATCGCCCGTGCACCTGTTCCTGAATCGTGTCATCAAGACGGTGTAGGTCCGCAACCAGTCCAGTTCTCGGATCCACCTCACCCTTTATGGTCACTTCAAGTGCGTAGTTGTGTCCGTGACCGTAGAAATTGTTACACTTCCCGAAGATTTCACGGTTTTCGACGTCGTTGAGTTCTGGACTGTGTAATCGATGCGATGCACTGAATTCATAAACTTTTGTGAGATAGACCATCTGCCCCTCTCCATAATAATCAGCAAATAGGGCTGAATCCTCATACAGCCGAATCCGGTGTAAGATTGTTCCTTTGAGATGTGGCTCAATCGCATACCAAATTTGGATCGCTAAATTCTCGCTCGTCGGTTGAAGGTGCGGGTTATCTGCAAAGGTGGGGTGTTGTAGGTTAATATGCTTGTGATCGTAATAGGCAACAACTTCTTCTCTCAAAACCCGGTCCAGATCGGTGATATTGATGACCATCCCGTGTTCAGGGTTAAGCCTCCCTTTGACCGTTGCATCCAAGACATAATTATGTCCATGACTATTCGGGCTGGCGGCTGCCCCAAACAGGGCGTAGTTTTCCGCATCGCTGAGTTCAGGGATACGACAGCGATGCGAGGCTTCAAAAGCAATTTGCCGCGTAAGGTAATGCACAATGAACTCCCTTATCCGTGAAGCAAGATGCGCTTCCTTTACATCACACCGGCTCTGCTGAACTAACTGTTCTTACAGCCTGGCAACCTGATTGTCCACTGTTTCGAGCTGCACGCGCATCACCCACTCGCCGCCCCCGCGAATATGGACATGCCGCATTTTCAACCAATCCACAAGGGTATCTCGATCCGGTGCTTCCCATTCGCACACCATTCGACCGAGGACCGTGTCGCACTGTACCTTCAAGCTCTTGACCCCGTCGCTTTCATCATCGATAAATCGCTTGGCGAGTCTTTCGACGTCCTGTCGTGTCATGCAGGCAATAATATGAGCAGAAACAAATTTAGGCATATTTGACTCCAATATGAATCAAAGGATAAAACGGATTAGGACTGCTAAGGAGTTTACCAAAGACTCACCAATTCCAACGCACGGTCAAGGCAACCGATTATTCCAGTAATTCTTGACAATTCCAATCTTCGAACTGAATTTGCCGAGGTTTGAATCGGTACATGTCTTGCCAACCAATCGGAGGAAACAGGGTGGCAATCACCGAGAGTCGATAGTCATAGACGCAATCTTCCCAACTATAGCCTAAAACCCCGGCATTGACAAGACCATCGTAATAATAACAAAGCAGATCCTTCTCAATTGCGCGTCGCTGCTGTGGAAATCCACCTCCGACCAAGTAACAGAGGTCATATGGTCCAATCCCCCGCTTATAGGTCTCCCAGTCAAAAAAATAGAGCCGGTCTATCGCTCGGTTTTTAGGGTAAAAGATATTCCATGGATGCAGGTCACCGTGGAGAAGCGTTAACGCCTTGCCATCTTTGATGCGGCGGGAGTATAATCGTTCCCAGCCGTTAATAGCGTATAGTACAAAATCGAACATCTCTTGCGAGAATTCGTCCTGAGCTTTCTCAGCAAATTGAGGAAGCAGCGTTTCTCTCCAGTGTTGACAGTAGCTTCCTGTAATCTCAGGTGTAGCCGCATCCGCCATTCGGAGTGGTCCCCCTCTGCCCCGCAGAAAGTCAGCTTGTGAAATTCGCGGGTGCTCCCACCATCGAGTATGAAATTTCAACAGTTCATCAATGATCTGTTTATAGAGAGTAACGGTGAACCCTTCCGCCTTGGGCGGGGTCTCGACGTGTGTTACAGAGGCATCTTCAAGGATAAGATAGCATTGACGGACGTCACGGTCATAATCAAGGTCGTAGCATCGAAAGACCGGTGGATCTGGAGTTTCAGCGGCGATTTCGTTGAAGAACACTGATTCCGCAATACCACCTCCAAACCAATCTTTCCGATAATCCTTGAATACCAGATCGGTATGGGGACTATCCTCCGATTTAGTGGAGTAGGTCACTTTCAACCGTGTGAAAAAGGCGGCGGTTGATTCAAATGTCTCTCCAATCTGCACGTCAGTTACCGTGTGGTGTGAAAGGTGCCCCTTCTGCTGTAAACGGTTAGTTAGCCATTGCGGCGTGATCTGCTCTACGCTGGTAATCAATTAGTCTTCTACCTCTGTGTGGAGCAGTAGGGACACAGATCTGAGTCCCTACTGGCTCAGTATCACTGTCGATTACCCCTTTGCAATCGGTGCACCGACAAGATTACCCCACTCTGTCCAACTACCATCATAGTTACGAACCTTTTCATACCCCAAAAGGTATTTCAGCGCAAACCATGTGTGCGAAGAACGTTCTCCAATGCGGCAGTAAGCAACCGTCTCTTTATCTGGATCTACACCCTCACCTTCGTAGATCTCCTTCAACTCATCGTAAGATTTAAAGGTGCCGTCGTCCGCCACTGCGGTTGCCCACGGGATATTTGCTGCATCCGGAATGCGTCCCGGACGCTGTGCCGTTTCGGGCAAACCCGGAGGCGCGATGATCTCACCGCTGAACTCTGCCGGCGAGCGTACATCCACAAGATTGACTACTCCCTGACCGAGCGTTGGTAAAATGTGATCTTTTGTCGCCCGAACATTGTCATCGGGAAATTTTGCTTTGTAATCGCTGGCAGCAGGCGAAGGCGCATCCGTGGCCAATTCGCGACCCTCATCAATCCACTTCTGGCGTCCACCATTCATTACTTTTAGCTTGCTTTCATCATGTCCATAATAGCGGAATTGCCACAGCGCATAAGTAGCAAACCAATTGTTATTGTCGCCGTAGAAGATTACTGTCGTATCGTTGCTGATGCCGTTATCCTGACACAACTGCTCAAACTGATCTTTTGTTAAAATATCGCGCCGCACTTGGTCACACAACTGGGTTTGCCAGTTAAGCCCGACTGCACCGCTGATGTGTCCCTCATCGTAAGCTGCCGTATCCACATCGACCTCTACCAAGCGGATGCCTGCATCGCTACCGTGCTGCGCAACCCAATCGGTGGTTACTAACACTTCCGGGTGAGCATAGTCTGCCATAATAACAATCCTCCTACCATAATTTGAGGCTTATGTAAAAAGTAAAATGCAAAATACCGAAAGAAACCGTAGGCGGGGCATCTTGCCCCGCCCGCCCGTGCCAAAAACTTAGTTTCTGTTGGACTCATTCTTAACATGAGCCAATTTGAAAATTGATGTGTTGTCCTGTTTGAGCGGGAGGTCTGGATAAGGTCCCACTCCTTCTTCTGTCACTACGTCGTTCTTACGGAATCATAACCGCCTAGTTCCGTAATATTCTTGCTGTGGGGAAGCAGAACTATTATCTGCATTCCGTACTAGCAATCGTAGCATATTTTCGTTACAAATACAAGTTTTTTGATAGGAGACGTGATCGGTAAGGTAATACGGAGGGGTAAAATGGAAGGAACGAGGTCTGGAAACAATGGTGAATTTTAAAAATAAATAAACAGTTTCACCCGCCCGGTAGGTGCGGTTTGTAACCGCACCGGTTTGGAGTGTCTCATTAATTCTATAAACTACCAAAGATATGATAGAGATATGGCTATGCCATGTTCAGCAACAGATTTCCACCGTCGTTCACACGCACATGGACCCAAGGTTCAATCCAGATAGTCGTGTCTGGCTGCTCAATGACAGCAGGTCCGGAAAACTCGCTTCCCCACGGGAGCAATGAACGGTCATAGATTGGACACGACACAAACCGATCCTCCACATAGACGGGTCTGACACCCTTTTGTGCGTCTTTCAGAGTCGTTTTGGGGCTGGGGATAAAATCTTTCAGTGATAGGTCCGGGCGCATACCAATCACGGAAGTGCGCAGGTTTAGCAGGCGAATAGGAATGCTATCCAGCAACGTTTCTAATCCACCAAATGTCTCGTCGACCTGCCCATATTGCCGGAGATATGCGCGGCTAAAGCTTTCCGCTATAACGGGGGTAGACACAGGTCCCGCTGGCAGTGGTGTCCGGATAACGTGGGTTTGCCCCTCGTAGGAAATCTCCGCTTCTCGTAATACGCTTACCTGTGTCAGGGGAATCTGCTCGCTCTTGATAAGTTGCTCTCCTTGCGCGAGGTGTTCGGCAAAAATTTCCTCTGCTTCGGTTGGATCGAGTTCCGAGAGACGACGGTTGATCATGGTCACAAAATCGTGTTGGAGGTCGGCGATGACACAACCCCAAGCAGAGGCAATGCCGGGATAGTAGGGGACAAGTGCCTGTGAAACCCCAAGCTCCCGTAGAAGGAAACTGACCATCAGTGGCCCGCCACCTCCAAAAGAAAAGAGAACAAAATCTCGCGGATCATGGCCACGATCAATAGAGATACGACGGATGCTACCGGCGATCCGGTTATTTGCGATGGTGAGAACTGCCAGCGCGGCTTCCTCCAACGAGAGGCCGAGCGGTTCGCCAACCTTCTCGCTGAGAATTGACCGGGCTGTGTCGAGGTCAAACGAAAAATCGGTTGCTCTGGCGATGGGATAGTCCGGGTTGATCCGACCCAGAATCACGTTCGCATCCGTAACTGTTGGCTCAGTACCACCCAATCCGTAGCAGACCGGCCCCGGCTCAGCACCAGCACTTTCGGGTCCCACTTGGAGTAAACCGCCTTCATCAATCCGGGCGATGCTGCCACCACCCGCGCCGATGGTATGAATATCGATCATCGACACCATGATCGGAATGCCAAACTCTGGTTCTATCCCGTTTGAGACTACCGGTTTGCCCTCCGTCACCAACGACACATCCAGACTCGTGCCTCCCATGTCGTAACCAATCAGGTTCTGGAAACCGTTTTCTGCAGCGATCTTGGTGGCAGCAATGACCCCAGCGGCGGGACCCGATAACACAGTATTGACCGAGAAATCGCGAGCGGATTCAACCGACATCATCCCACCATTCGACTGCATAATGAGAAGATTCCCACTGTAGTCGCGTTCCTCCAAGCGTTGTTCAAGCCGAGCCAAGTAGCGACTAACGATTGGCTGCACGTAGGCGTTCACGGTAGCAGTGCTAGTCCGTTCAAATTCACGGAAGAGTGGGAGGATATCCGCTGAAGCAACGATATAAAGATCAGGAAAGCGTGTTTGCAGAAGGGCTTTGGCGCTGCGTTCGTTTGCGAGATTGATGTAGGCGTTCAGAAAACTGATGACAATCGCTTCCACACCGTCCGAAACCAGCTCTTCAGCAGCTGCAATTACCTCCTCCTCCGCCAATGGAGCAAGTATTTCACCTTCTGCCGAAATACGCTCAGTGACCTCTTTGCGCCGATCCCGTGGAACTAACGGCTCATAAGATCCGCTGAGACCGTAGAGGTGCGGTCGATCACGACGCCTCAGTTCCAGAATATCTCGAAAACCGCGCGTTGCAATCAAACCGCAGCGTACACCTTTGCGCTCCAAAATGGCATTGGTTGCCACAGTGGTGCCGTGAATGACCAGTTCAATATCAGGATAGGAAACCTCAAGCACATCCAATCCCGTAATTAGGCCGATGGATGGCTCGCGTGGCGTGGTTGAAGCCTTTCCAATCTGTAGAGTCTTTCGGTTTTCATCTAAAACAACAATATCTGTGAAAGTGCCGCCAATATCCACACCAACAAGTTTTCCCATAAAAGTATCGCAGGTCTCCGTACAGAGAGCGCTTCCCCCCTTACTATAACGCTTTTTTGCCCCTGAAATTTTCTATCTGGTAGGCCAAGTCCTCAAGACGGACTTTGGTATTAAGATACGAATCGAAACTTGCTAACCAGAGTTAGATAGCAACGTGCGTTATGATAACATCTGAAGTGGCCTCCGTCAAGTATTGAGGGAAAGGTTATTAGGGTTATTCAGTTTTCCGTTTTTTAACCGGTTTCTGAATGACCCGAACCCGTAGGCGGGGCATCTTGCCCCGCCGGAGCCTTGACCAAGAGATCGAGCTATGGGAAAATTAAATGCCCCTAGAAAGGTTATGGGAGCCCCGTTTCGTTTCCTTCATTGTCGTCAGTTACGGCATCGGTTTCCGGCAGCGCGGCAGTGCCAGATGGCGGATGAATACCAAACGTAGCACGAACCTTAGCCTCGACCTCGGCCGTAATTTCAGGGTGCGCTATTAGGAAATCTTTAGCGTTGCTCCTGCCCTGCCCAAGCCTCTCATCGTTATAAGAAAACCAAGCACCACTTTTGCCAATAATTCCCGCGTCTATGCCCACATCTAAGATTTCTCCGATTGCGCAGATTCCTTTGCCGTAAATGACATCGAACTCAGCTTGACGGAATGGAGCAGCGACCTTGTTTTTCGCAACCTTGACACGCGTACGGTTTCCGATCTGCTTCTCTCCATCTTTCAGGCTTTCTGACCGACGTATCTCCAACCGAACTGATGCGTGAAATTTGAGTGCCAGTCCGCCGGGCGTTGTTTCTGGATTTCCAAACAAGATGCCAATTTTCTGTCGAATCTGATTGGTAAAGATCACACAGGTTTTGGATTTATTGGTGACACCGGACAGCTTACGTAAAGCTTTGGACATCAAACGCGGTAACAACCCAACGTGGTTGTCCCCCATATCACCCTCAATCTCCGCATGAGGGGTGAGCGCTGCGACGGAGTCAACAACAACAATATCAACAGCCCCGCTACGGACTAAGGTTTCGACAATGTCTAACGCCTGCTCCCCGGCGTCCGGTTGAGCAATCAGGAGGTTTTCCATGCTCACACCAATCTGTTGCGCGTACAGCGGATCTAACGCATGTTCGACATCAACAAATGCCGCAACCCCATCCTGCTTCTGTGCCTCCGCAATCATGTGAAGCGCAAGCGTGGTCTTACCACTAGCCTCATGGCCAAAGATTTCAACAATTCGCCCACGGGGAACACCGCCAACCCCCAGCGCGATGTCTAACGCCAACGAACCTGTCGGGACGACGGTAACGGGAACCACTTCATCACTATCAAGCTGCATAATCGCACCTTTGCCGTGCTGCCGCTCGATTTGAGAGATTGCAAGGTCTATCGCCTGCTGCTTGTTTATACTTAGTTCCATGTTAATAATTCTCCTTGTTATGGATTAGAATCGTTTCGTTGGGTTAATTGTATCATAACATTTGTGAAAAGTCAACGCAAAAAAACACACACGCGCATGAATACCAGATCAAATTGGCGGAGAAATGTTATTGTAGCTCACTTGCCCACCACAATGACCCCATTGCGTACTTCCACCTGATCGCCAGATGTTAGCTGAATCTGATAGATGTAGGGACCAATATTCACAATCTCTCCCGCTTCATCCCTACCATCCCATTCAACACTCATCGCGTTAGAACTCATTACGGTTTGATTCACTAAGGTCCGGATGAGTTTATTGTTTAGATCGAAGATCTCGACGACCGGTTCCGTATCACCGATGTGTGAGGTGTTGTGGTTTACGATTGTTAGGCGCGTTCGATCAGCAATCCCGTTTCCGTCTGGTGAGAAAGGATTAAAACTCCACGCCACCTGAGTCTGCGACGGGACTGCCTGAAACAAGGCAACCTGTGAGATGAAATTCAGCTCCATACGAACGACCTGTCGATTCAAGTCAACTTCACCGCCTACCAACTGCCATTCTTGAACGGATGCGTCCCATACGAAGATTTTCAGATCTGCCTCTCGCCCGATATTTGCAAACATCAGATCTGAGAGATGATAGGCTAATTCAAGCAGGGCTGGACGCGCAAGAATCAGATGCTCAAAGGCATCAAAGGACACGATCTTCGCGCCTGAAACATCGAAAAACTCTACCTCGTTGAGTTGAAGGTTATTCGCTTGCTTGCTCTCTGTGATTTCGAGGCGAAAGTAGCGAGCAGAGGGGCGGGTTGGTAGCTCAATGACAGTGGTTTGATCCTCGAAATCGGTTAATTCGAGAGTGCTTATGAAATTCTCGTTATCATTTGACGTGAAGAGTGTCGCACGCTGTGGACCAAAAGAGATATCTCCTTCCACGTTAGCGTGTACAACCATACGGCTGACAGTACGTCGACTGTCAAGGTCGATCGTCAGACCCACAGGCAGCGGCACAAGGCCTGCAACCCATGTAGACGGCGGTTCCAAAATGCCGTCCACGGCGAAGGTTGGGGGCTGATTGGGTAACGCACTTGTCGCTTCAGCAGCAAATCCGCCTTGGCGCAATGCTTCAAAGTGGTACACAACCACCGGAGCCGTCCCTTTAGCAATGCGGTTATTTGCTCGGTAAGATAACGGATTAACCGTTTCAGGTGGCACCGAAAAAAAGTGTAATTTTGTGGTCTTTTCATCGAAGGCATCCACCGGAACGACGATGGTTGCTCGATCTCCATCGCTCAAGGTGAATACACCTCCCTGAGCTGCTTCAGGTCGTAACTCTGGGAGATAAAATAGGGAAATCGTCTCTCTGTCCATAGTGTTAAGCGAAGCTGGATCCGAAGACGTTAGTTCCCTTGCAGTTACGGAAAGTCGGTTCACTCCGGTCTCCAACATTACATCTACAGAGAAGGTAGCACAATAAGGTTGGGTTGAATCCAGACCACAGGCGTTGGTGAGCGGAAGTCGTATTGCAATGGACCGAATCCTGCCCTGTATGCCCCTGTCATTTGTATCCACAAACTGAATTGATTCAATCGAAATTGGGGCTGCTTGCCAGCCTTCGAGCATCTCAATCTGGATGAATTGTGCAGAGACCACTGATGGAAAATCAACCACAGTGCTGTGGAAATTAGGGTCTATGGCCGACGAAATGTTAACAGGTTGACCTGCAGAGAAATTCGTTCCAGCCTTCGAAAACGCCAGGCGGGCAACCCGCGGACCGCGGGGAAACCCTCGATCAACCACAGGTAGAATCAGCATCCCTTTGAGTTCCTGTGTGCTTCCAAGATCTACAACGAGGCCATAGATTGAGTGTGTCAACTGCGCAAGGTGCGGGAGGCCACCAGGAGTATTAATCGAAACAATAACTTCCCCTTGATCTGAGGACTCAACGATTCCCTTGATTGTTACTGCTTGATTATTCGTGGTGAAATCAGTGGTTGGACTTATGATAGACAGGTCTATGCGAGCGACTACGCCGTTGGCACTTAAAAGGGTGAAGCTAATAAACAGAAGGGAAAGGTAAAATCGCATATTTCTATTTCTCTTTTGAAACGCACTGTGTGCTACGATCAGAGTGCCTGGCGATACAGATCCATCATGTCTTCTTCGGTACAGGACCGCGGGTTGGTCAGATGGCACTGATCCGCTATCGCCTGCCGCGCGAGATCAGGGATCATCTCTGCCGTCACATCTGCCTCCCGCAAGTGCGATGGAATACCAATATCTTTACACAACTGCGTCACCTGATCGACTGCCGCTTGTGCAGCTTCCTCTGGTGATAGTGCGTAGATATCCACACCAAATGCTGCAGCGATATCCCTTAGTTGATCGGTTGCTGCGACCTTGTTGAATGCCATGGTATACGGAAGGAGAATTGCATTTGCAAGTCCGTGATGTAGGTCCGCGATCGCCGAGAGCGGGTGGGCTAAGGAATGCGTAACACCTAACTCTTTCTGAAACGCAATTGCACCCATCATTGCTGCCATCATCATCGCTCCACGCGCCTCAAGATCACTGCCATTGTCAACGGCACGGCGCAGGTGTTGAGCGACCAATTTTACCCCGGCAAGTGCAATCCCATCACAAATTGGATGATAGACCGTGGAAAGGTACGATTCAAGGTTATGGGTAAACGCGTCCATCCCTGTCGCAGCTGTCAACGCTTTGGGTAATCCGACAGTCAATGCCGGATCTACAATTGCCACTTTGGGCAGCAGATGAGGACTAAAGACCAGTGCCTTGCGTCCCAGGGATTTTATCGTGACAACAGCGCCACGTCCAACTTCACTTCCGGTCCCCGCAGCAGTTGGTATGGCAAGCATCGATGGTACGTCGGACGAGATCTTGTCCGGTCCCCCGTTGAGCACTTCGTACTCTGCAAGCGACAGGGGATGCGTAGCCTTCAAGCAGATTAGTTTGGCGACATCTAACGGACTTCCGCCGCCCATGCCAATCACAAAATCACAACCTTCCGTCTGGAAAACCTCTGCGCCATCGAACACATCCGATTCAACAGGATTACCGTGGACGCCATCGTAGATTGCGTAGCTGATTCGTGCCGCTTCGAGTCGCTGCGTTACTTCATCTGCCAATCCCACTTGGCGAATCCCCTTGTCTGTCACCAATAACACCTTCTCTGGTGAGAACGCCGAAAGCTGCTCTGTAAGCGTATCAATCGTCCCGACGCCGAAGATAATCTTATTAGGAAAACTGAAGATGGAAGGTGACATATAGGTGTCCTTTTTCTGAATGCGCCAAATGTGGACCGTGAATTTACTGCTCCGCTAATTGTAGTTCTGCTGTCGTCTTCCCGCCATGTTCGACAAGCACCGCGATGACAGCTTCATTACCTTTCCGAATCGCATCGTCCAACGCAGTTTGATCACGATCACCGGTTGCGCGGCGGTTAATATCTACCTCATGTGTTATCAATAACAGCGCCGTTCTACGATACGCCTCCGAGTTCTCTTTTCCGCTTGTTGAACCACCTTGAGCTGCGGCATGGAGTGCCGTGGTCATACCGAACGCATCTCCATTGACATCTGCGCCGTTTCTGAGGAGCAATTCAACAGCTTCAGCACACCCTGCGTCTGCTGCCCAAGCGAGCGGGGTTCTCCACCACTGGGCTTGACGGGCGTTGACGTCTGCCCCTGATTGAATGAGCCGCTCACAAAAGTCTGTCATATTTCTATGAGCTGCCCAATGCAGCGGTGTCGCACCTCGGAGAACACCATCTCTGAGGGATTCACCGGTGGCGAGTTCGGGCTGCTGTCCGAGGAGTTCTTGTGCAGTTCGTTCATCCCCATCGTCGATTGTATCGATCAGTTCATCTACAGATGCCATGCTTTTCTCCAATAAAATTCTTGTTTCCTATCCGCGTTGATTCGCGTGATTCACGGACACTCATTTCATCCACAAAGCCTCACCATGCGTCACGAATCTTTGTGTGTTTTTTATTCGCTTAGATTCGCACTATTCGTGGATGCTCATTTCATCCACAGAGCTTCACCAAGTGCCACGAGTTATTATAAGGTGTTGTCCAGTGCCGACTTATTCCAGACCATCCGTTTCCATTCCAGATGTTTTTCTGCACCAAAATTGACTAGAACACCAACAGCCAATCCGGTTGCCTTGAGATAGTTGAGCAGCTGTGCTTGGTCATGCGAACTCAATTCATTAACGGCTTTGATTTCGACTATGATTTTTTCGTAAACAACAAAGTCCGGTTTATAATGCTGATTGAGTCGGTGTTCCTTGTATCTGATATCCAATTTTTGTTGGGGTTCAAATGGGACTCCTCGCGTGGAGAGTTCGATTTCTAATGCTTCTTGATACACCGATTCGAGAAAGCCAGTGCCCAGCACATTATAAACTTCCATTGAGGCACCAATAATAGCATAAACTTCGTTCTTGTAAAGCAGCGCTACCATTTTCTGTGGCTCTCCTAGTCATCCACAAAACTTCGCTGTGCGTCACAAATCTTTTTGTATTTTTTATTCGCTTAGATTCGTGTTATTCGTGGATGCTTATCTCCGCCGCAAATCTACGCTACTTGACACGAACCTTTATTATCAGTGCTGTAAACCTTTGTAGCTCCAAAAGCATTATAACCAAAAGCAATCCGCTAAGTATAAGAGGATCCCACATAAATGTCAACGATGTTTCAGAGTAGCGAGGGTTGCGTAGGGGCATTTAGTTTTACTGTAGGAGGGATCTCCGAATCCCGACATCTCACTGTAGGCGTAATCTCCCGGGTGCGCCTTTTCAAACAAAATGGGTAAAAAGCCGAAAACTGAATAGCCCTAGTACTCTGTCAGATAAATAATGCTTTTGTATAATGATAAAACCGTTTGAATTTCTGTCGTGCGTTGTTGAGAGTAAACTGCCATTTGACACGGACTTTTTTTCGATTCCGTTCTTCAACCCAAGCATTGATTTCTCG
>JAJDUM010000075.1 GCA_022826645.1 Candidatus Poribacteria bacterium
ACGACAGTAAATGTCACCGGAACCCCTGCAAATGCCCGTCCCAGACTATCCCTCACTAAAATGGTAAGCGTGTTATTTGACGCCGAAATCACGCCTGAAATGTTCAAAAGCTCTGCAGCGGATCGGGAATCAAACTCAACCTTAACCCCTCTGCGTTGGAGGGTTGGGATATGTGTGTGAATAGATTGATAGCTCAGGGGATTTCCCTTTACCTCCAGGTCTATTAGGCGGTCTAAACCTTCCAAAGAGGAGAGGTCCAATATGTTGTTTTCACTCAAATACAGGTAATGCAGATTGGTCAAACTCGCCAAAGGGGACAGGTCCGATATGTTGTTTTCATTCAGATTCAGGTCAATCAGATTGGTCAAACCTTCCAAAGGGGACAGGTCCGATACAGAAGCGCGATCAAGCTGCAGGCTACTCAGCTTGGTCAAACCCGCCAAAGGGGACAGGTCCGATACAGAAGTCCAATCAAGATCCAGGTAATTCAGCTGCGTTAAACCCGCCAAAGGGGACAGGTCCGATACAGAGGTGCGAAAAAGCTGCAGGCGACTCAGCTGCGTCAAACCCGCCAAAAGGGACAGATCCGATACAGAGGTGTGAGAGAGATCCAGGTGATTCAGCTGCGTTAAACCCACCAAAGGGGACAGGTCCGATACGCTGTTATTGCCAAACAACCCTAGGTGATTCAGCTGCGTCAAACCCGCCAAAGGGGAGAGATCCGATACAGAGGTGCCAGAAAGCTCCAGGTGATTCAGCTTGGTCAAACCCACCAAAGGGGAGAGATCCGATACGTTGTAAGCGTTATACAACTGTAGGCGATTCAGCTGCGTCAAACCCGCCAAAGGGGACAGGTCCGATACGTTGCCATTAATCACCAGCTTAGTCAGGTTCGTTGCACTTTCAAGGCCGGTCAAATCGCGCACACCCCCGTTGGCTTCAAGACTGGTTAAGTTCGCCATGTCCGCTGTGGTGATTATTGCCCCCGATGCTTTGCCAAGGGCGTGTTCAAACGCAGCGCGGAGGTAGAGGTCAGGGATGTCTACCACTTGTGCTGCCACACTCGGCGGAACAATCAGGCACATCAACAAAAAAAAGTAAAATGAAAAAGTTGTTGCTTTATACATGCTGCACCGCTTGTCGTTTCATCACCGTAGGCCACCCTTTCCAACGCCCGATGAATCCCCGATAAATCGGGATTAAGAAACAGGCAACTACAGTAAGGTCTT
Source organism: Candidatus Poribacteria bacterium (assembly GCA_022826645.1). Classification (GTDB taxonomy): domain Bacteria; phylum Poribacteria; class WGA-4E; order WGA-4E; family PCPOR2b; genus PCPOR2b. Next base: position 1,230 of record JAJDUM010000075.1, read on the forward strand.
AGGTTTGTAGTAGCCCCGATAAATCGGGGTGTCCGGACGCGCAATAAATCCCCGATAAATCGGGATTAAGAAATGCGCTACTACAAACTGAACTGCGCAACTCCTATATCGATTAGTACTGCCCTAACACGTTGCGCTATCTTAACCGCGTAACTTCTATCCTGAAAATCCTTCAATCCTGCCTGCCTGTCCCGACGTGTCGGGGGCTTGTCCCGATTCATCGAGGTTTATCGGGGGAACGGAGTCCCGATCAAATCGGGGAAAATCCTGATTCAGACAGACAAAACACCGACACCACTACTACGCTGTCCAATAAATTATGCTGGTGTATATTGATTGAAATTAAACGATAGCACATATAATAATTTCAAAACTTATCTGACGGTGTACTACTACTTCGTCAAATAAATTGTGACAAGTCACTCACCGCTCGGCTTGGATAGACATATCCAAGCCATCCGGACTATAGCGCAATGTGCTAGGTATCTATGTAGTGGATTTGTCAATCTACTACGAGCAGGATCACTAGCATTTACCTGACAGTGCACTACCAGCAACTTACGTTAGACTAATGTCCAATCTGTACCCTACACAACATGCGAGTGGGTCGGTAAACCGTCGTGGCTATGTTCCATAATACTGTGGTGATGTTCACCAGATTCTTCGACCGGGTCAATATGGATAACCGCCCTCGAAAGATAGCTCAGGTGATGGAAAAGCTGATGTTGAACCTCTTTTGCTATTGTATGTCCTTCAGCAACAGATAGGTGTGGTGGCACAGCAATATTCACCTCCGCATGCAGGCGGTGCCCGATCCAACGGCTGCGAACATCTGTTACCTCTTCAACACCCTCAACGTGGTGAGCGGCGTGGTTTATCTCATCAATTACATCAGCCTCTACACCGTCCAGCATGCGGGTAAATACCGCTTTTCCTGACTGCAGCACAATCCCAAAAATCGCGACGGTGATAAGCACCCCGACGATGGGATCTGCAAGCGGGTAGCCGAGCCATATTCCAATTGCTCCCGCCAGCACCGCAAGACTCGTCCAACCATCAACACGTGCGTGATAGCCATCCGCAACAAGTGCGGCACTTCCAATCTCTTTTCCAACTTTAATCCGAAATATGGCGACCCCCTCATTGCCGATAAAACCAATAACCGACGCAGCAGCGACGATCCCAAGGTGCCCGACGGTTTTAGGGTTGAAGAAGCGATTAACTGATTCGTAGCCCGCGATAATCGCGCTGAATAGGATTGTGAACACGATTGCAATGCCCGCCAAGTCCTCAACGCGCCCGTAGCCGTAGGTAAACCGTTTGCTCGGTTTTAAGCGGGCGAAGGAGAAAGCAATCCACAATGGAATCGCAGTCGCCGCGTCGCCAAAGTTGTGAATTGTGTCAGAGAGTAATGCGACGCTGTTGGAAATCACAACCACACCGACCTGTAACAGCGCGGTTACCATCAACCCTAAAAAGGACCACTTTATCGCCCAGATGCCGCGTTCCGTGGTTACAATGGATGGGTCAATGACGCCGTGTGTATGACCGTGTTCTCCATGCTCTCCATGATCGTGGCTATGATCGTGATCTTCGTGGTCGTGGTGGTCATGACCGTGATGGTGGTGATGGCCGCCGTGACGATGTGCTTTTTTCCTGAACATTTAAGAACCACCTCCTACAGGTTGGTGGGTGTGCTAGACAGTACCCCCTGAACGGTTCGGTCCTAATGTCTCCTTACTCCCGTGGTAGGGGCAAGTGAACCTTCGCGCTGTCGCGTGATTGCGAATACAATGCCCCCAGCATAATCTCCAATGTGTGTCTAGCGCGGCGTGGGGGTGAGCTGCTTGGCGCGTCATTCCACACCATCTGGGCGAGTTCCCGGACAGGATGGATTAAAGAATCGCCGAAGTAGTCTCCGTAGGTTTCGCCTTGGGGTGCTGGTGCCTCTGTCGCTGTCCCTTCGGGTTGATCCGTTTTCCACGCTTTGCAGTGATTGTCGTTCAAAACGTAGCGGCCATTCGGTCCCTGGAGATCGAATTCGCAACCGGCGGGCGTCATCTTGGCACTGTTCACGATACCGCGCACCCCGTTGGAGAACTCAATAAAAATTGATGAACCAGGATCGAGAGCAGGATCTTTTCCACCCTCCCCTTTGTACTCAACGCCATAATCTTCAAAACCCTGCTCGTGTGCAGCGATGAGCCACACCGGATCCGCATCGGCGAAGTAGCAGACCGCATCGATGAGATGGGTACCGTTACGGAAAAGCATCGATCGGCGGCCTCCCATGTGTGCGATGATACGGGTCAGGCCACCGATTTCACCGTCTCGGACCGCAGTTCGCACCCCTTGATATAGCGGCAGCCAACTCCGTGTATGATCCACCGACATCTTGGTCCCGTTCCGCTCAACTGTTTCGATAATCCGATCGGCATCGTTGAGGTTGATTGTCAGCGGTTTCTCACAGAGAATCCCTTTGACTCCGGCGTCCGATGCGTCACAGACCGGGTTGGTGTGATAATCGTCCGGTGTTGCGACACTGACGACATCGAGATTCTCCTTTTCGAGCATAGCGCGGTAGTCGCTGTACTCATGGACCGAGCCGCGTGTAATCTTTGAACGCTCAAAGAAGGTGTCAAGCACATCGGGTTTCAAGTCACAGACTGCGACAAGTTCAAATTCGGAGGCATTGGCGTAGGCGTATCCATGATATGATCCCAAGCCACAACCGATAACGCCTGCCCGTAATTTTTCGTTGCTCATCGTTCACCTCGTTAATGTTGGTTTTTCTTACAGTTCAACAGATTGGGGTTGAGGTAGCCCTGCAGGGAAGCCGTAAGGGAGGTCATTCCGATCTGCGGGCAGGGGCCAGCTTTGCCCACCCAGATTCTGAAACGATTTGTGGCGACCACAGAGCCATAAGAACATCTCCGACACCTTGATTGTGTCGCGGAACTGCTCCACATACGCCCCGCCAGGCCCAGTGTATTCAGCAGTCGCAAAATCGAAGTCTTGCTCGATTGCCCAGTCCCGTTGTGGCGGAGTGGTGCGCCAGTAGAAGTATTTGAGTAGATTACGGATACCCGACCCAGTTGAGGAGCCGCGGCGATGCCAGATGTGGTATACGGTGAGGAAGATAGAGCCGGCGGGTGCGGTAGTGGGGATAGCACCCTTGATATTAGCCAGATGCCCCATAAACCTTGCCTTGTTTCGCACGAGATGGGTGCCAGGCACAATCTGTGTTGGTCCCATCTCAACGGGCGTGTCCTGTGGATAGTAGAAAACCTGCAAGAAGTTGAGTTCGTGCGTGTAGTGATAGTTGCCATCCACATGCCACCCACCCACAGACTGAATGGGACACTGCACACGATGGTTGCTCATCAATATTGGCAGGTGAAAGTTAGCTCCCAAGAGGGAACGCACGGCTCCAGCAGCGGCCGGGTGAACTATCACATTTTCGAGAAACCAATCCTCCTTCAGGATACCGCTTGGCTCCATATTGGGGTGTTGGTCACAGTATTCCATCGTCCTGCGATTGACCTCATCGGGGACAACACCTTCAAGCATCAGATAACCGTTCTTGCAGAACTCTAGCACCTCAGTATCCGTCATAGTCGGTTTGCAGTCGTAGGTTTTCTGTTCTGACATTCGCATGGTTTACCTCCAGCGTTCAAGGATGAATTCAGCGCCCAAGCCGTAGAACTCTTTTTCATCCACAGTAAGCAGTGCCATATTTGGGAAAGAGATAATCCGCCAACCATCCCGGACAGCTTCTATCACCGTCTGATAGGGCCAATCCTCTGGATCAAGCGGTCCCTCACGAAGTTCTCCATCCTCAACCAGCAGCATACCGACCACCGCCGCTCCAGGTGAGGTGGTCACCGCTTGCAGATAAAGGATATCCTGCCGTTTCGGGTTGTCCGCTCCCACGATGTCCGCGACTCCCTCGCGCAGACTCGTTTCCGTCAGTGTCCCTTGTTGGAGTTCCGCCACTAAGGTCTCCATGGTTTCTTTCTGGGTTTCAGTCATCGCGCTTTTTCCTCGTTCAAGGTTGTGGTTCCACTGGCAAAAATTCCAATTATGCCTCTAGCGAATTATACACGAATTTAGTTGCCTTGCCAACAGAAAACGTGATAGGATTAAAAAACCTTCTGCTCCCTTGGTGCGCCACCGATTTCCAAGTCAGGATGCCCATCGAAAAGATCGAAAATCCTTTATAAATTTCTATACCGTGCAGCATTCATAAAAGCTCTATAAATCGTGATGTTATAATTCTAAAGCGGATGGGACATACGACAGCAGCCCTGTCCAACTCCTTAGATCAAGATCTCAGAAAGGAATCAATATGTTAAAGGCAGGATTTATCGGTGCCGGCGGTCGCAGCCAAGGTGCACACTACCCAAACGTGAACCGCCTCGAAGATGATGTTGAGATGGTTGCTGTATGTGAGATTGATGAAGAGCGAATGAATCAGGTTGCCAAGAAATATGAATTCGCGCATACGTTCACAGATCATCGTGAAATGCTCGATAGTGTTGACTTGGATATCATCTACTGCGTCATGCGTGAGGAATGGATATTGCAACCGGCGCTCGATTGCCTCAACGCAGGGAAGCATATCTTCATCGAGAAGCCGCCTGGCGCAAACAGCGATGAGACGCAACAGTTGTTGGACGCAGCGATTGCGAACGATGTCTATGCAATGGTCGGTTTTCAACGTCGTTACGCTGCGGTAACCCGTGAGGCAATGCGCCGTGTGGCGGAGAAGGGCCGTGTTTCTACAGCGATAACTACCTTCAACAAACAGATTCTCGGTGGCGACGGCAAGGAGTTTACAACAACGCTCTGGAATGATGTATGTCACGTTGTCGATCTGCTTCGGTATATGGCGGGCGGTGAACCTGTCGAGGTAACGGCGTATCAGGATAAGTTCGGCAGCGAAAGTCGGAACTGTTACACCGCACTCGTTCGCTTTGATAACGATGTAACAGGTGTGTTACTTGGGAATCGAGCATCAGGAGGTCGGGTGCTTCGTTCAGAACTGCACGGTGTGGGGATTGGGTGTTACATGAAAATCCCGGCGGAAATCGAGATTCATGAAGACAACGAGAGTCACACGATGGGCGGCTGGGAGGTTGATGGCGTTGACGAGCGGGATACACCTCGATATGAAGGTGTTCTGACGATGCACGAGCACTTCGCAGATTGCGTCCGTAACAAGAAAGTTCCGATCAGCGATCTCCGTGACGCGATCCATTCGATTCACCTTGTTGACCAGATTGAAGGCACTTTACCTGACTCATAAAACGTAAGAGATGTCCAAATGCTTGGGAGATCAGCCGGTGTTGGACGCGACGGCTAATGCCCCGGTATGTGGAAGTAGGGATTTATGGAAATAAATCAGATCAAAGCACATCTTGAGAGCGACAAAATTCAGAAGATTAAACTCGCTGGCTTCGATATTGATGGAGTCATGCGTGGCAAGTATATTTCGCTTAACAAGTTCTTTTCTGCGGTCGAAAAAGGTTTGGGTTTCTGTGATGTGACATTCGGCTGGGATATGATTGACCAACTCTACAAGCAACCGACCGTCACAGGTTGGCATACCGGGTATCCGGATCTCCTTGCCAAGATTGACCTAAGTACGTATCGCGCGATGCCTTGGGAGCCGAATACAGCGCTGTTTTTGCTGGATTTCTATGAAAACGCAGATCAGCCGCTTGCGGTTTCCCCGCGCCAACTGCTCCAGACAGTCGTCCGTAAAGCGAACGATATGGGATTCCAGCCGTTCATGTCAGCAGAATATGAGTACTTCATCTTCCGAGAGACACCCCACTCTTTAGAAGACAAAGGGTTTGAGAACATGACGCCGCTCTCGCCCGGATGGTTCGGGTATAGCGTGCTGCGGGCGTCTGCGGCTGCGGAGATTGTTCACGCAATTATTGATGGGATGAAGGAATACGGCATTGAGCTGGAAGGGATACATACAGAAACGGGTCCTGGCGTCTATGAAACTGCTATTCAATACGACACAGCATGTAACGCCGCAGACAAAGCCGCACTGTTCAAAACTGGTGTGAAAGAGATTTTAGCCAGACATGAACTCGTTACAACCTTTATGGCGAAGTGGAGTTTAGACTATCCCGGTTGCAGCGGCCACCTGCACCAGAGTTTATGGAACTTGGAAGGGGAGGCAAACCTGTTTGCCGATGAATCCGATGCTTCGGGTATGTCTCAAACGATGAAACACTATATTGCCGGACAGATCGCTGCAATGCCTGAAATGATGGCATTCATCTGTCCGACAATTAACTCCTACAAACGAACCGTCCCCGGCGCATGGGCACCGACCAGTGCTTCTTGGGGAATTGAAAATAGAACGACCGCCCTCCGTGCAATCCCTGGAACCTCCCCTAAATCCACACGGACCGAATACCGGTTAGCCGGTGCTGACGCCAATCCACACATCGCTATGGCAGTCAGCCTCGCCGCCGGGTTATACGGTATCGAAAATCAACTCGATCCGGGCGAACCTTTCAGTGGCAATGCCTATAATGCTCCTCGCGAACGATTTGAACTTTTGCCAAGATCCTTAGAGGACGCAACAGATGAGTTGATAGACGGTGAAATCAGTCGTGCCTGTCTTGGCGATGCGTTCGTGGATCACTTCGTAATCACACGTGAGCATGAAGTCTCGGAATTCCGCCGCGCCATAACGGATTGGGAACTGAAACGATACTTTGAGGTTATCTGATACTATGTTTTCCCAACCGATTCAGTTGGCGATGTTTGATATGGCTGGGACCACTGTCAACGACAAAGTTGACGGATACCCGCTGATGGTCATCAGCATGATGCGAGCTTTCGCTAAGCACGGGATAGAGCTTTCCTCAGACGTAATTAACAAGCATCGGGGGAAGCAGAAGTCTGAGGCAATCCAAACCCTTCTGAAAGAGGTTGCAGAATTATCCCCTGCCGATGCCGAGCGCGTTGGAGATAACGTGTACCGCGATTTTCTTCATGAACTGGAGAGTAACCTTTCGCGCATCTCGGAAATTGACGGCGCAACCGAACTTTTCCGACACCTCAAATCCAATGATATTCATGTTGGAGTAGGAAGTGGCTTTCCGATGCAGGTTGTTCAATTAATCGTCTCTCAGCTGGGTTGGCTGGACGAAGGACTACTCGACTATGTCGGGAGTGCGGAGCAGGTTGGTGTAGGGCGTCCTAACCCGAAGATGATTCATGACGCTATGCAACAACTGGATATCACAGACGGGCGAGACGTCCTCAAAATTGGGGATACCGTAGTGGATGTTCAGGAAGGGAAGAATGCCGGTGCTTGGACGATTGCTGTGTTGACGGGGTCTCAGACAGAGGCACAGTTGATGGCAGCGGCACCGGATTACATTCTAGCGAGTATTCGAGAATTGAGAACATTGATTCCCCGGTAAGCGCACTCTAGTTCTCAGCAGCGAAAAGCGTTTATCGGGCGATCTGTTTAAGCCGTCCCCACATCGTGAATTGTCTGTCCACAGGAGCAACCGCGAAAGCAGGACTATACCACGTAGGATGAGAGTCACGCACTACAGGGCTGTTGGTCAGATTTTGCTGGTTCTTGCCATCAATGTCCATCACGTAGATTTCCCAGTTCCCATCCCTATTTGAAGAGAAGGCAATCCGTCTGCCATTTGAGGACCATGAGGGTTCACGGTCAACATGGTGATTTTTGGTAAGTTGTTGAGGAATCCCGCCATCGGCGGTCATCACGTAGATTTCCATGTCTTCCCCCTTCGGCACAGCAGTGAAAGCGATTTGCTTGCCGTCGGGAGACCATGAAGGTGCCCAGCTATCACGGTGACTTCCGGTGAGTTTCTGGATATTTCCTCCATTGGTATCCATCACATAGATATCCCAGTTAGCAAACTTATTGGAAGTAAAGGCAATGCGTTGGCTGTCCGGGGACCACGAGGGATTACGGTCAATATGGAAACTGTTGGTGAGATTTCGATGATTACTTCCGTCGGCGTCCATTACGTAAATATCTGTCTTTTCCCGCTTACCAGCCCTATCAGAGGTGAAGGCAATGCGTTTGCCGCTTGGTGACCACGAAGGTTCCCAGTCACTATGACGGTTATCTGTGAGCTGTCGAAGGTTCCCACCATCAATGTCCATGGCGTAGATATCCCAGTTTTTATTACTCAGGGAAGCGAAGGCGATACGTTTGCCATCGGGAGACCAAGAGAGAGAATTGTCAGCCCAGAGATTGTCTGTAAGTTTCCGAAGATTCCCGCCGTTGGTGTCCATTACGTAGATATCGACCTTATCATTAATCTCAGACGTAAAGGCGATTTGCGCTTGTGCGTCGGCACCTACCATCAGTGCAATCACAACCGACAGAGCAATGCTCGCTAAGATGAAATATGCTGCGTTATATTTCCGTTGCATCTGGCGTGCCTCCCTCCTTGTCGAAAACGGTTATTGGATGCCCTGTTTAAGCCAGCCCCAGATCGCGAATCGCTTACCCGCGGGAGCAACTGCAGCAAAAGAAGGACCATACCACGCGGGTTGAGAGTCATCCGCTATCGGATCTTTGGTTAGGTTTCGAGGGTTTTGTCCATCTGCATCCATCACGTAGATTTCCCAGTCCCCGTCTCTCTTGGAAGCGAAGGCAATGCGTTTGCTGTCGGAAGACCAAGAAGGTGAGTTGTCAGGATGGCGGTTTGCGGTCAAGTTTCGAGAATTCCTGCCATCAGCGTTCATTACATAAATATCCGGGAGTTCATTGTGCCAATCTGTAACCCAAGACGAGAAGGCAATGTATTTGCCATCTGGAGACCAAGCGGGTAAACCATCGCGGCGGGCAGGACTCTTAGTGAGGTTTCGAGGATTCTTACCATTGGCGTCCATCACGTAGATGTCCGGGTGAGCCTCCCGTTTAGACCGAGCCACGAAGACAATGCGTTTGCCATCTGGGGACCAGGCGGGGGCATATTCAACATGGCGACTAACTGTGATGTTTTGAGGAATTTTCCGATTGACATCCATCACGCAGATTTCACCATGGTCTCCCTTGACAGAAAAGAAAGCAATACGTTTGCCGTCGGGTGACCAAGCGGGATCACGATCAATCTCAGGATCGTCTGTGAGTTGTTGAAGATTATTCCCATCGGCATCCATTACATAGATGTCCCAATTCCCCTCTCTGTCGGATTCGAAGGCGATGCGCTTGCCATCGGGGGACCAAGCGGGATCGCGGTCAGTTGCTGGATCGTTTGTGAGTTGTCGAGGATTTCCACCATGGACATCCATCACGTAGATGTCCGAGTTTCCATCTCTATTGGACACAAAGGCGATTTGTGCTTGTGCGTCGATGCCTGCCATCAGTGCTGTCAAACCTAAGAGGACAACTGTGGCCAACGCGAGAGTGTATCTCCGTTGCATCTGGCGTGCCTCCTTTGCTTTCAAAGACGGTTATCGTACTACCTGTTTGAGCCGGCCCCACATTGTGGATTGCTTGCCCGCGGGGGCGACTGAAAAAGTGGGAGCAACCGCAAAGGCAGGACCAAACCACGCAGGATGGGATTCATGTGCTAAAAGTGTGTTAGTTAGGTTTTGCGGATTTCCCCCGTCTGGATCCATCATATAGATGTCCCAATTCCCGTTCCTGCCAGACATAAAGGCAATGCGCTCGCCATCGGCAGACCATGAAGGGTAACTATCCATCGCGGGATCGTTTGTGAGTTGTTGAAGATTTCCCCCATCGGCATCCATCACGTAAATGTCCGTTTCCTCACCCTGAACCGCCGCCGTAAAAGCGATACGTTTTCCGTCAGGAGACCATGAAGGTGCCCAGTTATTACGGTGACTTCCGGTGAGATTTTGATGATTCTCCCCATCGGCATCCATCACATAGATGTCCCATCTAGCGCCCCTATGGGAGGCGAAGGCAATACGTTTGCCGTCGGGAGACCAAGCTGGGTAACGGTCGACATGGTGCGAGTTTGTGAGTTTTTTGGGATTCTCCCCATTCGCATCCATCACGTAAATATTTGCTTTTCCCCAGTCCTCCGCTCTATCGGACGTGAAGGCGATGCGCTCGCCATCGGGGGACCAAGAAGGCTCCCAGTCACTATGAATATTTTTGGTGAGTTTTTTCGGGTTCCCACCATCGACCTCCACTATGTAGATGTCCCAATTTCTATTGCTCAGGGAAGCGAAGGCGATGCGTTTACCGTCGGGAGACCAGGAGAGCGGATCGTCAGCCCAGAGATTGTTTGTGAGTTGTCGAGGCTTCTGCCCTTCCGCGTCTATCACGTAGATGTCCACGTTGTCATTCGTTTCAGACGTAAAGGCAATTTTTGCCCGTGCGTCAACACCTATCACCAACGTCATTAGACCCAAGAGGACAACGCTAACTAGGATGAAATGTGCACTATTCCATTTCCGTTGCATCTGCCGTGCCTCCTTCCCTCTCAAATAGGTTCTGTCGACATTTCAACGAAGCCAGATAAGATCTGACGTCAATCGTTGCCAAACGAAATGTACTTGGCTTGTTGACTACACGCAACTAAGTTAACCTGAATTGCTATCTAAGCATCCTGCAGTGGGGCATGTCTATAGAATATTGTCACTGACTTAAAAAATTTACAGGATATTTACATTCATTTGCAACCAGTTTTTAGAAGTATGGACATAATCTGTCCATACTTCTAAAAAAGTGACCGAAATTCTTGTGTGATTGGTGGGTATTCTTATAATCACAATGGGGAGAGGTAGGGGTTTTTGAGTTGATACTTAAAATGGGAGAACCAACTGCAATATCAGATCATCCTGCTGTGCGTGCCCACGCTTCCGCAAATGCCGCGGAACCATCGTCGTCCCAAAAATACATATCAACCGGATGATTGTAACCGGGACCGTGTCCATTAATAAAACTGGGTCCGGTGCCCAAACCGTCGCCTACAGTACGGACTGGCAGCCGTGCGTAAATCGGCGCGAGTCCTTCATATTGAATCTGTATCAAGGCGCGTGGTAACGGATCTGGCTCAACCTCTGACCAGTGAGCAAGCGCATCACGGTCAAGCGTCACGCCTAACCCCGGCTCCTCTGGCACACGTGCTGTTCCGCCAGCGACCTCTATCGCTGGTGACACGATGTCTTCTGCCCATAGATGGGTACAGGTAACGTGGTGCAGCGTTGCCATTGGAAAAACCGACGCCATGTGTGCGATGAACGCTCGTGTAATGTTTCCACCTGTGTTCTGCATCATGAACGGTATATTTGCCGCTTCGAACAGTCCTGCTCGCTGAATCACCTGTCCAGGGGGCGCGTGCCCCAGCATGTAGCCGTCCGCAAGTCCCATCAACGCCTCCCGTCCACCCAGCGGCAGGTGGTGGAAGTAAATAGGCAATGAACACTTGCTGCGCAGGGCGCGATACCCTTCAAAATCGTGTGTCCGCAACGGATCTTCAATCGCCCCTGCGACGGAGAACTGTATCAATTCCCGCGCCAAGTCCAAGACATGCTCTACTGTATTGTCGAAGTTGATATCGTAATGAATCTTAAATCCGGGTGGTGCCACCTCGTCAAGTTTAACCTGCATCGCCTCGGTCTGTGCTACAACGTTGTGGCAGTGGAAGGTGTGGAACTTAAGCCATGTATAACCCGCAGCGGCTGCGTGTTCTACCTCCTCTGCCATCTTCTGAGGCGTCTGTGAGACTGTCCATGCGGCCATCGGGACACGCGCACGGACTTGCGGTCCGAACAGCTTATAGGCAGGAACATCGTTGTACTTGCCGACCAGATCGTAGATAGCTGGAGCGAGAGCGATAGGGAGCGCTGGATGCGCTAACCAATCACACGGATTCGTACCGCGCAGCTGTTCGATCCAATCATCCATCCCATCCCATAACTTGCCGACATGTTCGCCTAAGCCTTCCAATCCATTATCGGTGCGAACGACAAAGACCGTACGATAACGGAAATCAAGTCCTTGATAGCGCGTCAACGCCTCGCTATTCCACGCCTGAAACGGTGGACAAATAACGTGTGTTTCGATATCAGTGATTTTCATGGTTTTGTCGTCTCCTCTTTTAAGCAGGCTCGTAACCTTTGTGCATGTTGTCGATAAAGTGATGAACCGAAGACGCGGGGATGAAGGCGAGATACAGCAGAATCATAGCCAAAGTGAAAGTGCGGATAGGTAATAGGAGGTAAAAGAGAACATGCAAAACGATTCCAGCAGGCATCAAATATTTGCGGAATCTGGGGATATACAGTCCGAAAGCCAGGAGGAATTCCAGTGTCACGGTAGTGATCGCGATAACAGAACAGAGTATAGAAAATCCGGGAATACTTGCATAGTCATATCCCGCATAATAGTTGTAAGCCAGGAGTTCTATACGGGCACCACTCAAAAATCCCCAGTAGAGTTTTTCGTAGCCGGTCCAAAAATAGACCATTGATAATTGAATTGCAATGAGGCGCAAACCCCACAAATTGCCAATTTCAGGCGGTGGCGGCAAGCCGGACTTTAGCGAGCGGCGGAGTGCCAACCAACGATCTAAGGAGTATGAGCGACCGCATGGTGTCAGCGCAATAAAGCAGACAACCATGACCAAGAGGAAGGTGTGATGATGCTTGAATGACTGATGTATGTTAAACATAATCGAGACAAGGATGGCGGCTCCGATTGATGACACCCGCGTCCATAGCCCAATGCACATCAGCCCGGTAAAGAGGAAAAACGCAGAATTGAGCAGAATCCCACTTGGTCGTACATCCCGACAGAGTATCAGTTTACCTGCCCATTCAGACCAGATGAGCAGAACCAATCCGATTCGGATTAGGCCCACCGAACGGGTGGAATCACGATAACACAACCCCCAATTATAATAACGTTGTAGGAGCCGTAACAAGGTTTTCATCACTTATGGCTCTCCAAGCAGATATACCTCGTTCACTCAATACGTTTATCCACATATAGCGTTTTCCAGCCGTCGCGTGTGCCGATACGTGCGTTGACTCGCAAATCAACGGCACCTCCCATTTTCTGTCGTATACGTTGTCCCACACGCAACACACCTCTTTCCCCCATAATCCGTCGGGAGTGGTGGTGTGATCCCAGCAATTTGTCACGCCCTAATACTTGGAGATGATCAATGTGTTCGATGCGTTCATCTGGATGTCGGATGTAAAATTGTACATCACAGACATCGATTCCACGAGTATGATACATCTGCCATGATCGAAAGAGGTTGCCTCTACCCTTCAAGACCTGCTTATAAAAGGGACCAAAAACAACATATAGCATCAGCAGCGTGAAAGCAACGACTCGGCAGACGATTGCCAGTTTGCTCTCAGCTATTTCCTCCATCGCTGTTTTGTCAGATTGATATTGATTGGCTGGCGTCATTAATAATCTTCCCTTAGTTCAAAGGCATCAATACACTTCTCTCATGGCAGTTGGGCTAAAAGCGAACGACTAATTCTACATCTGTCAACACAATGTCAGAAGAAACCTTCGGGTGGCGCTCTTCAAGCACAACCTTGACTTCGTGAGAACCCGTGCCCGGAGGCGGATCCACATCGAAGCACAACCACGCCGCCCCGCTTACATCCGAAATATGATGTGGATCGTTGATGGTGCAATAGCGGATTGTGGGTGCATCAAGGGCTATTCCATCCCACGAGACCCTTACCATATCCCCACGTACCCACTGATCGAGTCGTACCCGTAACTCCACCTGTTCGGGGAGGTTATCTGAGAAATCGTCTGCGACATTTAGTATGATCGTTGGACCTTCGCCGGTGAGTGTCTGCTTGAGCGCGACCGGGACTTCACCCCAAAGGCGGTCATTTCGGTAAGCACCCCGCCATTCTCCCGTTTCTTGAAGGAAGCGATGGGTTGCCGCATAAATTTTGTCCGTGCCTTGCAGTGTGTCCGGCGAACCGATTTGTGATAGCAATTCCCGTCTTGAATCTCGGTTCGCGTGCCAGTTAAAGACGTAGATACCGTCTGCTCCTGCGCTGTGGTAGCGGCTAGCGATAGCACGGGTACGCATTCGGTCTTTGGTCTCAGTATCTTCGGGACCCACGAAGGGGTCGGGCAAGCCGCCATCAAATCCGGGGTAGACAGTGATCGGTTTATCTTGGCATAGCTCAACAAAAGCTGCAACGTCCAAGGAAGGATCTGTCGCAGCACCGCCAGCAGGAATCAGTATGTCCACCAATCCCTCATTTACCCAGGTTGGGATGTCGTATCCAATGTTGCGGCACATCTCCAGCGTACCAGACACACGCGCTGCTAAGTAGAACGGTTTGCCACGTTTCTGCGCGAGCGCATCGGTCATTTGTCGCACCGCACGCTGGAGGTCGGTCAGAACATATCGGAATCGGTAGGCTTCGTCTGCGGGCAGGTGAAAGGCGTGTCGCTGCCAATCCAATTCGACGCCCTCCCAGTCGTATCGCTCGCAGATCTCTTTGATGTGTGCGTAACGATGCTCCCGTATTTCAGGGACAGCGAAATTCCATGAAAGCGCGAACCATTCCGATGTCTGATCGCCGAGCAGCCACTCTGGATGTTCGATCCGCATCTGTGTCAGTTCTGTATGATGCAGCGTCTCTAAGTCAGCGATCTGCGCCCCACTAAAGTGATTGTCGTTCATACGTACTGAGGCGTAGACATGCATGCCAAGTTGGTGCCCACGGTCAATAATGGCTTGCTGTGGATCTTCGCCGCGTTCCACCATCTGACGGATGTTCTCGGTGTGAGTGTACGACTGAGCACTTTCATAACGGCGACTGTGGATATCGCCGAGTTGTTCAAGGACATTGCTCTGCCAGCGGGCAGCATGTTCACCGATGCACCAGAAATGGGCGCCAACTTGTGTGTCTTCCAGAGGGGCGTAAGCCTTTTCCAAGAAGGCACTTACAGATTGTGGGGACTCAGAGTAGCCGTGGGGCGCGCCATCCCAGTTATAGATAACCCGATATTTAGGAGGAGTGGGCATGGTCATTTTCCTTCTGTTGGTTCATTTGTTCATTGATTGGTTCATTTGTGTAATGCAAGTGTGGAACGTGGGTCTGTGTTCTATGCAGGGGCGAATGTACTAATGAACGCTTGAACGAATGGACTCTTCTTTGTTACTCCCACTCTATCGTGCTGGGCGGTTTGGAGCTAATATCGTAAACGACCCGATTGATGCCGCGCACCTCATTGATGATGCGGTTGGAAATGACACCCAGAACGTCGTGTGGAATCTTCGCCCAATCTGCTGTCATGCCGTCGGTGCTCGTCACAGCACGCAACGCTACAACATTTTCGTAGGTCCGCTCGTCACCCATCACGCCGACACTCTTGACAGGCAGAAACACGGTCAAGGCTTGCCAGATTTCGTCGTATAGTTCTGCTTTTTCCAGCTCTGCGATGAAGATTTCGTCTGCCTCGCGCAGCATGTCGAGATGTTCTTGAGTGATTGGACCCAGTATACGGACAGCTAAACCGGGACCGGGGAACGGGTGTCGTCCCAAGACAGATTTTGGGATATCCAACTCTGATCCGACTGCTCGCACCTCATCTTTGAACAATTCACGAAGTGGTTCAATCAGTTGGAACGGCAAATTCTCAGGGAGTCCGCCGACATTGTGGTGTGTCTTAATCGTTGCTGATGGTCCCTTGACGGACACACTCTCAATTACGTCAGGGTAGAGTGTGCCTTGCGCTAAGAAATTGATCTGACCAACTTGTGCTAACCCTTCTTTGAAGACTTCAATGAATTGGTTGCCTATGATTTTGCGTTTCTGTTCTGGGCTTTCAACGCCCGAAAGATATTCGAGAAACCGGTCGGTAGCGTCAACATAATAAACATCGATGCCGAGCTCTCGAAAAGTTGACAGTACCTGATCCGCTTCATTTTTTCGTAGCAAGCCGTTATTGACAAAAACGCAAACAAGTGCATCTCCAACGGCACGTTTAAGTAGCGTGGCAAGGACTGTCGAATCGACACCTCCGCTTACGGCGCATAACACGCGAGCCCCATCCGTTTCGGCGCGAATTTTCTCCGTGGCTTCGGTGATGAAGGATTGCATAGTCCATTCGTCACCACATTCACAGACTTCATAGACAAAATTGGCGAGCAGCTGATTGTCGTCTTGCGTGTGGATAACCTCTGGGTGGAACTGCAAACCGTAAATATCCCGATCCAGATCTGCTATGGCTGCAATAGGCGAATTGTCGGTATGGGCAACGGGATGGAATCCATCGGGTAGAACATCGATCCGATCCCCGTGACTCATCCAGACATCCAGCCTCTTCGGCAAGTCCGCAAACAGCGGGATCGGCAAATCTACGGTCAGTTCAGCCGAACCGAATTCACGTTCATCGGCAGGGTGCACTTTTCCATCAGCGGAAAGGTGCGCGATGAGCTGCATACCGTAACAGATACCAAGAATCGGTACGCCGAGCGTTAAAATCCTCGAATCGGTTAGGGGCGCGTCTGGTGCGTAGACGCTTGCAGGACCGCCAGAGAGAATGATGCCTTTCGGCTGTATCGATTCGAGCTCATTAAGCGGAATATTATAAGGATGGATTTCACAGTACACCTTGTGTTCGCGCACACGCCGTGCGATTAGCTGTGTATACTGCGACCCGAAATCTAAAACAACTATGGTTTCACGTTTCATTGTGACTAACCTTCTGATCTATTAAGTCGTAAATTTATTCTATCACAGAGTTACTAAAACCGTCAATTAAGCATTTATCAAAAATCGCTTGGCTTTAATTGTGCGATATGTTATAATTAACCACTACGCACTATATGTCTATTAGTTGGTGTTAGCTTATAACCTACAAACAAAATTAAAGGAATCTCTAAGGAGGCAAATCCTAATGGCACATACACTACCCGACCTGCCCTATGCTCATAACGCTTTAGAACCGCATATTGACGAGCAAACGATGCAGATCCATCACGGGAAACACCATCAGGCTTATATCACGAATCTCAACACCGCCCTTGAAGGACTTGATGATTTAGCAGCCCTATCGGTCGAAGAATTGCTCAGCAACATCGACCAAGTGCCGGAAGACAAACGGCAAGCTGTGATCAATAATGGTGGCGGACATGCCAACCATTCACTCTTCTGGACTATCATGGGACCCAACGGTGGTGACACCCCCACACCAGAGGTCGCCGCTGCAATCGAGTCCGCTTGTGGATCACTTGAAGCTGCCAAAGAACAATTTGTGACTGCCGCGACAACCCGTTTCGGATCCGGTTGGGCATGGGTTGTTGTTGATGAAACTGGCAGTATCCAAATCTACTCGACTGCTAACCAAGATAGCCCCATCATGCAAGGCCATACACCGATACTGGGACTTGATGTGTGGGAACACGCCTATTATCTGAACTATCAGAACCTACGTCCCGCTTATATCGAAGCTTGGACAAACGTTATCAATTGGGAAGAGGTTGCCAGACGTTACGCCGCTGCAAAAGCCTAAGGCGACGGTTACGGCCGAGTTAGCGCACCTTCGCTGAAACATCTGAAGGTGCGCTGCATCTCTAAAATATATAATCGATCTGATTCAAAACTGAATATACAAAAGCGATGAAGGGGAGGAGTAAGTCGAGCCGTCTTGACAGAGCGGGAAATCCACCGGCTGAGAGATTTTCCCAAGTAACCTCGACCGAAGGTCGCCCCGGAGCTGCTAACCTGAAAACGCCCCAGTAGGGTTAGCCGGGTTCATGCACGTTACGCATACCAATGAGTGCCCTTTTATACACACTGTTTAATCGACACAAGGGAATTGGAGTGGTACCACGGTAAGGACTTTAAGAGGAAGCCCTTCTCGTCTCCAAGTATATCCTCGAAAGTTGTTCCCTGAAATTTTCAATTGGGGAAACTTCTATTGAGGATTGGAACGGGAGGGCTTTTTTATTGGACATATTTGCAATAGAAACCGTTAGGATTGATGACGAGGCTTCCTTGGTGAATTAGACACAAGTTCTGACCTCACCGGTGCAGAATCAAAGAAGCCTGTGACTGTTTAAGTTTCATTCAAGGATTTGAACGGGTTTTATCCTGAGAAGCTACCAATCCTTGAATCCTTACTAAATTTGAAGGAGAGTGTTATGGAACTATCAGGAGCAAACATACTGATTGAAAGTCTCAAACAAGAGGGTGTGGAGTATATTTTCGGTGTCAATGGTGGCGCAGCAATGCCAATCTTTGATGCACTCTACGAACACCCTGATGTCAAGTTAATCATGATGCGGCACGAACAAGGTGCCTCACATGCCGCCGATGGATACGCTCGGGCAACAGGCAAGGTTGGTGTTACGCTGGCTACTTCGGGTCCCGGTGCAACAAACTTAGTGACCGGCATCGCAACCGCCTATATGGATTCAATTCCGATGGTGGCGATCACTGGACAGGTTTTTACCCACCTGATGGGGAACGATGCCTTCCAGGAATGTGACGTGATAGGTGTGACTCGCCCGGTCTGCAAGCATAGTTACTTAATTAAAAGCGGTGATGAGGTCGCTGAAGTCATAGCAGAAGCGTTCCATATTGCTAGTACAGGTAGACCTGGTCCCGTCGTCGTCGATTTCGCCAAGGATGCACAGATCCACGAATCGTTGTTCCGCTATCCAGAGAAGATCAATATCCGCAGCTACAAGCCGAAGGTGGATGGGCACCCTCGCCAGATCGCGAAAGCCGTTGAGTTGATTCACAACGCCGAACGACCGATGATTTATGCAGGTGGCGGTGTGCCGCTCGCTAACGCGTCTGAGGAGTTGCGTGAGCTGGCAATCAAAACGGGCATTCCGACCACCGTTACACTGATGGGCTTGGGCGCATTTCCTGAAACCCATCCGCTGGCAATGGAGATGCCCGGTATGCACGGCTCCTGCTGTGCCAACTACGCATTTACCGATTCTGATCTGGTCATTGCGGTCGGTGCCCGGTTCGATGACCGCGTTACGGGGGACTTGGCAAAATTCGCGCCGAACGCAAAGAAAATCCATATTGACATTGATGCTTCTTGTATCGGCAAGAACGTCCCGATTGATGTGCCGATTGTAGGTGATGCCAAGCGCGTATTGGCAGAAATGAACAAACTGGTGCATCGTGTGGACATCGAACCTTGGATGCGCCAAATTGATGAATGGAAAGAGCAGTATCCCTTTGAGTACCAACAAAACGGTGATAATATCATGCCGCAGTATGTAATAGAGCAGATATATGACCTTTATTCCGACGCAATCGTCGTTGGCGATGTTGGACAGCATCAGATGTGGGCGGCACAATATTTCAAATTCACCGAACCGCGTCAATGGTTAAACTCCGGCGGACTCGGCACCATGGGATTCAGTTTGCCCGCAGCGATTGGAGCGCAGCTCGGTTGTCCTGACAAAACCGTTGTCAACATTAATGGGGATGGCTCCTATATCATGACGATACAAGAACTTGTTCCTGCCATCACGATGAAGCTCCCGCTCAAGATCTTCATCATTAATAACATGTATCTTGGTATGGTTCGACAGTGGCAGGAACTCTTCCATCAGAAACGGTACGCCGCCGTTGATTATCATGATAACCCGGACTTTGCACTACTTGCTGAGGCTTTTGGGGCAACAGGAATCCGTGTTGAGCGAATTGAGGATGTCCGTCCGGCGTTGGAGAAGGCAAAAGGCATTACCGATGGTCCCGTTGTTATTGATTTTATCGTCGATGAAGAGGAAAACGTGTTCCCAATGGTTCCAGCAGGTGCAGGACTTGGCGATGTTATACGAGGTTTAGCATAATGACTGAAGAACGACACATCTTTTCCGTACTTGTTGAAAACCGATTCGGAGTCCTCGCACGAATTGCAGGACTGTTCAGTGGACGTGGATTTAACATTGACAGCCTCAATGTTGCAGAGACAGACGATCCGGCTGTTTCGCACATGACAATCGTCACACATGGCGATACGCAGATCATTGAGCAGATTTATAAGCATCTGAACAAGTTGATTGATGTCATCAAGGTGACAGATCTCACTGTCGAAAATCATGTCGAGCGGGAGATTATACTGATTAAAGTCTATGCCGAGCCGCAGCGACGCGGGGAAATTCTCCAGATTATGGAGATTTTTCGCGCCCATACGATTGATGTCAGTCCCGACTCTCTGATTATTGAAGTGACCGGTGACGAAGGGAAGCTGAAGGCGGTTGTTGATTTGCTACGTCCCTACGGAATTCAAGAACTTGTCCGCACCGGCAAAATTGCAATCATGCGCGGTGCCGCAAAGCAATGAAACTATTTTCATGTTTCACATAGAAGGAGTATTCATGGCAACGATTTATTACGATAGCGATTCAGATTTTGATGTACTCAAAGAGCGAACGGTTGCTGTTATTGGCTATGGCAGTCAAGGGCGCGCCCAAGCATTGAATCTGAAGGACAGCGGCGCAAACGTTGTTCTTGGGCTGCGCCCCGGCAGCCGTTCTCAACCGGCGGCAGAATCGGAAGGATTGACGGTAAAAAGTATCGACGAAGCTGCTGCTGAAGCGGATGTCGTTCAGATTCTGATTCCGGATGAACAACACGGGGCGGTGTATCGGAATCATATTGAACCGAATCTGGAAGCTGGCAACATGGTGATGGTTTCGCACGGTTTTAGCATCCATTTTGGTCAAATCGTTCCGGGAGATGGTATTGACGTGGCGATGATCGCACCCAAGGGGCCGGGGCTGCTCGTGCGAGAGGTTTTTGAGGAAGGCGGCGGTGTGCCGTGTCTCATTGCTATCCAGCAGGATGTAACAGGACATGCCAGAGACGTTGCACTTGCTTATGCCAAGGGGATCGGCGGTACGCGGGCTGGCGTCATTGAGACTACTTTTCGGGAAGAGACAGAAACAGATCTCTTTGGCGAACAAGCTGTGCTTTGCGGTGGGACTACCGCGCTCATCAAAGCTGCTTTTGATACCCTCGTTGAGGCTGGGTACCAACCTGAGATGGCGTTCTTTGAGTGCTTGCATGAGTTGAAACTGATTGTAGACCTAATCTACACAGGCGGACTCAGCAAGATGCGCAACGACGTTAGTAACACGGCGGAATTCGGCGATCTTACCCGCGGTCCTCGCGTCATTGATGAAGGTGTCCGAGAACGGATGCAAACAATTCTTAAAGAGGTACAGAACGGCGAATTTGCGCGGGAATGGGTACTGGAAAATCAAGCGAATCAACCCGTGCTGCAAGCACTGCGTCGTCGAGAATCAGAGCTGCAGATCGAAAAGGTAGGGCAAGATCTACGGAGCATGATGAGTTGGCTTGATGAGTAACAGTTCCATCGTAAAATAGCATATCCCTATTAAAATCGTCACTTCGATTGCAATCACACTATCGAGGTGACGATTTTTTGTTTCGGTCTTGGAAAGGGCGTTTTTTCTTTATGGATAGAGTTGAGAACGAGGTCGAGCAGCATGAAAAACGCAATCTTATCGTATTTGCGGCTAACCAGATCTTTATGCGGCTCGGTTGGATTTTCAAGACTGAATCGGTAGTAATGCCGGGATTTTTAGATGTCTATACCTTATCGGGTTTTATCCGAGGACTCCTGCCTCTTATCTCTCGGATTGGGCAGAGCATTCCTCAGATTCTTATCGCACACCGCGTAGCAAAAATGCCAAGAAAGCGGATTGTGTTTATACTTTCCGCTTTCGGTATCACCATTCCTTGGCTAGTATTGGCGTTAACCCTTGAATTTGGAAGTTGGTCAAACAACGCAGTCGTAGTGATTTTCCTGACACTGTACGGCTTGCATTGGCTGACCTATGGCAGCAATGTCCTAGCGCACGGCACACTACAGGGAAAACTGATCCGTCCTAGAAGACGGGGGCGTCTATTGGCTTATGCCAGCCTCATCGGTTGTACACTTGCAATTATTATTGTCTGGCTGGTGATGCCACATTGGGTTCGCGGTGACACTGCCAATTATGCTTGGATCTTTGGGATGACGGGGATGTTCTTTGGTTTTGCTGCGTGCTCCAGTCTGTTTTTCCGTGAGCCTCCTGATGACCATTCCACGCAAACCGTGCCTTTTCTTAAGTATCTCAGTTCCGGCCTGATGCTGCTGCGGTATGACCGGAATTTTCGTATATTTGCGATTGTCCTGATGTTGTTCTACACAGGTTGGCCCATTTTTCCACACTATACCGTTTTTGGAAAACGAACATTAGGATTAGTGTCGAGAAACTTTGTAACACTATTGATTGCACAGAACACGGTCAGTGGACTCGGTGCTCTGGTGATGGGGAATATCGCAGATCGGCACGGCAATCGAATTGTGATGCGTGTGCTAATCTTTGTTGCCGCATGTGTGCCGCTGCTAGCGGTTGGTTTGAGCCGCTTGCCGATGGGAGCAAGCTGGTACTGGCTTGTGTATGCTTGCTTAGGATTTACTCCGGTATCGGGTCGTATTCTTACAAACTATACCCTTGAAATTTCTCCGCAAGCCAAACACCCACAATATTTAGGATTGCTAAGTGTTCTTCAAACAGTACCGTTGCTGGGATCGCCGATGGTTGGTTTGTTGATTGATCGATTCTCTTTTGAATCCGTGTTTATCACTTGCTCGATCTTGGTCTTCTGTAGTGTCTTGCTGACCTTCCGACTCATTGAACCTCGATCGGAAAACGTGGGGAGATAAAGATGTAGAACAACTATCGTTTGAACAGGAGTATAATTATGCCTAACGAATTAATGACTACCTTTGAAAAACTCTGGGTTGCCCTTCGCGCTGCGTGGTGCGACAATCACGACCTCAACGGCGCATTGGCTTTCACCCATGACCGCGGAGCGATGGACTTCTTTCATCGCGTTGTACAGGTGAACGTAGACGACGCTCAAGTAGACAGGTTGATCGACGATGCAATTCGCCTGTTTCAAGAAAAAAAATACGACTGCATGTTCACCCTTTCGCCATTAGATCGTCCTGTTGACCTTGGTGAGCGGCTGGAGAAGCGCGGTTTCACAGAAGGTATGTTGGCGTCAGCGATGGTTTATGACCCACCCGCTGCGCCACCGTCTCCCCAAACTGTCGCGGAAATCAATATCTCGCCCGATGATGAATATGATCTGTGGGCGGATGTCATGTGTCGCGGATTCGGTCATGACCAGACGATGGGAGAGATAGGGCGCGATGTGCTGATTGTGCCTGAGGTGCGCCGCTATCTTGCACATGTGGACGGTGCACCGGCGGCCACAACGCTGATCTACTCACAATTCGGCATGGGTTACATCGACCATGTTGCGACGCTATCAGACCATCGTCGCAAAGGGATTGCCTCCGCCATGATTGCGCGAGCGGTTGCGGATTCACAGGCGATGGGTAACCGCTGGACAACGTTGGAGACGACAACGGGTAGCAACGCCGAGCGGGTATACCAACGACAGGGATTCCGCATTGCTTATCATCGACGGCGCTACATCATGCCTCATGGGTAGGAGTAATATTGGATCAGCAACGAAAATAAGGAGTTGATTAAGAGCCATTTCGACACAATTAGCACGAAATTGAAGAAATTTATGGCGAAGTGGGAGGTCAATACATGAATAAGTATAGTGGTAGTAACTTTGATGATTTTCTCGCCGAGGAGGGTATCCTTGAAGAAGTATCAGAAGGGGCACAAAAACGGTTACTAGCTATGCAAATCGAGGAGGATATGAACGCCACGAACCAAAAAGCAGAAGGATTAAACCCTGATCCTGTGGGATTGAATCATTATCTGTTTGATCCGGATAATCCTTCCATTACCGTGGAATTTTTAAATAGCCTCACCCGTACTATGGCTTACGAATCGACCTAAACTGCTGTTACGGTTGATGGCTAGCTTGGGAGGAGAGATTGTCTTATAATCAGCCCAACCAAAAGGATAAGGTTCATGTTAAGAATTAGTGCAACAGCTACTGAATCTTCGTAGGGGTTGGGTCCCCCAACCCTTACTGCCCCGATAAATCCCCGATGAATCGGGACAGGCGGGATGTGCCACGGGCGGGGTTCCCCCGCCCCTACGATTTCGATTCGCGTTTTGCACTTTCTTTTTACATGAGCCAACTTCTTTAATGAGATGAAACTCTGTTCGTTTCGACAGAAAAGGAGCTCACAACATGGCACTGCAAGCGTGGATACGCATCGGTCAACCCCTTGAACCGGTGATGAACGATTATGAACGGATCTTTGATGCTTGGGAAGCGGGTGGAATCAAAGGTTTTGTTTTTGGTCGCACAGTTTTTGCGGATGCAGGGGGGCAATTTACCGTTCCTGCTTTCCCGTCCAACCCTCAAGCGTATCGCAATCGCGGGTTAGAACCAAACCGCCGCAACACAGAAACCGATCCGGCAAAAGAGAAGCTGCTCCACGCGATGCTTGACAACGCCAAAGCGCGCGGCTGGGAGATTTTCATCTTTGCCCCCGGTAGCGGAGC
This sequence comes from Candidatus Poribacteria bacterium, assembly GCA_022826645.1. Classification (GTDB taxonomy): domain Bacteria; phylum Poribacteria; class WGA-4E; order WGA-4E; family PCPOR2b; genus PCPOR2b. The sequence continues at coordinate 25,712 of JAJDUM010000075.1, forward strand.
AACGGGTGCGAAGCCGCTTCCACTGGAGGAGGATCCTTACGGTGCGCTCGCAATGGCAGCGGTCTGGGAGGAAACGTTTGGCAGCTTTCCGCAAGTGGATGGCGGTATCATGGATGGCTGGACCGAGTCCGCTTATGAATTGATATGGCATCACGGAAACGCTGTGTTTGCGGATATACCTGAATCGACCAAAGCCCAAGCCGTCGCTAGAGGATACGATCCAGAAAGACTTGAACGCGGCAGATCGCATCTCCATGAGCGTTTTCGCAGTCTGACCTCCGCTGAAGTACGCTACTACGGTCCCTACGGCGTGCTGTCGGAGATGAACCTTTTTGATATCAATGAGGATGCTATTTACTGGCTGCGTTGGCGACGGGAAGATGGAATTAAAACGGGAGAAGCATTTCGGCGTGAACTGGACAAATTCCCACGCAAGTTGTTATTGGGGAATGGTCCCCGTTCGGCTGTATTCTCCGGTATGACTGCACTCGATTTCCATGCTTGGGATCAGATAGTGGATATTCTGTTGGTCAAGCACTACTTCTGGCATCGTGGCTTCGACGGTATGTATGGCACTGTTGCCCGTTGGGTGGGACAGATTCAGGAATGGAACCCTCGTCTGACCGAACAGGATTGCTTTGCGGTGGCGAAGGCGTGGTTAGGCATCGATTTACCGGAGGTCAACTCTCTGTCGGACATGGATTTAGGGTTCCCTCAAGCCTTCTTCGACCAAGTTGTGACGACCGAAACCGAGCGAGCGCTTGCAGCGGTCAGTCAGCCGGAGAAGATTGTTCCTTGGGTGGATACGGGACGGATGCCGCACGGTGGAGATCCGATGACCGCCGGGGATCTGCATCGCATCCTCACAACCTCGGAGGAGGCGGGGCTGAAGCGTTTCCTTTTTCATAATCACGCACATCTTACGTCAGCGGAGTGGTGCGTAATCTCTCGGCTATGCGGACACGCTTGGGACGAAGATCCCAACGGGTATTGGCCCCCCGCAACACCGAAACCATCGACTTACTGATTGATTGGAACGGAGGTCTACTATGGCTAATTTAACGCTTCCTGTGCGTTGGTACAGCAGTGGAACGCAGCACGGTGAGTTGGAACTTGAGCTGGAGCGAACCGCTTTCATGATTGTGGATAGCGACTGTAGCACCGGGAATCGGTATGTGGAAGATGGGATTGTTCCGGCATTGGCTGCAGCACGCACCTCCGGCATGAGGGTGGTTTTTATTCATAACGATTTTTCCCTCGTTGATGAGCCGGGCAGTATCAAGCGAGAGATTCACGGAGCACGCTGGGGTGACGTGCTTGCCGAAACGAGACCGTCACCTGCATCAAGAACGCCCTATAAACCGAATTACTCCCCGTCAATTCAGCCGTTACCGCATGAACCAGACTTTCCCAAGCGGGAGTGGTCGGCGTTTCATGAGACGCATGTCGATTACCATTTACGGTGTTACGACATTAAGAATCTGGTCGCAGTTGGATTCAGCCAGCGTGCGTGTCTATACCAAACCCTTGCCGGTGCAGTCGAGCACAATTATCGAGTCATTATGCTGCGGGATTGTACGCATTCCGCCGAGTATCCGGATACGGTCGATCCGAGTTTGCCAGAGGGAGGATGGCTGCGGAAGGTGATGATACGCAACTTTGAACATATCATCGGGTACACCTCGACCTCATCGGATTTTGTTGCAGCGTGCGAATCGCTTTGAAGTTCGGTGAGATCAGGATGTCGCAAATCTGACTCACGCGTGTGTCATCAATCGCTCAACATGAGAGACGACCGATTCGGACAACCCTTTAAGGTCATATCCGCCCTCCAATGCTGAGATCAACCGTCCGCCACAAGTGTCCGCAGCAATTTCGCAAAGGATGTCAGTCAAACTGGCAAAACCGTCTGCGGTCATATTGATCGCAGATAGAGGGTCTAAACGGTGTGCGTCAAATCCAGCCGAGATTATCAGGAAATCGGGAGAGAAATCAAGTAGTGCTGGCTTGAGAATTTTTTGAAAGGTCTCGACATAGTTGCTGGGTTCGCTACCCGGAGGCATAGGTATGTTCAGCGTTGTGCCAACAGCATCACCTATGCCGGTCTCGTCTGCCATGCCGGTGCCGGGGTAGAGAGGCACCTGATGCGCCGAGAAAAAGAAGACAGAGGCATCATCATAAAAGATATCCTGTGTCCCGTTGCCGTGATGGACGTCCCAATCGACAATTGCCACCCGGCCCACCCCATGTTCACGCTGAAGGTATCGTGCAGCTATCGCGACGCTATTGAATAGACAAAATCCCATAGCACGGATCGGGGTTGCGTGATGACCAGGCGGACGAACCAGCGCGAAGGCATTGCTCACAGTCTCTGCCATGACCGCATCTGCTGCCCTCAACACGCCTCCAGTCGAAAGACGCGCAACGTCATAGGATGCAGGTGAGGTTGGTGTGTCGTAATCGAGGGGGAGACCGTTTTCACAATACTGCTTGATCCGATCGATATGATCTTGAGTATGCGCATAACACATCTGCTCAAGTGTTACAGGGGTGGCTTTGATCTGGTGCAAGTCGTCCCAAAAGTCAGAAACCTGTAGTGCTTGGATACTCGCTTGTAGACGCTCCGGACGCTCAGGATTCTGTACGCCTGTATCATGCTTGAGATAATCGGTGTGGTAGACAAAACCTGTCTTTTTCTGAGAAGTCATAAGTTGGTTCCAAATTGAACGTAAGTATTTACCTCATATTATAGATTGTATTCTTTTTCAAAGCATACCGCAAGTGAATTCTCTGGTCTTGACACCCCCTGTCACTTCTGCTATGATACCTCAATTGCCTTCAAAAAATCGTATGTACATACCGTCAAAATAGGGTAGAGATGAAAATTCAGAAAATCTTTCTTGGCGCAGTTTGGTTTTTCATCAGTTTAATTAATCCAGTTATCGGTTCTGCTCAAGTACACACATCGGGTAATGTCGAAGTCCATATAGTCGGTGAAGGTTCACTTGGCGCAGTCCGGGACGATGAACTCGCTTACAACTTTAGGTTTCCTAAATCTGGAGGGAATTACTATCTGCACGAATTGTCGGAGATTTGGGTCGGTGATGCAAATGGAAATGTAGCCAGTGCGTGGGATTTAGATCCTGCTCAACCCGGTCCTCTCACAATTGGAGAGTGGGAAACTACATCAGCGAATGTAGAAAAAATAGGTGCCGCCGAACGACATACGATTGTCGCACGGTACGGTTCATCTGGAGTCGTCAATTTTCCACTCAATCTTTCGGTTGACCAACAGAGTTTTTCTTGGAGTACCAACAATCATCCCGATGCAGATGATTTCGTTGTAATAAGATTAGTTGTGACAAACAACGGCAATACTGGGCTTGAGGGGATCTACGTTGCAACGATGGCGAATTGGGATGTTGATGGGACAGATTTAGAGGCTGGAGAGTTAAGCCGGGATTGGGTGGATTGGGATGAAACATATCAAACGTTGTTTACCTACGATGGGGATGACACTGACGGAATCAATGAGGTTCACACTGGCCTCACCCTGCTGGACGGAAAGTTAAGCACCCATCAGATCTTTCTGTTTTACGGTCCCGAAGGACAACCAACCGCCAACCTTTTTTTAGATGAAAGCCGATCCGGGTTCATGGCCGATCCGACCGCTTTTGCTACCAATAAGAGGGATATCGAGGCGCTTGGATTTCCGGCGTGGGATTATGTATCCATTATCTCAGCGGGACCCTATGACATACCGGCTAAACAGTTTATCGCTGTTACTTTTGCCCTTGTTGCTGGTGAGAACTTAGTAGATCTACAAAAAAATATCGGTGCCGCGAGAACCCTTACCTTTACGCCACAACGATTGGTGGCTGAGGTGATAAGAGGGAACGTCCAGTTGCAATGGGAACCTGCAATCAATTTAGGTCTGGCTGGCTATGCCGTCCTGAGGCGGGCGAAGAGTGAGAATGAATTCCAGCAGGTTGGCAGGGTTACCCAAGCGACTACCTTTGACGACACAGGGGTTCAAGGAGGCGTAGAATACACCTACAAGATCCGTCCTGTCCATGCCAGTGGACAGCTGCTTGAATTTGATTCTTCGGAGGTCAGTATCATCCCAGGCGATGTTCCGGACGCGCCTGTAGGATTAACGGCGGCGCTCAACGAAGACCAGATTATTCTTAATTGGACAACATCTGCGCGTCAGATCAGCAAATATCTTATCTATCGCAACCGCACGGGCAGACCGCCATGGACGCAGATTGCATCGGTCCCACCGGGAGTTTCCACTTTTGTTGATCGGGATGTTTATCCGGGATCAAAGTATTTCTATGCAGTCGCGGCGACAAATCCAGCCGGTGGAGAAGGTAAACTTTCCCAAATTGTTGATGTTACCCTCCCTGAGGAAGCCATCATACCCCCCGAAGCAAATTTGGATAAAGTGATCTTTGTCCCGAATCCATACCGTCTGAACGGGAATGCGAATGGGATGGAGTTCCGCAATCTGCCCGACCGCGCGACAATCCGAATCTACAACAGTACCGGCGATCTCATTAGACAGATTGATCATCGCAACAACACCTCCATTCAACGTTGGGATGGGCGGACGGAGGCAGGTGAACAGATTTCTGCCGGCATCTACGTCTATCACATTGAGTCCATGAGGGAAGGGCAAAGGGGAAGGAATTCGGTAAGTGGGAAGTTTGCAGTGATTCGTTGAAAGAGAAAGCGTAAAATAAAAAAAAGCGACGCCACATGATATGTGCGTCGCTTCTGCTAATAGATGCCGGGAAGGGGATTTGAACCCCTACGGGCGAAAGAGCCCACTAGATCCTGAATCTAGCTTGTCTACCAATTCCAACATCCCGGCGTGATCGCATTAGCGCCGGTTTGACAGCCGATACAGTCTACATCAAAGGTGGTTGGCTTGTCAAGGAATTTCTATTTCCGAACAACCTAGACTGAATCTCACTCGCGCATTTTCCGGCGGGTATCAAGTGGAAAAACCGGTAGCAGCTAACGTTCATCTGCGCGCCTTAATCTCACCCCATTTTACGGCTATTTTGCCGGTAGGTTCGACGGCAGCGACTGGCGCATACTTGTCGAGCGACTTGCCCCGCTCACCTAACTCCTTGGCTTCTTTAACTTGAGCGGCGGTCAGTGCGTGGCTGAGGACCACCACTTCATCCATGACGCCTTGGACATATCCCAACTGATCTCTGCGCACTTTGCCCGCGTCCGGGTCGCGCAAATCGTGGCCAATGGTCAACGGGAAGTCAGTTGGTCGAAACGCGCCCCTCTGTTCCTTAACGATTTTTTCCTTTCCGTTGGTATAAACTCTGACCTCCTTGCCATCCGCAACCCCGGCAACGTGATACCAATCGTTTGCTAAAAGAAAATCTGGATCCACCGCAGCCGTTCGTCCACCTTCCGTATTGGCATCAAATGCGAACCCGCCTAGTTTAAACCCTTCACGAAACGTTCGCAGTGCATAAGAAGCCCAAAATCGCTTGTTTGAGTCCTTGAAAGGTGCGTTTTTCCAAACCAAGGACTGATCTCTTCCGAAATCGGGTCGCGTAAATTTAACCCAGCACATCAGCGTGACCTGATCCGTTGCATTCAGACTGTTGTCATGGGGAACCTCAAAGTAGGAGTCCGCCCCTTCCTCCAGTATAACACCGCCAGCAACTTTTCCCTTTGGCGTCCAACCGGCGCCCCCTTTGAAGTCGCCGTGGTTGCTGTTTGGAGAAGAATCTCTATGTGCATTTGCTTTGACATCAAACGTCCAATAACCGAGGAGTTTGGCATCAACATCTATCAGAAAAGAACCGAGAAGGAAGATGAGCACTCCCCCAAAAATGATAAATCGTCGAGACATTGGTCATACCTCCTGTTAGTCGAATTAACTCCCGCTAAGGTGCTGCAAGCCTAACAAAGATTAAACTACTTTGCCGTTTTAATCTCGCCCCATTTAATCGCTAATTTGTCTTGAGGTTCCACTCCGAAGACAGGCTGGAAACTCTCAAGTGACTTCCCTCTTTCGCCCAGTTCCATTGCTTCTTGAATTTGACCCGCGGTCAGTGCATGGTCTAAAATCACCACTTCATCCATGATGCCCCGAACGAATCCCAGAAAGTGTCGCGCAACGGGTTCATCCGGATCGCGCAGATCAAACCCGATTGTCAACGGGTCATCAGAAGGTTGGAATACGCCCCGCTGCTTGCCAACTGCTTTCTCTTTTCCGTTAGTATAGACTCTAACGTTTGTACCATCAGCAGTTCCTGCAACGTGATACCATTCATCCACGACGAGCGGAAAATCTGGATCAATTGCAGCTGTTCGTGCTTCCGTCATATTTGCGTCAAACGAAAAGGAACCTCGATTAATCCCGGGGCGATAGAGTCGCAAGGCGTACGAAGTCCAGAATCGCTTGTTTTCCGCAAAAGGAGCATTTTTCCAAATCAAGGAACCATCCTCGCCAAAACCTTCAAAAGCGCCGGGATCCGTAAATTTGATCCAGCACATCATGGTGATTTGCCCTGTCTTCACGTTCAGACTTTCATGATGAGGGACTTCGAGCCAAGCTTCTTGCGCGTTCTCCAGTTGTAGTCCTCCACGGACTTTGCCCTTGTCCGTCCATTGTGCTTCACCGATGAACGCCTTGGTTTCCCCATCGTTGCGGTTTGGGGAGAGATCCTTTCCCAGATTATTTTTATCCTCGAAAGCCCAATAACCGAGGAGTTTGGCATCGGTGGTAGTTAAGGGACAATAGAAAAGATAGATTAGCAGAGCGGCGAAAACGAGCACAATACGCAACATCAATTGTCCTCCTGTCTATAGCTGTAGCAGAATTCGTGAGAATACGGGGAGTTTAGCAACCTCGGTGGTGAATCAGGGAACCGCTAACCCGAACCCCTACCTCCTTGCTTTAATCGCGCCCCATAGGGTGGCTAACTTGCTCTCGGGCTCAACGGCGAAGATGGGATTGTACCCCTCAAGCGGCTTCCCTTTCTCGCCCAACTCCATTGCATCTTTGATTTCGGCACCGGTCAATGCTTTGTCGGCGACTATAACTTCGTCCATGACACCGTTCATAAAAGCAAAATGTATCAATATGGGACGTAAATCATGACCAATTGTTAAAGGCAGGTCGGAAGGTTGGAACTCGCCCCTTTGGGGTCCCTTCCCCGTCTCTTTTCCGTTGGTATAGACTCGGATTTCGGTTCCATCGGCGGTCGCTGCAATGTGAAACCATTCCTTCTCCAGTTGATCCACTTCAGGAAATTTTTTATCAACGACTGCGCTACGACCCTCCGTCATATTGGCATCAAATCCGAAACTACCGAATTGCGATTTGGGACGCCATATACGCAAGGCGTAAGACGCCCAAAAGCGTTTGTTTGTTTCAAATGGTCCATACTTCCAGATTAAAGATTGTTCCCGACCATCACCTGTAAAATCGCCGGGATTACCAAATTTAGCCCAACACATCAAGGTAATCTGATCCTTTACGTTAAGGCTATTATCGTGCGGGACTTCAAGCCAAGACTTACCATCAAATTTGATCCCACCTCCGACTTTGCCCTTCGCAGTCCATTCCGCTGAACCTTCGCCTTTTAGTTCCCCATGATTGCGGTTTGGAGACGAATCCTTGCCAATCTCGTTTTTGCTCTGGAAAGCCCAATAACCGAGGACTTTCGCATCAGCATGCATCGTCGAACAATATAAAAGGCAGATTAACAAAACCCAAGTACCTAAAACGGCACGCAACATTAAAAATTCTCCTTTTATCTTAGAGCCAGATTAGGCAGCGGGTACATGTCTGATTTTAGACACGAACAACCCCTACTGTCTCGCTTTAATCGCGCCCCATTGGGTGGTCAATTTGTCCTCGGGTTCAACGGCGAAGATCGGATTGTACCCTTCAATTGGCTTCCCTCTGTCGCCCAAATCCATCGCCGTTTTAATTTCAGCAGCAGTCAGTGCCTTGTCGGCGACCACAACCTCATCCATGATACCGTTGACAAACGCATGATGACGTAATATGGGACGCAAGTCATGACCAATTGTTAGCGGGAGATCCGAAGCCTGAAACTCGCCTCTTTGGGGACCTTTTCCCGTCTCTTTCCCATTGGTATAAACTCGGACTTCAGTACCATCGGCGGTCGCTGCAATGTGAAACCATTTTTTCTCTACGTCATCCACTTCAGGAAATTTCTTATCAACAGCTGCACTGCGTCCCTTTGTCATGTTGGCATCGAATCCGAAGCTACCGAATTGCGACTTAGGACGCCACACGCGCAAGGCGTAAGAGGTCCAAAAGCGTTTGTTTGTTTCAAAGGGGCCATACTTCCAGATTAAGGATTGTTCCCGCCCATCACCTGTAAAATCGCCAGCGTTCGCGAATTTAACCCAACACATGAGGGTAATCTGATCCTTTGCATTGAGGCTATTGTCGTGAGGTACTTCAAGCCAAGAGTTACCGTCAAATTTTATGCCGCCCCCGACTTTGCCCTTTGCAGTCCATTCCGCTGAGCCTTCTCCCTTTAGCTCTCCATGATTGCGGTTTGGAGACGAATCCTTGCCAATATCATTTTTGTTCTTGAAAGCCCAGTAGCCGAGGACTTTCGCGTCAGCATTCATTGTCAAACAAAATAGGAGGTAAGTTAACGAAACCGAAGTACCCAAAACAATACGAAACATTAAAAATTTTCCTTTCATCTTAAAGCCAAATTGTGTATTGGCTTCAGGTACAGCGAACATTTACTTCTGCGCTTTAATCGCCCCCCATTGGGTGGCTAATTTGTCCTCGGGCTCAACGGCGAAGATGGGATTAAATCCCTCAATTGACTTCCCTTTCTCACCCAAATCCATTGCCGTTTTGATTTCAGCAGCGGTCAGTGCTTTATCGGCAACCACAACTTCATCCATGGTACCCCTGACAAAAGCATGATGTGCTAATATGGGACGCAAATCATGGCCAATCGTTAGCGGGAGATCCGAAGCCTGAAACTCGCCCCTTTGGGGTCCCTTTCCCGTCTCTTTGCCGTTGGTATAGACGCGGACTTCTGTTCCATCGGCGACCGCTGCAATGTGATACCAGTTTTTTTCTACGTCACCTTGTGCGGGGAATTTTTTATCAACGGCCGCACTGCGTCCCTTTGTCATGTTGGCGTCAAATCCGAAGCTACCGAAGTCTGATTTGGGACGCCACACGCGCAAGGCGTAAGATGTCCAAAAGCGTTTGTTTGTTTCAAAGGGTCCATACTTCCAGATTAAGGACTGCTCTCGACCACCGCCCTCGGCAAAATCGCCAGGAGCACTAAATTTAACCCAACACATCAGGGTTACTTGATCCTTAAGGTTAAGACTGTCATCGTGCGGGACTTCAAGCCAACCATTATCCAGCTGTAACCCGCCACCCACCTTGCCCCTTGCGTTCCATTCAGCGGTGCCTTGTCCCTTTAACTCTCCATTGTTACCGAATGGTCCCGAATCCTTGCCAACGTCCTTTTTGGTATTGAAAGCCCAATAACCGCGGACTTTTGCATCAGCATTCATCGTTGACCAACACAAAAGGCAGATTAGCAAAATCCCAGCACTTAGAATGATACGAAACATTGGACATTCTCCTTTCATCTTAAAGCCAAATCGAGTAATGAACGCATGCGTTTAATTTTAGACGCAGCTCACCGTTACTTTCTCGTTTTAATCTCACCCCATTGCGTGGCTAATTTACCTTCGGGCTCAACAGCGAAGACGGGATTGAACCCTTCAAGTGACCTTCCTTTGTTACCCAAATCCATTGCTCCGTTGATTTGAGCTTCAGTCAGTGCTGTATCTACGATTACAACTTCATCAATGATCCCATAGAGAAACTCACGCCCACCTAGCAAGCCGGGACGTAAATCGTAGCCAATCGTTAAGGGAAGATCTGTTGCTTGAAACTCCCCTCGTTGCGGGGAAGCTTTCTTCTCTTTCCCATCGGTATAAATGCGGACTTCTGCTCCATCAGCGACACCCGCGATGTGATACCATGTTTTGTCGGCGTCCCCTGGGTCAGGAAAATCCGGATCTGCTGCCGCACTCCGACCACCTACCAAGTTAGCATCAAACCCGAAGCTACCAAACTTGGTATGCCTACGCCATACCCGCAAGGCATAAGAGGTCCAGAATCGCTTGTTTTTGGCAAAGGGACCATTCTTCCAAACAAGGGACTGATCTCGGCCAGTACCGCCAAATGGATCACCCTCGCCGCTAAATTGAACCCAACACATCATGGTAATTTGGTCCTTGACGTTAAGGCTATCATCGTGAGGTACTTCAAGCCAACCGTCTTTCAGTTTCAACCCGCCACCCACTTTGCCTCTTGCAATCCAATCGGCAGTTCCGTTGCCTTTCACCTCTCCGTCGTTGCGGTTCGGAGAGGAATCCTTGCCAAGATCATTTTTGCTGTTGAAAGCCCAGTAGCCGAGAAGTTTGGCATCAACAGTTATCAAGGGAAAGCAGAGACAGCAGATGATGACACAACCCAAAATAAACAATCGTCGAGACATTGATAACACTCCTTTCATCAAAACAGTCTATCTACCCACCTTTGTTATGGGAAGATAAATAGGATCAAATCGTGTTATTGGTCTGTTTCACTTATTTCTGGCTTTTAGTTCCCCCCATTTGACAGCCAATTTGCCTTGGGGGGCAACGTCAAAGAGCAACTCGAAATCCTCGAGCGATTTTCCTTTGTCACCTAACTCCATTGCTTCTTTGACTTGGGCTTGGGTTATTGCCTTATCGAGGATAATCACTTCATCGAGGAGTCCGAAATGATAAGGCTTGGAGCCACCGCGGTCGGGTGGAATACGCAGATCAAAGCCAATCGTTAACACCTGCTCCGACGGCTTAAACTCACCCCGCTGGTCGGCGACAGCTTTTTCTACCCCGTTGGTATAAAGTCGAACCTTTGTGCCATCGGCGGTTGCTGCGATATGATACCACTCATTCACTTCGGGATGATCTTTATCTCCGGGGGCTGTAAACACACGCCCCTCAGTCATTTGGGCTTCGAATATAAAACTTCCCAACTTCTTTCTTGGACGAAGCTTTGCCAACGAATAGGAGGTCCAAAATCGCCGGTCTTTCTGATCCCCTTCTAATATGAAAGGACCGTTCTTGTAAATCAAAGACACTTCACTCGATTCGCCTAAGGCACCGGCGTCAAAATTTGCCCAACACATCAGGGTAATCTGATCCTTGGGGGTGAGACTATCATCATGCGGGACTTCAAGCCATGAGATACCATCCAATTTCAAGGCACCACCGACCTGTCCCTTCACATCAAAGGCAGCAGCCTTTTTCGGCTCGCCGTGATTATCAAAGCCCGAAGAGTCCTTCCCTAATTTATCTTTGTCGTCAAACATCCAGTAACCGAGGGCTTTGGCGTCAACGTGGCTAGGCAACACACTGAGAAAATAGATGCACAGAAACACAAGAATTGATCCAATACGATACATGGATAGCCCTCCTTTTGCGAAAAAACCCACTATCCATCTCAATACGGGTCAGATAGTGGGTCTAGGGTGTTTACACAGCATGCAAGCAGCTTACTGTCTTGTCGATTTAATTGCGCCCCACTGCGTGGCTAATTTGCCTTCGGCTTCCACCGAAAAAATCTCCACCATCTCGGTGAGGGACTTCCCTCTTTCACCCAGATTAAACGCTTCTTGAACCTGAGCTGGGGTCAGCGCCTGATCGAGAATCATCACCTCATCTATGGTTCCCCGCAGGTGGCGTCTCGCACCGCCGACACGTTCCACCGGAACGCGGTGGTCGTAGCCGATTGTCAAGGACTGCTCGGAATTCCTAAACGGACCCCGCTGCACACCTTTCGCTCTCTCTTTGCCGTCTCGGTAGATTTTAATTTCGGTGCCATCCGCCACTGCTGCAACGTGGTGCCAATCATTTGGTTCCGGAATCAGCGGATCCCCGGGCAACACAGCCGATCGACCGCCTTCTGTGTTCGCATCGAATCCAAAAGTACCACATGCACATCTATCGCGCCACTTGACCAATCCGTAAGATGACCAAAACGTCCGATCCTTCTTGTCACCTTCCAGTATGAAGGGACCGTTTTTGTAGATTAAACTCTGTTCTTCCGCGGGACCGCTAAAACTGATCCAACACATCAGTGTTACTTGATCTTTGACATTCAGACTGTTATCATGGGGCACCTCAAGATAGTGTGGAGCTTGGTCTCCCCCGCCCGTCAGATTCAAGGCACCGCCGACTTTTCCCTGCCGTGTCCAAGCACCTGCCTTCAACTCACCGTCATTCCTGAAGTGTGACAAATCCTCTCCGAGCTTCTTTTCGTCGTCGAAGGTCCAGTAGCCGAGGACTTTGGCACCCGCATCTATTGGTAGGAACAGGCAAATTAGCGGAATGCCAATTAAAAATAATAAAATAATACGAGCCATAATAATCCTCCCTAATATCCTTAGCTATCCTCCTTTAATCTTTATGAAAATTGTGGAAAGGGGACAAGTTTAACTTGCCCCCAAGTATTGAGTTGACGTTTGTTTCTATCGACCGGTCTTGATCTGTGCCCAAGTCATGGGTAGCTTTGTCTTCGGGTTCACTGCGCGAAGGTTCGCATCTTCAAACCAATCGATCATGTTCCGCCAGAGGAGCCATGAATTTCCTTGACCTAACTCCTTCTGACCGAAGCCCATGTTCATATTGGTGATTTCGGCACTGCCGCTCAGGACATAAGCCCCTCTTTGAACTCGTCCATAGACGATGATGGCAATATTCGGATCACCGATATCTTCGGCTGCCACCTCAGCGTGTCCGGGCAACAGACCTACATCGTAACCGGGAAAATCCCCGTCGCCTACGAAGGTCGGATCTGGAGACTTAGAGGTATCGATGATGCCACCCACCATATCTTTGGTCAGCGGCGTGCCTTCAACGTACGCAAGGCAGCATTTGTCCGCTACAGGGAACCCTGCCAACGCCTTGTCCATACCGTCCCAAAGGGCTACCAACGGTCTATCTTCGGGATCCCGACCGCCGGTGCTGATGACGCCGTGACCTTCGTCCATGAACTCCTTGAGTTTGTTACCATTTTTTTCAATCCATGCTTGCAGGTCAGGACTATCCCGCCAGATGTGGTAATTGAATACAATAACATCCCACTCGCCACTCCAGAGTTCCCTTTCAAATCTGGCTACATCGTCGCCAATGATCTCCAGAAAATCTTTACCTTCTGTAAAGCCAAATTGCTTGAAGATCGCGTCGTACCACGTACCTTGAAGCGCGGTTTTAATTTTTCCGCCATCAAATGCAGCGGGATCTCGAGCGGGCGGTCCCCAAACACCCCAGCTTTCGGGCGTGTTGTTAAACACTAAAACTGTGACGTCACGTGCCTCAACGGCTGAGGGTAAGCTCCAAATGGCTCCAATAGCGAGGAGCGTTATAAGGATTAAAGATACATTCATCCGTAACATTGTCTTATCCTCCATAATTTAAAGTGTCCATCCAAAAAATCCGAGGGAGTTACCTATATGTTGCGCCGGTCTTCCCATTTGACTTTCGGGATAGGTTTATTAATCGTTTTCAACTTTTTGAGTTGGGCAGTATTGTCAATGACAATACCCCTTATATTATCCAATTTATCAGAATTGCAAGTGCGTGTCAACTGAAAAATTACAAATTTTAAAAAAGTGTTAAGCAGATATGACGTTACACTTGGATGAACAATCCTACAAATATAGTGTATCAATACGCTTAAAATCCTCGCGGACTGCTTCATGGTATCTAAATGGGGATCTATTGAGAGGCGCCAATAACCGATTCTATCTCCTTGTAAGCTATAAGACAATCCTTGACAAGAAACAGGAGATAGGCTAAAATTGCACGTGGAAAGCGAATCGACAGTCGGAGGAGAGCAGTGGCAGGACTAACGCGGCGTGATTTCATTAAAACATCGGCGTTGGCAGGTGCTGGTTTGATGACAGGCTGCCTGCGGCAAAAGCCCGAAGGGGTCATTTTCAAAGGTTGGCCCTATGAACCGGACCTCGTGCGCGAGAATATCGAATATTTCGAGCGTCAATCTAATGTAAAGGTTGCCTACGAAGCGGTATCGGGCAACTACCACGATAAGATGGTTGCGCTATTCGTTGGGAAGACGCCGATGGATTGCTGCTACGTTCGTGACGATGATCTGGCGGAGTGGGTCGAAGCTGGCTGGCTGCGTCCTTGCGATGACCTGCCCGGCGCCGATCAGTATCTGGAAGATATCTTCGATTATAATACGGATGCCATGACCTATGGGGGTAGACGCTACGGGCTTCCCTATTATACCGACTTTACTGTCTGGCTCTATAACGAGCAGATGCTTCAGGCAGCAGGCTTTGACGCACCAGCGCAGACCTTGGACGAATTGACCGAACAAGCAATCAAAGTCAAAGAGGCACGGGTGAAATCTCCAGACGGGGATGTTATCAAATATCCAATTGTGTTGGGCTTCCGTCAGAATGTCACCGGTTTCAACGATTGGTGGTCGCTGAACTACGCAAGCGAGGTTGATCTCTTTGATGACGACATCAACCCAATTTTCCCGGACGATGAAGGGCGACAGGCGGAGAAAATCCTTCAATGGCTTGTCGACGGCATCCACAAGCACCGCATTATCGACATCAACTCATTAACGATGCCGGATATTCGAGAGAACATTGCAGCGGGTAGACAGACATTTTGCTTGATGAGCAAGTATGACGTAGAATGGATAAACAACCGCGAAAACTCCGCTGTCTCTGAAGCGTATCTGAGCCAACGCGGCATCCCTGAAACAGAAGCTCTCCACGCAAAGGTTATCAAGATGGCACGCCTCCCTTCTCTCGAACCCGAACAGCACGGCACTTTGGGGTGGACACGGATGTATAGTCTAACCGCTCACTGCCAAGAGGACCAGCTACTAGAGGCGTGGAAGTTGATGCAATTCCTCGGTGGCAGGGACGCGACCGGTGACTATTATACCGCGCGGCGCTGGTTCCAGCTTCGGGGCTTGGGATTCGCGTTCATATCTCTGATGGATGATCCGGAAATTGTTGCGCTGACGGAGAAGTGGGGGAATATCCAGCTGGTTAAGGAACTATCGAAGGTCGCCCGCATCCGGGAAAACATCAAAGCCCCATGGTTCCCCGATTTTAACGTGTACTACCAGCCGGAGATCCAGAAAATCCTGCTGCGTCAACAATCTCCCCGCGATGGACTGGGACGGATGGCGAAGCGGTGTCAGGACTTCAAGCGGGAGTGGACCTAGCACGCTGATAGCTCGTTTCTGAAAGTATAAGCAGGAAAGGGAGAAGTGGCAGGACTAACGCGGCGTCATTTTCTCAAAACATCAGCGTTGGCGGGTGCTGGCTTGATGGCAGGCTGTCTGCAGCAAAAGCCCGAAGGAATTATCTTCAAGGGGTGGCCCTACGAGCCGGACCTCGTGCGTAAAAACATTGAATATTTCGAGCAGCAGTCAAACATCACTGTCGCTTACGAGGCGGTGTCGGGTAACTACCACGATAAAATGGTCGCATTGTTCATTGGTAAGGCACCAATGGATTGCTGCTATGTGCGCGATGACGACTTTGTTGAATGGATTGAGGCGGGGTGGATCCGTCCGTACGAGGGTATGCCCGGAGCGGATGAATACGGCGACGACATCTTCGACTACAACCTAGAAGCGATGAGTTACAAAGGGGAGCGCTACGGGTTGCCCTATTACACGGACTTTATGGTATGGGCATACAATGAGTCGATGGTGCAGGCAGCGGGATATGAGAAATCGGCGCGGACGCTGGACGAGTTGACGGAACAGGCGATAAAAATAAAGGAAGCGCGGGTCCGTAGTCCTGACGGTGATTTAGTTGAATATCCGATTATGCTGGGTTTTCGGCAGGTCGTTACCGGTTTCTTTGATTGGTGGACGTTGAACTACGCCTCCGAGATTGATCTGTTTGATGACGATCTGAATCCAATTTTTCCCGACGATGAGGGACGACGTGCGGAGAAGATCCTTCAGTGGATTGTCGACGGCATCCACAAGCACCGTATTATCGACATCAATTCCCTGACTTCGCCACTGATTCTGGAGAATTTCGCAGCGGGGCGTCAAGCGTTTGCGATGATCATCCGGCACAATATGGAATGGGTCAATAATCGCGAGAACAGTGCCGTTGTCGAAGCAGACCTTCGGGCGCGGGGTATCCCCGAATCTGAGATCCTCTATGCTAAACCCCTTAAAATGACATACATCCCCTCCCTTGAACCGGGGCAAAACGGTACGCTCGGCTGGACGCGGATGTACTGCCTAACGACGCACTGTCGTGAGGAACACCTGTTAGACGCTTGGGAGTTAATGCAGTTTTTGGGGGGCAAAGATGCAGCGGGCGACTATTACACAGCGCGGCGCTGGTATCGCTTATCCGGCTTGGGTTTTGCCTTCAAGTCCCTCCTCAACGATCCCGACATTATCGACCAGACCAACCTATGGGGTGATATCGAGATGGTCAGGGCATTGTCGGAGGTCGCGCGTATTCGCGAAAATATCAGGGCCCCATGGTATCCCGATTTCAACTTCTATTCGCAGCCCGAAATCCAGAAGATTCTTATCCGCCAAGTCTCTCCACGCGATGGGTTAGCGCGGATTGCGAAGCGGTGTCAGGAATTGAAGCGGGAGTGGACTTAAAGATTAGTGAGGACTTTTAACTGTGAGTGAAAACACTTTGGAGGATCCAACCGTCGCAGAAAGCAAAACCGTTTCGGGTTTGACAACGAAAGAGCGTGGTGATCGCATTTTCGCCTATCTGCTCAATGTGCCGAGCGTCATTCTCATCCTTGCACTGATTGCGTATCCGGTTGTCGTATCATTATGGACCAGTTTACACCGCTACAATCTGCGGCGTCCGGAGGAATATGCCTTTGTTGGCTTGGGTAATTATGTTGATGTATTGACCAGTTACGATTTTTGGCATTCGCTCCGCGTTACCCTCTATTTTGGAGGGATGTCGGTGGCGTTGGTTATCGTTGTTGCGATTAGCATTGCCGTACTGTTCAACGAGCAATTCAGAGGGCGAGGACTCGCGCGTGCGCTGTTATTAATTCCGTGGGCAGTGCCGGGTATCGTCAACGGCTTGATGTGGGCGGGTCTATTCGGTGAGCACGGCGCGTTTAACCAGATGATGGGCGATTTCGTCGGGTTGTTCAATCGCCTAACAGGTGCTGAGATTGAGTATCTGGGCATGGCTTCGCCGTTTGTCGCACTCAACGCCGCGATTGCCGCTCACGTCTGGCGGAGCGTACCGTTTGCATGTATTATCTTTTTGGCTGCGTTGCAGGCAATTCCCGGCGAGCAATACCGCGCGGCACAGGTGGATGGCGCGAGCGCATGGCGTCGTTTCCAACACATCACGCTGCCGTGGCTGCTACACCCAATCATGATCGTTGCTATCATTGAGACAATGAATGCTTTCCGAGGTGGCTTCGACATCATCTACGCCCTAACTGCGGGTGGTCCTGGCGATGCAACCTACGTCATCGCGTGGCAGACTTACAAAGAAGCCTTTGGACGCCTCAACTTCGGCGGGTCAAATGCCTACTCCTATCTAATCACGCTTATTACCATGGGACTGGCGATTATTTATATTCGGGTGTTGTATCGTCGAGGTACCGTTCAAGGTTAAGAAAGGGATCTTGTGAATAGACCAGGTGTCAAACGAACGATTTTATATGTACTTGTAGTGATTGCGGCACTGTATATTGTAATACCGTACCTGTGGGTTGTGTTGGTTAGCTTCATGCAGGAGCGCGAAGCGACTCAACTGCATTGGATTCCACGCGAGCCAACGATGGAAAACTATCTGATGTACTTCCGTGTATATGGTGATAGTGCGGAAATCGGTGCGGCAACAGCGCGGCAGTTTCCGCGTGCGATTCTCAACAGTTTCATCATCGGGGGGACGGTGATGTTTATCAATCTGTTCTTCGGATCGCTTGCAGCGTATGCGTTAGCACGGATGAATTTTGGCGGGAACCTTGCCCTATTGTTGTTTTATCTCGGTTCGCGTAGCGTGCCGGGTGTGGCGATTATGATACCGATGTATCTCGTCATGCGCAGCTACGGTTTGTTAGATACTCACATTGCCGTCATTCTTGCGCATGTAACCTTTACGCTACCGTTCACTATCTGGATCCTTAAGGGCTATTTCCAAACAGTACCGCTCGATTTGGAGCGCGCGGCGCGGGTCGATGGCTGCTCCCGTCTCGGTGCACTGTTCCGTGTGTTCCTGCCGGTAACAACGCCGGGCATGATTGCAGTGGGTATTTTCTCCTTCATCTCGTCGTGGGGCGAGTTTTTCTTCGCCCTCTTGTTCACTTCTACCATATTCTCAAAACCTGTGACTGTAGTGGCGTCGGACTTTGCACAGGAGCTGCAAATCGACTTCACAATTATTGCCGCCGGTGGAGTGTTGGTGGTACTGCTTCCGATTATCTTGGCGTTCATCTTCCAACGATTCATCATTCACGGCATTGGCGGTGCGGTGACGGGATAGCCCTACAAAAAGAAAAGCAGTAAAATCTGTGGAGGGAAGGATAGGTAATTTTCCGTGAAGCGAGGGACAATTATATTAATACTAATGTTGCTGCTATCATCGGCCTCCGCAGAGGTACTTCGTCATGATTTCAACAATCTGGATTTGGAGGGTTGGGTTATCAGCGAAGATCACCAGATCGCATCAATTGAAAATGGTGAGTTGATTGCAGGTGTCCCGCCTCCCCAACCAGACATCACAACTCTCGTTCTGTTACCCTTTGAAGGGATGCCCGCCAGTGATTATGATGTCGCGGTGTCTGTGAAACTCGATCTTTTCGTGGTCCACCCGATTGTTGCTAACGGAACAGGAATTGGACTCCGTGGGCATTCAACTGAAAAATTCTTCGGGCTTGTAGATAACGACAAGTTACAAGATCCACGATCTCTGGGTGACTTAGGTTACTATTTTTTTATTGGACAGAACACCGAAGGACAATGGGGTGTTGGCGCATCAATTTGGCATATCGAGCAGGTGCTGGTGAATGCAGAAGGAATTATTCGGGGAATATTCGTAGAGAATACATTGCTGAGATTTGCACCGTTTGATGTCAAATTGGGTGAGTGGTATCGCCTAAGGGTCATTGCAGAGGGAAATCTGTTCCGAGTCTTTGTCAACGAAGAACAGATGT
The DNA here is from genome assembly GCA_022826645.1 of Candidatus Poribacteria bacterium. Taxonomy (GTDB): domain Bacteria; phylum Poribacteria; class WGA-4E; order WGA-4E; family PCPOR2b; genus PCPOR2b. The sequence goes on from JAJDUM010000075.1 coordinate 44,990, forward strand.
TGGGGTTGAGAGATGTCCGCTATTCCGAAGGGATAATCTTTTTGTCGTCGGGATTTGGCAACCTTGCTCGCTTTGACGACTTTGAGGTAACATACGATGCCGCTGCCGCTGTCCAACCGCAGAAAAAATTGGCAACAATGTGGAGTGAAATAAAAACCGAAGCCCAATAAATTGGTACCTGAAAAATTAAAGTAATTTGAACACGTTTTAGATATATAGTTGAGCGCATGGGATAGGAGGACTTCTTTGGCAAAAGTTGTTATTGAGCACCTTACGAAACATTTTGGAGAGGTTGTTGCAGTAGATGATCTTTCATTAGAAATTGTAGACCGCGAATTTTTGACATTGCTTGGACCGTCGGGTTGCGGCAAAACCACTACGTTGAACATTGTCGCAGGATTAGAAGATCCAACAAGTGGACGCGTATTTTTCGACGACGACGATGTGACTGATGTTCCACCGGAACGACGCGACATAGCGATGGTTTTCCAAACCTACGCACTATACCCCCACATGCGAGTTTACGATAATATTGCCTTTGGGTTGCGGATGCGCGGCACACCGACTGACGAGATCGACAGGCTTGTGCAAGATGCGGCGAAAGCGATGGAGATTGATCACCTGCTCAAGAGAAAACCGCGTGAACTCAGTGGAGGGCAGCGACAGCGGGTCGCATTAGCCCGTGCAATCGTCCGGAATGCACATGTGTTCCTGCTTGACGAACCGCTCTCGAATCTCGACGCCAAATTGCGCGTGACGATGCGTACCGAACTCAAGCGGCTGCACGCTGAATTGGAAAAAACCTTTGTCTATGTCACGCACGACCAAGCGGAATCGCTCATCATGTCGGATCGGATTGTGGTGCTCAATGAGGGGAAACTCCAACAGCTAGGGACACCTGAAGAGATCTACAATCAGCCTGCCAATGCGTTTATCGCAGGCTTTGTTGGAAGTCCACCGATGAATTTCTTTGACGGTCAGTTGCAAAATGGCGGTGGAGAAGGGTGGGTAGTGAAGGGAGAAGAATATACCTGCAATTTTACACCGGCATCGACACGACGTCTAATTGAGAACGCCTCGACAGAGATACAACTCGGGGTACGTCCGGAAGATATTGAGGTGCTACCCGATGAATCACCTTCTGCCCAAGCCACCGTTGTGGTGCGAGAACCGTTGGGCAGCGACCTATTTCTCACATTGGAATTGGGGGGCGTGACTTTTAAGGCGCGAACTCACCCCGACGCGCGCATTGACCGTGGCGACAATGTGCCAATCCGTTTTAGGCCTACCAAGGTACATCTGTTCAATCGAACCACAGGGGCAACGCTCCTTGAGTCCAGGCAGTGAGGCAACCAAGACCCCTCTACGGGATTTCAAACGGGATTGTCGCTAAAAATGTTGCTTCCGTTCGGCGATTGTGCGTCTGTGCAGCGACCACGGAACCGTAGACATTCCCCAGATAGAAGATACCCCCAAGCGTTCCAAGTGCCCAGCCCTTGCGAGATGAAAGTCCATTTTCGGAAAATCCGTCGTAAGTTCCCCATCCCAATACACCTAAAAAGAACACGGTGAGCAGCGCGTCATTGAGACGTCCGACATAGACCCTACCGCTGCCTGGCAGGATGGTGGATAGGAATCCCGCCAACAATGGACTTTTGGACGGAAGCGCTTTCCCATCTTCACCGTACCTTTTGTATACTGACACACGATGGCTGGCCGCCTCTGGTATTCCGCTCAAGTCGAACTGATCGAAGTGTTGAATAGCACTTTCCCACCGCTTTTGCGTTAGTTTGTTCATGCCAATCAGCATCTGTGATTTCCAGCGATATTCCCCTGCCTGAAACAGTCCTTGTGATGCCTTGAGAAAGTCGATGGATTCGTCGTACCGCTCCATCAAGAAGTAGGTTGCACCGAGTTCATATCGTGCTGCATTGGAATCGGGTTGTGTCTGAAGGAATTGAACTGCGCGATCGGGTTGTCCACTCAACCGATAGCTCTCGGCGATGCGGCGTAAAATATTGTCGTCCAAACCTGCCGGTTGAGAAAAGAAGTAACGCTGATATTCACCCGCTGCGCGGAGATAGTCACCTTGTACAAAAAGATAATCTGCAAATTTGCGGATGTTTGTGGGCTGATAATAATCGATTGGTGGGCTGTCTGCAATTGCTATCAATCCTGGAAACAGAGAGCAAAACGCGGTGAGGAAAATGGCGTGACGATAAATCATCTGGTCAACGCCTCCCGTGAGTATGCCTCAACCGGATCAATATACTTGCCTATTGCTTCATCAAAGGTATAGTGAGTATGTAGCGCGATTCCGTTATCGCGCAGCAGGCGATCAGCGGTCAGCAGCACACCGCGAAGGAAGCCATATTTTTGGATTGACCCCATTCCGAATCGGGAACAACTTGGATGGAAGTTGCAGACGGGTTGGTCTTGCGTCGAAATGTATTTTTGGTAGAGACGAATTAGCCCAGTTGAAAATAGGCGGATCGGTGTAGATTCCCTGGGATTGAAAGGGATGGCTTCCTGCTTTTGGTGTGAGATCTGGATTGGATTTGCACGCAGGATAAAGGTGAGATCGGCAGCCTCCCCAGGTGTGGAAGCCCATCCCCAAGACGAAGCACACAGAATTAGGATGATCCAGATACCGAGTAGACGAATTACCATTTGACCTCCATGATTTTCACCTCTTTGGGTATCTTGGATTGTCCAATTCGATTTACATCAGAGGTGTCCGGATGACTGCCTCAAGAACGTGAGCACGTGGGGACTGCGACACGAGAAGCAGGATTAAATCCGCGACCTCTTCTGGCAAGGTTAGATGCTCGATGACATCGTCTGGGTGGTTGTCTCGACGCATCTTGGTGTCAACGGGTCCCGGACACACCACACTCGCTTTGACACCGTGTGGACGACCTTCGTTGTTCGTGGTTTCGGTAAATCCGACAACGCCAAATTTGGAGGCGCAGTACGCTCCGCCGTTGGGGTGCCCAACTTTGCCGGAGACCGACGAGACATTGACGATATGTCCAGACTTCCGCTTGCACATGTGACTGAACACCGCCTGTGTGCAGAGGAAAACACCTTTGAGGTTAACGGCGATATTGAGGTCCCAATCCTCCTCCCGAATCTTAGGAATTGGATTATGGATGGCAACGCCGGCGTTGCTGACAAGAATATCGATCCTGCCGAACCTGTCGAGCGTCTGTTTCACCATCGCGTCCACCTGCGATTTTTGCGTTACATCGGTTGGTATTGCGAGGGCTTGACGACCGAGTGTACATACCTCGTCTACGACGGCTTCAATCTCTGAGGACGTTCGCGCCGCAAGCACCAGATCTGCACCCTCTTGCGCAAAGGCGAGCGCAGTTGATCTGCCAATGCCGCGTCCGCCACCGGTAATGATTGCAACTTGGTTTTCGAGTTTCATCAGTACGACTTTTCCTTCAATTGGTGGAAATATACCTCTGCTCGGTTCATCTATTTCCCGGTCTCGACACTGTTTTCTTCGATGTAATCGAAATTGATATCGTAGCCTAATCCCGGTCCCTGCGGCAAATGGACATATCCCTCGTCGTCCATAGCGTCAATCTTTGAATGCAGCCAAGGCTCAACCTCATCATAGTCGATAAACGGGTGGAGCAGCCCCCTCTCGTAGAATTCGCCGGGGATACCCATGGCGCCTAACACTTGGAGATTTCCGCCTCCGCCTCCGTGTACTTCCATCGCCATCCCAAACGACTCTGCCAGATGAACGGTTTTCATCAACGGTGTAATCCCGCCCACATCTCCCACACCGCCCCGCAGGATGTCCGCAGCACCGCGCAGAATCCACTCTGCTCTGGTGTACATCTTTCCTTCAGCGGTTTCGGGTCCCACAACCGGGATATCCAACTGTTCTGCCAGCCACGCATAAGAAGAGGTGCTGTGTTCATCCATCGGCTCCTCAAACCAGTAGTAGTTGAGTTTCTCAAGTTCCCTGCCGATATAGAGTGCCTGTTCCCGACTGTAGTAGTGGTAGCAGTCCAACATCAGAGGAATATCGTCACCGACCGCCTCTCGCACGGCGGCGCACGCCTTGACATCCATCTTGGGGTCAGGAGCCCATGCAATGGGTGGCATCCAAGTGTGCAGCTTGATCGCTTTGTAGCCACGCTGTATGCACCACTCGGCGAACCGAGCGTAGTCATCTGGGCTGCTGAGCCCTCCTGGCTCTTCGTCACCGCACATGGTGCTCGCGTAGGCGAGGACTTTGTCTCTATAGCCGCCTAACAGTTTGTAGACCGGCTGATCAAAGCAACGACCTGCAAGATCCCACAGCGCCATGTCCGCCACACCGATTACATTGTCTGTGAGATTTCGATGGATGCGCTGCCAATGCTTGAGGCGTTGCCATAGCTTTTCACGATAGAATGGATCTTCCCCAACCAGTGCGGGCTTGAAGATCTGCTCTGCGATGGCGGGGTTGACGCCAAAGGCGTAACCCGCTGGGCCTTCATCGGTGACAATCGTGAGCAGCGTCTGAGTTGCATCATGTTCAGGTCCAGGATGTCCGTGGCCCTCGGAGTCTCTGACGTGGTTCGTCTTATATTTGAATGTTCGGGTTTTTATGTCTACAATCTTCATTGTTATTTGCCTTTTACGTTTTACGTATCATATTTCATTTGCGCAGTTTTTCAATCATCCCAAACAGATTTTTCAGGCAGATCCGAGAGGCTTCCTCCCCTGCTTCGGAAAACGCAGTCCCGCCCGGGCGATTGAGCAGGGCGTCATCGATCTTTAAGGTTGGACGCCAGTGCGTTTCGAGGCAAAGGTGTCCCTCGTAACCGTCGTCAACAAACGCCTGAAGCTGTCCCTGCCAATCGATTACACCTTCACCAACCTCAACCGATTCCAACTCGCCCGTTTCAGGATTTTCACCGGCATCCTTCAGATGAGCGTGCACCATCAGCGGTTTGATTCTATCATAGGCGTTGGGATAGGGCTGTTCGCCGCCTTCCGCGTGGGCTTCGTTCGCGGGGTCCCAAATAGCACGGATGTTGGGAGAATCAATTTCGCGGATAAATCGCTCTGTTAACTTAACGGTTGATAGGGAGGTTGAGGCTTCGTTTTCCATCCCCAAGATCATCCCCTCTCCATTCGCCATCCGCAACGGTTCGTCGTAGGAGGCGATAATCTCGTCCCATCGTTCCTCGACGTTGTCCGTTCTCCAAAAGACGAAGGTGCGGATGAGGTTGATATCAAACGCTTTCGCTACCTCGATACATTGCTTAAGAATTCCAAGGTGTTCCTCCCGCTCCTCCGCGTTGTCAATATCACACTTGAAGAATGGCGAGGCGATTCCAACGATTTGAATTCCTGTTCCATCAAGAATTCGCTTCATTTCATTGATATCGTTTTCTGTTAAATCCTGCGGTGGCTTATCCCACACAGATCGGATCTCGATTGAGTCAAGATTCAGTTCCTGTGCAACATTGACAACCGTTTGAAAATCCTGCGAAATTTCATCACCAATAACGCCTATTTTGAACATTATCTACTCCTTGTGCGCAAAGCACAGTGAATTTATATTTACGCTCTGTGCTGATTCAATGATATGAGTGCCCTCCACCGGGGAAGAGTCCTTGCTGAACTTCTAATTTATAGTGTGTAACAGCACGGTGAATTTCTTTCCCCATGTTTGCGTATTGCTTGACGAATGACGGGGAACGGTCAAAGAGCCCCAGTATATCATGGACCACCAACACCTGACCATCGCAGTCAGGGCCTGCACCGATGCCGATTGTGGGAATCTGTAACGATTTCGTAATTTTTCCCCCCAATTTTTCTGGGATCGATTCGAGCACAATTGCAAAGCATCCAGCATCCTCAAGTGCCTTTGCATCATCAGCAATGAGCAAGGCCTCGGACCGCTTGCGTCCATGCACCCGAAATTTTTCACTCGTTTGCGGTAATAACCCAACATGTCCCATCACCGGAATGCCAGCATCGACAAGAGCTGTTACAATCTCTGGTTTATTACCCTCGAATTTAACCGTATCGGCGCCGACATCACAAAGGGCACGTGCGTTTTTGACCGCTTGTTCCGGAGTTTCATAAGCCTGATGCGGAAGATCTGCAACCAATAAACAGGTTGTATTGGCTCGTGCCACGATGCGGGTGTGATGGATCATATCCGCCATCGTCACTGACCGTGTGTCTTCGTAGCCTAAAACTACCATGCCGAGCGAGTCCCCAACAAGGATGATGTCGATATCAGCATCGTTGAGGATACGAGCTGTCGGGTAGTCATACGCAGTCAGCATCGCAATTTTTTGTCCATTCTGTTTCATTGACTGAATGACATCAACTGTTTTTTTCATGGTTATTTCACGGTCTTGATTCATCTTTTATCAGCGTTGCTATTTGATGTTCAGAGTTCAAAGACGCACTCCATCAATGCCCACCACTCCTCCGGTTTTCTTTCGGGCACTGGCTCCTGATAGGTTCGCATCAGTTCATCCCACTCACGGCAGCGCGGATGCTGTTCCAGATAGCGTGGGAAGTCCTTTTCGACATCAAACGCATCAACTGTTTCCATTGCCATAAACATCCTGCGACCGAGTAGGTAGATATTCATCTTCGTGATGCCGATTGTGTGCAGACTCTCTAAGACTTCGGGCCAAACGTTGCTGTGATATTCTTTGTATTTTTCGATAATTTCTGGATCGTCTTTCAGATTGATTGCCAAACCGAAATGCTTCATTTTTGTCTCCTTCTATCTATTGCGAAAATAGCGCGGTCATTGTACAATATCGTCACATAATTATCACTGAATTATTAGGATCTGTCAATAGCAAATTTTGTGAGTCAGAATTCTCATTGACACGATTTCCTATGATAAGTATAATTCAATGGATTTCAGACACGGTGGAATCGTCAGAGAAGAGGCGACGAAATACAAGCTCGCGGTGGCAAGGGGATAGTCATGTCGAAAAAGCACAAGGATAAAGAAACCAAAAAGTGGAAAGACCAACACACTGAAAAAGATTTCATCAGGACCCAGCCGACGGATAAGCCCGTAGAAGAACGAAAGAAATTAAAGCGTAAGTTCTATGAGAAAGAACTTGACCGACTTCAGCTAGAGTTAATCAAGTTTCAAGAGCATATTCAGGGCAACGGGTTGAAGGTCGTCGTGGTTTTTGAAGGTCGTGACACTGCAGGCAAAGGGGGAACCATTCAGCGAATTACGGCACCACTAAATCCTCGTATCTGTCGAGTCGTTGCTTTGGGCACCCCGACTGAACGTGAGAAAACGCAATGGTACTTTCAACGATATGTGTCCCATCTGCCGGCCTCCGGTGAGATGGTGGTTTTTGACCGAAGTTGGTACAATCGCGCTGGTGTCGAACGGGTGATGGGTTTCTGTACTGAGGAAGAATACTACGAGTTTTTACGCTCCTGCCCGGAATTTGAGCGAATGCTGGTGCGATCCGGCATTATTCTGATCAAATATTGGTTATCGGTGGATGCTGGAGAGCAAGCGCGTCGTTTCCAGAAGCGGATCAGCAATCCAACCAAACGTTGGAAACTCAGCAAGATCGATCTAGAATCTCGTAAAAGATGGGTTGATTATTCCCGTGCTAAAGATGAAATGTTTAAATATACGGATATTAAACAAGCACCTTGGTATGTGGTTGATGCCCATGACAAAAGACGTGCACGGCTGAATTGCATTCATCACCTACTGGGTCAAATCCCTTACGAAGCCCTACCCCATACAACCATAGAATTGCCACCCCTCCAAGATGATACCGGGTATGTCCGAACCCCCATCACAGATCAAACCTTTGTGCCGGAACTGTACCCGTAAATTTGTAAGTCTCTAATCCACGTCACCATAAACCGACTGCACTCAATCTTAGGTGCGATTTGTGTTATAAGCTATTACTTAACACAGGTTTCGTATGCTATATATTGTAGGGAACACAATTTTTATGACCTACGTAGCCAACTGTAGGCGGGGCATCCCCGGTGACAGGGTCCTCTCGGACTTGCCCCGTACCAACTGTGCTGAAAGATGTAAGTCTGTAGGCAGAACACTTGCCTCGCTCTGAAATGCGTAAGTCCTATTTTTGTAACTTTTGGGCAGCCGTTCACGTTTCGTATCACGAACTTACGCAAACATGAATTTGTATCTATTTTATTGCACCGATGTGTCGCTAAGGAGAGCTAAATGCCCAAACATCATACTTATGTCGCCACCTGCATAAAAGAGGCACCGCTCCAGTGGGGAATGGAACTTGAAGCGCTAGACAATCCAGTACCGTCCAAAATTGTACGTTTTCCAAATTTGACGCAACCGCTTAACACGACACCATATTTTCAGTCGAACTGCGATCCGATAGTTTATTTTAAGCAACTGGTCAAAGGTATGCCAGAAATGCTTCGAGAGTATCACGCGCGGATTCTCAGACAGATTCAAGGGCGAATGGATCAATTGGAAGTCGGGGAGTGTTGCTACGTTAAAATTTCATATATTGATAGCAGGGGAGGTGTCAGTCCTTATAAGTACAACATCGAGCTTATTGACCGTCCGCCTGATGAATTACACGATGATTGCCCAAATGAGGTTGAACTTGAAAGTGCAGGGCTGCCTTCCGCTGCACCAAGCATAGATAACCTCTACCCTCCTTTTATGGATGAAATAGGTTCGGATTGGGAGGAATCGAATGCAATGCCTGGTGATGAGCAGATCGACTTGCCTATCAACAACGACACTGATCCGCTCGAGCTCATCACGCAATTGCACGAGGAGATCCAGGAATTACAAGGAGATTTAGATCGGATCAAAGATAGAATTGCAGAAGCAGTGGTTCCAGCTTGCCAAAGCTTGGGCCAGCAGGTAGAATTGAGTTCAGAGCGAGTTCCAATGGAATGCACGGAAATTGCGGAAATACAGGAAACGGCTGCGGACTTGCCGGTGGTCGAGGACGATCAACGCAAGGAAATACTCCTCAATTTAGACGAGCAGAGTGCGATTGAATACATGATCAACGAGCAGGTAGTTACCGAATCGCAGCTGAGAGATGCGTGCCATATCTCTAATCCGGTTGGTGTGATGAATCGTGTGATTGAAAAGATGGAACAGTGCAATTTTCCGTGGATTTCCACGGAAGAAAACCAAAATGGAGAGCTTATTTATATGTGGAGAGCTCCAGGGTAATTAAGGCTACTCACTTCCTGTACTATTCGCGTAGATATCAGCGATAATCGCGTTTATCTTTAACCCTACCTCCCCTGTACAGCGGATTGGCAAACCTGTACGCATTTGATTGACGAGGGCTTCAACTAACCCCGTGTGCATATACGGGGTGGTTGGTTGATCGAATGACTTGCTTTTGTCCTGCGTCTCAAGCGTCAGGTTTCCGCTGTTAAGTGGGTTACAACGTAAACTCCCTTCCGTACCGTAGACCTCAACTTCGTCAATCGACACGCCAACATTCCAGTTGATATTCGCGACGGCATGTGTCCCGTTTTCGAAGCGTAATGTGAAGACGGCAGAATCGTCAACCGGATAGGGCAGATGCACATTTTCTGCGTACCCACACGCTGATACCACATCCCCCAACAGATACATCAGCAAATCGATTCGGTGGCTTCCCAAGTCCATTAAGACACCTCCACCGCTAATCTCCGGATCAGTGCGCCACGCACCCCACTCATGATTGCTTGGATCGTAAGAAGCGGTGTGATTCACTCGTGCCAACACCACCTCCCCGATTGCGCCCGCCTGCATCAATTCCTTCATTTTTATCATATTTGGGAAAAAGGGTCTGTAGTAAGCAATTGTGAGTGTGACGTTGTTCTCACCACAGGCATCGACCATCTGCTGGCACTCGGCGACATTCATCCCCATCGGCTTTTCACAAAGGACATGCTTCCCCGCCTCTGCGGCGAGAATTGTCTGTTCGCAATGGAGATGTGGCGGTGTTGCGATATAGACTGCGTTAATCCCGTCATCCGCCAGCAGCCCTTCAACCGTATGATAGGCGCGTTTTGCGCCATGTCTTGCTGCAAAATCGTCCGCCTTCTCTCTGTCACGGCGCATTACCGCTATTAGTTCAGAACCTTCAACTGTATAGAGCGGTGGACCGCCTTTGTACTCCGCCACATCACCGCAACCGAGTATTCCCCATTGTAGTAGTGCCATATCTTCCTCTTCGTAGATTTCGTCAGTGAGTTGTTGTTTTCGCTCAATAATTCTTTACGGTTGTAGCCGTTTCAACCAATTTTCAACGCGGAGTTGCAGAAACGCGTGAGCCCGACCTGACCAGAGATAATCGAGCGTCAGACCCCGAAAAATTGGCATCGGGCTCATCTGAAAGCGCAGGTCCTCGGTGAACACTTCAAGCGCTTGATCACCCAATCCTTGTGACAATCGCTGCAGCAAGGTCGCTCCATCGGCAAGGTTTCTGACAGAATCGTGCCTTTCCCTAAGAGCGTTGAGTCCTACCACAGCGTCAGCCAGATCCTGTTCCCGCCGATTGTTCCACCACCGGTCGAGCGACTCTACCGCTGATGCAAAATGGGTTCCGTCATCTTGGAATTCTTCTCTCTGATATGGGTTGCAAATGTACTCACCAAGCTCTGTGAGGATGGAGTCTCTCGACTGCGCGGGATTTAGTTGTCTGCGAAAAAAGTAGTAATCCCCCGGATACTGCGTATACGGTGTCAATCGATAGGCGAGCGAGGCGGGGTGTCTCTCCTCAAGTCCTCTTTCGAGCCACCTGTCAATCTGCTGTAATTTGGGTTCAGGCAAGATATTATTCGACTCAAAACCGCCCTCCGGGTCAAGGAAGAACGCAAGCGGCAACGGAACTAATCCACCCTCTCGCATGATGTCAATCGTTTCGTATTCGACACTTCTGATGATTACCTTGCTTCCTTCCGGGAGCTCTGACGCAATTCGACGGCGCAGATTTGGGTGCGGCGCAAATCCACTTTCTCCGGCTTCGATATTTTCAATCCACCAAGGACAGGCTGTGATTGCTGCCCTACCATCGACGATCGCAGACAAAGTGTGTAGGGCATCTAACATAACCCGCAGGTAGTCCCGGCATTCCGAACAGATACAGGCACCTGGATCCGCGAACCATAGAACAAAGCTATCCGCCACATCCGCGAAGGTATCGATCAGGTATTCCTGATAAGGTAGGATACGATCTTTTCCGCGCTGCCAGCAGAGGGTAATGCCGGTGTAATTAATATCTTCTGCTCGTAGTTCGGGGTAGCGCAGCCATGTCGAAGGTGGCACGGTTCCGCTCGAAAATCCGACATGGGTTTCCATACCCATCACGCGGGCGTACGCCAGTGCGTCATGCCAGACCTGATAACGCCACGCATTGGAACCCAACCCCGGCTCGTCCGGGTGATAATACTGCGTGGGCCAGATATAGAGCTTCAGTAGATTACAGCCCGCTGCATTGAGAAGTTCAATGTACCACTTCCAATCGTCGAGGCTCCACGTATCCGTTGTCAACGGTGCGATGTTCCACGGAATGCTTGAAGCGTACACACCTCGTGTTGTATAGGGTGTATCATCATCAGCAAAATTGCGAACCATACGAAACTGAACATCGTCCCCGGTCCTTCCGACGAGACGATATCCCTGCTTGGCATAGACGCGGATTGCCCGATAATTCTCCCGGTAACAGGTCAACGCGAGTCCCTGTTCCCCGCGCTCACGGGCGATATCCTCGATCTGTTGCATCAACTTTTGACCGATACCTTTGTTGTGGAAGGTATCGACAACCGCAACGCCCAAGCCCGGATAACCGTCTTCGCCTCCGCCACGGTACCAGACATGCCCGACCAACTTTTCGTCGCTAAACGCACCGATATGGACGCAGCTTGAATTGTGAAGTTCTTCTGCAATCTTCGCAACCGCGCCTTGATCGAAGGAGTATGGATAATAAAAAGAGCGACTTGCCTCGGAAAGCCCGTCGAAGAAGGTGGAAATCTTTGGAATATCGGCATCAGCGAGGAAGCGGATGGTTAAGTTTGTTACGTTGTCATCCATAATGCTCTCTCTCGTTGGACGAAGAAGCACCTGCGATTTAGCCCGAAATCCCGCCTGTTGCGCGCAGCAAGGTTTCCTGCACGAGCAGTTCGTGTGACATCGGTCGATCCGGCGACTGTTTCCCCTCGATGGTTGCTACAAAGGCTTCCAATTCCAGTTCATACGTTCTACCGCGACCCTCCCCGTCTATCTGCACAAACTGCTCGCCTTCTTGGTAACCATCTTTAGCTTCTGCCAGACAGAGACGGATTTGTAGACCGGGTTCAAAAGGTTCGACGATGATAGCACTCCCCTGACTGCCGTACACCTCAAAGCGGCGTGCCGCTGGTTGTACCTCCATTGCGGCAATGTCAATAAAGGCAAGGGCGTTTTCAAACTCGAAGACTCCCAAGGTATTATCCTGAAACGCTGACACCGAACCGGTGTCGTTCCTTAAAAACGCAGTTACCTTTACTGGGCGCCCCAAAATCCAGACGACCTGATCGAGCATGTGACCGCCCAAATCAAAAAAGATGCCGCCATGATGCGTATCACTGATCCGAATGCGGGCATCTTCAGTTATATTGGTGGACATGTGTGCACGCACAGCAAACACATCGCCTAAAAAGCCTGACTTTGCCCAACTGGCAACCTGCTTGAAAGCTGAGTGATAGCGTAGCATAAAGCCCATCTGAATGAGCAACCCCTTCTCTTCTGCGGTAGCGACCGTTCGCTGCCACTGGGGCCAGTTGTCGCCGGCGGGTTTGTCGTACCAGACGTGCTTGCCAGCATTGACAATCTCCTCGGTCTGATCGAGACTTTCCGCGTTGAGACCCTCGGAGGCGATCGCCACAATACTTTCATCGTCCAACATCTCGCTTTTGTTGTCGAACCAGTGAACGCCCTCAAAGGCACCGCCTGATCCTTCAAGCGCAGCGCGTTGTTGCTGGTCAGGTTCAAAAACTCCCGCAATTTCGACCTCATCGTTCACTTGCATCGCCTGCAATTTGCCGGAGGCGTGTCCATGTTTAGTTCCGTACTGAGCCATTCGTATTTTTGCCATGTTTTTCTCCAAAATTTTCGTTACGAGTTTGCCCCAATTCGACGGGGTTTATAGCCACCTATCCAAAGGGTTAATGCACTCTAACTATACTCGGAAATCTATACCGTGTCAAGTGCTTTGCAGTGATCGCATTGGCGGTAAGAATTCCTGCTTGTGCGAGGTATTGCGATGGGGTATTATAGAAAGGAGCAATCAAAATTCGTTGGTATTCTGGTATGTACCGGTTAAAGTCATTTCACACGATTGGGAGGGAATTTTATGCAGAATTCTTCAAGCTACGGCACGATCCTCATTGTCATCGATGGTTGCCGTCCAGACGGTATCCAGCAAGCAAATACACCGAGCATTGATACGTTGATCGCACGTGGGGCTTACACCTTCAACGCACAGAGCGTTGTCCCATCCTCTACGCTACCGTGCCATACCTCGATGTTTCGCGGCGTAACCCCGTCACGGCACGGTATCACAACCAATACGTGGATCCCGATGGTACGCCCCGTGCCGAGTATCACTGAAGCTGCGCACGCAATGAAGAAGAAGACAGCGTTCATCTATAACTGGGAGCAGCTTCGGGATTTGGCAGCACCGGGGTCCCTCGATTTTTCCTATTTCAGGGAAAACCTTGACGAACCGGAGGGCGACCTAACAATCGGGCAGATTGCAGCGGAACACATAGTTGCTGAACAACCGGATTTCTGCTTTGTCTATCTGGGGGTAGTCGATATTGTAGGGCATCGGCATGCATGGATGTCTGATGAATATATTGAACAGATTGGTATTGCAGACCAAGCGATCGGAATCCTGCTGGAAGCGCTTGAAAAGGCTGATCTACTGGAACGCTATTTTATCCTCGTCCAGAGCGATCACGGTGGGCACGGAAAGAGTCACGGGACAGATATGCCGGAAGATTTGACGATTCCGTGGATTACAGCCGGACCGAAGATTAAGCAGGCCGGTGAGATCAAAGGACCGGTGCGTATCTTTGACACTGCGCCGACGCTCGCTCACGTCTTAGACGTGCCACTGTCGGAAGACTGGGAAGGGCAGCCAATCATGGAAATTTTTTGATTATCGCATTAAGTCGGTAGGGGTACGGTACTACTATCTATCAATCAGGTGTTCCCTCAAACGCAATCACGCGCAACGGAATGGCATCTGTTCCAAGAACGGGCAGCGGTTGTGCAAAGACGTACACGCGGCTCTCTCGAAGATCTTCCAGATGGGCGAGACTCTCGATTAACGGAATACCCCGGTTAAATAGAATGTGGTGGTTAATCAGTTCGCGGCTGCCCGGCACCTCAAGGCCAGGACTATCTATGCCGAGTAGTTTTATTCCCGGATCAATCAGCCATTGGAGCGCATCAGGCGTAGGATAGGGCGGCCCCCCACCTTCAGTCGCAGCACGGCGATCCCAACCGAAATAAATAAAGACGATGTCGCCCGCACGGATTCCCCCAGCTTGTGAAGCTGCTTCCTCAAGACGCGGACGCTCAATAGGCATCGACCAAGGCACATCGCTGAGATCCAAGATAGCAGCTTCGCCAAAAAATTGCTCGACCGGTACTTCGCCAACCGCGGCACCGTTCTCGACCGCGTGCAGGGGTGCCTCGACATGGGTGCCTGCATGGCCACTCATCCCGATCTGTGTGACCACATACCAGCGACCTGACAGCGGGGCGGTGTCGGGATCGTTGACGATGCTGTCAATCTGTGTTTCATAGCGCACCCACGGATGCTGCCCCTCGCTCGGAGTTAGCGGACGTGAAAGATCAACGATGCGGTTGTAGTGGAAGGTGGGTGCTGTCATTTCCTCTCCCCTCCTTCACGAGCGAACCGTTTGAGTGCTGCGGCAGCTTCTGTCGGTGAATCGTAAGCGGGTAGATCTCCCGTTTGCGTCACGCGCCCGTAATATCCAGCCTCGCATAACGCTCGTAGATATGCTGCGTGCTCAGCCGGGGTTGTCTGCGGACGCCCTCGCCCGGGCTCGGCGATGTGTGCGTGGATTAGGTATGGACCCGCCGCTGCAAGTGTATCGAACGACTCTCCGTTCAGCCGCATGTGGAAGAAATCTGCCATCAACTGGATGCCGGGGCGGCTGACCTTCTGAACCATCTCAATCCCCTCTGGAACCGTATTAATAAGGTTCGCGTCGTCGTAGTTGTACGGTTCGAGCGCGACCTGTACGCCGCGAGGTTCACCAAGGTCGGCACACATCTGAAGAAAATCGTTCACCTGCCCCAGTGCACGGTCGCGAGAAAATTCGTCGGGGACGAAACGAGACCCACCGCTGCCGTAACCGATAACTGGAACTCCAGCCTGCTGCATCGCGTCGAAAAGGCGTATGACGTAGTCGCGCACATGTGCGTTGTCAATCTCTGGTCCAACCACTTTTGATCGAGCGAGAAAGCCGCACATCGCTGTAACAGGCACCGGCGACCCCTGAATTTGTTCAAGTGCTTTTTGCTCGATAGTTCCACCGGCCTCATCAATTCCAAGGAGACCGGGAGAGATTTCAGCGTAGTCATAGCCCCACGCTGCCACATTCTCCAACTGATCGAGGCTTCCGATAAGTAGGCCTATTTCCATCGCGACAGATTCCGTTGCTTCATGATCCATGGCTCACACCTCCTACTACAAAAATCTTGAGTAAAACCGCAGGTTCTGATACACTTGTAATTAATGCTCGGCTCCGAAACGATTATACCACGATTCTAAGTTAGAAAGGACAAGAAATATGGCAACAGATCTTGCACAACATATCCAGACGACTCCTATGGTCGATACACATGAACACCTGCGAAAAGAACCTGATTGGCTGGAAGATGGTCCTGATATTTTGCAGGACCTGTTCGGGAATTACGTTCCTGCAGATCTCAACACAGCGGGTGCATCGTCCGAAGCGATGCAATATTTGATGGATGCGTCGGATCCGGATATCGCCGGACGTTTCGAGGGGATTCAGGAGGCGTGGGAAGCGACGCAATTCACTGGGTACGGCGAGGCGGTGCGACTCATTGCGGAGCACGTCTACGGAATTGGTGAGCTCACTGGAGCGACCCTAGAGGCAGCACAAGAGAAAATCAAAGCACTGCGCAAACCCGGTGAACGTTATCGCCTGCTGCACGATGTTGCGAACCTTGACCATGTGCAGACTGACGATTTCAGTTGGCACTGTCTGCCCGATCATTCCGGGTTGGATTTCTTCCTCTATGACCTCTCATGGGCTGGATTTTGTAATGGGCAGATCGACACGGAGCAGATCCATGCTGAGACAGGTGTTGAAGTGAAAGATCTCCGAACGCTGAAGCAGGGGATGGAGGCAATTTTCGCGAAGCACGGACCGTGTGCGATTGCGGTGAAGGCACAACACGCCTACAACCGAACCCTCAATTGGATCGAGCGGAACGATGTTGAGGCATCGGCTGCGCTCTCCCAGGTATTAAACCAACCTGCTGAGGAACTCAGTGTCGAAACCTACCTCTGCTTGGGCGACTGGTGTTGGGCGCGCGGAGTCGAGTTGTCGATCGAGCACAACCTGCCGTTCAAAATTCACACAGGCTACTACGCAGGCAATGACCGAATGCCGGTTAGTCGAATCCCCGCCGGAAATATGTGCGAACTCTTTGCCCGTTACTTGGATGCCAAATTTGTCCTGATGCACATCGCCTACCCCTACAACGATGAGCTTGTCGCTTTAGCGAAGCATTATCGCAACATCTGGGTTGATCTCTGTTGGGCGTGGAGTATAGATCCGTATAGCTCCCGCGACTTCCTGCGTCGATTCATACATGCAGTGCCATCGAATAAGATCTTTGCTTTTGGAGGGGATACAGGCTGGCCCACCAGTTCAATGGCTTACGCAATTCAAGCGCGTAACGAAATTCGCCGCGCCCTTGAGGGTGAGATTGCGGACGGCTATATGACCGAGAAACAGGCGATGCAGTTTGCCACGCGCCTAATGCGGGACAATCAGTTCGCTTGTTTTGATGTGAAGGGGACACGCGCGAATATTCGTGCTGCGGCTTGATATAAAGGACGAAAATTAAATCATTCCTGTGCACTCGTTGGGAATTGTCAAATTTCGTCGGGGTGGTAAAACACTGCCCCGGCGCTTGCCCTATCCGGGATCTTTGACCCGGTCAAACGGGATCACTGCCACCGCTTCAATCTCAATTATCCACTCAGGGTCCACCAACCGGCTCACTTCTACCAACGTGCTAGCGGGATACGGCGGATCGAAAAACTCAGCACGTACCGCGTGGATATCGGCGAGTGTCGACATATCGGTTACAAAAACCGTGACTTTGGCGATGTCCGACATCTCGCCTCCGACGCTTGATAGGACGGTCTGAATGTTTATCAGCGTCTGCCGGGTCTGTGCACGAATATCACCTACCCCGACCGTGTTGCCATCCGGGTCCTGCGAAACATGCCCAGAAATATGTAAGACCTTGCCCTCCGGCTGCCATGCAGCACCCGAAAAAATTCCAAACGGCTTGACGACACCTGGTGCGTTAAATCCATCTGCCATATCAATTTTTCTCCTCTATTTATTTAGCTTTAAATGAGATCACATACCTTCCGGCATTATATCAGATGTTCTCTTTCACTGCCAGCGAATACTCAATTCCCAATCTGTCATCTATTCACTTTCAAAGAGTAAGAAAACATACCAAATCAAAAATAAACTGAAGAATATTGCGGGGTGTGCGTTAAAAAGTTAAAACGGCAAGATATTCTATCGCTATATTTTAGGCGAAGGATTCCCAAATACCCTGTGGATCTCAGAAGTGAATTTCCGCTATTAATTAGGCGTTACGCACTTCAGCCCTAATTGTATCGGTTCCGTTCCGATGCGTCAGGCGTAAAGGTGGGCTTTTGTACCACAATCTGTATGAGGTTTCAGAAAATAAATGGGTAATTCTATATTTTCCCCATCCCCGGTAGGTGCGGTTTCCAACCGCACCGGACATCACTCGGAAATTATCGAATTAATAAATCAGGACTTACGCACTCCAGATTGTAGTTGCCCGTCTGTCCCGATAAGTCGGGGATTCATTGCCGAACTACAGGGCTTTGACCGTTCAACTGCGTGACTCCTAAGGCCTATTGCACCGGAAAAATACCCAGCATCTCGTCTTTTCATCGGACGCACAGAAGTTGGTTCTGATTCCCTCTGGTGTTGATTTCAATTTGTTTAAGAACAAATGCGTACTTTTACAGTTATCTGGTTTGGTCAGCTCGTTTCATTACTGGGCACGGCCATGACCCGCTTCGCCTTGCTGATTTGGGCTTATGAACAAACCGGCAAAGCAACGACACTGGCGTTACTCGGCTTCTTTTCATTCGGCTTAGATATATTGTTGAGTCCGATAGCAGGGGTTTGGGTTGACCGTTGGGATAGACGGTTGGTACTGTTGTTTGCCGACCTCGGTGCCGGGTTGATGACGGTCACGATACTGATCTTATACATGACAAATGCTCTACAGATTTGGCACCTTTATGTGGTACAAACGCTAACGGGTGGATTCACAGCGTTTCAAGCACCCGCATATACCGCTGCCACGACTATGCTGGTTCCGAAGTCGCAATATACACGGACCAGCGGCATGCGTTCTCTCGCAAGTTCCACGTCGCAGGTGCTTGCTCCGGTGTTTGCCGGGGTTATGCTAAGACTAATAGGCATCGGCGGCGTGATGCTGATTGACGTTGCGACTTTCCTCGTCGCCGTGACAACGCTCTTGATTGTGTCCATTCCGCACCCGACAGCAACACAAAAAGATTCGACAGAAAGCCGAATGTGGAGGGAAGTCGGCTTCGGCTTCCACTACATCCGCCATCGGTATGGTCTCCTTGGATTGGTAATTCTTTTTATGGGTATCAATTTTTTTGCTGCCCTGACCTACTTTTCAATTCTGCCAGCGATGATTCTGGCACGGAGTGGACGGAACGAGTTGACACTGGCGACCGTACAGGCTGCGCTGGGCATCGGGGGTGTTGTTGGGGGACTGTTAGTTAGTATCTGGGGTGGCCCAAAGCGACGGATACATAGCATCTGCACAGGTGCGGCTCTCTCGTTTTTGCTTGGAGATTTCTTGTTAGCGCTCGGACGAAACGTGCAGACTTGGGCACTCGCTGCGTTTCTCGCTGCATTTTTTATTCCGTTCATCTCCAGTGCCCACCGCGCAATCTGGCAGGCGAAAGTCGCGCCGGAAGTACAAGGACGTGTTTTTTCAGTGAAGGGGATGCTTGAACTCGTTCCCATGCCGCTAGGCTACCTGTTGGCAGGACCGCTGGCAGACCGCTGGTTTGAACCGGCGATGATGATAGGTGGGAGCTTGGAAGTGACGTGCGGCTGGCTGGTCGGGACAGGACCCGGTGCGGGCATGGCACTCATGTTCGCCTGTAATGCGATACTGGGCATAACAATGAGCTTGAGCGGTTACCTGTTTCAGGTGGTGCGTCGCGCCGAAAGCGATTTGCCGGACCATGATGCTGTGTCTGCGCCACAGTCTGTTTAAAGTTTTAACACTACAAATCAGGAGGTATCCTCACATGTGCAAGCAAAATAGCCTGCAAGAGAATCACCCCCCAATTTATAATAAAAAACTTTCAAGCGAAATTATGGCTCATTACGAACAAGGGGATGAAATTCGGCGGCTTTTCTCAAGCCTAGGACAACTTGAGGAAACGCGTATGCGAGAGCTGATTGCGCGCCATTTGCCAGCGACACCAGCCGTAATATATGACGTGGGTGGTGGTCCCGGAAGCTATGCGTGCTGGCTGGCGAAACAAGGATACGAGGTTCATCTTGTGGATCCCGTTCCGCTTCATGTGGAACAAGCATCCGCAGCATCGCAAGCCCAACCCGACCATCCAGTTGCAGAACTCTGCATTGGAGATGCCCGTCATTTAGATCGACCGGAGGATTCTGTAGATGTCGTCCTCATGTTAGGACCACTGTACCATTTGACGGAGCAACACGAGCGAATCGCGGCATTACGAGAATCGTATCGAATCCTTCGGAAGGGCGGAATCATATTCGCCGTCGCTATCTCTCGATACGCTTCGACCTTGCACGGTATGATAGATGGTAACATGGATCCAGAGTTTATCAAAATTGCATCCCGAGATCTGCGGGAAGGGCAGCACCGGAATCCAAACGAGCATCCAAGGTACTTTACAACAGCGTTCCTCCATCGGCCGGAGGAATTCAAATCAGAGATAGAAAAGGCAGGATTCAATCTTGAAGGTCTATTTGGGATTCAGGGTCCCGCTTGGCTGCTACAAAATCTCGAAGAACAGTGGGCTGATGCCAGCCACCGTGAGCGGCTGCTGCATATCGCTCGTTCCCTCGAAAACGAGCCATCAGTAATTGGTGTAAATGCACATATTATGGCAATTGCTCGCAAAACGAAAGACTTCGCCTAAGAAGATAGACAACTTAATAATGGGAAGAGGAAGACCAAGCAAAGGACCGGAAGATAAGCTAAATGAAAACTTTAAAAGCCTATAATGTCGCCAATCAATTGCCAAATGTGGAGACAGACCGCCTCTATTTTAAGATCATTGAGATGAGTGATGTAGATTTCATTCATCAACTATATTCCGACTGGAGGGTCTCACAGCATCTGGGGAAAGTGCCATTTCCTTTCGGATATGAGGACGCGGTACGCACGACTTCTCATTGTGTCTCGAAGGAAAGTACCGAAGATACGATGACTTTGCTGATCAAGAAAAAGGATGACCACCGAACTATCGGGATTGTTACCTTGAGAAAAGATGGAGAGTTAGGGATACTCGGCTATTCGATTCTCCCTGAATTCTGGAACATGGGATTTGCAACCGAAGCCTGCAAGAGAATTGTCAATTTTGGATTTGAATGTTTGGAATTGTCAACAATTCAGGCAAGTACTACTGAAAATAATGTTGCTTCGATGAAGGTTCTGGAAAAGATAGGATTTTCCCTTAGAGAAGGTGGAATCAAAGAAAATTCAACTCATAGTGGAGAGAGACTTGTCAGAAAATATCAAATTCAAAGCCAATAGACAAGGAATCCGGTTTGTAGCCCGTGCGGCGATTGTCCGCGATGACGCAATTCTGCTTATTGCGTTTGATGGCGAGAACGGTTTCCATTATAATCTGCCCGGTGGAGGCGTTGAGCCGGGCGAAAGGTTATACGATGCGGCGCGGCGTGAAGTCCGCGAGGAGGCTGCTGCTGAAGTGGAAGTGAAGGAACTGCTGTTTGTCTACGAATGTTTCCCACCCGACTACGGGTTTGCGCTAGATGAAAAGCCGCATTGCGTTGATTTCCTTTTTCGTTGTGCCCTTTGCGAGGGAAGTGAGCCACGCCTGCCTGATAATCCGGACGAGAACGAAGTTGCTGTTCATTGGATGCCGCTAGATGAATTTCCTGATGCCCCGCTTGTACCACAAATTCAGGATCGAGTGATTGCTGCCCTACAAAGAAACAGCGATGATCCATTTTGCGTAAGCCCCGATATGACGGACGAAATCAAGAGTTTGAGACGAAGTGTCTAATTGGTCGATAAAATGTGACCGTATAGGAAAACAGATAAGGAAATCATACAGAAACTTAAATGCCTATTGACTTAGGCGATAATCTAATTTTACGGTTTGCATGTCCCGGCGACGTGGGCGCCCTCGCTGAATTTAACGCCCGCATCTTCGAGGATGAGAAAATAGGGATTTTGGTGCGCGGTTTGATGTCAGGCCATCACCCAACGGTGAAAGCGAGCGATTTTACATTAGTGGAAGATACCCGCACGAACAAAATCGTCTCGTCAATGTGCCTTATCTCCCAGATGTGGGCATATCACGGGATTTCGTTCAAGTTTGGGCGTCCCGAAGTGGTCGTCACGGAACCAGAATACCGCCGCCGCGGACTGGTGCGAAAGCAGGTTGAGGTTATACACGCCTTGAGCGCAGCAAAGGGTGAACTGATGCAGGGCATCACCGGCATCCCGTGGTATTATCGCCAGTTCGGGTATGAGATGGCAATGGATGGCGCTGGTGGAAGAGGCATCGCGGGAGTCCATCTGCCGAAGTTGAAAGATGGCGACTCCGAAAAATATCGTCTGCGTCCCGTGGTAGATGATGACCACGCCTTCATTCGGGAGTTGTATGACCTCGCTAATCCCCGTCAACCCTTCGCGGCTCTACGCTCAGAGACGGAATGGAATTATGAATTCAGCGGACGCTTGGAAGAGGATTTTGCCTGCCGAAAATGGCTGATAATTGAGACCGCAGCGTGTGAACGATTGGGTTACGTGCAATATTACCCGTGGATAGAGGATAATGCACTGTACATCATTCAGATGGAACTCAAACCGGGTGTGGGTTATCTTAACCTGATGCCAAATGTGTTGCACGGGTTATGGAAACTCGCACAAATAGTGCCTGCATATGCAAATCATAAAAATCAAGAATTGAAGACTATTAGGCTTGAATTTGGGCGTACGCATCCAGCTTACCATGCCTTGTTAGGAAATAAAATCCACGTAGATGAACCGTATGGGTTATACATCCGTATACCGAATCTGGTTGCCTTTTTGCGGCATATTCAATCTGCCTTAGAAAAGAATCTTGTGGGGACCGTCGCGGAGGGTTATAACGGCGAGTTGAAACTGAATTTTTATCGAAGCGGTCTACAACTGAAATTCAACGGCGGAAAGATAAGAGACATCTCCAACTGGTCGCCCGATTCGGTCGAGGATGGCGATGCTCGGTTCCCAGATCTGACTTTCTGGCAGCTCCTGTGCGGTCGCTGCCGGTTCAATGAATTGAAAACTAATTTTGTCGACTGTGACGGACGGGGCGAAGCGGGTGTCCTGCTCGATTGTCTATTCCCACCGTTCACCGGAAACGTCTGGTGTTTGTCATGAAGGAGTGCTTTACGTTGGCGAAAAAGAGAAGAGATCGGAAACAAAAAGATTACTATCAGCGGCGGTTTGAAGATAAAGACTTCGCTTGGCTGGCGGAACAGTTTAAGAAACAGGTTGCACGAAACCCCGACCTAACACTGGAGGAATATGCGATTCGCCACGGCGTTGAATCCAAACGAATCCGCAGTTTTATCAATGTGGACCGGAATATCGGGCTTAAGAACGTCATTACCGTCTGGCACGGTACGACAGTTGATAGAGCTGAGGCGATTATGGAGAGAGGATTTAAAGCGCGGGCAAGGGCAGGGAAGAAAATCTGGTTTACCCAAAAATCAAGGGAAGCCCGTAAGAGGGCAGCGCAGCTGGCGCAATCTCGTGGAAAAGCACCTGTGGTTTTCCGTTGTCAGATTAATATCGGCAAATATAGCGAATTTGACAATCCACGCCCACATCATTACGCCTTCAAACATTCCTGTATTGACAAAGCGGTTATCTCCAGTGTATCCGGTGTGGAAGTGAACGGGGAGGACAAATTTCGACAAGAGACAGAGGTCAAAGAGGAATTGGTTGATATTATCCTTACCAGAACCTCTGGCAAATATGGCGTATTGTTGTGGGTAAATGCCTATCTGGAAGGGGAGGGTCAGACGCTCATAGACGAAAACCATCCAGCAATTGAGAAAATTTATCAATGGATAGAGGCGCAATACACTGGAGATCGAGAGGAGGTAATCTCCGAAGCGGAGATGTTAGCGCAGGTAAAGATACACCTGAATGGAGAGCCCCAAAAAATGACGAATCTGGGCATTGCAACTTTGGGCACAGATGAAGTAGGAGAAGAAGAAGAAGGTGAAGAAAACTGAATGGCTGCGGTGGCTACACGCAATGTTTTGGGTGCTGATTGCGCTGCTGGCTATACCGCTTTTCGCAGAAACGCAAAAATCAACGCGCACCATCAATGCCACATGGGTAGATACGCCCCCGGTCATTGATGGCAATCTTACCGACGGTGTATGGCAACATGCTCAAGTTGCGAACAAGTTCTTCCGTGCAAAGGAGGGAGACATTCAGCTTGCACAACTAAACACTGAAGCAAGGGTTTTGTACGATGAGAACACCCTCTATATCGGCGTGCACTGCGAGGAGCCGAACATGAACGGTCTGCGCGAAACGAAAACGCGACGGGATTCGCCTGTTTGGCAGAATGACTGCATCGAAGTGATGCTTGATACCTATCATGACCGTCGTAACTGCTATGTTTTTGCTATCAATACACTCGGCACACAGACGGATGAGCGGGTCAGCAACGAAAGCGTTTTCGACATGAGTTGGGATGCAAACTGGGAAGCGAAAATAAAGAAACACCAGAGTGGTTGGACCGCAGAATTTGCGATTCCGTTTCGGGCGCTCCGTTTTAATCGGCGTGATACCACGTGGGGGATCAACTTTTGGCGGGTACGTCCAGTAAACAGTCAATCCTATTCTTGGGCACACACCGCTTTTTTCTCACGCGTGTCCGAGTTTGGCAATTTGACTGGCTTGAATTTAAAAAAAATCAAAACGGGACAGAAACTTGGCATTCTCCCCTATGGCAGCTACCGTGCGATAGAAAATCGTCCCAATGATTTTGATGGTGGGGTAGACCTTATCCTCCCAATTTCGACACGCCTCACCTCGAACATGACTTTTAATCCAGATTTTTCACAATTAGAAAGTGATCCGACACAAATTAACATCTCAAGTGACCGGGAGTTATCTCTCCCCGAACGCCGCCCATTCTTCCGAGAGGGTGCCGAGTTGTTTGATCTGCCGCTCAATCTGCTCTATACCCGTCGCGTTCAAGAAATCGATTTCGGTGCAAAAACGGCGGGCACAATGGGCGGCGCTAATTTCTCAATCATCAATACCTATGGTAAAATGATTGATCGGTACGATGCCGATCAGAAAAAGCAGGCGAACCTTTTAGCTGGACGGATGAATTACGACATCGGTGAACGGACTGTCCTTGGCGTGATGGGTACACACAAACACCAAGCTGACCGAAATGTAGGGCTTCTATCGCTCAATGGTCGGTTTGGACTTCATCGAAACTGGACTGCAACATCGCAGTATGCGGTTGATTTCATTGATGGTGATACGCATTGGGCATATTATACCGCGATGGAATGGCTTCATAAAGGGTGGCTCGCCAACATTCGGCTTGAAGAGATTCAAGACGGTTTTCGTCCAAATGAGATGGGGCTTGAAGATGAGGCATTCCGTCGGAGCCGCGCCCGTGTAAGGTACAACTATGAGTTTCCGGAGGGGAATTTGGTGCAATTATTTCAGATTGATACGCGCCATTTTCATCAAACCAATGCACAAAGATTGTTACGGGAGCGGCAGAGTGAGTTCCGTTTCAATATTGACATTGGGCGGTTTGACTTCTTCACTTCCGGTGGATTTGGCGTACTTCGCGAAGTCGGTCAACTTTTTGACACCAAGTTTATTGACTCAGACATTAATTATGAAGCACCGTGGTGGCACTTAGCGGTTGGAAATCGTTTCGGTACACGCCGAGATGAGTTCAACCGATTCACCAACTTTTCTGCGGGTGTCAACCTCTTCGGCAAGCTGACCGCCGATTTAGACCTTGAGAATTTCTTTTGGCGCAGGTATCGAAATACACTGATTTTCCGGCTCCGCAGTAACTATCAATTGACCCCAAAGATCGGTTGGCTAATTTTTGTTGAACGCGTTGATGAACGCCTGCAAGATGAGATTAGCTACAATTTCAACGCAATCTTCGACTACGAGTTCACCCCAGAAAGCCACTTCTTCTTCGTGTTTGTTGACAGTCTGCCGGGTGAGCGAGCTGTGTTTACAAAACTCGCGTATCTTTTTGAATCTGGTTTCCCCGGGTTTCCGTCAATTTAAGTGAGGGTAACTCATCAAAATGCCCAAATCAGACGAAAAAGACCATTCCGAAACTGTAGCAATCGCAGAGAATGTACTCCGTGAGGTATTCAAGGGCGATGTACGGCTTAAAATGGAAACGAAATTCGATACAGATCGTGCAACAGTCCTTCGCTGCCGTGTGGTAAAATACTCCTCCGACGTTCCGCAAAGCGTTGTCGTCAAAAGAGCGTTGACCACTGATGGGACGGCGTTCCAGCCGAACTCGCCGGATGAAATGGTTCCCAGATTCTTCAACGACTGGGCGGGACTCGAATTTTTGAGCACAATTTCAGGTGGAGATTCACCCACTGCGCAATTTTATGGTGGGGATCGAGAGAAGGGGCTTATGGTCATGGAGGATTTAGGAGACGGGCGGAATTTTTACGGGAGCCTGCGCGGAGAATCTTCCACGGCTGCGATGGCGGAATTAATCAAACTGGCGAGGGCACTGGGAAAGATGCACGCCCTGACAATTCGCAAAAAGACAGTGTACGACAGCATCCGTGACCGACTCGGTCCTAGAGATAGGCCTCCATCCATGACTGATGAATGGCGGCGGCTGGTGAAGAAATTAGACGAGGTCTGTGAGAGAGTTGAAGTGAAACCTTATCGTGGGGCGAAGACGGAGATGAAAACGGTCGCTGCGTTCATTGCTGCACCAGGACCGTTTTTCGCTTATACACACGGCGATCCGATTCCGATGAATGCGCTGCCTGTCGGCGATGAAAGAAAACTCTTCGACTTTGAGTTTGGTGAGTATCGGCATGCGCTCAGAGATGGGATTTATGGTCGTGTCTGTTTCCCAACATGGTATCATATCAACCGTGTGCCAAATGATGTGGTTGAAAAAATGGAGATAGCGTATCGTGCCGAGCTTGCGACGGGGTGCCCCGAAGCAGCGGACGATACGCTTTTTTTTCGATCCGTTGTCGAAGCGTGTGCCTATTGGGCGACTCACTCTAGACTCAATTTTATAGAGAAGGTATGGGAAGAAGACCACAAATGGGGAATCTCAACGCAGCGTCAGATTCTCCTGTTATGTTTCGACATATTCGGACAAGCGTCGGAGGAATTTGGACATCTGCAAGCCCTCGGTGCAACAGTCCGCGATATAGCTGCCAAATTGCGTGAACGCTGGACGGATTTGGATGAGATGCCGTACTATCCAGCTTTCCGCTGATACAATAAACGTGGGCTAAGAAAAATGGGAATTGCAACTGTCAATAACAATCGTATTTGTCGCTTAAAAGGCACCCCGAGAGAGATCGGTTTTAATCACGGTCGTGCGTTGAAAGATGTTTTTGAAGAATATATCCACCTTTATGTCGAGGATGGATTACAAGCGCTTAACCTCATTGATGTGGAAAAGTTACAATGTGGTGCGCTGCCATGGCTTCGTAAATTGCCATTACGATTTCAGGAAGAAATAGAAGGAATGTCGGACGGATCTGGAATCCCTCTAGAAAGGCTTGCACAATGGTGGTTTTCGGAAAGCTGTCTTTTGAAAAATTGTAGCGCCTTCGTATGCGAGATTGGTGGAAAGGCATGGGTTGGTCGAAACAACGATGCTTGGCTCCCAGACCTTTGGGGATATACCATCATTCGGGAGGTTGAAGGACGCCTTCCCACGATGACTTTTGGTTTGCAAGGGGATGTTTTTACAGCAACAGGTGTGAACAAGGAAAGACTCTGGCTTCATGCCAACGCTCTTCCTATTTCTGATGCACCGGCTCCAGAAAAACCTCACTTGGACTTTTATGTTTTCCTTCCAGAAGCACTTGAGACGTGTAGCACGATTTCAGATGTAGAGAATCTGTTGAATACTGTTGACCGTATTGGCGGGACGAACTTGTTCGTTGTCGATGGCAAAACTAATGAGTTTGTTGTTTTTGAATGTACTTGTTCAAGCTACACAAGAAGGGATCCATCTCACGGAAGGATTATCGCAACAAATCATAGTTGTTTGACAAATAAACGTATCGGCGGCAAAGCCCCTTCGGCATCGGAACGCCGCTTTGACAGAATAGAGACGCTTCTTGAGCGAGAATTCCCCTCATATTTGCCCGATGATTTGATTCGGATTCTTACTGATAAAGATGTTGAACAACGGAGAGAGGTAGAGAATTTTTGGACAGTTTTCGCCAATGTTGCGTGCCCAAGTCTAGGATTAACTTGGTATGCCTACGGGGGACGCCCCGCTGCAAGTTTAGGAACTTGGCATAAAATTGATTGGCCGTGGGATCAATAGTGGATTCTAAAGATAAATGGACATAAAAAGTAGTAGGCACATTGCTCTGAATCCCGATTTTATCGGGGCACCGTGTGCCGTAACTGCGCGAACAAGCTCCTGACCTCGGTTGTTCATAGTGTCCAATTAATTCTGAAATCTACTATAATTTGAGATGACATAAAGAGTAGCGAGTTTTTGCTGTATAATGTTTTATGCACTACACATTACAAAATCGAAAGGAGGATTCAAAAATGGAATGTAATAATGTTCGCGAAGAACTTGTCGCCTACATTGACAACGAACTGTCTTCCATGGGTAAAGATACAATCGAGGCACATCTTGCGAATTGTAAGGAATGCGCCGCTGAACACGACAAACTGAAAACAACAATCGAATCAACACATAAGGTGGGTGCTATCCAGCCCATACAAAATTGGTGGAAAGCGTTACAGGAACGCCTGTATGCGCCGGATTCCGACCCTGTACCCCCAGCTACGGATCCAAATGTTCAAACACCGTCCGCTGCTCCCCGAGATCTTCAGCCCGAAAAATAGACACATGCACCCACGGATCCCTGGAGTCTAATTGCTGTAGTCCAACACATAAATCTGATTGGTCTCAGGGAGATCTGACTTACCCACCTCAATCTGCGGTTTATGTTGATGATGGACGATGTCCGATGGAAATCGTGCGGTGAAATCATCCACCGGAAGGATATGAGTGAGTGTGACTTTGTCGGTTAGGTAGTGCATCGGAATTGTAATCTTCGGCTGAATCGCGTCAATAACTTCATCAAGATCGTTCAGTTCAATGGTTGGAGGTCCCCCTGTTAGCACAAGCAGGATATCGACGCCCTTGAAAAATTCGAGTTGTGTCTCACTTAAAGGATTTCCCACATCGCCCATGTGCCCAATTTCGATACCTTCGACTCCGAATCGATACATTGCATTCTGATCCGGATCGCTTTTATGGACGATGCTCTCCATAGCTGGTACAGATGAAAAACGAATTCCTTTAACCTCCACCCCAGTCTCAGTAATATCGAGCGCATTAATCACGACAGGATCACCCGCCACCATATCCGAACAACTGTGAAACCGGTCAGTCGCCGAACTCATAATTACAATATCCACCGGTTCGTCGATCGGGTCATAGCCAGCCACTTCAGGTGTATACGGATCAGTTACGATCCGAGTCCCATTTCCTTCCAGCATAAACGTAGCGTGCCCACACCATCTGATTTTCACGATATTTCCCTCCTATTGACAAAGGTTATGTCACTTATTCCAGAAACTTTCCCATCATGTTTCCCTCATTGCTCAATAATGGGTAAAACCACATGCGACGGATGTTCAGGTTCATGATAAATCGTCTGTTCTGCGATCTCAGCCCGCCGCTCAACCCCCAAATCACCGCCTGTGTTTGGATTAACATCAAAGCGGGGCCAATTGCTGCTGGATATGTCCAAGCGAATCCGATGCCCTTTTTTGAAAACGTTGGAGGTTGGATAAAGTTCAAAGACGAGTTCGTAGATCGTCCCCGGCTCCAGTAACTCCGGAGCATCCCAACCGTTTCGGTAGCGCGCACGGATAATGGAGTCTGTCAGGTTGATCGCAAGCCCGTCGGGATAATCGTCGCTCAATGGACACACGTCAATCAGTTTGGCTGTGAAGTCGGTATCGCGGGCGGATGATGATGCATGGAGTTTGACCGTGATTGGTCCTGTGACTTCCACATCGTTCTCTAACGGCGGGCTCTGGAACGTTAGGACATCGCTGCGGGCATTGAGGGGAAGGGTGTCTTGGCAACCAAAAAATCTTGAGTTCCCACGTTGGTCGAACGCGCCAGCACCCATAATCGGGTCAGCGGCGGAGATTCCGCCGCCAATGGTTGGGACGGGATCGCGCGGATCGAAGCTAAAACAACTTATTAATCCATCAGCCGTTGGTTGCATGGTAGACAGTCCACCATCAGCGTGGAGATAGTAAGGTGTGAATTGGGTGTCCGGCAGGGGAAAGTCCGGTTCGTCCCGCCAGCGACCGCTATGATGGAGGCGTCCCTGATAGTTGGGCAGCCCCTCGCCGGTACCCATAACGAAAATCTTCACCGGCGACCAGTCGGAAACCTCTGTGTGCATTCCTTTGAGGAAGTGGTCAAACCACGCCAGCCGCAGGTCGTTGTAGTTAATAAAGGAGTGAGTCCCGAAATCAACATCACCTGCATTTGATACACCCCAGCCACCGTGCGTCCACGGTCCCATCAACAGCACCTGCCGCGACTTTTTCATTTTGCTGAGTGCCGTATAATTCTCACAGGTCGCCCGCGCATACGAGTCATACCACCCGCCGAGGTAGAGCGTCGGCACATCGGCGTGCTCTTCATAGTACTGGGAGATAGCATATCCACGTTGCTTCCAGTAGTCATCGTACTCTCCATGTGTGAACAGATCGAGCACCCACTGCTCGTAATTCGGCAGCAGCCGCAACGGAGATGTGCCTTTCTTGAGCGGTGCACGCGACACCCACTCACCCACATTTGCAAATGCCCTATCAACTGCAGCTTTGATGTTAGCGTCAGCAAACGCTTCCTTGCTTGTGGTTGCCATCCGGAAGGCGTAGATCATGAACCGTTGTTCGAGCGCACCGTTTTGTCGCATTGAACAGTGGTAGTAATTCGACGCACCAACGGCGACGATCATCGTCGAAAGATGCGGCGGGTTGAGCGTTGCTAGTGCGGACTGATCGCTACCGCAGTACGACGCGCCCATCGTGCCGACCTGTCCATCGCTCCACGCTTGGGTAGCGAGCCATTCCACTGTGTCGTAGCCGTCGGGGGCTTCTTTGGCGAAGGGATACCATTCACCCTCGCTGACGAATCTACCTCGCACATCCTGAATCGCGCAGACGTAGCCTCGCCGCGCGTAGTAGGTTCCATTTGTTACATTTCCCGATCCCGCTTTGTCGTAGGGGGTGCGTTCCAAGATGACCGGGAATTTGCCTGATGCCGGTTGGCCGCCGAGCGCGGGAAAATAGATGTCGGTGGCAAGGCGGACGCCGTCGCGCATCGGGATCATTACGTTGGAGTGGCAGACCGCGTCGTACTGCTGATATGAGCCTTGATATGATTCGGGCATGAGATTTCTCCTCAGGAACGGTATGTTTAGAGGTATTGGTAAACTCTGGTTCTAAGGGGTGCGTTTGACCTATCATCTTAACAGACACGCGGGTGTTCTGCAACAGAAATTCGATGTTTCCTTGTTGACATCAGGCTCCAAATAAGATAACCTAAATGTTGCGAACCAAATTTCTCAAACGAAAATTCTTAATCAAAGCAAAAAAGTTGGTTCACCACCTTTTATCTTGGAGCTTGATGGTATCTGGAGGGACTGCGATGAACGCACCACGTATTGATGATCGTGACTGGTCAGCCTTGACGCTTGGCGAGCAAATTCGCCAGATCGAAGTTGAAGGCTATCTCTTATTACCTGACCTACTATCTCCTGACCACGTCGCTCGACTCAAGTCGGAGACCGCGAAGTTGGAAACAACACCGGTGGATTACAGCGTACATCAACGGGGATGCCCGAACCTCCAATTTAGAGGTGGGGCTATCACAGAGCTGCTTGCCCATCCCCCAACGCTGTCATTCTTGCGAGAGCTTTTTGGCGACGAAATTATCATGATGAGCTACGGCTATGCCCGTTCTGAGCCGGGACATCCGGGGATTAGTCTGCACACGGATGGACAGCCCTACGGTTCTCAAATCTTCGGTTACGAAGGCAGCGTTCCTTTTATGGTCCGGGTGCTGTACTACCTTGAGGATCTTACTCCGGAAGTTTCGCCGTTCCGCGTCATCCCCCGATCCCATCTCTCGATGCACGTGGATGCGAATCCTTACAGACGTTTTGAATCACATCCCGAAGAGGTGATGGTCCCTGCAAAAGCGGGTTCAGCGGTACTGATTAACCACAAAGTGTTTCACGGAAACTATCCGAATGTCGGCGACTATCCCCGTGAAATGCTCGCTATCGCGTATCGTCCGGGCTGGGCGGGACCCCAAGACGAAGTGACAACATGGGATGATGAGGATTTAGCGAAGCTGCCGGATGCCGTCAGACCGTTATTGGGTGACCGCAACACCCGTCACTGGGACTATGGCGGCGGCAACAAACCACCAAATATGAAAAAAGAAGCGCCGGGAATGAACCCAAGTCGGTGGGAGCGTGTGTAACGGAGTGTAGGACGGATTAAAGCAGAAAGAGAGGATAAACTCATGGCAAATATTCGCATTCCAAAAACTTGGGAAATTCCGGAACAGGAGGTTACGCCGGAAGCGGCGTTTATAAATCGACGACGGTTCTTGACCACGCTTGCCGGTGCCGGTTTGAGCATCGCTGGCGCATCCATGATCGGCTACCCGACCGAATCGGAGGCAAAGACGCCTCCCCAAATAGACCCAAACCTGATGAAGTTTGAATCGGTCGAACGGAATCCAGCCTTTGCGAAGGTGGACCGCCCCCTCACCGATGAAGCCGTTGCCGCTAAGTATAACAACTTCTATGAATTTGGCGGTTCAAAATCTATCTGGGAAGCGGCACAGGCGTTGCCGACTGAAGACTGGAAAGTAGAGGTCACCGGCTTAGTCCGGAATCCCCGCACCTATGACATAGACGACTTCAAGAAGAAATTCCCCCTCGAAGAGCGGGTCTATCGCTTCCGTTGCGTTGAGGCGTGGGCAATGGTTGTTCCGTGGCTCGGTTTTCCGATGAAGCGAATCATTGACGATGTTGAGCCGACTTCGGAGGCGAGATTCGTTCGTTTCATCTCGTATTATAACCGGAAGATTAACAAAGGACCTGGGCGTAACACGTCTCGGCCGTGGCCCTATACAGAGGGGCTTCGCACCGACGAAATGGCAAACGATCTTGCATTTTTTGCGGTCGGTATCTACGGTCACGAACTTCCGAAGCAGCACGGTGCCCCTATCCGCGAAGTCGTGCCGTGGAAATATGGGTTCAAGGGCGCTAAGTCTATCGTAAAAATTGAGTTTCTTAACTACCAACCGAAGACGTTCTGGAATGAACTTCAGCCACACGAATACGGCTTTGAGGCGAATGTGGAACCCGACGTGCCCCACCCACGGTGGTCGCAAGCGACTGAACGGATGATTGGTAACGGTCCAGCCTTCATGTGGAAAAGACGTGAGACATTACTCTACAACGGTTACGCCGAACAGGTTGCGCACCTTTACGATCGATGATTCACCGCTAATTATGCAAGTTGAGGGCAATCGAGAGATTACGTGGCGATTGCCCTTTTTTAGACCAGTTCCGCAACACGGGTTGCAACCTTCCTGAAGGCTTCGATGTACTGGTCTAACAGCGCCTTGTTGGGTCTGGAGAAGACCGGGATAGTAAATAGATCTTCGCGTGGATTTTCGGAAACGGGCAGGTCTCCTTCCTGATATGTCACTTCCCGATTATTTTCAGGGCGGCTGAAAGCCGGATGATTCTGCTCTTGGAACACCGCTGATAGGTGATCACTGCCGCCCGGTGCACCACTGCCCACATTCGCACCTTCTGCCCGTAACGCTTCGATGAATTTCTCTTTCGACAATCCGCCGAGTTCTTCGGGGACGTAGCGGACATAGGGACGGCTATAGTACCCGCGGAAATTGTTTTCTGAAGGCTTGACCGGATAAATTCCCGGACACTCTGCAATGCCGTCCATCAGGTACATCACGTTGTCGTCACGGCATTTGTTACGCTCATCGAGATGTCGGAGTTGGACGCGCGCAATGGCGGCGGAAATTGGGGCGATACGGTATTTGTATCCAAAGCAGGTCTTAGCATATTTGCGGTACTTCTCTTCGGGGAGATCGCGGATGCGTTCATAGTGTCCGAGACAGATCGCCCGCTCGTAATACTTCAGATTATCCGTAATCATCACGCCACCTTCGCCACTCGGCAAGAGTTTTCCCCCCTGCATACTGAAACACCCTACATCTCCGATTGTCCCGACCTTTTTACCTTTATAGGTTGCGCCGTGGGCGTGTGAGCAGTCTTCAACCACAAAGATATTGTGACGCTTTGCGATTTCCATAATGGCGTCCATCTCCGCTGGCATTCCACCGAGGTGGACGACAATGATCGCTTTTGTGTGGGGAGAGATTCGCCGCTCGATATCAACTGGGTCAGCACACCCTGTGAACGGATCGATATCGCAGAAGACCGGAATTGCCTGACAGGAGAGGACGGGCATATACGTCCCCCAAAACGTTGCGGCAGGAGCAATAACCTCATCGCCGGGCCCCACTCCAATCCCGAACAACGCTCCATGAATCGAGGCAGTGCCGTTATTGTGCGCTAACGCATACTTGACGCCGTGATAGGCGGCAAATTCCTCCTCGAACTTGTAAATCGTATCCGAAAACGAGATCTCCCCGCTTTGCAATTGGCTGACAACGGCTTCGGTAACTTCGTCATCAATAATGGGCCACTCCAAAGCCTCACTTTGGTCTAAGGTGATGGTTTTGTCTCCGCCCTGTATCGCTAATTTGTTCATGGGTTCCTCCTTACTGCGTCTTTTCGTTTTCAGTTTAGCACTAAGTCCAATGGGAATCAAGATCAGAAAATGAGACTGCTATCTGACAATCTGTTACAAGTGTGCGTCATTATAGATAGAGAAACACTGTTCAAGGCTTTAGCACAGCGAGGTAGAGTTATCTAATTCTTCTGTAGGAGGGATTTCCAAATCCCGACACCGTACTATGGTGAATTATAGAAATAAGTAGACATTAATAGTAGTAGGCACACTCCGTGTGCCGTAACTCGGCGAGCAAGGTCCGTGACTCGGTTCGCTCATCATGTCTCAGTAATTGTAAGGTTCACCATAGTTGATTGGTTCATTATCGGTAATTCTATATTTTCCCCAAGCCCGGTAGGTGTGGTTTGCAACCGCACCGCATCGGCGCAGTTGGAAACAGTCTGTAGGTCGAGTTTCCATGCTCGACCCGCACTGTAGGGGTTGGTTTTCCCAACCCGTTGGGCGAGGGGACCTCGCCCCTACGAAACTGATTTTGGGCAACCACGAGGGTTGCCAGATGTAGAGGCAGGTTTCTTAATCCCGATGCATCGGGGTCTTGTGCCTGCCCAACCTATTCACAGAAAGGTGGTATTTTATGGTGAATTATGAAAATACATTGACACCTCTTTGGTAGGAGCGATTTCCAAATCGCGACACGTCGGAAATCGGCGTTCCCTCCTACAACTCAAAAATGTCCAGTTAATTGTAAAATTCACCATAAATGACTCTAACAGCGAGTTCCTAAGTCTTTCTCATTACACCGGGAGATGGAGAATGGCACTTCATGACGCCGAATTGATTCAACGCACACTAGAGGGCGACGAATCCGCATTCGGGTTTTTGGTGGACAAGTACAAGGGATCTGTCCACGCCTTGGCTTACCGCAAACTCGGTGATTTCCACACCGCCGAAGAAATCACGCAGGACACCTTCCTCAAGGCGTACCAGAAACTCTCGACGCTCAAAGATCCGGTGCGCTTCCCCGGTTGGCTCTACGTGATTGCTGCGCGGTGCTGCATCTCTTGGCTCCGGCAAAATCGCCTCCAAACTGAATCATTGGATAGCGTTGAAGGTGAGATGAACACACAGTCATGGACGAAATATACCGATGCACACCTCCGTGAGGAGGTGCACAATGCACTCGAAAGTCTCCCCGAAAGTGAGCGGACTGTCTTGACGCTTTACTATATGGCGGGGATGACCTGTGAGGAGATTGGACGGTTCATCGGTACATCATGCGGTGCCATCAGAGACCGACTGTATCGCGCCCGAATCCGCCTAAAGGAGGAATTGATTATGGTTGAAGAAACTTTGAGAGGTTTCCAACTTCCACCGAGTTTAACACAGGAGATTATGCGTCAAATCCCCAACGGTTCACTCAATGCTGCGCCAACAACAAGCAAACCACTTGTGCCGTGGATCGCTGCAGCTTCATTGACCGTGGTTGCACTGGTTATCGGTTTAGAAATTAGACAGGCTGGGACATTTCAGTTGCCTTACAGTTTTAATGCGCCTGAATCGGCGACGACCGTTGAAATCGTTGATGCACCGATAATTGAAATGCCTTCATCGAAAGTCTTGCAGGTCAATCGGGCAGGAGAAACGAATGGGGGAGAGATAGGAAATGGAAAGCGGGAAGATGGGTCGGTATGGGCGACTACGTCGGATTCACAGAACGATATAGCGTCGGTTGAAAGTGGTTGGACGCAGACCAACGGACCCTACGGTGGCACAGTTATGGCCCTTCACGCGACGCCGGAGGGAATACTCTTTGCCGGAACAGGAGGAGGTGGCATTTTCCGTTCAACAGATGGAGGCGACACATGGGTCTCCACCAGCGAAGGTTTACGGGTACTCCCAGCTAGGGAACTTCCTAGCATCCTCGTACTAACGCAGAAAGGACATACCCTCTACGCTGGCACAAACGGCAATATCTTCTATTCGACTGACAGCGGCGACTCGTGGCAGCAGTTAGCTCACTTTCAGGACGAGGTAGTATTTATTTCGGGGCTTGCGTTCATTGGTGACAGGATTTACGTTGGACGGTATATGGAGGAGGGTGTTTTCTTTTTTAATGACAACGGCAAGTCGTGGGGCCAAATTGATGAGGGTTTGACCGGCCGAGGGGGACCCAGGTTGTTTGCGAGTGGAACGACACTTTTCGCACAAATGCGAGATCATGTCTTCCGACTTAAAGCCGATGAGAAATCATGGACACAGCTTACCCTCAATGATCCACGAACAAAAAACACCCTCGAGCCAGATATTCGGGGGTTTGTTGTCTCTGACAAAATGCTCTACGCAGCAACAGCCGATGGGAACCTTTTTCGCTCAACGAATATGGGCAATTCGTGGAAATCAATCAAACCCAAAACGATGCAACATTCCTATGATGCCTTGACGGTGGTGGGAAACACAGTCTTCTATATCAGGGATGGTCGAATGTTTCGATCAACCGATGCCGGTAACTCATGGACGACCTTCAACACTAATTTGACCAATCAAAGCATCCTTTCCATAACAGCCTTATCTGAGAAGGTACTTTATGTCGGCACCTTAAACGGAGTGTTTCGCTCAACAGATGGCGGGGAATCGTGGATAAAAACGAACACCGGTATCATCAATACACATATTGAGAAACTTGTGTTTTTCAGGGACGCATTCTATGCCATAACGGATGATGATATTGTTAAATCGGCGGATGGTGGGAATTCATGGGTGTCGGTGAACAAAGGATTGATTGCCGGCGATGGGGCGACACTGACAGTTTCGGGCGGTAAACTCTATGCAGCAACAAACGAAACCAACTACGGATTGAACCCATCAACTGCTGGAATTTATTCCTTGGCAGATAATGGAAGCTCATGGATACCAGTTCAGACGAATATGCAGTCTGCCAATAACAGAATCTATGTCGTCAATCAATTGGCAATTAGTGGCGAAATATTCTACGTTGTTGGACAGATGGGGGGAAAAGAATGGCTTTACCGCTGGAGACTGGGGGAGGCCCTGTGGACACAACTCACGCCGCAGCAGGATCTCTTTGGCTGGGGAGCGTTAGCTGTGTCAGACAGAACGATCTACATCAGTTCGGTGCGTGGGAAGTTACTCCGTTCGGTTGACGAGGGCGAGACATGGACAGAGGTGAGTCAAAATTTACCAAATTGGGACCGAGAAATCGGCACCTATGATTTGGCTTTCGTCGGTGAGACGATTTATGCCAAAGCCGGTAGTAGCGGGGGGTGCTCGACAGATGGTGGCGAAACATGGAGGCCGATCATCGTCGCGGGATTGCCCGGTGGCTATATTGAGATGCAGCTAGTTGATGGTACAACGCTCTATGGTACAAGTTCTCATGGGATCTTCCGCTTGACGCAGGGATCTGATTCATGGGAGCGAATCGCCCCGACGCAGCGTGATGTCATGGCACTGGCATACGATGGGATAACGTTCTACATCGGCACCTCGGAAGAGGGAGTATTCCGGCTTTCGCTGGGGAAGTGAACCGTCAGTGGAAGGTCAATCTTCATCTGATGGCATACATTAATCCGGCGATTCAGTTTCAGACTGGGCTGGTTCTGCAATCAATTTTTCAATCATCGCTTTCAATTCGTCATAACTCCGTTGGGCGTCCGTCTGGGTTTTGCCTTCTCTTTTGTAATACTCACCGCCGGGGTGGATGTAGCGAATCTTTCCCTGCTTATCGATGAGAAAGCTGACCGAAGTCCATCGGTGTACCCCCTTAGTCAGCCAGTAACGTCTCAAGATTCTCCAATCCATATCTAAGGCGATCGGGAATTCAAAGCCGAGTCGCTTCACCGCCTTTTCAAGTGCCTTTTGACGACGCGGTCCGGGCGGTTTCGGATGGTACATCCCAATTGTGACCAAGCCCTTATCCTTGAAGGTGTCGTGAAATTCGTTCAGCGCGGGTGCACTACGGCTGCAAAAAGGGCATGTCTCCGTCCACCAACGAATGAGAACCACCTTATCCGCTAACTCACTCAGTTCGAGCGGCTGCGAATTCATCCACTCCAACGTCCCCCATTCCGGGGCCGGTTTCCCAATTAACTCATCGCCTTCCTTTGCGATAAGTCCTTGATTGATGTTCAGCAGCATCAATAGGAGAATGCCACCTATCCGTAGATTACGCATTTAATCCCTCTGAAAAAGCTGCCAACTCCGTCCCGGCAAATCTGTGCGGAAATACTCGACGTTTCCTCTATCGGCGAGTGTGACATAGCAGGTGCGCCCATCGGGACCGCCGAAGGCTAAATTGGTGCAATCTTTCCCAGCAAGTTCAACTTCTAGCAGTACCTCACCTTGCGGAGAAACTTTAGCGATCGTGCCTTTGCCGTGGCGCGTCACGTAGAGGTTGCCTTCAATATCGCAGCGCATACCATCAAACCCAAAATCGGGGAATTGAATCAGTAACCGCTTATTACTAACCTCTCCAGCCGCGG
This sequence comes from Candidatus Poribacteria bacterium, assembly GCA_022826645.1. Classification (GTDB taxonomy): domain Bacteria; phylum Poribacteria; class WGA-4E; order WGA-4E; family PCPOR2b; genus PCPOR2b. The sequence continues at coordinate 84,212 of JAJDUM010000075.1, forward strand.
ATAGATTATACGCCCAGATATTGCGCTGCACGCTTTCGTTGACGTAGAGGTTACGTTCATCAGGGCTGACTTCAATGCCGTTGGTGGTTCCCATATCCGCTTCAAGCAGCGTGACTGTGCCGTCTGTGTCGATGCGCCAAATCTGCCCCGTCGATTCCGCCCAATTCGGGTCGCTGGCGTAGACAATATCGTTAGCACCGATCGCTATATCGTTTGGCTGATTCATGGTCGGTTCGTGGGCATAAATGCTGATGTCCTGTGTCTCCATGTCAACCTTGAGGATGTTATGGTTGGTGTAGTCGGCGATGAGCATGGCGCCAGCGCTGTCAAAACGGATACCGTTTCCGATGCTACCGTTTGGCAGTTCTACAAATACGCTACATTTGCCTTCTGGAGCCACCTTCCCGATCGTGTGCTGCCGGGCGTAGTTGACGGCGTAGAGATTACCATCGGCATCGCAGGCGGGACCCTCAATGCCAGAAGTAAAACCATCTCGCTCAGTGAAGGGGTGACTGATAAAAAGTTCCTCGATCATTGTGACAAGCTACCTTTCCTATAAGATAATATCGCTCTCTTTTGGCTGAAATCTATCCCAGTCCTGCTCGGCTTGGATAGACATATCCAAGCCGTCTTTGGGTGTATGCAGTGGATTTGTCAATCCACTGCGAGCGGTGATTAACCCGATTGAGTTCCCACTTCCTTAGTTTGCAATGTCCCCTATAAGTAGTCACCTGAATTGTCATTCTATTTTGGCTAAAATTCACCGTTGCGTCAATAAAGAAATGGGGTACAAGGCTCGCTCTAAACTTCTACTAAGCGAGCGGTGGCATAAATTCATCCTGTGCATCCAACAGTCGATCAATCGTTGTACGAATCTCTGACAACGTTAATTGTGAAACTGTATTTGGATCAACCAATCCCGCGTGATAGGCATATTCTCGGTTCTCCTCCAAGATAGCCCGCACCGTCAACCCCTGCATATTGATATTGGTTTGGCAGAGTGCCGCACATTGGGGCGGTAGCGCACCAACATAGCACGGCTGCAACCCAGCGCGATTAACGAGTGTTGGCACTTCGACGCAACAGCCAGCGGGAAGATTGGTGATGAGATTGGTGTTGAGCACGTTCCCGTAAATGTAGGCAGGGGTATCCGTCTCCATTGCGTGAATAATGACCGCTGCATATTCGTGGGAGCGACTCAGTTCGATCGGAGCCGTTTCCACATCACGTCTTGCCTGTGCTATCCGTTCCTCGCGATCTGTATGTTGATCGACAAAGCTTTCAGCTGTTCGATTTTCGACATTTAACCGTGCCATTTCATTGGGATTTTGCATGAAGTAAGGCACATACTCTGCCATGTGGCGCGAGGATTCGGTGACAAACCGACCGAAATGCTTCAGGATATCAAAGCGTACCGGGTCACGGGCGACAATTCCAGGATCTTCAAGGCAGGCGTTCAATCTCGGATAGAGTGTTTCGCCGTCTTGCGAGAGTTCCAAAAACCACGCCATGTGATTAATCCCCGCAACAAGATAGCGGAGATCCTCGTAGTCCACGCCCATATAGTTCGCTAGCTGCTTGCTCGTGCCCTGCACGCTGTGGCAAAGGCCCACACCGGAGATGCTCGTTGCCTCCAACACCGCCCACATAATCATCGCCATCGGATTGGTGTAATTGAGCATTGGCGCGTCCGGACAGAGTGCTTCCATATCACGAGCGATGTCGAGCATGGCGGGGATTGTGCGCAGCCCTTTCATCAGTCCACCGATACCGACGGTATCGGAGACAGTCTGCCGGAGTCCGCCGACATCGAGTGGAATTTGTACATCCAACGCTTCTGGTCCCATGTTGGCTCCCACCCGGATAGAGACAATGACATAATCGGCACCGTCCAACGCCGGTTTACGCTCCGTTGATGCGGCAATCTGTGTGGGCAGGTTCAACTCACGCACCGCGCGTTGGGCATAGGTATGTGTCAATTCGAGTCGTTCGCTATCGGGATCTACAAGATGGATGGTTGAATCTAACAGTTCTGGAAACGAGAGGAGATCTCCAATCAGTCGTCTACCGAAGCCGAAACTCCCTGCACCGAGGAAAGCGATTTTAGCCATAACAAGCTCCTTGTTCAATCGGGTATTGCTAGATGGATAGTCTTGACTTCATTCTATCACGGTTTGCAGGTTAGATCAACAGGGAGGATTGGCAATTTTGGGTTGACCGCAGGGGTATGTTCTGATAGAGTGTGCGTGGGAAGGTTGCATCATAATTGAAATGCCGGATCGTTATCTGCTATATTCCTGCAATGACAATTTGATAAAAGAGGGGGATCAACCATGCCAAGAAACTGCTTTGGAGAAGAGGAACTGACCTATCTACAAGAGGTCATCGAAAGTCAAGACGCGTGGCGCTGGGGACGAAGCAATTTTGTTCCCAGATTTGAAGAAGCATTCGGAGCACATCTTGGTCGGAAATATGTTCACGCTGTAAACTCCGGGACCAGTGCCAATACGACAGCCTACGCCAGTTTGGGGCTGGACGCGGGCGATGAGATTATCTGTCCTGCTGTCGCACCAATTTTCGTTTCCTTTCCAGTTGTTGCGATCGGTTGTGTTCCTGTGTTTGCTGATGTGGATCCTCGGACACAGATTATTTCAGCCGAAGGAATCGAAGCGCGCATCACGCCACGGACACGCGCTGTGGTGGTCGTCCATCTAAACGGTCAACCGGCGATGATGCGCGAGATTATGGCTGTCGCCAAGAAACACAACCTAAAGGTTATAGAAGATTGTTCACAGTCCTACGATGCCTACTACAAAGGGCGCAAGGTCGGCACCATCGGTGATGTTGCTTGCTTCTCCATGCAGCAATCGAAGCATATCACGTCGGGCGAGGGGGGCATGGTTGCCACGGACGATCCAGAACTGTATAAACGGGCGACAGAGTTCTCGAACTCCGGGATGCCGTGGTATCTGTACGACTTAGAGCGACCCGAGGCGAAACCCCTCAACGGTTTGCCAACACGGGGGCATTTCTCGTTTGGACACGATTTTCGATTCAGTGAGCTGCAAGGCGCGGTGGCATTTGCTCAGTTGGAAAAAATTGACCAATTCAACGCCCGGCGGCGCGAACTCGTTGAAAAGATTGAGACCGAGTTGTGTAACGTTGCAGGTGTGCGACTGGCGTATGTGTATCCAGAAACGCAACCTAACTATTGGGTGTATCCGGTATGGGGACCCGAATCATTGGGGTGCAGAGGCGAGCTTAACTATATTGAAGTGGAATACCAGCGTATGCAAGCGATGCGGCAGACCTCTGTCGGTGTACCACTTCCTGACTACGTGCAGTATGTTCCCGGTTCGTGTCCAAACGCAGAGAAATCGACCCGAGGCGCATGGAGCTTTTTTGTTCATCACAGTGTTGAAGATGACGAACTAGAACGGGCAATTCAGACGTTCAAGGAAAAAGTCAAGGATGCATAGCCGCTAGTTCTTCTGTAGGAGGGATTTCCAAATCCCGACGCATCGCTCAGACAGAAAAACCGAAAACCAAATAGCCTTAGCCGATCGGTGTATTGGATTGAAGAATTCACTCGGTTAAAGTAGTGATTCAGAACTTCCCTCAAGCTACATCAAAAGGATATCAGAATGTCAACACTCGGATTGGGTATCATCGGGTTAGGTGTCGGCAAGGGTGCCCTACTTTTGAATCAGAAACCTGATAGCCCAATAAAGGTATGCGCTGTGGCGGACAAAGATCCAGCGCTTCTAAAACTTGCACATAAGGATTATGGGATCGAATTTGCCACCGACGACTATCACGAACTGCTGTCCCGCTCTGAGATTGATGTTGTCGGCGTTTTCACCCCCGACCACCTGCACGCCGAACATGCGGCTGCAGCACTGGAGGCTGGAAAACATGTCGTATGCACCAAACCGATGGTGACAACCATGGCGGATTGTGAGCGATTGGTCCACTTGGTAGATCGGACGGGACTTAAATTCGTTGCGGCAATGACCTGGCGCCATCTTCCGAAGATCGTTGCGGCACGTCGTGCGTTTGATGAAGGCAAGCTGGGGAGAGTAACCCTGATCGATACCGGTTATGTCCATGACATCCGCAGGGTGTGTGAAATAACGCCGTGGCGGGTTACGGCACCACAGGATTTCCTCTTTGGGGGCGGTGCGCACGCCATAGATTGCGTGCGGTGGTTTGCCGGCGATATTGACACCGTGCATGCATTCGCCCTGAACAGCGGTGTTATCCTTGGCTATCCTATAGAAGATACGTGGATTCTCAACCTAAAGTTCGCCAACGGTGCGGTTGGACGTGTCTCTGTGATATGCAGCGCGGTCAATTCACCGCCGAATGCACATCAACGACTGGTGATCTACGGCACAAAAGGCACTTTGACCGGTTTAGACCTTGGTATGGACGGTGTGCCTGAACGTGAAACTTTAAATGCCGAGCCACCAGCTAACAAGGAACGCCTCATCGAGGGGCATGCAAATGAACTGCTGTTGTACTTTTACAAAATAGCACACTGGATTGCAGAAGACAAAGCCCCTACGCCCTCCGTCCGGGACGGTGCACGGGTTGTTGCGGTTGCCTTGGCAGCCCAAGAATCCGTTTCAACTGGGCAAGCTGTGAAAGTGCGCAACGATTTCTGAGAGCGGTCTGCAGCCACATCGGTGTTCCCCATCATGCGAATCTTCGCTAACGTGGTCAGTTACCCCACCCTGAAGGGTTGGGGCTTGTTTGAAGCCTCCGTCCCTTGGGATTTACAAGGTTCTGCGCTTCTTTCTCTTTCAAGAGTTTCGGGGGTGATTGAATCCACCGTCCCTCCACGCAAGGCTACAGCAGCCTTTTTGATGTTTATCGCAGCGTTATAGTCTCGGTCCAAGACCAACCCACAACGGGAGCAGTCATGGACACGATCCGACAACTGTTTAGGCACAATTTCACTCGGAGTCAACGACAAAGGCGTTAAGCCCAACATCAACACCGATGGTTGTTTCAACAGGGAGTTTCACAGGATCGGGGACTTCAACGCAGATAGTTACATACCAGCCCGACGCTTTACCGCTGATAGTGAGATTCTTGATTTTACCATCGGGTAGTGGTCGATGATACCGAATCTTGAGGTGTCCGCCTTTGGGGACAACGACACGAGCAAACTTACGACGCACCTCTTGAATCAGTTGTCTTGACAGGTGGCTGAAGGTCATTGACCGATAGCGCCCTGCACCTTTGAAGCGCGGGAATCCCGGATCTTCACCTGCTTTGACTCGGCGAAAGAACGCTTGATAGGCTTTGTTCAAACGGCGCAGACAGTCTTGGAGAATATCACTGTGAAGTCCAGCAAACGCTTGCGATTCCTTTTTCAACTCAGGCAAAGCATTCCCTTGCGTCGTCCACTTGACCGATTCACCGGTGGTTTCGTATACACCTTTACGCCACGCAAGCGCTTGGTTATAAAGCGTTCGTAGCAGCGCAAGCCACAAGGCAAAGGTTTTTCGCTGTTTGGTCGTAGGATACGCCCGATATTCATAAGTCTTTTTCATGGGATTTGGCTTTCTGGCTTTCATATCCGTATCAGTGGATGTGGGAGACACCGCCTTGCGACGGTGCTGATACTCTCCCACGAAAGCCGTGAAAATTGTACCAGTTTTCGCAATATTTTACAACAAGAAAGTAGGGTCATTTAGTTTTTCTGTAGGAGGGATCTCCGAATCCCGACACTTCGCTCTAGGAGCGACTTCCCGGCTTCGACTTTTCAAACAAAATGCGTAATAGGCATAAAACTGAATAGCCCTAACAAGAAAGGACGGGATTTCCTCCCCACTCTAAAGAGATGGGATCGCCATCCCGAAGATTTGATGAGGAAAATCGTGCTAGCAACCGTTGGAATTGTACCGTTTTTGCCGAGCATCTCCTATGCACATGAAGGCTCTGGCGGCGGATTCGTGGCAGGTCTAACCCACCCAGTACTTGGATTTGATCATCTTTTGGCGATGTTAAGCGTGGGGATCCTAAGTGCACAGATGGGAGGGCAAGCTATATGGAAAGTGCCATTCACTTTTGTGCTCGTTATGCTCGGTGGCGGAGTTCTCGGAATAAATGGGGTCCCACTATTTTCGGTTGAGTTAGGTATAGCTTTATCCGTGTTGGCGTTGGGCGTTGCGATTGCCTTAGAGAAGAAACTGTCGTCGCTATTAGCTATGGTATTTGTGGGATTCTTCGCCATATTTCACGGTCACGCGCACGGAACGGAGATGCCGTCTCTGTCCAAGCCGCTGTTCTACGCCTGTGGATTTGTCCTCGGAACCGCTGGCATTCACATCGCGGGGGGTTTGGTTGGCGTCATTGCAGAAAGGCTCAAGGACGGTGGGCAGCTGCTGCGTTATGCAGGGGCGGGCATCGCGGGGATTGGGTTTCACCTTATCGTTGGATAATTGCCTGGCAACGTCCCATTATGGTGAATTCTATAATTACTTATACACTTTCGACACACAACCAACCCCCTAAATCCCGCCCCCGATAGACCGGGATGTACCACTTGTCAGGGGGACTTGATGAGGCTTCGATAAGGGGCACTATTGGTGAACGTCTACATATTTATAACCTTTGGTGCTAGTTAATGGAAGGGGCTTTCCCACATTGTCGAAGCGTTCATTGATTCATTAGTTCTACCCTTTGGCTGCACATGTCGCCCCGCTGGGGCTTTGGGGTATTTGTTTATCCGTGTACTATAAACATGTCGCCCCTCTGGGGCTAAAGGCACGGAGG
>JAJDUM010000083.1 GCA_022826645.1 Candidatus Poribacteria bacterium
GTCTAATCACCCAACGTTTACCACGCGCTATTCATGCCGTTACTGCCGCTGGGTTTGAGATTAAGGTTGTTTTGTTTCTCATTGCTACCATGATTACACTCATCATTAAATAAAACACTAGCAACTTGCGTTATAATAACCGCTGGACACAGGGCAAAAATTTTCCGTCTGCGTTTTGCGAGTTTATAAAAAAACTCCCGACAGAAAGGACAAAGGGATGAAAATCACAAAGATTGAGACATTTCAAATCGAAACACCACGTTATACCGGTCAGATATCGGGGCATGTCATTGTCAAGGTGCATGTAGACGACGGCCCAATAGGTCTTGGAGAAGCTTCGGATAGCAGAGCCGATGATCTCGGCGCGATTGCCCGACGCTACAACGAGTTATTGGTGGGACGTGACGCCACCCGTATCACGGAGATTAACGAATTCCTACGGGCGCAGGATTTTGGCAGCACCGTTACCAATCTACACCTCGCTTCAGCCATTGACTTGGCACTCTACGACCTCAACGGCAAGGTACAAGGAGTGCCCCTCTACCAAATGCTAGGCGGCAAAATGCGTGATAGCGTCTACTGTTGTTATCCAACCTGGGGTGTACAGGTGCGGGAAGACTTTGAGAAGACCGCGGGCTATCTACAACGGTTGGTGGATTTGGGACATCATCTCTTCCGTTACTACGTGTCGGGCGACAGCACGTTGGATAACGAATTCCTGACCGAGATGAAGGCGAGATTCGGAGATCTGATCCGGCTCAAACAACTCGATTTCTCCGGTCGCTTCAACGATTGGGAAACCGCGCTGCGTTACGCCGATGTGATCCGGCATCACAACCCGTTCCATTTTGAACAGCCCTCGCGTGACCTACGGGTATGCGCGGAATTCACCAAACGGATGGATTTGCCGGTGAGCCTACACATCAACGATCTAGCACTCGGTTACGAAGCAGCAGAGCGCGGTGCCTGCACGGTCTTCAATGTGGCGTGTGTATCCGGAGGACCGACCCATATCCGTCGTCTATTCGCCTTAGCAGAATCGGCGGGACTCAGATGTTTAATTGGCACGGATCAGGAATCAACGCTTGGAACGTCCGCTCAGATCCAACTGGGGGTTTCGATGTCCAATCTCACTTTCCCTTGCGATCCGATGGGGCCCGTACTCTACATGGCATCACCGGCGAAGGAGCGTATCCGTGCTGAAGGCAGCCATCTCTATCCTCCCGAAGGACCAGGACTGGGCGTCGAATTAGATCCAGACAAACTAAATGAATTGACTGTCGCATCCGCGTGAGATGAGCGGTAGGTGAGCAGTGAGGAGGATATTGGGATGAAGACAGGACAAGTTGCTATTTTTACAGAACCACAGGCGCCGATGGAATTTCGGGAGTATCCTGTTCCATCGACGCAGCCAGACGATCTCTTGGTCAAGATAAGCATGGCGAATATCTGCGGATCGGACCTGCATTTTTGGCGCGGACACGGTCCCAAAATTGCCAGCGGCATACCACAAGTGCTGGGGCATGAGATGGTCGGCACTATTGAGGAACTGGGTAAAAATATCCAGCACGATAGCATGGGACAACCCTTGGAAGAGGGAGACCGAATCACCTATTCCTACTTCAAGCCGTGTAACCACTGTTGGACCTGCCTCAACGGCAAACCGGGATGTCCCAACCGTTATCGGGATTGGCTCGGTGTGCCGAGCGATCAATCCCCGCATTTTCACGGTGCCTACGGTGAATATTACTACATGAAACCGGGGCACTGGATCTTCAAGGTGCCCGATGAGTTGCCCGACGAATATGTGTCACCGGTGAACTGCGCCCTATCAGAGGTTATCTACGGGCTTAACCAGATCGGTATTACGCTCGGCGATACGGTCGTAATTCAGGGGGCAGGCGGACTTGGACTTTATGCCACAGCTGTGGCGAAGGAGATGGGGGCAGGACAGGTCATAGTCCTGGACCGGTTGGAAGCACGGCTGAACCTCGCCCGCGAATTTGGTGCTGACCATCTCATCAATGTCGATGAATTTTCAGTGAGAGACCGCGTTGAATACGTGCTCGACCACACACGAGGGGTTGGAGCGGACCTGGTCGCCGAATTCGTTGGCTCACCGCGTGTCCTATCCGAAGGGGTGGAAATGCTCCGTTGGGGTGGACGCTATCTCTGGGTAGGGAACATCAATCTGGGTATGCCCACCGAAATTGATCCCGGCAGCATTGTGCGGTGTAGTAGAACGATTCGCGGGGTGATCGTCTATGAGGGGTGGGTCATTGCCCGATCACTGGATTTCCTGAAACGAACACAGGAAAAATATCCGTTCCACAAAATCATGTCCCACACCTTTCCCTTCGATCAGATTAACGAAGCGTTTGAATTCGCCGAGGAGGGCGGAGCGATTCGGGTCGGGTTGAGGTTCTAACATGAAAGCGCAGATATGATCTACCACCATCTGTTTGATCAGCTGAAAGAGAAGCGCCCTGTCCGTGCCGGACTGATTGGCAGCGGGCACTACGGCACCGCCGTCATTACCCAGGCGCGTGATATACCGCAGCTGGAAATTCCGATTATTGCAGACCTTAATCCACAAGCCGCGCGGATGGCATATCATCACGCTGGAATCTCCGACGAGGATATTTCTATATCCAATAACCGTTCAGATGCAATGCGCGCGATGGAGGCTGGGAAATTTGTAATTACGGAAGATCCAATGCTCCTGATGGATATATCGATAGATGTCGTTATTGAATCTACCGGTGTCCCGGAGGCTGGTGCCCGTCATGCCCACGAAGCCATCCAGCATGGAAAGCATGTGGCCATGATAAACAAGGAGACCGATGCGGTTATCGGACCAATACTCAAACACTTGGCGGACAGTGCTGGAGTTGTCTATACACCTGTAGACGGCGATCAACACGGACTGTTAATCGGGCTGGTTTTGTGGGCTCGGAGTTTAGGGTTGGAGGTGCTCTGTGGCGGTAAAGCGCGTAACGCGGAGTGTATCTATGATCCTGAAGCTCGCACAGTCTCTTGCGGGAGGGATACCGTTGCTATAAGGGAATCAGAAGCATGGGCACTAAATCGCATTCCCGATGGTGAGACAAAGCGGTACATCGCTGCCCGCCGTGAGATATTAGCCTCCTTTCCGAGAACCTCTAACTCGGATTTGGGCGAAATGACGGTCGCAGCGAATGCCACCGGATTGATGCCCGACACTCCCCCATTACATCTGCCCGTCGTTCGGATCTCCGAGATCCCCGAGGTGCTCTGCCCGGTCGAGGAAGGCGGTATCCTACAAACGCGAGGTGTTATCGAAATCGTTACCTGCTTGAGACAAGCGGACGATGCCGGTTTGGGCGGTGGGGTATTCGTTGTAGTCTCTTGCGAAAACGACTACTCTCGCATGATTCTAACGACCAAAGGATTGATTCCGAACAGCCGTGGCTCAACAGCCGTGATTTATCGCCCTTACCACCTGTGCGGCGTGGAAACCCCAATCTCCATCCTTTCCGCTGCACTGCTGAATGTTCCCACCGGTGCGTCCACAATACAGCCACATGTGGATCTAGTCGCCAAATCTAACTGTGAACTCAAGGAGGGTACAGTTTTAGGCGGTCATACCAATGATATCGACGCAGCTATCCTCCCCGCGTTTCCCACTATCGGAAACAATCCCCTGCCGCTCTATCTCTTGACTGGCAACCGTTTGTCCAAGGATGTAGCACCCGAAACACTGATCACTCATGAAATGGTTATCCCACCATCCGATTCACTGTTGTGGTCGCTAAGACGACAGCAGGATGCACATTTTGGACTCATAGAAACTTGAGGGGTTGGGACTCCAATCTGAAGACCTGATGACAAACGCAAGTAAATGGCGAATTGCTCTAGCACGGAGAATAGCGCCAACCTATGCAAACCACCCAAAAGTCAAAGTAGTGGTTGTTGGTGGGTCGGTGGGTCGTGGAATTGCTGACCATTATTCGGATGTTGAAATCGGCGTTTTCTGGACTGAGCCACCTTCTAAAACAGAGCGCGAGACGCTCGCAGAACAAATTGGTGTCGTTTATAGGGAACAAATGAGTCCCTATAAATTTGACCCCCGCCATCCGGGTGAAGAAGAGGTTGATGAGGCTATCTACGTCTGTGGAGATAAAGATAGTGGCTTCAATGTCGACATCAAGCACAAGACGATTGCGGCAGTAGAACAGTACTTGGTAGAGATGTTTGATGGTTGTCAATTCCATGATAACCGACTCGCTGAAGTTCTGTCTCATTCAATTCCGCTATACGGTCAGTCGTTGATCGAACAGTGGCGTACGAAAATTGCAACGTGTCCGGCCGAGCTTACACAGAAAATTGTCCAAACTCATCTACGGTTTGAGCTGTGGTGGCTTTGCGAGCAATTTGCTAAAGAAGAAGAGATGATTCTCGTGCAAGAGCAATTTTGTGAACGCTTGACAAGAATCATCTCGATGCTTGCTGCACTTAATCGTGTCTACGTACTGGCAATCAAATGGACTGACTGGTCAATTGAGCAGTTGCAAATTGCTCCGTCGGATCTGATACATCGAGCGCAACAAATATTTGAACAGTCTCCCCAAGTTGCAACCCAACAACTCCGTCAACTGATTGAGGAAACCTTTGATTTAGTGAAGCGACATTTTCCAGATATCGACGTCGAATCACAGCGGCAGAAAGCGTTTAAAGGAACTCCCAAATGGGTTATTCGGTCTAAGTCAGACCTGACAAACTTAAAAAGTTGGCAGCAAAAATTACTACAAAACGTTAAACGAGCCTATGGCTCCAATCCCAATGTCAAAGCAATGATGCTCAGTGGACTTGCTTCTCTGAGGCATATCAATGGACTTACCTCGCGGCAACGCGCCAGCAACAACTACGCCGATCTGGAATTTATAGTCTTCTGGGCAAAGATTCCTACCGAAACGGAGAGAAGACAAGCGATTCAAGCTGTCTGTGGGACGCTACAATCTATCGAACCATTCGACGCAAAACAGGAAGGTGGAAGAGACAATTACAACGCTTTTGGCGTGAACCTTGATGTCCAGCATGTAACAATTGGACAGATAACGGGTATATTGAGGTCTGTGCTTAACCAATTTGACCCGAGCATGACCAAACAGGCGATGATAGCAACACTAATGCATGGGATTCCCTTGCACAATGAAAATCTGATTCAGCAATGGCAACAAAAATCCACTTTATATCCTGATGAGTTGGTACAGTCGACCGTGAGCCAGGTTCTTTCTAACTTTAAGTGGGCATGGAGTAATCGTGTGGAGATTTACGCACATCGCGATGGATCTCTATTTTTCCGTGGACTGTTCACCTATCAAGTTCAAGAAATGCTAAAGATCTTAATGAGCCTCAATCGCATGTACATGCCCAAATACGGCAACCGACTCAATCCGTTCATTGAAGCATTACAGGTCGCGCCTCCGGATTTCGCTTCTCGGTTCAAGAGGATGTTTCAATTGCCTCCAGTCAGTGCGGTTGATGAATTGTGGGACCTTATAGGGGAAATGTTTTCCTTAATCGAAACGGACTTTCCAGAGATAGCGATCACAGGAGCACAAGAAAAATTCAGACTTGAGCGTCGCAAGTCTTGGATTGAACCACCGGAGAGCGTATTGTCTGAACGATTGTAAACACTTGTAGACAGACTTCTAGAACGTTTCACAATTTACACTCTGTACAGAGGGGCTTTCGTTTGAATAATCCTTGCAACTTCAACTAACCCTTGATTTCGATTTGGCTTGGTGTTACACTCAAGGGCGCATACGATTGAAGGCTTTGATCTTCTCATAAACGAACATGTGCGATTACTGGGGGCTATAAGTGACACTAGATATGGGCAACAACCATCCTCAAATCCAAATTCCCTCGACGATGAATGCCGCTGTATATCGTGAATTCGGGGGACCAGAGGTCCTACGCTATGAGGCAATGCCAACGCCGGAGCCTGCAGAGGGCGAGGTGCTTGTCAAGGTGCTCGCCGTTGCCATCGATTACATCCAACTCCATATACGCCACGGTGGCAGTGGACGAATCGGATCCTCTCAAGAAGCGCAATACGGGGTTAAAGATCCGCCACATATTCCCGGTGGCATGGCTTGTGTGGAAGTGGTGGCACTTGGACCGAACACCACGGGGGTCGAAGTTGGCGAGCGCCATCTGGTGGGTGGGGTGCGACCGGGCTCATACGTCGAATATGGCGTGGTGGATGCGGAAGATCTACAACCCCGCTCAGACGAAAGACCTGGTCCAACCGCTTACCCACAGTCATTTATGCCGGAGCAGGCAGCCGCCTTTGACTATGCCCCGGTTGCCTATCATACGCTTAAAATCGCCGCTGGACTACGGGCGGGTGAGACCGTTCTCATTCACGCTGCGGCGGGCGGCACAGGTGTCCTTGCGGTTCAACTGGCAAAACACTTTGGCGCACGGGTCATTGCAACAGCGGGAAGCGAAGCAAAACTCCAACTGGCGCACAAACTCGGTGCCGATGTAACAATAAACTACCGAACGGAGGACTTCGTGCCAGCGACATTAGAAGCCACAGATGGACGCGGAGTGGATGTTGTGTGGGAGTCGGTCGGCGGTGAGGTGTTCACGCGAAACCTCGATTGCATGGCGGAAGGCGGCAGAATGGTCAGCTTCGGCTCAAACTCTTTTACGGGAACAGGACACATTGATTTCTTGCCTTTTTGGGTAAAAAACTTGAAGCTCATCGGCTGGGGTGGTGTTAGCAACGCCCAGTCGCGCGCTCCTGAGATTATGGAGGAGTTAATCGCCCTTGCCCAAGCTGGCAAACTCAAGCCCGTAGTGCGGCATGTCTACCCGTTCGCAGAAGCAGCTGAGGCGCACCGCCTGATTGAAGAACGGCAATCAATCGGAAAAGTGGTACTAACGCCGTGAGATTCTTGATTAGCGCGAGATAGAAAGGGAACAGTTGCAGAGAGGGCGAGCTTCATTATGAAAGAACTGACAGCAACGGTTACAACGCTCCTGTTGGTAGTCGCGTTGGTGGAAACACACGCCCAACTTTATGAACATCCCTTTAATCTCCGCCAATTGGGCGTGGGACAGGCAAGCATCGCGGCGGGGGCAGAAGTTGTCAACGAGAGGGTCGCAGCGGTCGGCAGTCTTGAGTATGGTGTACTCTCTGAGATTGAAGGGTTTTTGAAGGCGGGACAACTCTATTTTGACGACGAGCGTTCACCCACACTGTCACCGATTTCGTTCTTTTATTCCGGTATCAGTTCGATTCAACCGATCGTCAGAAGCGATTGGGAGTGTCTGGCAAGCGGAAGTTTCTTTGGTAGTTTTGCGGATGAAAGAACGGGTGTCGAGAATAGTACACTCGGCTTTTCCGTCGGGTTCGGTCTTTTCCACCGATTAATAGGTGACTCGTCGCTCACCGTTGCTCCATACGCCCTCGCGTTCTATGACATGAGTTGGTGGACGCTTGGGGAGGAAACCTCGCGTGGTGGTGCCTTTACAGGGCAGATTGGCTTAGAAGTTGATCTGTCGCCCAATATGAGCCTGCTTGGGAGTATCATCTATCCCCTAAAAGCTGATCGGAGTACCCTGTTTGGCGTTTTCTTGTCCATCCATCCAGCCGTCGCACACAGCACAACGGTTCCATGAATGGCTAACTCAACAACGGAAGGATTAGACTTTCCTTGCTAAATGGCTGTCATGATTCATAGATATTTTATGGAATGAGGATCAAATGAAAAAAGTAGTGAAGGTCATCTGTCATCACGAGTATGGAGTGCCCGAGGAAGTCGCGCGGGTTGAGTCGCGAGAGCTACCGTCTATTGCACCTGACCAAGTCTTGGTGGAGATGAAAGCCTCCCCTATTAATCCCGCTGATATCAACAGACTTGAGGGGAAGTATCCGATTCGCTCACCTTTACCGGCGATTGCGGGAAACGAAGGTGTCGGCGTCATCGCGCAAACCGGGAGGGCCGTCTCCAAGCTACGTGTGGGACAACCGGTTTTTTCGCTGGACCGGGTCGGCAACTGGTGCGAGGCGTATGTAGCGGATGCCAACAGCGTGATTCCCTTACCAGACGATATTCCACCGGAGCAAGCAGCGATGCTATCGGTCAACCCGCCGACCGCTTGGCGGATGCTCGAAACATTCGCTGACCTTCAGCCTGGTGATTGGGTAATCCAAAACGCTGCCAATTCTGGAGTTGGTCGCGCAGTTATTCAGATTGCGCGTCTTCGCGGCTGGAAAACCGTAAATATCGTGCGCAGAAAGGATCTGATTCCCGAACTTGAAGCGGAAGGCGCGGATGTTGTCGTTACCGATGAAATACCGCTATCAAAACAGATTCGGGACTTGATTGAAAACGGCGCTGCGCCGCTCGGATTGAATGCTGTGGGCGGGGAAAGTGCACGGGAGATAGCTAAATCGCTCAGTGACCACGGTACATTGGTCACTTACGGTGCGATGGGACTCCAGCCGTTGCAAATGAGCAATAGTCTGCTGATTTTCAAAGACCTCCGGTTCCGCGGCTTCTGGATTAATGCGTGGTATAAACGCGCCGAGGCTTCGGAGATTCGTGAGATGTTTGATCAGTTAATCCCGCTCCTAACATCAGGAACATTGAAGGTGCCGATTGAGAAAACATACCCACTCACCAATGTCAAGGACGCCCTGATCCATGCGTGTCAGGGCAGTCGCACGGGAAAAATTCTGTTCGTCATGAATTGATTTGCAAATTGTTTCCCGAACGAGTGGAAAGGTTTTTCAATCATAAATGGAAGTATCACGCAGCCGTTTTGTAAGCAGATCGCCAATCTTCTACGGCTGGATCATCATGTTCATCGCGACTTTAGGGATGATCATGACCAGTCCCGGTCAGACCTACGTGGTCTCGATCTTTATTGAGAGTTTCATCACGGACTTGGGGATAAGTCGGTCACTTGTCAGTGCGCTCTACACACTCGGTACACTCGTTGGCGGTTTTGTGTTACCTCTTGTTGGATACCAAATTGACAGGCGTGGAACGCGAATAATGGTGTTTTTCATCACCGCGCTCTTCGGCTTGTCATGCGTCTACATGGGCTACGTGCAGAACACCATCATGCTCGGTATAGGTTTCATCGCTCTCCGCCTGCTCGGTCAAGGCAGTTTGGGCATGGTCTGTACGAACGTAATCAACCAATGGTGGGTCCGTCGACGGGGTACGGTGATGGGTATCTCCGGCATGGTGGGTTCCCTCATCAGTTTGGGCGGTTTTCCAAACCTTATCAATTGGCTACTCCCTATCTATGGCTGGCGCTCTACGTACGTGCTCCTTGGGATCATATTGGCGTCTGTGATGGCACCGCTGGCGTTTATATTTGTTCGCAACCATCCAGAGGATTACGGTCTCCAACCTGATGGAGGAGAATCAAGAACATTCAGATCTCGCAAACGAAAAACGGCACCCGTCGGGTGGACAGAGGCGCACTGGACATTACGGGAGGCGATGCACACCCCCGTCTTCTGGATTTTGATGACAAGCTTGGCTGCCATCAGTATGCTGTCCACTGGATTGTTTTTCCATATAGTCAGTATCTTCACCGATAGCGGATTGACACCCAGTCTCGCCGCAGCGGTCTTCGTGCCCATCGCTGTAACCACTGCCATTGTTAATTGCGGTAGTGGTGTTCTGGTAGATCGGGTGCCGGTGCGTATACTGTTCGCAGCCGGGTTATTCTTCCAAGCGTTGTCACTGCTGATGGCGCGCTCACTATCTGGAGCCACATTTGCGTTGGTGTTTGGCGTTGTTCTCGGCGTTTCCAGTGGACTTATTCGTATTTTGGGAAGCGTCGTCTGGGCGATGTACTTCGGGCGGCGTCATCTGGGTAGTATCACCGGTTTCACCACAATGATTACGATTGCCGGCTCTGCGCTGGGACCGATGCCGTTGGGGATTATCCGAGATCTTTTGGGAAGCTATAATCTTGCGCTGATAATTTCGGCGTTCATTCCCATTCTGCTCGGAATTGTCGCTTTCTTCATAGACAGTCCCGCGCGTTTAGCGGAACAAACGCAGGAACACGAACAAGACACAAACGGATAAACCAAATGAAAGCACTTTGGTGTTTAGACATGAATTTAGACTTCACCCCGTTCGTGGGGGAGGCATCAGCCACGGGGCGGGATTCGCAGCAGCTTGACCCGCATTCGGGATAGACCGTCGAATTACCGTGTCTCATCCTTCAAGTGCATAAGTTCGACAAATTCTGAAAATTCCTCGACTGTGCGCCAAAACTGAAATAGTTGGTCTTTTGCTATTTGCCTTAACACAACAAACTGGCGCTTAGAGTATAATAAGGTTCAGTGAAGGGTGCAATATTTTCTACATAAAGGGAGAAAGCAGTATGTCAACAGAAACCTCAGACCGAGTAAAAATCGTCGTCCCCGGCGACAATCCACCACAGATACAGGGTTCACCACATCTGGAGCGCTTAGAACCTTACGGCGATGTCACGTTGTACACTGATCGTCCAGAATCATTTGAGGAACAGATTGATCGCGCAAAAGATGCGGATATCATCATGAACACGCGTGGCATTGTGACTTGGTACGCCGAAGCCTTGAAGCAAGTACCGAAACTACGCATGATTGCTACGTGCTCCATCGGCACAGACATGCTCGATCTGGATGCCGCGAGGGAGCTTGGTGTTGTTATCTGCAATCAGCCCGGTCGGACAGCCCCGGTCGTCGCTGAGCATGGGTTTGGGCTAATGTTCGCCGCAGCCAAACGATCCGCCTATATGACGACAGCAGTGAAGAGTGGTGGCTGGCCCCGCATGGACAACATCTACCTACAGGGCAAAACGTTGGGGATCATCGGGACGGGCCACATCGGCGCGGAGATGGCGAGGCTTGGTCGCGCTGTCGGCATGAATGTGATTGCTTGGACTTTCAATCCTTCATCGGAACGAGCCGCACAACTGGGAGTCGAGTACGTCGAACTGGATCAGCTATTGCGAACGGCAGATGTTGTCAGTCTCCACGTCAAACTGACCGATGATAGCCGGGAGATGATCGGAACACGGGAACTCGAACTGATGAAGCCCAACGCTCTGCTAATTAATGTTGCACGCGGAGATATAGTAAATACAGGCGCACTCGTTGATGCACTAAATTCTGGGCATCTTGGTGGTGCCGGAATTGATGTTTTCGATGAGGAACCACCGCCTGCTGACCACCCACTTCTTGCCTGCGAACAGGTTATCCTTTCGCCCCACTGCGCGGATATGACACCAGAGGGAGTTGATTTGCTCAACGAAGGGGTGGTCGATAACGTCATCGCCTTCTTGGAAGGCAAGCCGCAAAACGTGGTGCTATGATGTGTAAAGCGTAATTGCTTGGCACTCGTCAAGTTCCAGTAATTTATGCTAATGGGATAGGGGTATTACGATGACGGTTTCTGAACTCCGCAAAATCATCCGCCGGGGCGAAGACTCCAAAACACAGTTCAAACGCCAATTCGACAGCATTGATGCGTTAGCTACAGAGATTGCTGCGATGTTTAATTCCGAGGGCGGGCTGCTCATCGTTGGCGTGTCAGATTCAGGAGAGATTTGCGGCGTTGCAGACATTCGTCAACTCAACCAATGGATTTCAAACGCCTGCTCTCAAAAGATCGAGCCCCCAGTAAGCATAATGACAGAAAATCTGAGGGATGGTGATAAATTGGTCGTTGTCATCAGCATTCCGTTGGGCACCGATAAGCCTTATGCCGTCAATAAAACGGCGTTTTGGGTGAAAGTAGGTGCAGATAAACGCCGGGCAACACGGGAAGAACTCCGACGGTTGATGCAGGCATCGGGTACACTGTATTCCGATGAGATGCCACTCCCTCATACGAGTTTGGATGAGTTTGATCTATTACGATTTAGAGACTTCTACAAGCAACAATACGATCAGGAAATTGACCAACTTAACACTTCCACTGAACGCATTCTATCAAACCTAAAACTTCTCAAATCACCACATCTGACGTTGGCAGGACTGCTCCTTTTTGGCAAAGAACCACAACAGACGCGACCACAGTTGATGGTCAAAGCGGTCGCATTTATCGGCAACCGTTTGGAAGGAACAGAATATTTGGATAGCGAAGACATTGAATCAACCTTAGCCGAACAGTTCAAAGGGACAATGGGGTTTCTCAAGCGCAATCTACGAAAGCGACAAAACGGTCAAAATTTTAATTTTCCCGGTATACTGGAAATTCCCGAAATTGCCTTGGAAGAGGCGATCGTCAACGCGCTTGCTCACCGGGACTATCTGATCAGTAGCAGCATCCGCGTTTTCGTCTTCGATAATCGTGTTGAAATCATTAGCCCCGGCAAGCTACCTAATACAGCGACGGTCGAATCGATCCGAGCGGGAATACAGATTGTGAGGAATCCGGTGTTAATCTCATTTGTCCCGAAGATAGGAATTCCTTATCGTGGTTTAGGGTCTGGAGTTCCCCGAATGATTGAGGAATGTCGCAAAGCCAATCTCCCTGAACCTAAATTCATTGAAGATAAGATAGCCGAAACATTTACAGTTGTTTTTGATAGAGCACCAAATGCTTATTAAGATAGGACTTACGCACTTGAACACTCAGAGCTTTGTAGTTCGGTGATTTATCACCGCAGCACGCCATTTCCAACGCCCGTTTCTTAATCCCGATAAATCGGGATTAAGAAACGGGTAACTACACTAAGGTCTTGGGCTTGTAGTAGCGCAATTTATTGCGCGTCCGGATGTCCCGATTTATCGGGGCTACTACAAACTGAACTGCGTAACTCCTATAAGAAATAAATTTTCTGCTCCTATTAAAGTGCCGGAAAATGAACCAACAGATTCGCGATAAACTCTCAAGCATGCCCACCGGTCCCGGTGTCTATATGATGAAAGATGTCGCTGGAAAGATTCTATACGTCGGCAAGGCGGCATCCCTGCGTCAACGGGTTAGATCCTATTTCCAAGATTCCGCTACGCCACACGCGCTGACCAAGCCGATGCTCCGCTATGTCCATGATATTGACACCATCCTCACTGCGAGCGACGTTGATGCGTTAATCCTGGAAAACAATCTTATTAAAGAACATCAGCCTCGTTATAATATAAGACTTAAGGACGACAAACGCTATCCGTATCTGAAGGTGACGGTTAACGAGCCGTTTCCGGGACTCTATATCACCCGTCAAATCGAAAATGATGGGGCGAAATATTTTGGTCCCTTCGTGCACACCCGTGCGACGCGACAGACCATTAAAGAGCTGACAAAAGTCTTCCCTATTCGCACCTGTAGTTTAGAACTGAAGGAATCAGGCAATCAACACCGTGTCTGCTTGGACTATCATATTCAACGCTGTCCGGGTCCCTGTGCGGATCTCACCAGCGTTGAGGGCTACGATCAGATTGTCAAGAATGTTCGCCAATTTTTGGGTGGGGATAAGGCGGAGGTCTTGAAAGATCTAACCGCAAAGATGGAGACCGCCGCAGCCGCACTCGATTTTGAGGTTGCTGCAAAATATCGAGACCAGATCGAAAATGTCAAAGAAGCGATTGCTAAACAGAACCTTGATAACCCGGCGGCGGAGAATGAGGACGTGATTGGCATGGCGCAAGTGGGCGATGAGGCGTGTGTGCAGGTGCTGATGATACGCGATGGAAAGCTGATTGAGCGCGAACACTACTTCCTCAGAAACTCGTCTGACTCTGAAGGCGAGACACTGACTGCGTTTGTTCAGCAGTACTATCAAGATGCGTCGTTCATCCCGAAGATCATCCTGCTGCCTGACAACATCGACATGCCGGAAGCCATCCAGCATTGGTTGTCTGAGAAGCGTGGAAGCGGGGTAACACTATATATTCCACAGAGAGGGCGCAAACGCCAGTTGGTAGAAATGGCAGCGAAGAACGCGAGCATCGTGCTCGAACAGAAGGAGCAACACGTCGTCTTCAAATCTGACGATAACCCCGCTCTGATAGAGTTACAAGAGTTGTTAGAACTTCCGCATCCGCCAATCCGAATCGAAGGGTTCGATATTTCCAATTTGGGTGATCGATTTCCGGTTGCCTCGATGGTGGTGATGGAGGATGCGGCACCCGCTAAATCTGAGTATCGACGTTTCAAAATTCGGACAGTCGAAGGTCAGAACGACTATGCAATGATGCAGGAGGTGGTCTCCCGTCGATTTCGGCGTGCTATTGACGAGAATCGTTTCCCAGATCTGATCTTGATTGATGGGGGTAAGGGACAATTGAGCGCTGCGTGTGAAGTGTTGGAAACGCTTGATTTGAGCCATCTGCCGATTATCGGGCTTGCGAAGCGATTTGAGCATATTTTTCTGCCCGGAACGTCAGCTCCGATCGTACTGCGACGTGATAATCCAACGCTCCACCTCATCCAGCGATTGCGCGACGAAGCCCACCGATTTGCCATCACTTATCACCGAAAACGCCGCAGCCGGGCACTCAGCCAGTCGATTCTGGATGAGATTCCGAATGTTGGTATCAAGCGGAAACAAGCATTGCTACAGCATTTTGGTGCTGTCGAAAAGATTCGTCGCGCCAGTTTGGATGAACTGCTTGCTGTAAAGGGTATACCGCACGGGGTCGCAGCCACTATCCACAAACACTTGAGAGAACGCAAGGAATACATCAGCGAGGAAACGGCACAGTAAATAATCAAGAAAAAACACGGAAACTATTGTTGCAATCTGTTTAAGCGGTACGAAACTTGCGCCAATATGGGATACGTCCTAAGCTTGACGAGAAGCCTACCTATCAACCGAAGTCAAAGTTTGATATTACGCTATCATCTTATGCGAAACTGTACCGAGGTGTGCAACCAAAGTGTACCGAGTCGGGCAATCCTGATCGAATGCGAAAGTAGCTTCAGGGATAGATGTTGAAAGACATGGTGAAAGGAAAATCTGAATGAGTGAAAGAAATCTGAAAATCTTTGGCGTACTGGCAATTCTCATTATTGTCCTTGTGCTACATATTAAATTGTTCCAATTCAATGAGATTGTCCAACACGGTGCCTTAAAAACCTTAGTCTGTCTCGGACGGGTGACGAGGGTCGATACGACAGAAGAGGTGGATCAAATTATAACCTTCCGCGTTATATCGGGAAAATTCCGGGGCGAAACTGTTCAAGTCAACAATATCTGGACGGGACGAGCATTCGGTGATCGGGTCATACGAAAAAAAGATGTGCTATTCCTTGAAATGCCCCTAAGACGCCAAGATGACACAACCCTGAACGATATACGTGACGATGTGCGAATGCTCGAATATTTCCGAACACCTTTCCTCCTCTATCTCGCCGGAGTATTGGGGATCCTGATTATTGGGGTTGCCGGTATGAAGGGCATACGCGCCATCCTGACATTGTTTGTTACCGCTTTCGGGATTCTATATGTTCTTGTGCCCTTAACCCTCCAAGGGTTCAATCCGATTGTCGTTGCGCTGCTTGTCGCCGCTATGTTGACTCTTACAACCTTTCTGCTGATCGCGGGGTTTAACTTTAAGGTGATTCCCGGAGTGTTGGGTACTCTGGGAGGATTGACTGCCGTTGGCATCCTTTCGGTTATCAGCCAGAAGGCGATGCTCTTTACTGGATTGTCGCAAGAATTTGGATTTCTTGAGCTCGGTATCGCTCTCTGGCGAACGCCAGTTTCCCACACTTGGGATTTCAAAGGGATCCTCGCCGCGGGCATGATTCTCGGAGCGGTTGGCGCAATGATGGATGTCGGTATGTCTATCTCCTCCTCTGTTTATGAGGTGAAGCAGGTCAATCCAAATATCACCGTCCGGCAGGCGATCCGGGCGGGGTTGAACGTTGGACGGGACATCATGGGAACGATGGCAGACACCCTCATCTTCGCGTATCTCGGTGCGTACATGATCACAATGCTGCTCCCTCGCATCGAATTCCCCGAAGTCGGATATCTCTATCCATTTCTACGGTTAGCGAATGATGAGGCAACGGCGGTTGCCATCACACAGGCTATCGTTGGAACCATTGGCTTAGTCCTGACCGTTCCAATTGCTGCAGTCATCGCGGGCATTCTAACCAAATATCGAAAAGTTACTCCTTCCGAGATTGATGAAGATCTGCCATCGGAGGAAGAACTTGACGAACTTTTCCGTACTGATGATCCGAAAAGCAAAGCGCGTTTGGCAGTACCGATAGCCCTAATCGTCGTGCTTGTGGGCACACAATACTTCTACCATCGAATTAACCATGCATCTGCCGTAATTATCGAGCATCGTGATGCGGATGGCAATCTGACTACGAGGTCTGAGTATGCCAAAGGCAAGGTCATCAGCCTCCTCGAATCGAACGCACCGCTCCTGTTCAGCGTGGATCTATCCGAAAAAAGTAATTTGGAACGTCGGCAGATCTCTGCGGGTTTACGACGAGAGTTCGAGAAGCATAATCTGCCGATATCAGACGACCTCACCGTTTCGATGAAGGAATGGCGCGATACGAAGTGGCTCATTCAGGATAAGAAAAACGAGGTCACATTTTCGGTTGGTGAAGAGGAAGGAAACCTCAACGTTTACGACGCGACAACAGAACACCACATTCTGAAGGTCAGAATGCTATCGGGGCTTTACGAAGGACAGACAATCATCCTTCGGAACATTCTCAACCACAAAGTGGATCTGTTAAGTATCCCCGCGGAACCGGGAGATATCGTTCTATGCCGCATGGGAGGTACACCGGATCAGACTAGCTTGGTCAATCTTGTGCAAGAGTATGGGCGCGACCGATTCCTAATTTGGATGTTCGGATTGATGCTCGTGGCAATCATCATTGTAGGTCGAAATGAGGGGATACGTACCGCCTGCGCGATGATTGGGTCAGGATTAATCCTCTACTTTTTCATGATTCCACTGATCTCCCGTGGGGAGAATGCTGTGTTCATTGTTACCCTCACCTCCGGCATGATTGCGTTTATTTCCCTCGTGTTTGTGATCGGTCCAAGCCGAAAAACCTTTTCGGCTGTGCTCGGAACGATGGGCGGGATCCTTGTCGCAGGACTGATTGTTATGTTTGCCCAAAACTACCTGCATTTTTCCGGGTTGGAACATGCGGTATCAGCAGACATCATGGAAGCAACCCGAACACCACCTTTCGACTTCCGACAGGTGCTACTCGCGGGGATGTTAATGGGAGTGCTTGGTGTAGCTGTTGATGGTGCTATTGAGGTCGCCTCCTCAATGGAAGAGATTCGCCGCGCAAATCCTAACATGCCTACCTGGAGGTTAATCACGTCCGGGATGAACGTCGGCACTGATATACTCGGAACAATGGTTAATACTTTGGTCTTTGCTTATCTGGGCGTAGAATTTTTGTTTATCATGGCAGTGGCAACGCCTAATCTTGACCTATTTCAATCGCCCCCAGTGGAGCTTTTGAGTGTCGGGATCGCGTCCGCCGAAATCGTACGTCTGCTCGCCGGTACGCTTGGCCTCGTCCTCACTATCCCTATGACCGCCACGATCTCAGCTGTCTGGCATCGACGGAAGCAGTAAAGGCGGCTCGGGCATTCTGACTTGATGCTGAGAAACCCCAGTTGTACTAATACTCAACCCGCGGTCGTACGACCGTTTCGCCATCTTCTTCAAGCAATGGACGATTGTAAATGTACGGCGGTTCCAACAACGCGCGCTGTGCTTCGGTTAGCTCATCCGCCCATTCCGGAAATGTCACATCGTAATAGCCGCCAGCGTAGTGCAAATACTTCGGTGAATAACGCACCAGCAATGAACGGCGTTCTCGCTCATGGTTTGTCCACGGTAGAGTCCCGTGAATCGTTGCCTCGTTGAAGATGATCATATCGCCTGCTTTGGCAGGGACATTATAGACAATCTCCTCATTTGCCTCCCACTCCCTGATCTCCTGCGGACAGGGAAAATTCGCCTTATGGCTTCCCGGAACGACACAGAGCCCTCCGTCCCCTTCCTCGACATCTGCCAGTTGATACTGAAGTACCACCATGCCGCAGCGCATCTGTCCATTGGTGTAAATATAGTATGCCGCACCAAAAAACTGGTGGTTGCTGGCACCGTGCAGAAGCAAACCCTCGGTGCCAGGGTCGGAGGTAAGGATAAATGGGGAGTGGTCCAACCGCCAGCCTCTACCGTGGATAGCATCTAAATAGGGAATCACCTTCTTGTGGACGATAATGTCTCGAAAGGGTTGACACCACGGCTTGGGCCACGACAACATATCAGTAAACATACCGCGCTTGTGGGTGCCGGCAAGCGTTTTGGATTCACCGACAGCAGAGTTGTCGTCGTCTACCTGTTTATCGAGATTCACGTCAACAGCGGCGTTCAGATCGTCAACTTCCTCTGATGTCAGGACATCTTTCACCACAAGAAAACCTTGTAGATCAAACAAGAACTTTTCGCGTTCGTTCATCTGTTTTCCTTTCATTACTGAACATAGTTGTAACTTAAGTGTGGGTAATAATGACGGGCATTTTGACGCTGTCGCCATCATACTAAAGCGCGCTCTATCTGTCAAATCCTTTTTGGGCACGGTTGGAAAAAAGGCGTTGACGCACCGACCAATCTGATGTAGAATGGGGCAGTGGATTATCCATTGACTTAGTTCTATTTTTTTCAAAAGGCGAGGCTACCTCGCCACACTACACAGGAGCGTACAGATGAGCAACGATACAATTCGCGTAGGTGTTGTCGGTGCTGGCGCGAATACAAGAACACACCATATTCCAAAACTCCAAGCCATTGACAGTGTCGAAGTTATCAGTGTCTGCAACCGCAGCCGCGAATCTTCCGAACGGGTCGCGCAGGAATTCGGTATCCCAACAATCTATGAAAACTGGCAGGAATTGGTTGCCGCCTCAGATACCAATGCGATCGTTATCGGTACGTGGCCCTACATGCACTGTCGCGTCACATTGGCGGGATTGGCAGCAAACAAGCATGTGATGTGTGAAGCGCGAATGGCGATGAACGCACAAGAGGCGCATACGATGCGCAACGCCTCCCGCGAAAACACGCATCTGATCACCCAGATCGTTCCCTCACCCTTTTCCTTGCGTGTGGACAACACTATTAAACGCCTCATCGCTGATGGTTATATTGGTGACGTGTTGGCGGTTGAAGTCCGTGCCGGCGGCACATTCTTGGACCCTGACGCACCCATGCACTGGCGCGACGACTTTAACCTGAGTGGGTTCAATATCATGAGTATGGGAATCTGGTATGAGGCGTTGTTGCGTTGGGTTGGCGAGGCAACCTCGGTCATGGCGATGGGAAAAACCTATGTCAGAATGCGCAAGGATGCAGACGGTGTGATGCGCCCTATTCGGATTCCGCAGCATATCGACATCGTGGCAGACATGTCGATCGGCGCACAGTTGCACGTACAGGTCTCCACTGTTGCCGGTCTGGTTGACGGTCCCGAAGCATTCATATTTGGCAGCGCAGGTACCTTGCGGTTTGCCAACAACAGTCTCTACGGTGGACAGAAGGATGACGATACCCTTACTGAAATCCCCATTCCTGCTGAGGAAGAAGGTGGCTGGCGCGTGGAAGAGGAGTTTGTCAGTGCAATCCGCGGGAATGAAGCGATTACCCATACCAACTTTGAAGATGGTGTGAAGTATATGGAGTTCACCGAAGCCGTTACGCGCAGCATGACAACCGGTAAAGCGATTCCGCTGCCGCTGTAATTTGAAGTCAAGACAAACATCAAATCCATCATTACTGTAAGGCAAACGGTGAAACACCGTTTGGAGAGGGGGTACCGATGAATCTCGTCACAACCGACTGGCGGGCACTGTCACTGCCCGAACAGATCCGTCACCTTGAAGTCGAAGGCTATGTGGTGCTCCCTAATGCGCTTACACCGGAGCAACTTGACCAACTGCGTGCAGAGACCGCGCAGCTTCCCACCGAGCACAGCAGCTACCATGACCGGCAAGGAAACGCCACCTGTCAACCCCAATGGCATGGGCGGGCTCTGGGTGAACTCATTGCCAATCTGCCGGTCATCGAGTTTCTGGAGCATGTAATTGGGACCGACATCATCTTCTTCAGTGGTGGCTACCGATACTATGAACCGGGCGCGATTGGTGTCGCTCTGCACACCGACGGCTATCCTTACGGTTCAAATCTCGGCGGTTACCTCTGGACGGCTCCTATAATAGTCCGGGTTTCATATTATCTGGACGATCTCACCGTCGAAAACGGTCCTTTCCGCATCATTCCGCGCTCTCATCTCTGTCTTCACCCTGATGCGCAGCCATATATCCGATACGATACCCATCCGGAGGAGGTTGCCCTCCCAGCGAAGGCTGGAGATGCGGTGCTTTTTGGTGCCCGTATCTTCCACGGTGCGCATGCGTATACAGGAACAACCGGTATACGCCGGGTCCTTCTTTACGGCTACCGTCCTGCATGGGCGCCGCCCGTTCAACCTGTGGACGAATGGGATGCGGCGGATTTGGCGAGAGCACCCAATGTCGCGCGTCGTTTTCTCCAACCTCTTAACACCAAAGGTTGGAGTTGGGAGCTCGATCACCGTCCAGAGGACATGTATGGACGAGAAGGTGCCGGCGTGAATCCAAGCCGCTGGGGTGAGTTGGACTAATTCGCCGGTGTGTTCCTATGTGAAACTGATCCAGAAAGAGAGTAGCTCATGAAACCCATTCGGTTTAAGCCTCTGAACGTGAATTGGGCGAGTAATGTTCTTCGGGCAACTCTGCCTACGTCGTTCCTTAGCGTCAGAGTACTCTCTGTACTTCTCTTTATAGGAATTACACAACCTTCCTGTCTAGTAACAAATACCCACAAACTAGCCGAACAGCGTGCCCAAGAGGGAGACTACGAAGGCGCGATTGATATGTACCAGGCAGTGATCCGCGAAAAGCCGGAAACTTCGGCGGCGCGGAGGGCACAATTAGCCGTCGGGAGATTACATATCGATAAAATGAATCGACCAGAAAGCGGGGTTAGGAAGTACCGAGAACTGATTGCTACCGCACCTGACAGTGAAGAAACGGCTGAGGCGTACTATCGTTTGGGGTTTTACTATTTTAAGTTAGCCGATTATGTGTCGGCACAGAAATATTTTGATAGTGTTGTCAACCAATTTCCACATCTTGAGCGCAGCCATAACGCGCAGCTGATGCTTGCAAAGAGCCATGAGAATGGTCAGAACTTTGAGAAAGCCATAGAAGTCTACGGTAATGTTGCAAATCGCCATCCGGAGGGGAAGCGTGCGGGTCAAGCCCTTATCAATAAAGCGCGTATACAGAGGGAATTTCTCAATGACAAGAAAGAAGCTGAACGCACCTATCAACTCCTTGTCAAGCAGTACAGCAGAATTGAGGGAGCTGAAGAAACAGTTGAGGAAGCGAAGCGAGAACTTCAATTGATGGGCGCGAGCATCCCCGAACCGGATTCGTTGTTCACCTCCCAGCACGATCGTCGGTTACAGCGGCAAAAGGAACGGCGCGAACGAGATCATCCAAGAGGCAGGATTGAGTTGAGTCCGGCAATGGCTGATTCGGACGTAGCTGTGGTCTCCGGTTTCGGAGTGAGCGTTCAGGAGGTCATGAATGCCATCGGACCAACTCGGTTGGATTCTCAGGGTACTTATTACGATGCTATGCTGATGATTGCCAACGCCCTGTTCCAGAGCGGAAATTATCGGCTGGCGGGAGCACTATACTATCAGTGTACTGAATTCTCAGAGGGGGCGGATTCAGAAGTAGATCCGTATCACTATCTGCGTTTGTCCGTCTGTTATCGCAAGATCGGCCTGCATCAACGCGCGCGTGAGGTGTTGAAAAAGGCGCTGAAAAAGGACAAAAGCATCCTTGACTCCATTATCACTTCCGGCACCACTCAATATATCGACGGCGACTATAAAAAAGCGATTGAAACCTATAACTCTGTTCTGGGACTGAGTCCCACCAAAGTACCCGAGCTCTACTGGAGACTTGGATTGGTCTATAAAAGAATGGGCGAACCGGAAAAGGAGCAGGAATACTTTGAACGAGCCATCGCTGCAGATACAGACTACACCGACGCGCTCCAAAGCCTTGCCGAAGTGCTTCACTATCGACTGAACGATACACTGAGTGCCGAAATCTTCCAAGATCTTGTTGATCTACAAAGCAATAAGGCAATATCAGATCAAAGAACCTATGCTGGCGAAAAAGCTCTGGGCGATATCTGCTACAGGTATGGCAACTATCCCCGTGCAAAAACGAAATACGAGGCTGCTGCGCGTATCGCACAACGCGAAAAAAGCGTTCCTACCAACGAATTCAAAGCGCGAATCCTCAATGACCAGAGAATCTACGCGACGGTTCATGCCGCGATGGCTTCCTACAACAGTGGCATGAAAAATGAAGCACAAGCAGCTATGGACGCGCTCGCTGTCGAGTATCCCGACCACTCCTTGATGCTATACGGTCGCGGTCAACTGGCTCTGCTCAGCGGGGACGAGGCTGCTGGGCTTGCTGCTTTTGCAGCATCTATGGAGAAGAACCCTTATTCCGATACGGTACCGCTCGCGCTCGGTGAATATTACCTATCACAAGGATTTATAGATGAGGCGGTCGGGGTATGGGAAGAATTCATCAAAGTCAACCCGCATCGGAATCGACACTATCGTGTGCAACAACGCCTCGAAATGGTGAAGGGTCGGATTACACACTAAAATCCGATCCGATTCTTTACGCATCACGCATTACGTGCTACAAGTGCATATCCTCCGGTAGAGTACACATCTCGGCCATCGGACCGAAAATTCTGGTCACATCTGTCCGATATACATTGCCGCTCAGAATGTCAACAATCCCCTGCTGACACTCTGGAAAGCGCTGCAAGAATCGTCCAAAACTGAAGTCTTTTGTATAGAAGGCGTAGACCAGTTTGCGGATCGCCTCCATACCCGCGACAAAGTCTGGACCAAATCTCCCCAGCAGTTCCGCCGAAAAATCTTCTTTCTCCAAAGCCTGATTGATAGTATCCGCAGCCATCTCACCGGATTTAAGCGCGAGAAATAAGCCAGATGAATAAACCGGATCTAGGAACCCAAACGCATCCCCTACCAATACCCAACCGTCTCCCGCGACGCGATTGGCACGATACGAAAAGTCCTTTGTAACCTTGACCGGGAACAGCTGCTTCGCGTCAGCAAGGCGAGGCTGCAGGGCAGGACACTTCGCAAGTTCTTCGTCAAAAATTTCCTGGTGCGAGAGGGTACCGTCGCCCTTCCTTCGGTCTTGCAACAGATAATCCAGGTCGCCCACGACACCTACGCTCACTCGATCGTAAGGAAGCGGAATCGACCAGAACCACGAATCCTTCTGTTCCGTGTGAAGAATTAATGTCGCCCCTTCATCGATCCCCTCGTCGCGAGTACCGCCCTCAAAATGAGTGAAGATCGATGCTTTTTTCAGTTTCTGTTCCGTGATATTAATCTTTAACTTCCGCGAAATCAACGCGCTCTGCCCCGTCGAATCCACAATCACGCTTCCCGAGAATTCCGCTATCCGTCCATCAGCGCATCTTGCTCGGACCCCAACTGCCTGCTCTCCGTCAAATAACACCTCGTGGACACTTACACCCCGCTGGACCTCTGCTCCTTTTTCCTGTGCGTTTTCGAGCAGCATCTGGTCAAATTCACTGCGTAACACCTGCCAAGTCATGGATGACTCGTGAGGGTCATTTCGGAAAAAGTAGAAGGGGGCAGATGCCTTACCAGAACTGGAATAAAATTGGACACTATACTTTTTGGGGAAGTGACTATCTTTCAGCTTGTCTATGATTCCCAATCGCTGAAACGTCCAGTAGGTCGCTGGCATCAGCGATTCACCTATTTTGAACTCAGGGGATTTATCTCGCTCGAAAAGCAGCACACGGTGACCCTTTTCGGCTACCAGTGTTGCAGTGGTACTTCCCCCAGGCCCACCGCCGATAACGATGAGATCATAACTTTCACTGTGAGTCAAGGCAGATTCTTTCATGGTTTAAGCAGGCTGCGCGTTCTAACCCGGGCTGTTGCCTAAAGCGCGCGAAGCAAAAGTCTCATTTCTCCGTTGGTTGTTTCTCATTTTCCTTATTTTGACCGTTTGAACGCCACTCCTCTGATTGCCGCTCGAGCCTGCCGTAATCTTCTGGATTCCGAATGTCGATGATATGTGGCGTGATAATGATGACTACCTCGGAATTCTGCGCTACCGTATCTACCTTTTTGAAGAGAGCACCAATGAAGGGAAGATCCCCAAGAATAGGCACTTTACTTTCGATCTGCTGACGTTTCTCTTTAATCATGCCACCCACCACGATCTGTTGCCCATCTTCTACATCAATAAAGGCACTAATTGAGCTGTCCTCGGTAATGGGTGCATTGAAATCAGTGAACTCGACAAAATTACTCAAGGTGATCTGGGAGATGTCTAGACCGATAGTGCGTTTATTGTCCTCCCCCGTTTGCGATTTCGCGATATGCGGCGTGAGGGTGATAGTAACGCCCACCGGTGGGTCAATGAAATCATAGTTGAAGAGCGGCTGCGTCAGATTATCAGCGAGACTCGTAACATCGGCACTTTGCAGATACGGTACGCGTCTGCCGGAACTCCAGGTGGCTTCTCGGTTATCGCGTGTGAGCAGTGCTGGTGTCGATATGGTCTGCACTTTATTTTCGCGTATCAGTGTGTGAAGTAACGCCATATACTCTTTGGTTGCCAAATTGATATTGAAGCCACTGATTTCCTGACCCAATCCAAGTTCGGCTCCAAATTGCCCGACCAGTGGGTTGCCCTTGCGGATTTCTGCGCCGAACAAGCCACGTTCCCGCGCCGTCAACTCCACGCCAAGCTTCGTGCTTTCATCAAGGGTTACTTCGAGGATCTGTATATCAATCCAAACCTGTCCTCGCACGAAGTCGAGTTCACGAATCATGGCTTCTACCTGTGCCATGTAACGTTGTGCTGTTGTCACGAGTACGGAGTTGGTCTGGTTATCGGCTTCTACTTGGACTTGACCACGCAGTGAATTGATGTCATTCTGCTCAGGTGTCCCGCCGCGCGCGAGGAAACGCCCCCAGTTGAAGTCATTACCTCCGCGCTCGCTATTTTCACCCCATACATCTTCGAGCAAATCTTCGACATCTTCGGCGTTTGCGTATTCAAGGCGGATCAATTTGGTAATCTCTCGCTGCCCGTCGGGAGTCGGTCTATCGAGTTCCTCAACGAACTGTGTGATGAGTGTAAAATTCCGTTGCGTTGCGGTGGAGATAATCACGGCGTTCAGTGTCGGATAAGGTTCGGCGGTCACATTTCCTGCCAGAGAGCCCTGGTTCTGATTCCGCCCGCGTCCGGGGACAAAAAAGAAGAACCCACCACTTCTGTTGTTTGAGCCTTGATAGACGTTGTTGATAATGGTGGCGACATTTTCTGCGTCCGCATATTCTAGTTTATAGATACGGGTGCCCCACTCCTGATTAGGCATGTTGACGTCAAGACGCTTAATCAAGCCATCAATTGTCTCAAAGTTTTGGGAAGCGGTCGAAACCAATAGGGCATTCAAGCGGGTATCCGGCACGAGGTGAACCTCCCCTTGGACGCCAAACCCACCCTCGCTGCCTCCCCGGTCCTCGTCCCGACGACGCCACCACCATGGCAGATCTTCATCACGACCGGAATCGCCCCCTTCAAAGAGATCGCGTAAGTTGTCAGATAAGCTTTGTGATTCAGCAAATTGTAGGAAGTAGATCCGGATCTCCTCTTGCGGATCTGCCTGATCCAGTTGTGCAATGATTTTCTGGATAATTGGGAAGTTCCGTGGATCAGACGAGACAAGCACAGCGTTCAAGCGGTCGCTTGATGAAATGTTCACCGCCCCAACGATGCTCTGATACTCCCCTCCATCTTCGGCTCGCCGCCGCATCAGATCGCGTCGCGTCCGTTCCCATTCGCGTCGCTCCCACCATTCCGCATTTCTGCCCGGTCGTCTGCCAGCACTCACGCCTGTGATTAACTCTTCCAGTGTCTGTGCGACATCTTCAGCGATAGCGTAATTCAACCGAAAAACCCGAATCTCCGTCTGAATGCTCGGTGCCGTGTCAAGTTGTCGAATCAGGTCTTTCAACACAACGAGGTTGGCTTCGGAGGCTTTGACGACCAACGAGTTTGAGCTTTCGTCGGCGGAAATCTGGATCCGCCCACGGAGCATATCAATGCCTCCGCCTTCCTCTCTAGCGCGCTCCATCATCTCCTTCATCTTTTCAGGTTCATCTGTTGAACTCATCTTTCGCAAGAGGTTTGCAACTTCGCCTTCCTGTTCGAAAACATTATTCAGGGTTTGAGCGAGCGACGCTGCTGTCGCATTATGTAGGGGAATGATCTCTACTTTGAGCGGTGTTTCCGGTGTCTCGTCCGCTACCTGTAGGATGGTTGTGATTCGGTGGATATTGGACGCAACATCGGTAATGATTAGCGAGTTACTATTACTATCCGCGAAAATAATTGCTGCTTTGCTCAACAGTGGTTTCAAACGATTCACCAGCTCCGAGGCAGCGGCACTACTCAGTTGGATTATATATGTCTGGATCTCGTCGGTCTGTTCAATCAGACTTGGATCTGCCATGATTCGTTTCACCGGCACTTTCATCCTGACTGCCTTTTCAAACGTCGTAATCAGCAGCGTATTGTTCGTGCGGATCATAGTCAAGTCATATTGAGCGAGAACTGTTTTAATCTCTTCGAGCGTTTCGTCAATTGTCACATTCTTGAGATTGGTTAGGGCAAACTTCTTGTCCTTGATGTCGTTTTCGGAGGCGATAATCGTCAGGTTCGTTTCCGCGCTGATGAATTTAATCAGGCTTTGCAGATTCCCGCTTGGAAAGTCAAAGTTAAATCGAATCGCCTGACCAGCTGCGTCACGCTCCGTGACCTCCATCCCTCTCTGATCATTTTCCTGCGCTAACACTGATGCCGTAAAAAGCCCGGGGATACAGCCAATAGATATCGATAGTATGAGGACAAGTAGGGGCAACCCTTCTGGTTGCCCGATTTGGTCAGACGCAAGACCTGCCCTTGCATCTTGGTATCTCTGATCCGATTGAAAGCTCACCTTACGCAGGCCGCCGAATTTTCTAGCTAGATACTTATAAAATCTGGATTGTTGGAAATACATTGTCCCTACTCCTACTCTGAACTGGCCTTTGAGATGAAATTGAGCTATCTTGTATCTTCATTTGATTTCAGAGGACTCTCGCGATCATTGCAAGATTTGCGCTGATGGTCGTTTCCTTTTTGTCCGCTATGGTGATTTGCAAATCCCTGACCTGTAACCATTTCGAGCTTGATTCGATCGCGTAAATTAACCTCACAATTTTCTCAATACTATTATTGAAGCGCATGTCAACGATGTACGCCTCGGGCTGATGGATAGTGGGGACCGTTGTAAGCCAATCGTGAAGTTCATTTTCCTGCTGCAGAATCTGATCAACGTACGCCGTGAGTGCACGGATTTGCTGATTATAATCCAATGGCTTCTCGGTCTCGTTTCCGCTAGTCGTCTCATAGCGGTTGACTAACGATTCGAACCTCGACAACAGTAGGCTATTAGGCTTGAACTTAATAGCCGTTGTCTGTCTCTCACGACCGATGCCGAAAAATCCAGCCTTTACTTCATCAATTTCTAAAGCGATTTGGTCTGCGAAAAATCCTCTCCTAAATTCAACCGCTCCAGCCAGTTGTTGTTTCAGATTTGCTTGGAGAAATTCTAGCAGTTCTATTCGTAGTGCTAGAGGGATGATGTCTGGCAACGATACAAATTGGCGGTTAATTTCCCGATGAAGGGGTTTCGTGGTTGACGGCGTCTCCTTCGTTGGTGTGGACCTGACATCCGACTCTAATTCTTCAGTTGACTGCGTTTTGGATTTTACTACCTTGTCTTTTCCATCATCTTCTGCTTCATCTTCTCCCCACCAGGCATCGAACATCGCCTCCACCGCTGCTTCTTCAGTTTCGATCTGCCGCTCCTCTTCTGCTTCTTCCTTGGCACTCTGCTGTGATTGCAACTGCTGGAGCTCGTTCGATAGTTCGCCTAAGTAGAGATGGTATACCAGATTTTTCTTCGTTTGCGGCGGAAATTGCTCGGATTTCGTCCCCGGCATCGCTCGGATATTGAGCTGATAGTTAGGACGCAGCCCCGCTCTTCGTGCAAGATCGGAGATTCGCCGCGAAATTACCGCCTGTGCCTGTTCCCCTTCAAAGATAGGGCCCTGTATCTTCTTTAGCTCGTCCAGGTTTCCAAACTCACCGTGCTGTTGTTTATAAGCAAGCAGTGAATCTGCCTTATTCTCAAGGGCAGGGTGTAATCCTGCTAACGAGGAGGCACGACGCGCTCGGTTGAGAGCTTCTAAATCCACTCGGCTTTCAATTTCCTCAAACAGAGAATCAGAGATAATCTGCCCTTCTAAACCGACTTGCGCTTGAATCTCACCATCAATTCGCTGGGTAATTTGAGCGAGTTGGACCAGATTCTGTGCTGTCTGAAGCCTCTCCCTTTTGGTGGTAAGTTCATTGCCTGGAAACCCCTGTCGGATTATAGGTTCAATGAGGAGAATCAAGACCACAAGGGCAAAAATCGTGAGTAAAATGATTTCACGCCGTGTCAGTTTTCTCATTTGTCAGCTTTCTGTTGTGCTCGGGTATCTCTTTCTTGCCCGCTGCTCTCAGATTTCAAAGGCCGGCTTGGATTCAGATGACGGGCTTGGGCAAATGTCTGTATCGCATCTTTCGCTAGATTACAGGTGATCTGTGCTTGGAAAATCGGCTTCTTATCGCGTTCAATACTTGTGACCTGGCCGGATTTGATATTCGTAAATGCGCCTGATTGCGCCATAATACTGATTGCCTGGCTCACGTCTTGATGCGATTGCGCTTCGATGTTGAAAGTAATCTTTGCCCTGTCGGGGGTATCTAGTCTAGCAATGTTGAGTGTTGTCCAAGCAATTTTTGTACGGTCGGCGAATCGGACACTCAACTCGCGCACTATGTCAAGCGGAGAAGCGCGGGCCGTTAAGAGGCTCACCATGGCTAAATCTTTGACTAGTATCTCTTTCGCTTTGGATTCAGCTTGGCTGATGTTTCTGATCGCGCCATCCAGAGCAACAATTTTCGCCTGATGGATTCTGCTCCATGTCAGTCCACCCAGTCCAAGCCCTAGCAGTAGGGCCAATCCCGCTGCGACAGCCATTAACGTCCGCTTCCGCTGCTGGGCTTGTGTGAGTTTAACCTTCTCTTCTGAAGGAAGGAGGTCCAGGGAGATTTGCGTGGTCAGCGCATTGACGCCCAACCCCAATGCGACAGCAAGCGCGTCGCTGAAATCATCAACAGATTCGACGTTGGAGCGTTGTTCATCCCAAACTTGCCTAAAAGCGTCGAAGGGATTCCACAGCAGCACCGGCACATCCAAGCGATGGGCGATATAGTCTGTTAATCCTAGGATCCGAGATCCTCCACCGCACAACCAGATTTCTCTAACGACCTGATTGTCAGTTAGGTTGAGTTCCCGTTTCGCGCCGCTGATAGAGCGCTGCAATTCCACGACAAGGCTATCTGCCCATTCGTACGACGGATGATTGGCAGCTTCAAGGTGCTGATTCAGCGCAGCATCAACAATTTTTCGACGCTCGGCCACCTCGAAATCGCTCCCTATTTCTTGCTGATATAGATACGTTAGATGATTTCCTCCAATAGGAAAACTTCGTGAAAACCGTAGGGCATTTCCGGTCAGCAAGCACAGGTCGGTCCGTCCTGCGCCAATATCCACGACCATTGTCATTTCGGTTGATGAATTGTCCTCGTGATTTGCTATTCCTGCCAAAACACTCGTCGCCAAGGTCGAAGGCATCACGCCTTTAGGTGGGAGACCGATCGGTTTCACATAATCAATCTGCTGTTGTACCGTCTCGCGCTTTGCCGCGATCAGTTCAACGGAGATAGAATCCTCCGAGCTATGCACGTCGTGGTAATCGTAGATGGCGTCTTCTACCCTGAAAGGAAGCTCCGTTTCTGCTTGCATAGCGACTAAGCTCGTGAGCTGGTCCCCTGTTGCAGCAGCAGGCAGGTTTGTTAATCGACGCGACGTAACTGACAAACGGGGAATTGATAACACCACCGAGCTGCTACGTGCACCCACACGCCCCCACAAACGCTGTAAGGTTTCGGCAATCACTTCTGTTGAGATTTCTGTTGTAGGGTTTGTATAGGGATACGCTTCTATCCCTGCGTTCACAAGACAAATTCCAGACGCAGTCTGTTCCAGCTGCACCAACTTGATTGCGCTTGTCCCAATATCGATGGCTGCGATTTGGTTCTTTGCCATGTTTTCCCTACGCTAGATTAGAGTGTCTAAACGCTCTCCGAGCTAGTTCTGTCTCCAAGACTTAGTTGCGATCTGTTCTCCAGTACGATCAAGAACTCCGACACAAGAGGCGATTGATTTGCCGAGGTTATCAACACCGTCAACTTCAATCAGGAAACCGTGTGAGCGATAGGTGACCAACTCAGCGATCTGACGAAAGGTTGTCATATCAAGTCCCTCGACGTCGAGGAGCTGGCTGATGTTCTCAAAAGGGTTACCCTCAACCCCGGCTTCTGCCAATGCATCGGCTCGCTCACTGTCTTCTGGTTCCGATTCACGACGGCTGATAATTGCTTGTGCCTTCTCTTCGTCCATCCCCGGCAAGAGTTGTAATATCTCTTGAGGGGCTGTGTTGATGTTGATGAACCCACTGACTGTTGCATCGTCCTTTGTGGTAATCTTATCGACCATGCTGCGAAACTCTTGCTCCGTTATCAGTTTTACCTCTTTGAGTTGATCGATGTTTTGGAAGTTACCTTGACTATTGCGGTGGTCGATAATCCGTTCGGCGATGCCCTCATCAATTCCGTCTAACGTCTGCAACTCTCCAGCCTCCGCGCTATTGATGTTCACGATGTCTTCATCTTCGTCATTGCTTTCCACACTAATCCGGTCACGAATGTTGTTAAAAACCTGCTCCGTGACCGCTGTTGCATCAATCAGATCGCCGATACTATCGAACTCACGCTGTTGGACCAATGCGTCCTTTTCCCCTTGGGAGAAAATGGACTGATTGTTGTTCCCTTGGATCTGCGTCAGTTGTTGTCCGTCCGCGTTGTTAATGTTGACACGCGCATTCCCGCTTGCATCCGTATTTCTGTCGATCGAATATACCGTTACCAAATCGACCAATCCAAGAACATTCTGCTGCGTTTCTCCCTCAATCCCCGTACCCACGGTTGCATCCGTATCTGATGCCGTCTGCTGACCATAGAGCAAATTCGGCGTCATGCCTGGAACTCGCGCTAGGTCTCGTACGGTGCGGTAGGGTCTTCCCTCCTCGATTGCTTGAGAAAGTGGTTGTTCTACCGTTTCTGTTTCTTCATAACCCATGAGGGTTAATAGTCCCTGGAGCATACTTATATCTGCGGTGTTGATGTTGATCTTGGCGCCTTCATCCGCAATTTTAATACGGTAAGTAAGAGCCGCTCCGGATTCGATGCCATCTCCGATCTGTTCCTCTAGCCCGTCCGCCCAGTTTTCGCCGAGTGAATCGTAAGGAGTTTCATCCTCACGCAGCATGACAATTGACCGCTCGAAGCCAGCCTTTGCAGCATAGTGATACTTTGTTCGATCTGCGAAGTTTGCCTGTGCGCGCTGCTCAAGACGAATCGAATACAGAAAATGAGTAGCAAGGACGGAGAGAATTGTCAACAGCCAGAGCGTCGAAATAAGAGAAAGTCCGCAGTCGCTGCTGCATAGGGACGACCTGCATCTGAGATGAAATAGTGAACCTTTCCTTTCTTGCATTCTTTATGCCCTCATCCGCCCGGTCCGGCAGCGGTTCCACCGGACGGTTGTTCGCTGAAATTCGCGCTCATCGGCAGATAAACCATGGTCGATTGGGTTATGGTATTCGTGTTGGTATTCTGACGCGGCCGACTGTTTTCGCCCGCTACTGTTATCCAGACGACAACAGAGATCGGAATCATTTCGGCGTTCTCCCACGACTCATACCACTCCTCTCCATCGTAGTATCTCACATCGAAGGAGGTAATCTGATCGATGATTGGAACAATATTTATATGAATTGGATTGCCTGCCTCATCCTCTGTGGGAAGCGTTTCCGCTTCAAGTAGGGGTTGAATAACCGTTTCTACATCCAAAGCTGTCGTTGAAAGTCGGTAAAGAGTTAATCTCCCCTCCGCTTCGCTATCTGCTGTCAATAATTCCCCGCTCATTTCCATTTGGTTCTCTTGGTCGCCCTCAAATTGTTGAGCAATATCCTCTCCAATGTAATAAGCGATTCGCTGGACATCGCTCACAAGCGTGTCTGGGTTTCCCTCCACATCTGCTAAGGTTGTTTGGTTTCCCGCATTCAATTCTGCGAGAAACGGGTCAGGATCGGTGTGAATCAAGGTCACGAAACTGACCAAATCTCGGTTAATCCCTTCTTCAATTAGATTATCCTGTGACACTA
Organism: Candidatus Poribacteria bacterium; assembly: GCA_022826645.1. Taxonomy (GTDB): domain Bacteria; phylum Poribacteria; class WGA-4E; order WGA-4E; family PCPOR2b; genus PCPOR2b. The sequence continues at coordinate 32,625 of JAJDUM010000083.1, forward strand.
TTACGAGAGATTCGTCGCCTTGTACAGCCTGCATGTTGTTCAGGTCCGTGGCAACGCGTTCTAACGCGATGCGGCACTTCTGTGCCATCACTATCCGCGATTCAGATTTCTGATAAACGTCAAGTGCAACATTGAACACCGTGTAAGAGGCACCCCCAATAATGACCAGAATACTGACAGCAACGAGTAATTCGAGCAGGGTAAAACCGTGGGAATTGAGCATAAGCCGTGAAGTGTGCAATCTCATCCGCCACCCCCATTTCCCTGTTGACCACTCTGTGTCTGTTCTTGGGGCATCTGGCGATCGGCGAGATAGGTGCTCGTTGAAAGTAATCTTTCTTTTCCACGCTCTTGCCATATAACAGTAACGGTGACCAAGCGCAGCCCTTCAATCTCCTCCGATTCGACATCCTGAACATCCGAACGCCAGCGAAATCGTGAATCCTCTCCGAATTCGCCATCCGCTTCGCCAATATCCGGATAACCTTCAGCCTCAATTGCCGCCATCCGAAATTTTAGGAGATACAAGGCGGTTGTTCTGTTCTCTGCCAACGCTTGCCCTTTTGCTGCCTCTGTAAAGGCACGAAGGAGTGCCGGCAGCGCCAACGACAGAATGGCTAAGGCGACGACGATTTCGAGCAGAGTAAAACCGTTTTCGTCGTCCGCCGGTCGGCGGAAAAGTGGAATCAGATTATTCAGACGATTCATGCGCCAATCCCAACTGCTCAAGCTGCTGCGAGCTGATTTTCTGAAGACGAATCCGTCCTGTGGCGTTTTCGACTGTTACAGACATCACTTGGCCCCGCTGATCTTGAAAGTACAGAACGGCATCCTCTGACGAACCCGTTGGAGAGAAGTAGACATAATCCACACCACTGTCTATCTGGAGAGTCTGGGAATTATGATTTGTTATCATGCGGGCTAAACTGACGTTATGTCCCGGTTTCTGAGGTATGCCAAGGATCGCATTTGTTCGTGAAGGGTGCGTTCCCTGTAATGCGATAGTTCCTTGATCTGTGATTGGCTGGGCAGATTGAACACCGACGGAATTCGTGGTTACGGGAGTGGACGGGTCAGCAAGATTAAAGGTTTCGCTTGAGGCAAGCCAGTAGCGATTTGCAGTTAAGTCAAACACGACGAGGTAGCTTGTCCGTTCAGTAATTGCCATATCACGCGCAAAGTTGAGCATGTCTCGGATGGCCTGAGCGGTGGATTTTAGGCGTGTGGATGCAGCGAATCCACGTAAAGAGGGCATCGCGATAGAAGATAGAATTGCAATTAGCGCAAGCACAATCAGGATTTCGATTAGCGTAAAGCCTGTCGAGCCGAGCGGATACCGATCCCATGTATCAATCGACCCTTTTTTTGAATACAAAATTCTTTTGGGTGAGTGCATGCCCTTACCTTAGGTGTCAGACAATCTTCAATCATAATAAGAACAACAGCGTGTCTCAATTTACCTCACTGATCTATCGCTTGTACCCAGTTCGTAATGTCAGCGTCGAAATTTGTACCTCCTTCCCTCCCATCCTTGCCATAGGAGTAGAGGTCATAATTGTAGCCTTCGTGAAGACCGGGATAGACATAGATATAATTGTTGCCCCACGGATCCGCGAAAACGGGTTTGTTAATATAGGGACCACTCCAATTTTCGGGTGGCGGGTTAGGTACTTGCCAAAGTGCCTGTAAATTCTGCTCCACAGATGGATAGTCCCCGACTTCGATCGCATACATCTCTAACGCGTTTTCCAAAGCACTAATCTCCAACTTGGCTTTGGCGACCTTTGCTTTATCCGGTGCATTCAAGACCCGCGGTGCAATGAAACTGGCTAAGAGTCCCAAAATGACAATAACAATCGTAATTTCAATAAGGGTCAGCCCCGATTCATCCGATTTTAACCGTTTGAGCATTTTTACCTCCTACTAATTATATTATATGATAATGCCTATCCGCTGAGCGATGTGCTAGCCTCAAAGATTGGAAGTATCATCGCAACAGCGATAAATCCGATCAGCAAACCCATAAATAAAATTACCAGCGGACCAATTGAGTTAGTAAGCCGTTCGAGATTTTTCTTGATTTCGAGATCATAATAGACTGATAATTTCGTCAGCATCTGTTCCGGATCGCCGGACTCTTCACCAATCGCGACCATGTGAGTCAGCAGCGGCGGGAATACAGCACTTCTTTCTAACTCTCGCGACAGAGTCGAACCCCGTTCGATTTCTTGTTCCGCGCTTGCGACAGCATTTCCGTAAACGGAATTCCCAATGGTGTCCTTGACAACACGAAGTGCCGGCAGCAGTATAACGCCATTCTCAAGCAGCGTTGCCATTGTGCGTGTAAACCGCACCAGCGCAAAGTTGCTAAAGATGACTCCAATAATCGGGAGCTTGATTTTCACCCGATCAAAAGTCAAGCGCCCACTTTCAGTACTAATATAGTGTCTGACCGCTACGACACCGCCAATCCCGACAATTAAAATTATCCACCAGTAAACGCTCATGAAATTGGTGATGCCAATAAGAAACCGTGTCGGACCGGGCAATGCAACGTCTAACTCAGCAAACATGCCGGTGAATTTAGGGATAACAAAGGTCATCAAGACTGCCACCGCACCTATGCTTAATACCAACAGAATTGCCGGATAGAACAGTGCAGAAGTCACTTCCGTTTTGAGAAGCCGCTGCCTCTCTGCAAACTCTGCGAGACGTTCCAATACCACCCCGAGAACACCACCTGCTTCCCCCGCTTTCACCATATTGACATATAGATCGGAAAATACCCTCGGATGTTGCGCGAGCGCATCGTTAAGCGGTGAGCCGTGCTCAACATCGTATTTGATCTGTTCAACCACCCGCCTGAGTTCAACGTTAGTGATCTGCTCAAGAGTTACCCCCAAAGCACGGGATAGCGGGACATAGGCGTTAATCAGCGTTGCCATCTGATATGTGAAGAACTCCACCTCTGCCGCCTTAATCCGAGTGGGCAAGAATGGAATCTGAATCCCTTTTCCATCTTGGGTCTCTGCGGTATCTTCAACGATGCTCGTGGGCCAATATCCCATCACCTTTAATTTAGACACAAGTTCAGCTTTGCTACTTGCTTCTTGTGTGTTGTTGACCACCGTTCCGGTACTGGTCAGGGCTTCGTAACGGAATCTTGGCATCAGACACTTTCTCCTACAATGTGCAAAACATCCACGCATTACGTCTCACGTTTCGACCTTCATACCACTTCGCCGATGTCAAACTCATCCTCTTGTGTGAGTCGCACAATTTCCTCGATTGTTGTGTAACCAGCGACCGCTTTCCTCCAACCATCCTCCCGCAACGTCTTCATTCCCATCCGCATTGCGGTGCGTTTCAACTGGCTCGCAGATGCTCTTTGAATCGTCATCTCGCGCAGCTCCTCACTCATCAGGATAACCTCAAAGAGACCAATTCGTCCCTTATATCCACGACCGCGGCACTCTTTACATCCGACCGCACGCGGGATAAGCAGATCGGAGGTGATTACTCCCGTCTGGCTTCCGAGTAGGTCTTGGACTTGCTCTGGTTCCGGTGTGTACATCTCATAGCAGTGCGGACAAACGCGACGTGCGAGCCGTTGGGCAATAATACCTTCCAGCGTTGAGGCAACTAAGTACGGTTCTACCCCCATGTCTACTAACCGAGTAACTGCACTCGCTGCATCATTGGTGTGGAGTGAGCTAAAGACGAGGTGACCTGTCAAGGAGGTGTGGATCCCCATCTCCGCCGTTTCATAATCCCGAATTTCGCCGACTAACACCTTGTCTGGATCTTGACGCAAGATATGTCTCAACCCCGCTGCAAACGTCACATTTATCTCCGGATTCACCTGAATTTGGTTTATCCCTTCCAATTCGTACTCAACCGGATCTTCAATTGTAATGATCTTAACATCGGGAGTGTTAATTTCCTTCAAACAGGCATAGAGCGTTGTCGTTTTGCCGCTACCTGTGGGGCCCGTTGCCAAAATAATGCCGTGTGGTTTCTGAATCATGCGGAAGAACTGGTCTAAGTTCTCCTCCAACAGACCGAGCTGCTCCAAGCCAAATGAGATGGATTGTTTATCAAGGATGCGGAGGACGACGCTTTCGCCGTGTACTGTGGGTACGGTCGAGACACGCAAATCAATCTGGCGATTGCCAACGCTCTGAACGGTGACGCCGATTTTCCCATCTAAGGGACGACGCCGTTCTGCAACGTTCATGCTCGCCATAATCTTAACACGGGAAGTAATTGCAGACTGGAGATGGGGAGGCGGGTTAGGTTGGTCTTCCAAAACACCGTCAATTCGATAACGGATTTTGAGTTCACCGGGGAAGGGTTCGATGTGAATGTCACTGGCACCCAATCGGACGGCATCTATGATAATCTGATCGACGGCATTCACAACCGTCGGGTCTTGGCTCAGGTCTTGCTCGCTGATACCGAAGTCGTCAATCGTTTCACGTTCAAGCGTGGCAACTGCGCCAACAGGGCCCTTAATGCCTTCGCTCAGAATGGCGCCGGCGGTCTTACCGTAGGCACGGATAATGGCTGCTTCGATGTCCCCTTCATCTGCAAGGACGGTTTCAATCTCGCAGTCCGTGACCAGCCGCATCTCATCGATTAGCCGGATATCCAATGTATCCGCCATCGCAACAGTGAGTGTTCCTTCGTTCAAGCGAACTGGCAAAACCTTGTTCCGGTAGGCAAAGCTTGCCGAAACTCGCTCAGTTGCCTCATTCTCTGGAACAACATCTTCAAGTAGAGTGCACGATACCCCGTGCTCAAAAGCCTGCTTGGCAAGTGTGAGCGACTTGGAGTCTACAAACTTTGAGAGTGCCTGCGTGTAGGTAACACCCGTCTGTTCGACTTCCTCAAGGACCTGCTGATGCTCATCTTCGGAGATTAGATTCGAATCGAGTATCAGTTGTACTAACGACTGCCCCACCGAATTCTGCATTTCTTGATCCCCTTCTATCTTCCAATCTTTTACTGGAGATTCGTTTCGTGCATAGGTAGACGCAGAAGGGTGGGTGAGGTTTAGACATCCGATAGCAGGTGATTTCTCTTAACAGAATGTCAATAAAGGTTCAATTTCTCATATTCGATTCTCTGAGTCCAAAAACCCCTGGAGTTCCTGAAGGGTTGTCAGTTTGACATCGACGAGTGATGCATCGGGGTACTCCTTGTTTTCCTCTCCCACTAACCAAGCAGTCCACATTCCCACGCCCTTTGCACCGACCACATCGTCCGAATACGTATCTCCAGCATAAACTGATTCCTCAGGGGAGACGCCTAATCCCGTCAACGCCGCGTGGAATATCCCCGGCTCTGGTTTAGATACGCCAACAACAGTTGAATCGATTACTATGTCCAGCAAGGGGGAGAGATCGTACTCGTCGCACCAGCCTTGTGTGTTACCAAAGTTGTTGCTGATTACACCGAGTTGATATCGATCGCGAAGGGGTATAAGCCACCGACGGTTGCGCTCAAGGCTTACTTGTGCACCTTCACAGAAAAAATCTACATACTGCTCTTTAACGTCCGAATCTAAACCGAGTCCTTCGTAAATGCCAGTCGCAATGATATCCATCGTTTCACGCAGTGTAAGTTTGGGACCTTTTCCACTGCCGATGAGCCCGTCAACAGCGGCACGATCCACCCGATCGAATGTCTCTCGATCAACCTCTGGATACATCTTCTGGAGGAAGTTGTATGTTCGGTCTCGCCAATGAATTCCATTCCCATCGAGTGTACCACCAAAGTCGAACAACAATGCCCGAATTCCAATCATCAATCAACTCCTCATAAGGGTAAGACTAGTGTATATTCCCAAGAATATGAACCCAAGATTTCTCTCTTTAAAAGGTTTTACCTCTTACACCTAAACCAATACAGAAAGAAGCCGAGCTATTGACAATAACTCGGCTTCTGTTGCGCGTACCTTAACTGAATATGGGTTTCAGACTCTTCGCAGTGGATCCGTCTGCAACCACCCAATCATACTGATGATCTCTTCCTGTTGATCTTGCATTGACACCTCAATGAGTGCAGGCAGGTCCGCAGCGAGTGCGTCTTGTAGCACACCTTTGAAGTCCGCTATCTCATCAACCCGTACCGCGTAAGCACCGAAAGATTTGGCAAACTCAATGAAATCCGGGTTGCTCAGGTCCGTATCAATGGTGCGTCCATTGCATCCTTTTTGTTGAGATCCTTTTATTGCGCTCAATGCGCCGTCGTTTACAACAATCGTTACAACATTGATGCCATACATCATTGCAGTGGCTAATTCAGGAGAGCCCATCATGAACCCGCCGTCACCACTGAAGCACACGACCGGTTTGTCCGGATGCGCGACTTTTGCGCCGAGAGCAGCAGGAAAAGCATATCCGAGTGCGACACCGATGTTCGGATAAAGGAAGGTTTGTGGATCCAACACTGGGTATTCGGCGAACGAGGCGTAGCCAATGCCATGAACATCGACGGCGAGAATCCCGTCATCTGGAAGTACTTCTCTTATCTCCGGCAAAAGGGGCAGGGGAGGTTGAGCAGCAAATCGCTCTCGAATCCGCTCCAACGGTCGTGTCCATGAGTCCTTGCCTCCATCGATTTCCTCGATTAATGCCTGTAGGGTCAATTTAAGATCGCCAACCACCCCAACGTCGCATGGGTACTCTCGGCCGATTTCTCTCTCGTCCTCGTCAAGCTGGATTAATGGGCGTGGTGGTTGGAAAGTCCAAGTCCGCGTATCAATTGATGTGAAACGGGGACCAACGGCGAGTGTGCAATCCGCCATCTGCATCGCCTGATAGCCCGGGTAACCGTAGACAATCTGCAATGCCAACGGGTGATCTTCAGGTAAAGCGCCCTTTGCACATCGCGCTACAGCAACCGGGGCGTTGAGTTTCTCCGCAAGCTGCTGCAATTCTTCACGGGCATCGGAGTGGATGACCGCTGATCCCGCAAACAGGACTGGTCTCTCCGCATTTCTTAGTGCTTCCGCTGCCGATTGAAGGTCAGCAGGGTTGGGCGGAGCGGCTGGCTCTCGTTCCACGCGCGGTGGAATAGATACTTCACCTTCGCCGGTGACCACATCCATCGGAAATTCCAACACGACCGGTCCCGGACGGCCTGATCGCATGGCGCGGAACGCATTTTCGACGACCGTGGGGATGTCCTCTATCGTCTGCGCGATTGCACAGTACTTTGTGACAGATTCAAAGAAACTCATCTGATCCAAGCCGTGGAACATCTTGCTCGGATCTCTTGCGTAGAATTCGGAGTCGCTCTGTCCCGTGATTAGCAAGACAGGCACACAATCTGTGGCCGCTTCCACAATTCCCGTCGATGCGTTGCTCGCACCGGGTCCCGGGACCGTTAGTGCAACCCCAACGTCTCCGGTAGAACGCGCGTATCCGTCAGCCATCTGTGTTGAAGCGTATTCATGGCGGACGAGATAGTGATCAATGACACCTGCCCCATGACGAAGGAGCGAGTCATATATCTGTATGTTCTGTGTTCCCGGCATACCGAAAACGCAACGTACTCCCTGAGCTTTCAAACACTCAATAAGAATATCTCCACCTTTCATAAGTGTGTTCTCCTTAGTGGCAACATAAGTTAGTAGCAGCTTGCAATGCTTACCTTTTTAATTTATGACTTCAGAAGTTGCTATTATAACCTATCTTTAAAAGGAAATCTATTCTTTCGTTAGAAAATTAGGGGCATTTGGTTTTTCTGTAGGAGGCATTTCCTAATCCCGACACTTCGCTCTGTGAGCGACTTCCCAACTCCGCCTTTTCAAGCAAGACGGATAAAAAGTCCAAAAGCCTGTTTGAAAAGTCCTTTTGGGTAAATGATTTGCCCTGAAACCGAGTTTTTTCTTCAAAACTCGGTTTCTTCTGCAATTCAGAAGGGCATATACTATTCAACGCCATAATTATCACTGGATTCAGCAATCCGTGCAATGGTAAGGGCTTGGTTCTACCAACGGTTTGAGAGATCCCCAATGCCGCTCGCTGTGGATTGACAAATCCACAGCACTTTAGGGCAGAGTCTTGCTTTTTAAAACAGGTTCTAAAGAACATGCCATAACTCTCACTTTGGTTGTCAGAGTTGGTTTTCTTAGTGAACGCTTAAGGTTGCGTTCATGCAATCAAGGGGCGATGGGCGCGAACTGACTCAATCAGGTTACGGAATTCCGTGACTATTCCAAAATTAGAAATAGGCAATTGATCGGTCTTTTCTGTTCAAATCCAGTGTTGGTGCGGGATTGCGCGAAAAAGAACTGTGGCTCTCGCAGGTGTCTATCTGCCAGATTTTTTGTTGCAAATAATCTGGATCTGATATATAATTATGCGGTGAATGCGAATCATTGAACTACATAGGTGCCCAGTTTCGGTCCTTCTTAGCTCTCAGTTTGTGAGAAATTTCACAACCCACCTCGAAAGGACAAGGCAAATTTTCGGTCGTATATGTAAAGCGACGCAGCGGCGCGAAGGTTTACCTTGTGGAACAAATGCTCTTTAATTTCGCAAATGTGTTACTCTTTCTGGTTGTTGGCTGCTTGTTTGTCACGCTTAACCTTGTCGTCTCTCGCCTGCTTCAAACCCGACTTTTCACCGACGAAAAGTATATGCCCTATGAGTGTGGTGAGGATCCGATTGGTGATACTCGCATCAAGTTTAATGCGCGCTTCTATGTCATTGCGCTAATTTTCCTGATCTTTGATGTTGAGATTGTGTTTCTATTTCCGTGGGGTGTGGTGTTCCGTGAGATTGGGATTCTCGCATTTGTCGAGATGCTTATTTTTATCTTTATGCTGTTGGTCGGCCTCGCCTATATCTGGGTGAAAGGAGATCTTCAATGGATCCGCTCGATCCAGTCTGTAAGGGAGGAAGTTGAACAATGATAATCGAAGAGAAACTGGACAAGAATATCATCGTCACCTCTATTGATGCTGTCGCCAACTGGGCGCGAGCCTCCTCTTTGTGGCCCATGACCTTTGGACTGGCATGTTGTGCCATCGAGTTTATGGCGACCGCAGCCTCAAATTATGATTTAGATCGCTTTGGTGCCGGGGTTCCACGCGCGACGCCGCGTCAATCCGATCTCATTATTGTGTCGGGAACCGTAACGCTGAAAATGGCGACTCGGATTAAGCGCCTATACGAACAGATGCCCGAACCGAAATATGTTATTTCTATGGGAAGCTGCGCCACGAGCGGTGGTCCCTACTGGCAGCACGGCTATCATGTCCTCAAGGGCGTAGATCGAATTATTCCTGTTGATGTTTATGTGCCCGGTTGCCCTCCCCGACCCGAAGCGGTGCTTGAAGGCTTGATGAAGCTGCAGGAAAAGATTAAAACACAAACGGTTGCAAAACGAACAAGTGTGCCTTTCTTGAAGAAGCTCTTCACGAAGACAGACTTGGAAAATAATGAAGAGGCGATGGCTGCAGCGCAGGCTGAAGCAGAAGAACACTCGGCAGCAGAAGAAGGGCAGGACGATCAAGTTGCTCAAAACTCCGAGCGAGCCGGGGAAGAAGCCGCCAGTTAAAATACGAGCGGATGGTTGAATGGGGAGAGCAAAGACCGACCTCCCGTAATTGTTTTTTTTACAGGCTGGATTCTACGCAACCTATTTTCACATATTCCTTGGCGACCTGTCGAAGGAGCAAAATCTTAGAAGGGAGAATTGCAGCGCTGTGGATAACTCCCAAAAGCGTTGATGCCTTTCCGTGACACCACAAGAAATCTACGAAAACCTAAAAGATAAATTTGGAGAATCAATCGTCTCGTTTGAAGAGGACATTGCGGATCCCTTTGTTACCGTTGCCGCTAAATCGCTCGCCGATGTCGCACAGTATCTCGCCCAAGATGAAGCACTCGCTTTCGATTTCTTAATGTGTTTGAGTGGGGTTGATCTCGGTGCGAAAGATCCCAACTATTACGTCGTATATCACCTCTACTCAATGCCCCGCCGTCATAAACTGGTACTGAAAATTCTTCTCTCGAAAGAGGAAGAACCCCACGTTTCCACCGTTGAACATATCTGGAGAACCGCCAACTGGCATGAGCGGGAGACGTACGATCTGTACGGGATTATCTTCGATGGCCACAGTGATTTACGGAGAATCCTGCTTCCAGACGATTGGGAAGGCTACCCGATGCGGAAGGATTATACAGAGCCTGAGTTCTATCGAGGAATGCGAGTGCCTTATTGATGTTCATGGAGAGGGAGCAAAAACGATGGTGCTTACAGAACAGTATCAACAACAGATTATTGATATGATTAAAGAATTGCCAGAAGAAAAACTAGCCGTAGTTGTTGATTTTGTGACATCCCTAAAGGGTGAATATCAACCGTGTGCAGGGAAAAATATAGTCAAACTTGGTGGCCTATGGGAAGGTTTTGAACCGACTGATAAAGAAATTCAAGAAGCGCGGAAAGAAATATGGCATCATCTTGAAAGGATTGTTATCTTCAACACATGACTTGCGATTTGGACCGCATTCCATACAGCCAGAGCCAACAATCTGAGATGACTGTGCACCAACTTTATATAACATGACCAGACGCTGAAAATTTTGAGGTCAGCTAATCTTCTATCAGTTAATCTGATTAGGTTAAAGGAAATCCATCATGGCAGCACCAGAACAGGACAGCAAAATCATCGAACTGAAGCCATTCACAGATGAAATGATTGTAAGCATGGGACCTCAGCATCCAAGCACCCATGGCGTGCTGAGGCTTGAGTTGAAACTGGATGGCGAAGTTGTTCGGGACGCAATTCCCCATGTCGGTTACTTGCACCGCTGCTTTGAAAAACATTCTGAAAACCTCAATTATCAGCAGATTATTCCGTTTACCGATCGGATGGATTATATCGCAGCGATGAATATGAACTGGGGATTCTGTTTGGCTGTTGAGCAGTTAATGGCGAAAGAAGAGGGTAAATTCCCCGGGGTGCCTGAGCGAGGCGAATACCTTCGTATCCTCATCGGTGAATTGAACCGAATCGGAAGCCATCTTCTGTCATTCGGCACCTATGGCATGGACATCGGTGCATTCACCCCGTTCCTTTACGCCTTTAGAGATCGTGAGAAGATCCTCCTGCTTTTCGAAAAAATCTGTGGTGCTCGGCTGACGTACAATTATATCCGTGTCGGTGGGGTTTCAAGGGATACACCGCCGGGCTTTCTTGATGAGGTTAAGGAATTTATCGACTATTTCGAGCCGCAGATTGATGTATACAACTCGCTATTGACCGCCAATCGAATCTTCATTGAACGCACAGCAAATGTCGCTGTCATGGACGCGGAAATGGCGATTAACTACGGCATTACGGGTCCTAATCTCCGTGGAGCAGGATTACAATGGGATCTGCGCAAGGATGAAACTTACTCCATCTATGATCGATTTGACTTTGATGTTCCAGTTGGCAGAGACATTCCGGAGCTTGGCGTAGTCTCTGGCGATTGTTGGAATCGCTATAAAGTCCGAATGGACGAGATGAAAGAATCTGTCCGCATCATTCGACAAATCCTTGACTCCGGCCTTCCTGATGGTCCCATTCAGGCAGAGCTCAAAGCGGTGAGGCCGCCCAAGGGCGAAATCTTTTCCCGAAGTGAAGCTCCCCGCGGAGAACTAGGATTCTACATCGTAAGTGATGGAACGCCGAAGCCGGTACGTGTGAAAGCCAAGTCCCCCTGTTTTACGGCACTAAGTGCGTTGCAGGAGTTGAGTCGAGGATTAATGGTTGCGGACATCATCGCAATTATTGGAAGCATTGATATTGTCATGGGAGAGGTTGATCGCTAGATTCTGATGCTATCTTTGCGGATCGCCTTTCACGCATAAGGAGTTTGAATGCCACTCGGTTTACAAGCTGAAAACTTACATCAATTTTTCGTCCAAGCCTCCGAAAATTGGGCGCAAAGATTTGCCCAAGAACACGCGCCATTCTTGACCCATCTTCCTGCTCCCCTTGGCGAATTGGCAATTATGCTTGCATGCTGTGTCATTTTTGTCGCTGTAGTTCCGTTGCTGCCGCTCGGCCTCGTTTTAGCAGAACGGAAGGTCTCCGCCCATATTCAAGATCGCGTTGGCCCGATGAGAGTGGGACCACACGGAATCCTTCAAACCTTGGCAGATGGCGTTAAGCTCATTTTCAAGGAAGATCACATCCCCCGAGAGGGGGACAGGTTCCTCTTTGTGGTTTCTCCATACATCATCTTCGCCTGTTCCTTTGCCGTATTTGCCGCAATTCCATTTGGTCAATCTATCTTGGTCAGCAACCTAAATATTGGTATCTTTTATATCATGGCAATCTCCTCCGTCGTCGTGATGGGCGTGATTATGGCGGGTTGGGCTTCCAATAGCAAATGGTCGCTCCTGGGTGCGATGCGATCAGCCGCACAACTTGTTAGCTATGAGATCCCGATCGGTCTTGGCATTTTGACGGTTGTCATGCTGGTTCAGTCGCTGAATATGCAGGACATTGTCAAAGGGCAAGACGGGATAGCAAACTGGATCGTTTTTCGGACGCCATTCACCTTTATTGCGTTCTTCGTTTTCTTCATATCAGCGATTGCTGAGGTCAACCGAACTCCTTTTGACCTACCGGAAGCAGAATCCGAATTGGTCGCCGGTTTTCATACTGAGTATAGTGGGATGCGCTTTGCGCTGTTCTTTATTGCGGAGTATGCGAATATGTTCGCCGTCAGCGCGATCGCGGCAACACTGTTCCTCGGCGGCTGGCACGGAATTGTACCCGCGGAGATGTTACCCCAAGCTGGCATCCTCGGCTTTGTTCTGAGGGCAGTTACACTCGGTGGACTCATCGGTGTGGTTATCAAAACGCTGCTCCTAGTGTTTGTTATGATGTGGCTGCGCTGGACGCTGCCACGGCTCCGAGTGGATCAATTAATGAACCTGTGTTGGAAATATTTTATTCCAATTTCGTTCTTTAATATTTTGGGGGTCGGAATCTGGGGGCTGATTTTCCCGACAGATACGCTGCTAAGTATCGTTATCAGCATTGTTGTTATTATACTTGGACTCATTCTTACGTTTGGCGTACTTGGTAAGAGTTTATCTAAGGGACCGTCCAATTCGGCGGAGAGGCGAATTTCTGCTACGACCTAAAAAACCAAAGGTGCACAAATTTACCTCTAAGGAGGTTTCATTATGCGTCACTATCTGTCAAATATCTATTTGGGGCTTTATACAGCCCTCGTCGGTATGCGTATCACCTTCAAACAGCTGCTAAAACCCTCTGTCACCCACCAATATCCCTACGATCGTCCCTTTGAGCAGAAGAAGAATGTGCGCGATATCCCAAAAGGCTATCGTGGAAAGTTACACAACCGCATTGAGGACTGTATCGGTTGTAAAAAATGCGAGATGATCTGTCCCGTCGACTGTATTACCATCACCACCCAGAAGTTGCCCAAAGGCGAACGCCTATGGGATAGCATGAACGTGGTTCATCTCAAAGATAGGACAGAAATTATCGGCAATATTGAGGGCGACGAAAAACCAGCACCTAATACATCTGTTTCAATCAGCACACGCGACAGTGGGACCGTCACGGTTTCGAGCGAAGAAATTGCTAATGTCATCGAGCGGAAACCTGTGATTTTCTACCTTGATCAGTTTGACATCGACATGTCGCTTTGTATGTACTGTGGTCTTTGTACCGAGGTATGTCCAACGGAGTGTCTGATCATGTTTGATAATCTTGGTGACGGAATTGAGTACTCCACTTTTGATCGGACTGACCTTATTTACGAATTTGCAAAGCCCGAAATGTATGAAAAACCGGGCGATGAATCCATCGAGGCGGAAGCCGCAGATTAATCTGAACCTAACCAACTCCGACAGAAGATCTTAAAACTAAAACTGACTAACTGAGTTCACCTATGGAATTGAATCCACAAGAATTGGTTTTTTACCTTTTTGCTCTGCTGACCATTGCATCGGCGGTAGTTGTTGTTACGATCAAAAATATCGTCTACGCTGCCTTTTCACTAATGGTTACCCTCTTTAGCGTCGCAGGGCTTTATGTTTTCTTACAAGCAGATTTCCTTGCCGCTACCCAAGTGATCGTCTATGTCGGCGGTATTCTGGTGCTGATCCTATTCGGAGTCATGATGACAAGTGGGAGCTTGGACCTGAAGTTAAAACTTGAACGCGGACAGCTTTTCTGGGGCGGTGTCGTGTCGCTGACTATCTTCGGCTTACTCCTGAGTGTCATCACGAACACCCCGCAATGGGAAAACGTCGATATAGGGGCATCCCAAGAACCGACAACGCGAAAGATTGGCGAGATGATTATGAAGGAAGAGTATCTACTGCCGTTTGAGATCGCCTCGATACTGCTGCTGGTTGCACTGATCGGTGCGGCACTTATCTCTCGCAAGGAGGTCAGGGACGAATGAGCCTACAAAGTTATCTTGTCATCAGCATTATACTGTTCAGCCTTGGAATTTTCTGTGTGTTGACGCGTAGGAACGCTATTAGCATCCTGATGGGAATCGAACTAATTCTCAACTCATGTAACCTTAATTTTGCTGCCTTTTCCCGCTACGTGACTCCGCCTGATGACATAAGTGGTCAGATTATCGCACTTTTTGGAATTGTCCTTGCTGCCGCCGAAGCCGCCGTATTCTTGGCAATTATTTTGGCAATCTATAGAGAGTTCAGCACCATCAGTCCCGACGAGACCGATACTTTGAAGGGATAAGAAGAGTAGGAGATTATTGTATGCCTGTTGTACCGCTGATTAGTATCATTTTAGTTGCCCCCCTCGCAGCCTTCGCGTTTTTTGGTCTCCTATCACTGACTGGACGTAACTATGCCCGCCAGGATCTCGTTTCAACCGCAGCAATGCTCGTGGCATTTGTCTGTGCTGTCCTCCTGTTCACAAATGTTGTCGCGGATCCAGATAAGTATTCGCATGATGGTGCGGAGATACATTCGCTTACTTGGCTCCCGTTGGGCTCCGTCAACTTTTCTATGGGATTCCTGTTTGACAGCGTGACCTCCGTCATGCTCCTTGTCGTCACGATTGTCAGCAGCCTTGTGCATATCTTCTCAATCGGATACATGCACGGTGATCCTCGCTATCCGCGATTCTTTGCCTTCCTGTCGTTATTCTCTTTCTCTATGCTTTTCTTGGTTGTCTCTGACAACCTACTCGGCATCTACATCGGTTGGGAGCTTGTCGGTGTCTGCTCCTATCTCCTGATCGGTTTTTGGTTTGAACAGGACGCTCCGGCAAATGCCTGTAAAAAGGCGTTCATGACCACCCGTGTTGGTGACGTTGGGATGTTCATCGGTATGATGATGCTTTTCACCAAGTTTCGCACTCTATCGCTC
Source organism: Candidatus Poribacteria bacterium (assembly GCA_022826645.1). GTDB lineage: Bacteria > Poribacteria > WGA-4E > WGA-4E > PCPOR2b > PCPOR2b. The sequence goes on from JAJDUM010000083.1 coordinate 48,024, forward strand.
TACGGGACTGACGGTATTTTCGCGCTCGCCAGTAACTTGACAACTGCTGACATGACTTGGCTATCAATCGCGGGGGTACTGATCTTCTGTGGTGCTGTCGGTAAATCTGCCCAAATCCCCTTACACACCTGGTTGCCGGATGCGATGGAAGGACCTACACCTGTCAGCGCATTGATTCACGCCGCAACAATGGTCGCCGCAGGGGTCTATCTTACCGCGCGAATGTTCCCGATCTTAACCGCAGATTCATCACTGTTCATTGCCTATGTTGGAGCAATCACGGCACTGGTCGCAGCAACCATCGCCATTGTACGATTTGATATTAAACGAGTCCTTGCTTATTCAACCATCAGCCAACTGGGGTATATGATGTTGGCTATTGGTGCAGGAAGCTATGTTGCAGGGCTCTTCCATCTCACGACACACGCATTCTTCAAGGCTCTGCTCTTTCTCGGATCCGGTAGTGTGATCCACGCATTCCATGCTGCGCATCATGCTCACGACCACGATCATGAACATGACCACGCGCACGGCGATGACCATGCACACGGGGACAATCACGCTGCCTCTTTCGATAGTTTCGGCATTGATCCAGCGCAGGATATGCGCCACATGGGCGGACTTAGGCATAAGATGCCCATTACTTTCGTGACGATGTTGATTGCAACACTGTCAATCGCCGGTGTGCCTTATATCTTCTCAGGGTTCTGGAGCAAGGATGCTGTTCTCGTTGAGGTGCTCTACAGGGCAATCTCTTGGAACTCGGTGCATCACTATATCCTGTTTTCCATGGCGGCACTCGCTGCTGTTATCACCGCATTTTATATGTTCCGCCTTATCTTTATGACGTTTACCGGGGAACCTCGAAATCAGGAAATGCATGACGGGGCGCACGAATCTCCTTGGAAGATGGCAATTCCACTGATTATCTTAGCCGTCCTTAGCTTTCCAATTGTCAATAAATGGTCGTTTGAAAAATATGTAAAACAACCCGCGCAACCCCATGTCCACGCGCCAAAGCATGCGACATACGATGCAAGTCAAGATGTCTTGCACGCACAACTCGGACTTTCCGATGCTCACGCTGCAGAAGATGCACACAGTGAAGACGCGCATCACGACGCTGCAGCGGGACATCATAATCCAGATCACGACAAGGCGCATAACATTGTAGTGCCACTCTCTTTTGTTATTGTCATTGTTGGCATTGGGCTATCTGCACTATTCTACTACTGGAGAAAAATCTCTGCTGATGCCGTTGCAGCAAGGCTACGCCCGATTTACACGTTGCTATGGAACAAATACTACTTTGATGAATTGTACGACGGCGTGCTTGTCGCACTGACTGTCGCCGGTTCAAAGGTGCTCGGACTATTCGATCTGCGGTTCATTGATGGAATTGTCAACGGAGTCGGTGTCGTTGTACAGGCAGGCTGTGCGCGAGTTTCAGGGTGGTTCGATAACACTTTTGTTGATGGATTGGTCAATTTGGTTGCCCGAATCACTTGGTCCATCGGTGGCAGAGTCAGAAGGGTGCAAACCGGCATGATCCAAAACTATCTGCTGGCGGTTGTAGGTGGCGTTGTGCTTCTGATCCTAATTTTCCGTGCGCTCTTCTAAGCTAAATGACCGGTCGAACCAATCGGTTCATCAGGAATACAGGTGCTGAAGAAATAAATCTCGAATCAACTTTTAGGAGGATTTCGCTGGATGTTATCGTTGATGATTTTTATCCCCTTGCTGGGGATGCTGGTGGTTCTGTTTGCTATTCGGCGAGAACAGGAGGAACTCGCTAAGCGTGTGACCTTTATTATCACGCTGATCCCGCTGCTGATTGCAGTGTTTCTTTTTGTCGATTATGACCGATCCGCGCCGGGGCATCAGTATGAAGAAGACATGATGTGGATTGAAGCATTCAATATCCGCTACCATGTCGGGATTGATGGACTAAGCGTTACACTGGTGCTTTTGACAGCACTGCTAGGACCGATATGTGTGCTTGCATCGTGGAAGATAGACAAAGGAATCAAAGCATACCTCGCCCTATTTCTGCTCCTGGAAACGGGCATGATCGGTTTCTTCTGCGCCTTGGATATGTTTTTATTCTATGTTTTCTTTGAGTTGACACTGCTACCCATGTACTTCTTGATTGGGATATGGGGCGGACCGAGACGGGAATATGCAGCAATTAAGTTCTTCCTCTATACACTTTTCGGGAGTGTGCTGATGCTCATCGCCATGATCGCTGTTTATCTTAAGAGCGGTACGGATGATGTGGCTCGCACTTTTGATATTCCTACGTTGATTGAACTTGCAAAAACTCCAGGGCATGCACTAGCAGACCCAACATTCCAAATTTGGGCATTCCTCGGTTTCTTCATCGGCTTTGCCGTTAAAGTTCCAATCTTTCCCTTCCATACCTGGCTGCCCGACGCGCACGTCGAAGCGCCAACCGCGATCAGCGTCATCCTTGCCGGTATCCTTTTGAAGATGGGAACTTACGGACTGGTTCGTGTGAACTTCGCGATGTTGCCCGAAGGGATGGATTTCTTCTGCAACGGCGAAGGTAGATGGGGCAACTCGTTAGCAATCCTTGGCTTTATCAACATTGTCTACGGCTCACTCTGTGCATTAGCCCAGACCGATTTCAAGAAACTTGTTGCCTATTCCAGCATCGGTCACATGGGATTCGTGCTCATAGGGCTTGCAGCCCGGAATGAAAGTGGCTTAACCGGTGCTATTCTTCAGATGTTTAACCACGGCGTTATCAGCGCGATGTTGTTCCTCTTGGTCGGCGTTGTTTACGATCGCGCACACCACCGCGAAATCAATGGTTTCGGCGGACTCGGTAGCAAAATGCCGATATACACCGGCATTACAACACTCGCGTTTATGGCATCTTTAGGATTACCGGGGTTGAGCGGTTTCGTGGGTGAAGCGTTATCCCTCCTTGGTGCCTACAGTAAATTCAAGGTGCTAACAATCCTTTCCACCGCCGGGATTGTTGTTGGTGCCGCTTACTTCCTCTGGACATTACAGCGTGTCTTCCTCGGAGAGCTGAATCCGAAGTACGAGGCTATCACCGAGATCAACGGACGCGAAATCGCAACGCTGGTCCCGTTGGGCATTCTTACGATTGTGCTGGGCATCTGGCCCTCAATCGCCATCGATATGTTTAGAGAAGCTGTGAGCCTACTGCCGCTTGTACAATAAGGGGAAACTCCGTTGACAAACATTGCAAGTATTCCTTACTTTATACCAGAAATTGTTTTAGTTGTCTTCGCGGTAGTCATCATCTTATATGATCTGGGGTCGAAGAAGACCGGCGGTAATGGCGCTGCCTATCTGGGGCTCATCGGACTTGTGATAGCCGTGATCACAGCACTTGTGATTGGATCCGAAGATCGCTCCCTGTTCCTCGGTATGGTCCGGCTTGATAGTTTCGCCATGTTCTTCAAGATTATCATATCTGTTGCCACGGCTGCTACGATTCTGTTTTCGGTCCGTTCTTCTGAACTCGATCCGGAGACGAAGGGTGAATACTACGCGCTCCTACTTGCAGTGACGTTGGGGATGTATCTGATGGCATCGTCCACCCATCTCCTGATGATCTACCTGTCGCTCGAAACAGTCAGTCTAACCTCCTACATCCTCGCCGGATTCCTAACGCACAGCCCACGTTCGAGCGAAGCCGCGTTCAAGTATATCACCTTCGGCGCGATATCATCGGGGACAATGTTATTTGGCATCTCGCTCCTCTTTGGAATGACCGGTACAGGTGATATCATGCTAATTAGCAGCAAGCTGGGCGAGATGTTCAGTCAAGGTAATGTGTATCCGCTCGCTGTGCTGCTGTCGATCACGTTTATCCTTGCAGGTGTCGGGTACAAAATTGCTTCAGTACCCTTCCACATGTGGTCTCCCGATGTGTACGAAGGCGCGCCTATCCCGATTACAGCGTTTCTATCTGTTGCCTCCAAAGCCGCTGGTTTTGCCCTATTCCTTCGCCTGTTCTACTCAGGCTTCAAGTCGGCAGATGCATCCATTGACTGGTCGATGATGCTGGCTGTTGTCTCCGCCCTTACAATGACCGTCGGCAATCTTGCCGCACTGCCTCAGCAGAATGTGAAACGCCTCCTCGCCTATTCGAGTATTTCGCATGGGGGTTTCCTGCTCATGGGAGGTGTGCTGTTGACGAGCGAAGGTCTTCAGGCAATTCTAATCTATCTGATTATCTACCTGTTCATGAACCTCGGCGCGTTCTTTGTGGTTATCCTCATTGCAAACGAGGTCGGCAGTGAAACAATTGACGGTTACCGTGGATTGGTCTCCCGTGCACCACTCATCGCCGTGTCCATGGCGATCTTCCTCTTCTCTTTGACCGGCTTACCACCCCTTGCGGGGTTCGCAGGGAAATGGATTCTTTTTGCCGCGGTCATCAAAGAACAGCTTTACTGGCTGGCAGTTATCGGCTTGCTTAACAGCGTTGTCGCGCTTTACTACTATGTGCGAATTGTCAAGGCGATGTTCCTTGAATCGTCCGATGATACCGAGTCCCTCTCTTTCTCCCCCGGTAGTCTTGTCCTACTCTTAATCTTTGTTGTTCCGACCCTCCTGCTTGGCATCTATTGGAACCCACTATACGAGTTGTCCAGAGCCTCACTCGGAAAACTGATGGGTTAGGGGGAATTGGTTTCCTATAATCTCATTCAAAGTTCATCGCTACAATTTTTCCGCTGTGTCAATCTAAAAAAAGGGCAACCTCCCGTGGCTGCCCTTTTTTATTGGAATGGAGCCTATCTCGCACATTTACCAAGCGCGGAGCGAGCCCAGCTCAAGATAAAATAAGAAATTTCTGGTTGATGCTGCGACTGTTTTTTGATACACTGTTGGGAAATGAGAGGCAGACTTCCGGGACTTGTACTTCTTGCATTTACGCTGGGATTTTGTCTGATATAGATTCCTTCCTTTGAGGAGAACCCATGAAAGTAAAACTCGGTTTTATTGGAACAGGCGGTATGGCAGGGGCTCACATGAGGAACCTGCAAACGTTCGACGATATAGAATTTACCGCGATGTGCGATGTGTCGGAGGAGCGTGCAAAAGGGGCTGCGGAGGAATATGGGGGCAACGTCTACACAGACTTCCGTGAAATGTACGACAAGGAAGATCTTGATGCCGTGTACATCTGTACGCCACCCTTTGCACACGGCGAACAAGAGCGGATCGCTTGTGAAAAAGACATTGCGATGTTCATTGAGAAGCCGATCGCTGCAGACCTAGAGCAAGCGGTTATCATCAATGAGGATGTCCGTCGAAGTGGCGTGATTACCAGTGTTGGATATCACTGGCGTTACGGGGGCAATGCGCAACATGCGAAGTCTATTCTTGACAAAGAATCGCCGGTTCTCGGCGCGTTGGGGTACTGGATGGGTGGACTGCCCGGCACCCTCTGGTGGAGAATCCGCGCTCAGTCCGGTGGACAGCATGTCGAACAGACAACCCACATTTTCGACCTAGCGCGATTTCTTCTCGGAGACGCTAAGACTGTACATGGCGTTGCCACCCGTGGAAGTATGACGGATATTCCGCAGTACGATGTCGACGACCTCAGCATGGTCAACATTGAGTTCGAGAGCGGAGCGATCGCCAATATTGCATCATGTTGTGCCATGGACGGTTGGAACCGGGTGCAGCTCGAGGTCTTCTGTCGCGGGTTAGTTGTGACTGTTGGCGGTGCTAATACCATCAATCGGAAAGGTGAGGAGGACTCACTACCGGAAAATGGGGGGCAAGACCGAGACCGTGTGTTTATTGATGCCGTCAAGACCGGTGATTCATCCAAAATCCTGTCACCTTACAGCGATGCGTTGGAGACGCTCAGGATTATGATGGCGGCGAGCACATCGTTTGAAACCGGCAAAGCTGTAGATCTCTAAGAGCATGTTTTTTAGTACAGAAATTTCGTTGCAAAGCACCCTCACATCTATTATCGGCTGTGGGTGGAAGCTTAAAGGAGAAAGGAATGGGTTCAATTAATCAATCAATCTGTTACGGCTGTTTCACTCGTGATGATGCCTCTCCCGAACAAATCATCCAAGAAGCGGCGAAGATTGGATATAAATCCGTAGAAATGGCACCACCAGAATATTGGTCCCTCGTGCGTGAAAATGGTATGCGCGTCGCTATTATCGTTGGACATCAATCCCTACCTGATGGTCTCAACAAACGAGAGAACCATGAGCGTATTGAACAGGAGATTCTGGAGAATCTCGAAGTTGCTGCCGCCAATGATATTCCTGGACTCATCTGCTTCTCAGGCAATCGTGAAGGGAAATCAGAGGAGGAGGGGCGGGATAACACCATCGAAGGCCTTTTGCGCGTTGCCAAGGCAGCGGAAGATAAAGGGGTCAATCTCTGCATTGAGCTGCTCAACAGCAAAGTGAATCACCCCGATTATCAATGCGACCGCACCCCTTGGGGTGTCGAGGTGTGCAAGGGTGTGAATTCACCGCGTGTCCAGCTACTTTATGATATCTATCACATGCAGATTATGGAAGGCGATCTCGTCCGGACAATTCAGGAAAGCATTGATTACATCGGGCATTTCCATACAGCGGGGAATCCGGGTCGAAAAGACCTTGATGATGAGCAGGAAATTTACTATCCGCCGGTCATGCGTGCAATCGCCGAGACAGATTACGACCTCTATGTTGGACACGAATTTGTTCCGAAAGGCGATCCACTCGCTGCGATGCAAGCCGCCTATGATACGTGCAACGTTACCGTATAGTAAATCAATGACGTGGGACGTGAAAAAAGGGGCTTTCACGTCTCACGCCTTACGCATAGCAAGATGGAGTGCCTTCCAAACGGATAAAATTGGTCGACCGGTTTCTATCAAAGGATGAACCAATCGTGCAGTGTACTGCTATCCGTTGTCGGCTTTTGCAAATGTCTTCCTAACTGATTAATCCAATACATCCAGTAATCGTATGCATAGTCGATTACGGCTTCTGCCGCTTGATGAGTTTCCAAGTATTCAATCAACCACGCAAGAAGTTTCTCCTCAACTGCATCAGTAACTTCATTTGCTGTGATACACGCTTCGCAGAATTTCCGAACTTTATCAAGGGTTACACAGAAATATCTTCCGCTATCGATAGCCAAGTTTACCACCATCCCGCATGTAATCTTTCCAGCTAGATCTTCCGACGATTCCATGCTCGCAGCATATCGAAAGTCCTTCTCTTTTGCCATCAGGTAAAGCGGAAGCGTCTGAAGGTAATCCAATCGTAAGCCTAGATTTCGCAACATCCCGTCAGCAATTTGGACCTGACTGAGCTGTTCCATCGGTTGTCCTACTTCGGCCTTTGATTCGACGACAACGGTAACTTCACCTATAATCAGAGTCTCATCTATCACAGCTGATAGGACATCTTCCTCGATTTGGCTTAGTAGCGGCATTTCCATCACCGCTTCCGGGTGTCCCCCAATCTGCACCATTCCCGTTTCGGCGATGGTCAATCGCGCACGCTGTCGGAGGTCTTGAGCATCCCGCTTTAATTTGGTTATCAATGTATTCCCGATCTGATAGAAGCGAATCATGTCGTTACAGCCTAACAGGTGTTTTGCTCGAATGAGATCGAGTTTGCTGCCGTGCTCAAGTCCAAGATTAAGTCGAAGGACCACCTCCCTTGCAACCGTTCGCAGTTCGGAGCGTTTAGATATGTCAACCGGCTCCATAACTGAACGTTTGTTCATAATTGCAACGATCTGCCGATTGATCTCATCTATTCGTTCAATCGGGACATTCTCCTGTTCCCCAAGTTCGGACAATGCCCTGAACAGGAACAATCGTGGGTCGTGTTTGATAAGGGAGTCTGTATTTACCATTGATGACATTCCATGGGACGTGCGATAGTGCGCTGACGCGTTTATTCGTCTAGCTGGACATTATCAAGGTCAACTAACTTTTCTAAATCGTCTTCGGTGAGGCCATTTTTGGCAGATCTTTTGGCTGATTGATTCTGGTCTAACTGAGTATTATTGAAATCTACCGACTTGCCTAAATCTTCTTCAGTTACTCCCCGTTCTCGATCTCGTTCCTCGATTCGAGTTTTGGCAGCTTCTCGCGTTGTCCGTGCTTTGCTTTCCCTAGCGTAACCATCTATGGCGGTCGCATCCTCCAGGAATATATATTCCATCAGGGATTGAAACAGATCTCCATCTGCAGCGTAGAGCATCTCGATTAACAGTTGGGTATCTTCGGTGTCGCAACTTAAATCTTCCGGACTAACGAGAGCTTCCTCCACTAGAAACGCAGGGTATGGGATTACATTGGATTTGGAGGTGGCTAATTCAAGCCGATTCCAGAAAAATTCTCCGAGTAGGTGTGGATCAATGGAATGCAACATGTTTTCAAAAACTTCCTCTCCCGCGTGTAACATCTCCATCAGCCACGCTTCAAATCGCGTATCATCTAATTTGTCATCCTGATATGCAATCAGGTCCACAATATCTGAAAGCTGTTCAGAGGATGCCGCGGATAGAATACCCGCGGATTGCCCAGTTCCAAGATGGACGAGCGCCATCTGCATTACGTTCTCAGTCGGGCTGCGTTGAACCAGTTCCGTGCAATCAGGAACGAGGTAGTACAACTCCTCGCGGCTTTTCGCATCCGAAACCGTTTCAATGATTACCAGTTGCTCCTCCGTGGTATACTGTTGGAATTGGATGGCCGCCTGTTTAGTATCCATTACAAGCAATGCTTTCGCTTCTGCCCGTGGATTACGAATCCTGATTTCTTTCATCCTATTCTCCCTAGTTTTGGTTGGACCTATCCGTTAGGAAAAATCAGTCGTCTGGAAAAGCGCATTATGTTATCATAATGCCTTATTGGATTGCAAAAAAATCTCAATGGAAACCTCGGTTCTTCCAATCTACTCGTGGTGAGCGGAAGGATTCGTTGGTTGGCACCACATACTGATCGGTTTCGAATGCCCATCACGGTTCGTGATTTTAGGGAACCTCCGGGCGAATTTGACAAAAAATATTTACACTTAAAGATCCCCTTGCACGTCAAACAACAATATGCTGTGTTTCATGAACCCAATCTCTATTTTGGTGTGTTCAAATAAGAGATTGTGGGATATTAAGAACTGGTTCATCCTTAAAAAAATTGGTTTTAAGGAACAGAGTGGGTAGGCTGCCCATTATATCTTATATACAGTTAAAATTATCACAGGAGGTCTCTCAAAATGAATACTCTCAAAACTGGCATACTCTTGATCGCGTTGACAGCGCTGCTAATGTTCATTGGCAACATATTAGGTGGTGAGGTCGGGATGGCAATCGCCCTGATCTTGGCAGCGATTATGAATTTCGGCTCCTATTGGTTCAGTGATAAGATTGTTTTGTCAATGTACAGAGCACAGGAGGCTAGTCCTAATAGCGAATTATATCAGATCGTCAAACAACAGACAGAAAAATCAGGTCTGCCGATGCCGCAGGTCTACACAATTCCGACAGATATGCCAAACGCGTTTGCGACAGGCAGAAGCCCAAGCCACGCGGCGGTTGCTGCAACGGACGGGATTATGCGAATTCTATCGCGTGATGAGTTGGCGGGTGTGATTGGGCATGAGCTAGCGCACATCAGGCACCGGGACATTTTGATTAGTAGCATCGTTGCCACGATTGCGGGGGCAATCATGCTGATTGCGAACATGGCACAGTGGGCAGCGTTATTTGGTGGTTTTAGTGGAAATGACGACGAAGATGGCGGTGGAATCATCGGATGGCTGTTCCTGATTATCGTTGCCCCGATTGCGGCAATGATTATTCAATTCGCAATCTCTCGTTCCCGCGAATACGCGGCTGACCGTGGTGGCGCAGAAATCTGCGGAGATCCAATGGCATTGGCAAATGCCCTTCGCCGGCTTGAACGCGGTGTTGAAATGCATCCGACGCGCACGAATGCGGCGACATCGCATCTCTTCATCGTGAACCCCTTGCGCGGTGGGATAGCGGGCCTCTTCAGCACCCACCCACCAATGGATGAACGTGTCCGTCGTCTGGAAGAATTAGCGGGTTACCGCCGATAGGTTCAGAACGCCACTTTGTTCAAAAACACCCTCATTTTATGGGACAGGTGCTATGGAAACCGAAGCGGCCGAGCACTTATCCCCTCTGGCACGTCTTTTGGTAGAACCGTTTTCTATCTGCTTTTTTCTTCACTGTGGTGTCGCTTTATCGTACCACTCAAGAATGCGCCATTCATCTTCTCGAAGTTCCAGGATAAAAATCATACGTCCTGACGGATGCGATGATTCTCCTGAGTCCCGTTGCACGAATGTCATTTCGTAGTCAAAGTCGACTATAGCAAGTGTCTCATTCAAGAACTCGACATCTCCATGTTGAGAGAGGTCCAAATCGATGTGCTCGTTGTTATTGAACACGTTCAATGTCCCCTCGCGTTCCTGAGAGCCTCCCCGAAATACGATATCATCGTCCGGATTATCGGGTGTGCCCAAATCACTGATATAGAAAAAGTCGTCTTCCCATATCCCTGCCATATATCATTCAATATTATAATTTTCAAGCCCACTTTTCCACTGCTCCCAGATAACGGACTCTATCCGCGATTTTTCTCGATTGTAATTGATCTGATCATCCGTCGCATCATCTTCTGTACTCGGCTCTTCTTGTGCTGTTTCCTCAATAATATTCTCCTGCTCAAGGGACAGTGAAAGCCAAGCAGAAAAATCCTTAATTTCTTCGTCGCTGCTCTCAGCAGTAGGTACTCTCTCCGGAATAGGAAGTGTTTCTATCTGGAAGGGTTCAATGTTTGTCTCCTCTTGTGGCGGCGTCGCGATCGGTCTAGGAGCACGCTTGACAAAACGAGACTTACTAATTCGTCGGGCATCTGGCTTGACGATTTGTACCTCCCTTTCGATGTCAGGTGACTGGCGCGTCAGCACTTCAAACGCGATGAATCCGGCAGCGAATCCAATGACAAGGATCGCAACGATACCGACCGTTATCTTCGTGTTCGTTACCAGCCCCATTATCCTAATACCTCCTGAGGTTGATTATATTGAGATCCGATCTCTTATCCAGTGAGCCGTGACATAATCTGACATCGCTGTGTTAGTTTAGCTATACTTCTCCGTTGGCATAGCGTCCTATTCTATTTGTTTGCCCGCATGGTTCAATCCTTCGGGTAAATTTTCGTGGAAATCCTTGAATTGTAGGGAGAACCGCTTAGCTTGTAAGAAAAAAAGGCGCAGGATATACGGGGAAGTGGCGGAAGATTATTGCACCTACACTGGACAAAAACTCGCTCTCTGTAGCGCGGTTTTTTAACATGAACTTTCGCTTTTTTCACTGTGCCGTAACTTCCCGCCATCGTTCAACCAATCTCTGTCGGTGGTTTGCCGCCCAGATAGGATCGAACTGAATCAACTTCACCTTATCGGCGGTGATCGCCCCTTCAGCGACTTGGGCGTTCGGATTCAAGGGAGTTCGAAACCACTTCTGCATAAGGTTCTGTGCGCGCACCGAGAGTGCCCAGTCCATGAATTGTTTGGCAGCAATTTGGTTAGGTCCTCCTTTGACAAGCGCCATCGCGCCGATCTCGAACCCCGTTCCTTCTTTCGGAAAACTTAGCGCTACGGGATACCCCTTGGCAGGTCCTTTCTTGATAATATCGTGCGAAAAAGCAATTCCTACAGCGACCTCACCGAAACCTACCTGTGTCACGCACGCCGATCCTGACCTGTTGTAGTGGTGGACATTTTGGTCTAATCTTGCAATATAATCGAAACCCGCGTCCTCACCCATCATCTGCACAATCGCAGCGAGCAATGTATTAGCCGTGCCTGATGTATAGGCATAAGCAACGCTAATCTCACCTTTTAGCTCGGGTTTTAGTAGGTCATGCCAAGAGGTAGGCGGCGGAATGCCTTTGCGTTCCAGAATCTCTGTGTTGGATGCAAAACCGATTGCGCCGAAGTAGAAGCCGGTCCAGTGGTGCGCTTCGTCGAATGTGCCGGAGGGCAACAGAAAATTAGTGTGCGGTGCATAAGGGTCGAGCAACCCTTCGTGTTTGGCTACGATAAACTCTGGGGATGGTCCCCCAAACCAGAGCCCGACTTGCGGATTCTTTTGCTCACTTCTAATCCGTACCAACACTTCGCCTGCGGATAGGCGCACCCAGTGGACCTGAATTCCGCTCTCTTTCTCAAAAGCTCGGATATAGATCTTTGCTTCATTAGTGTCGAGAGCCGTGTAAAGATGAAGTGCCGCACCGCTACTTTCCGCAGCAGTTGCCTTCGATGTCCGTGGTCTCGGTTCGTTGGCTAATGTTTCCCAACACCCCAGCCAAAAGGCAACAGCGACGCAGCCGAGGAACACACCTAAGAGTCCTAGTCCGCGCATAATAACCTTCCATGCCATAGGCGATTTAGGCGTACGGTTCTAATAAGCTCGCGCAAAAATAGCGACTTCCTCCGCGGATTCGCCGCACACGATGCAAGTACCATTGCCACCCGGTTGATCCGAGGGGATGCAGCGTGTTGTCGCTTTAATATCGTCCTTGACCTTATCCTCACACGCTATGGCTCCACACCACCAAGCGCGAGCGAAGCCTTGGGTTGCTGCCTCCCGAAACGAATCATAGTCGGACGGCTCCGATGTATTCGCATCGCGGAACTCGGTGGCGCGCGTTAGCAAATTATTCTGGATATCTTTGAGTGTATCGGAGACCACATCAGCTAACCCTTCCAATGGAACAAACGATTTGCCTTCACGGCCCGGCACATCGCGGCGAGCAAGCACTACTTGGTTTTTTGCAATATCTCTGGGACCAATCTCTATCCGTAACGGCACCCCCTTCAATTCCCACTCGTTGAATTTCCAGCCCGGAGAGTATTCGTCACGCGCATCCACCTTTACTCGTACATCCTGCCCCAACATGGCTTCGATCTTTTCGATCGCTTCCATGACCATACCTCGTTCGCCGTCCTTTCGATAAATCGGCACGATCACCACCTGAGTGGGTGCCAGGCGTGGCGGCAAGACCAGTCCTTGATCGTCACCGTGTGCCATGATAATCGCCCCAACCATCCGTGTACTCACACCCCAACTGGTCGTCCAGCAGTATTGCTGGGTTCCATTCGCATCCTGATATTGAATATCGAAGGCTTTAGCAAAGTTTTGTCCGAGGTTGTGCGAAGTGCCTGACTGTAACGCCCGGCGATCACCCATCATGGCTTCGATGCTATACGAAGCGTCCGCGCCCGGAAACTTTTCGGTCTCGCTCTTACGACCGGGAATGACCGGGATGGCGGCATCGTTCACAGCGAAATCGGTATATACATCCAACATTCGCAATGTTTCTTCCTGCGCTTCCTCCGCTGTGGCGTGGGCGGTGTGCCCTTCCTGCCAGAGAAATTCCATCGTGCGGAGAAATAGGCGGGTGCGTAATTCCCAGCGTACCACGTTTGCCCATTGGTTTATCAATACCGGCAGATCTCGGTAAGATTGAATCCATTGGCTGTACATGTATCCGATGACCGTTTCCGAGGTAGGCCGTACTACCAGCGGGTCTTCCAGTTCCTTGCCGCCTCCATGTGTGACAACTGCTAATTCCGGCGCAAAACCTTCGACGTGCTGCGCTTCCTTCTCAATGAAGCTCATCGGCACAAAGAGCGGGAAATACGCGTTTTCATGTCCCGTCTCCTTAAAGCGCCGATCCAGCCCCGCTTTCACATTCTCCCACAGTTCATAACCGTAGGGGCGAATGACCATACAGCCACGCACCGGGGCGTAGTCCGCTAGTTCCGCCTTCCGAATCACCTCCGTGTACCACTCCGAATAATCCTCACCGCGAGCTGTAATTTTGTCTCTCATCTTTGAATCTGCTCCTCTTCAATTGGTAGAATATCATTTCTTATCTGACATAGATTGTAGGATGTTCCAGTCCAATTGCCGCTAGTCTGATCTCCAAAACTCTCCGTATTAAACTGAGATTGTGCCTCTCTCACCTCTGTCCTATGCTCACCTCTGGAGTGTCTATTTCCCGGAAAGGGTGCTGAACCTGAAAGCCGGTTCTATATGTTTCACGGAAATGTTCTAGCCGCCTGATTGTCATTTCAGCGAAGATCGGGTCTATGTCAGAGGTATAGCAGATGCGCTTCAGTCTTTCGCAAGCAATTAACGTTGTTCCTGAGTGTGAAAAGAAGTCCACGACTAAATCGCCCTCACGGCTACCGGTCCCCACTATCCGTTCAGTTGCTTTCAGCGGCTTCTGGGCATAAGCGCCGGGGACATTTTCCTCCATCCGATAAAAGACCTGCTGAATATCAACCCACACGTTGCCGGGTCTGATAGTATCGGATCGACTCCGCTCCAGGTTTTCCACTCGTTCGCCGCGGACTGTTTTGTAATAACCGCGTAAAATTTTAGGTATATCCGTATAAACAACTGCAAAGTCGGGATTGCCCTTCGTATAGTAGAGCAGCTCCTGTCTCACCGCCATCCAGTTTTTCTGAGTACCATACCCCCGCTGATTCCGCATTGTGATGAAACTTCTCGCTTCTAAGCCCTCAAAGTCCCGCATCATGAGCATGAAATCGGGTAGAGGTTGGAAGTTGTCCTTCTGATCGGCACCCAACCACGCGTAGAAGTGAGCGTCTTCATCTAATATCTCAATCGTATTCCCCACCCAATCGCGAGAAAACCCCATATATTCAGCTAAGTTTAGCTTACTTAAATTTTGGGTGGTTTTATTTCCGACACTCACATTATAAGGTGGGTCGTTCACGGCTACTTTTGCCTTGTCGCGTCCAACTATCTTTGATACTGCATTTGGACTGGTTGCATCCAACACACCGACTCTATGTCCTCGTACCGGATCCTGCCAAACCTCGCCGGGCTTAAGCCGACAGTGGGGAAGTAGCTTCTTCCGGAGTTCGATATCGGAATCAAGTCTTGTTAAGGATTCGGTCGCCATACCTATCCATCAGTGGTGGAGTTGCCCGAAAATCACATCGGTTCTGTGACGGTTCCCATGAACAGTATCGTCTCCGTCTCGGCATCATAGATAGTAAAAAAGAAGGGACGATCAACCCGAAAGGCCGGAGGTAAAGACTTCACTCCCACGACAGCCGTAACAGCGGCAGCTTCTGTCCCCTCTTCGTTCACTTCTACGAAGGTCTTATGTCGGACCTCACTGATAAAAAGGTTGGGACCCATACCGCTAAAATCGGCACCGCCACCAAACGCAATTTCCATCCCTAATGCTTCCAGGGTATCGTTCAAGTTTGCTTCGTATTCTAGTTTGAAACGGGGAAGCACCATTTCCTGCTGCCTATCCTGAAACTGCGACAACCAATCCTCCCAATTTGCCTCATTAAGGTTTCTCATGAACTTGTTAAGATTGGAATTGCGGTCAGGCAGGAAAATGTACATACTCATCTGCCCGTCGCCATACGGTAAACTCGTTGCTTCAAAATTCTCGCCGCGGAAGTATGGGTACTCTCCCTCTCGACGCATCATCTGTACCTGCTTCTCACTTCCATTCGACAGATGAAAAATTCCCTGCCGCGTCCTAGAGGGATTGAATTCGTCCTGCCAGTTCCCCTTAAAATAGATAGCGTTAATCAGAAAGAGCAGTGTCTGCGGATTAATCCTGTCGACGATTTTCTCAATCTTGCCGTTCGTGTTTGTATCAACCCACTCGTTCATGATTTCTGTCGCTTGCGACGCACTAAAATCAAGTGCAGCCACCTCCGCTCCAAAAAATGAGCGATTCCGTTCTAAGAAGTCGGGATTGAATGTAATCCCCTGGCGGTACCAGATGGAGTTTGCGATCGAGATTTCAACTTTGGGGTCAGGGTTCTCCAGGCTTTCTCGCAATGCTTTGTTGGAGTGGTTAATCGTTGATAGATCTAACGCATCTATCCCCAGAACTTCCGCCATGGCACGCTCTGTTTCTCCAACCGCGCCGTTATAGGTCATGGTCAACGCAATTGATATACTCAACGGAGAAATGAAGATATTCCCTCCGGGTTCTCGTTCCCGGAGATCCTGGAGCAGCTTGAATCCAAATCTTGTGTTGGCGGACGCAACGCTTGAAACATCGGGGTCCTCGATAGGTTCTAATGCATCGCCGACAATGGTCCTTACAAAATTAATGTCGAAACATCCGAATAGACATACCAAAACTATGCCCATTATACCAACCCGATAATTTTTCATGTCGTCTCCTCAGGCAATGTCCTCTATAATTTAGTGACGAAATCCGTCTACCTACATCGGTTCTGTAACAGTTCCCATGAACAATATTGTGTTTGTCCAATTATCATGAATGGTGAAGAAGAAGGGACGACTAACAACAAAGGGTCGTGGACCGCTCGCTGGTGGCGGACCGACCAACGTTACAGCAGCCGCTTCCGTACCTTCTTCGTTGACTTCCAAAAAAGTTTTATGTATCACTTTTTCAATGTACAAAAGAGGCGCAATGCCCGAGAGATCGGCTACGAAGGGTATGAAGGCAATTTCCATGCCGAGTGCTTTGAGCGTGTCATTGAGAAGCATTTCATACTCTAGTCTAAAGCGAGGCATTATTAGCCTCAAATCCAGTTCTTCCCTAAACTGAGACAGCCAGCTCTTCCAGTTCTCAGCGTTTAAATCCTCAAGGAATTCATCAAGATTGGAGGAAGGCTCCGGCAGGAAAATATACATGCTCACTCGCCCTTCCCCGTAAGGTAAGCCAACAGCCCGAAAGCTCGTTGCCTCAAGATACGAATAATTGCAGATATGGGACATCATTGGCAACTGCTTCTCGCTGCCATTCGGTAGATGGAAAATCCCTGACTGTGTTTTTGACGGGTCAAACTTTCCTTTCCAGCCGCCCTTAAAATAGATGGCGTTAATCAGGAACATAACTTCGTGCTTCTCAATCTCGCTTAGAATCTACTTAATTTTGCCCTGTGTGTTTGTGTTCACCCATTGGTTGATGGTATCCAATGTCTGCGGATCGTCAAAATCAAGCGAAGCAATCTCTGCACCAAAGAATCGCTCATTTCGATCAAGGAAGTCAGGGTTAGTTTCATCAAACGTGTCGCGCAGCCAAATGGAGTTAGCAATGGCAAGTTCAATCTGAGGATCTGTACTCTTGGTGATTTCTCGTAACTGTGCGTTAGCTTGGTTGACCGCCTGCAGCTCCAGCCCCTCGATTTCTAATGTCTTTGCCATTGCCCGCTGTGTTTCGCCTACAGCGCCATTGTAAGTCATTGTCAAGGCGATCGAAACGCTTAATGGGGAGATAAAGATGTTTGTGCCGGGCTTCTGATTATAAAGTTCGGTGAATAGCTTAAAACCGAATTTTGCATTGGCTGTGGACAGCGCGTTATCGGTGAAGTCAGCTGGCTTTTCTAGAATTGCGCAGCCATGAAGGTCCTTTGGACTTTCTGCTTCGAGTGGCATTTCAAGACGTTCATCCTCAATCGAGGCATCTTCCTCACCTGAACACCCTAACAGAGAAATCCATCCAATACATCCGATAATCACCGCACGAATCAAATACCTTATCATTGTCAGTATCCTATTTGGGTGCCAGATTTTCGGATGCATCTGCGAAATAGATGCTCGTTAGCCAACCTTATCTGTCAATGCTTCAATCCCGGGTAACTGTTTTCCTTCAAGAAATTCCAATGATGCGCCGCCGCCGGTGGAGATATGTGTGATCCGATCTGCGATACCCGCTTGATGCACTGCGGCAACACAGTCTCCACCGCCGATGATGCTGACTGCTTCCGATTCAGCTACCCGTCTCGCTATCTCAAGCGTACCTTTCGCAAACAGTTCAAACTCATACACACCCAACGGACCGTTCCAGATAATCGTTTTTGCCATATCGACAATTTCACTGAATTTTGCGACAGTTTCGCTCCCAATATCAAAGCCGCTCCAACCATCGGGGATGTTTTCATTGGAAATGGCTTGGAAATCGGTATTCGGATCAAACTTCCTACCGATGACGTGGTCTTGCGGGAGATGGATGGTCAAATTCCGATCCAATGCTTTTTTTAATAACTCATCGGCTAAATCGAGTTTATCCGTCTCTACAATCGAGTTCCCTACCGACAGTCCCTTCGCTTTGAGGAAGGTATATGCCATCCCTCCGCCAATGATGAGTTGATCGACTTTGTCGAGTAGGTTCTCAATCACGCCGATTTTGTCCGAAATCTTTGCACCACCAAGAATCGCAACAAAGGGACGCTCTGGATTGTGAAGTACCCCGCTGAGGTGATCGATTTCCTTTTCCATCAGCAAACCCGCAGCGCACCGATCGAAATAGTGTGTCACCCCTTCGGTTGAAGCGTGTGCACGGTGTGCTGCGCCAAAAGCATCGTTGAGGTAGAGATCAGCGAGAGATGCGAGTTTTTCCGCAAAATCTGCGCCATTCTTCGTTTCTTCTTCGTAGAAACGGACATTTTCGAGCAGCAACACATCCCCCACACGGAGTTCGGAAACAATCCCATCGACCTCAACTCCGACACAATCAACTATATGCTTGACCCGTTGCCCCAGCAGTTTGCTGAGTGCGACCGCGAGCGGTTCTGTGGATAAATTTGGATCGAAACCTTTGGGACGTCCGAGATGTGTGACCATGATGATTTTTGCGCCACCCCGGATTAGCTCCGATATTGTCGGCAGAGCTGCACGGATGCGTGTATCATCGGCGATTCGTTTCCTCTCCATCGGTACATTGAAATCAACACGTACTAAAACCCGCTTGCCTGCAACATCTAGATCGCGTAGTCCGATTTTGTCTGTCATCCATTTTCCTATCAACGGCGTGCATCTCTGTGGCTTCTGCCACAGTTCTGTCTCATGAATGTGACAGTTAGTGGAATCCCCAATGAATTGGGATACAAACGATCATACGCCTAATGTGAATGTTGATCTTAGTTTGCTACCGCTTGTACCGCTTTTTGCGCTGCCTCCGATAGTCCGTCAGCGGCTATCAGGTTCAAACCCGAATCAGCAAGAATCTGCTTCCCCAGTTCCACATTCGTTCCTTCCAAGCGTACAACTAACGGAACTGTCAAATCCACCTGCTTAACTGCTTCAATAATCCCGTTAGCGATTACGTCGCACTGCATGATACCGCCAAATATGTTGACGAGGACCGCCTGCACTTTTTCGTCTGCGAGGATGAGACGAAAAGCATGTGTGACCGTCTCTGTTGTTGCTCCACCACCCACATCGAGGAAATTCGCAGGTTCGCCACCGTGCAGTTGGATGAGGTCCATCGTTGCCATCGCAAGCCCGGCACCGTTGACCATACACCCGATATTACCGTCAAGGCTGATATAGCTTAAGCCCGACTTTCCTGCTTCGAGTTCGCGAGCATCCTCTTCGTTTGGATCGCGCATTGCGCCGATTTCCTCATGCTCCCAAAGTGCGTTGTCATCGAAATTAAGCTTGGCATCAAGGGCAACAATATCCTGACCATCATCGGTTTTTGTGATAGCAAGAGGGTTAATCTCAGCGAGCGAGCAGTCTGAATCTACAAAGGCATTATACAGTCCAATCATCAAATCTGCAGCCTTGTTGACCAATTCACGCGGGATATTTAAGTCGAAAGCAAGTTGTCGCGCTTGAAAAGCAGGCAAGCCAATTGCTGGATCGATGGTTTGCTTGAGAATCTTTTCAGGGCGGGTTGCGGCGACCTCTTCGATATCCACGCCGCCTTCTTCGCTACCCATGAGGACAAGTCGTGAGTCGGTCCGATCAATCACCATACCAAGGTAAAGTTCTCGCTCAATATCGCTTGCTTCAGCAACCAGCACCTTGCGGACCAACTTCCCTGCAGGTCCTGTTTGTGGCGTGACAAGCTGCATCCCGAGGATTGCATCTGCATGTTCCCTGACCTCTTCTGGGCTCTTCGCCAGTTTAACACCGCCTCCCTTGCCTCGGCCACCCGCATGGATCTGGGCTTTGACGATGTACAGTTGGCAATTCAGTTGGCGTGCAATTGCTTCCGCTTCATCAGAGGTTGCAGCCACTTCACCGCGTTGGACGTTGACGCCGTGTGCCTCTAAGATCTGTTTTGCTTGGTATTCGTGTACGTTCACTTATTTTCTCCACATGATAACTCTGAATTGAAAAAGGTAGTTGCCTATACTTAGTGCCTCAAATGTGACACGTGCTTGCCCTGTGGTGGGTCAAAATCTTCCGCATTTTCACCGATGTAGTGACAGATAAAACTTCGTCGCCAGCGATCGTTCGATTCATTCATGTAGGAACCGTGGATCGTCTTGCCATCGAAGAACAGGGCATCCCCCGGTTCCATATCAACATAAAACTCCTCAACCCCCGCCGGCATTACTGACTGTACAGCAGTAAACGAAATCGCAGTATCCGCAGCCTCTACCTGTAGAAGTCCGCGTTTATGCGAGCCGGGCACAACCACCATCTGCCCAACGGATCTGTCCGATTTATCCAACGCAATCCACACGCCAATCAAGGGATCAATGGTGATATACTGCTCATCCTGATGGAGTGCCTGTCCTCTGCCTCCCGGAGGCTTAAAGTATAGCATCGTCTGCCGCAGCACTGGCTTATCATCAATCAGCTGTTCGACGAGTTCCAACATTGTTGCCTGCATTGCCCATTCACCCGTCAACCCATCCCAGTTATGCATGTTAATCATTCGCGGATACTGGTGATTCGGATCTTCCGGATGATCGGTTGTACCGCCGCTGTCACCTGATTTTGGTCCTTCAGCGCGTCGCTTCATGTAGTGCTGAATCATTTGTAGTGCTGTTTCTGTATCAAACAGTCTCGACACTACAAGAAACCCAGCTTCTCTGTATTGATGGATCTGTGCCTCACTTAAACGCATTGTTGTGTCTCCTTAGTTCACATATCACCTTGCATACTTTATACTACAAACAGTAGTTTCAGATACGCTATCGACTGCTCCGCAACCCGCTGGACTTCAGTGAGTGGCGTGTCAGTTCCACCGTGGGTACCAACAATTTCCAGTGTTACATACGGTACTTGGTCGATTGTGTTCATGACTGCCGCAAGCGCAGGGAGATCAATGCTGCCTCTGCCCGGAATCTGTGTTTCAGCGGGCCCTATTGGTACTTCACGGCTCTCGCGGTTATCACGGATCCGCAGCGTTGCAATATACTCTCTCAGTTGGTGGAGTGACTCAACCGGATCCTCAGCGGCTGCTGTCCGCCAAATATGGCTGGCATCAAAGTTGATTCCTACCCACTCTCGGTCAACCTCCTGCATAAGCCGTAGTGCCGTTTCAGTCGAATAGACCGCATTATTGACATGTGGCTTTAGACTCAACTTAATGCCGGCTTGCGAGGTTCGGGCGGCGGTTGCATCAACTAATTCGACCACCTGTTTGAAACTCTTTTCATCATCCGAGGTTCCTCCTGTGCCTTCAGCAATTACGGGTGCGCCGACCTGTTGCGCGGCTTCGATTACCGCGTCAAAATCTGGACCATCCATACCAATTCCGCCGGTTCCCGCAATGGATTCAATTGCCAAGCTGTGCGAAGCAACACGCTCCCTAATATCTCTGTAGTACGAAGCTGGCTTGCCCATTTCCAGATGGGGTGCCATACCGGGACGCGCACACAGTTCAATCGCCTTATATCCTGCACCTGCAATGCCCACAAGTGCCTGTTCTAGACTGAACCCTCCATATAAAATTGTGCTACACCCCAGAATTCTCATAAACTTTTCCTCAAGTCAGATCTGTTTTTCGCCCGAAAAATATGTTATACTTTACCCTAACCGTGCCAGACGGGTCAAGTGAAAATACCCGACGGGACGATAAATTCCGATTGACAATTTCGATGAGAGATGGTATCTTGAACTTACAGATATTTTAACTGACAATCTACCAATTTATATCAATGGAGGTTAATATCCATGAGAATGCACATCGGTGGCGAATGGGTTGATAAACCAGAAAAAATCGAAGTTCTAAATCCTTTTGATGGTTCCGTTGTTGACACCATTCCCAGAGGCGATCACGATGATGTCGAAACCGCACTTAAAACTGCCGAACGCGGTGCCGAGATCATGGCAAAAATGACCGGTTACGAGCGGTATGAAATTATTCACAAGGTTTCCGAGATGATGTCTGAGCGTACTGAGGAGCTCGCTCGAATCATTACACTGGAAGAAGGCAAAATCCTTGCTGAAGCAACGATGGAAGCGGGTCGTGCAGCCGAGATTATCGCACTCTCCGCAGAGGAAGCAAAACGCCTTTACGGTGAAGTCATTCCGCTCGAGGGTGGGCCCGGCGTTAAGGGGAAATTGGGTTTCACCGTACGCGTTCCCTGTGGTATCGTCGTCGGGATTAGTCCGTTTAACTTCCCGCTCCACCTCGTTTGCCACAAAGTGGGTCCCGCACTCGCGGCAGGAAACGCAATTATCGTTAAACCTGCCACAGACACACCGCTGTCAGCGCTCAAACTGGTCGAGCTTTTCCTTGAAGCGGGTACACCGCCGGAAGCAATCCAATGTTTAACCGGATCGGGCAGCGTCATTGGCGATGGTCTCTGCGCAGATCGGCGTGTCCGGAAGATTACCTTCACCGGCAGCCGTGATATTGGAGAACGCATCTGCCACACCGCTGGACTCAAGCGTGTAACAATGGAGCTCGGATCTAACTCTCCGCTGATCGTTATGCCGGACGCGGATCCAGAGAAAGTTGCAGCGGCGGCAGCAGCCTCCGGCTACTCTAATGCAGGACAGGTCTGTATATCAACGCAAAGGGTCATCGCCCATGAGGGTATCTACGGCGATTTTCTCGATGCTTTCAAATCAACGGTTGAAGACATCTCGACTGGAGATCCACTGGATACACCGACCAAGATGGGACCAATGATTCGTGAGGATGATGCCATCCGCGTTAGCGAGTGGGTCGATGAAGCGGTCAGCGATGGTGCTGAGCTCCTCACTGGTGGCGAAAGAAATGGTCAGATCTACGCTCCCACCCTTGTTGCCAATGTCAAGCCAGAGATGAAAATCTCATACGACGAAATCTTTGGGCCGGTTGTTGGTGTAACAAAGGTTTCAAACATCGATGATGCTATTGCTCTCGCCAATGACACCAACTACGGGTTGAGTGCGGCGATCTTCACCGAGAACATCGATTGGGCGATGCGATTCGTGCGTGAAGTTGACTCCGGCAACCTGATGGTCAACTGGGGAACGCAGTGGCGGGCAGACCTCATGCCCTATGGTGGTCTGAAAGAGAGCGGCATGGGCAAAGAGGGACCGAAGTATGCTGTACAGGAGATGACTGAGACGAAGATGGCAATCTTCCATCTAAGCGAGTAAGGCGTTAAATACGTCATACCTTTCCTGATAAGTTAGCACAGTGCGGCGGGAAACTGTCGAGGAACAGTCCCGCCGCGAACTGTGTTCCTGAGTTCGGATTGTTAGCTGCATTTGCCAATTAACAGCCGATAATTCTTGTGTCTGGCCCCTATCTTTACCGGTGTCCTCCTAACTGAGTGGTCGCCGATCTCCCGCATCAAACCATCGTTCAAACCCCGCATTTTTCCTCATTCCTTCACACAAATTCAGATAAAAATCTTCGGATGAATACTACCCTTGACAATTTTCGCCAAACAATCGAAGCAGTTCTGCGTTGCAACCTCTCTGAGGCAATCTGTCTCCCAGATAAAACGGAAGCTGAGGAGCTGATTCAGCGATTTTTGGGCACTGTCTTTGATCGATTAGGCGATCAAGCTAATCAGACCGATGCGGATTCAGAGAAGCTTGCCCAACAAATTGATCCGCAGTGGGTTATCCTCGCAGCTGGCAAAGGTACCCGCATTGATCCGTCTGGCCTTCTAAATAAAAACTTAGACCTGTGGTTCGGCGAACAAAATACCCTGCAGCTATCGCGGAGTTATCTACCGGGAAGTCGACCTCACATCATTGTCGTCAACTCCCAAATGGCGGCGCGCATAACCAAAACAGATATCCCTTCAAATGGCGTCATCCCTCCCGCGGCACTCAATCCAGAAGAAACAGATCGACTGTTCGGTCCAAACGTCCTCCTGTGCGTGCAGCCTGATCAACCTTACGGCACAGGAGCTGCGCTAAGAGTCGCATTGTCAGCAATCGCCGACTCCGGCGCCGAATGTATAGGTGTTGCCTTTGGTGATGAACCGTTCCTGAACCAATCCATCTTTGTCGGCACACTCCTGTCACACTTTGCCGCCCGTGCGGATGTGACCCTTTGTGGCAAAATTCCGGACACCGTGGTTGATAAGGGAGGACTGTTCTTTGACGGTGAGGGAAGGTTCATCGGTACAAAAGAGTGGTATGACATGACTGACGAGGAAAAAACTACGATGTGGTGCCGGCTGGAGCGTGGCGAAGCCTATACCAACACCGGCATTACCCTAATGCATCGTGATGCTGCGATCGACCGGATAGACAGACTGCAACCCCATGGTGATAAATCTGAGCTGCACCATGTTGATCTCATCCGCCACTGCTACGAAGACGGCTTGCGAACCAACGCGTATATCCATCAGGATGAGATTATTTCTGGGATCAATCGTTGGTCGAATGTCCTCACCGGTGAAAAACACCTCTTTGCAGACGCGAAGAAAAATTTAGTCCAAAAAGGGGTCCGCGTTGATCCCGACGCGCAGATTACGTTAGATAATGATGATATCGAAATCGGTCAAGGCTGCTACCTTTTAGGCCGTGTCCATCTTGGCGATCGAGTGAGGATCGGAAACTACTGTCGGCTGGAAGATACAGTTCTACGAGGGAATACAACGGTCGGCGACCGTGTTGGTCTGAAAGGGGTAACCGCAACGGACACAGTGTTTGAGTCAAATACACTCTCAAGTGAGGTTGCTGCCCCTATCGCAGGCTTACAGGTCGACAGCCGTATCGAAAATAGTCAATTCAATTGTGTGCAAGTCGGGGGTTCGACAAGCCTCGAATCTGTTTTTGCGAGGGCAATAGTAATTCCGCCGGAAACCGCCATAAGGGACAAACGGTTAGGTGTACCCGATAGATCGGCTCATCACGCAACGGGCGACACAAGAAACGTTGCAAGCCAGATATCTGAAACCGTCCTAAATCAACTGGTATCGCCCAGTTATAAACCTGGTGTATTCACCTTTGGTGAAAAGCGGGAGCTGCCGGATTGGGAGAACCTCCGCCAGCACGTCATGTCACATTCGGAAGGCGAATTAATTGAACGTGCTACCCGCAATCCGACGTTACGTCAGTCCGCAATACAAGCTGTTAGAGAACTGCTAGAGCTGCGAAAAGCTGATGCTGCACATATCATTGATGGGTTGACTCCCGAAGAACTGTGGGGGAGTATCTTTGAGGTTGTTACGCTCGCCACAGGGAATCCCAATCCATATCGGAGGGAGAAACTGAACGCTAGACAAGCAGCACTTGCCCTACTCCCCCAATTTGGGGACTGCGATTGGTTGCAACGGCTGAAATTGGTCATCGTGGCCAATATCATTGATTACAGCAGCGCAAGGGTTGTAACGAAACTCCGAGAGAACTCGGGTTACTTCAACCTCGTGTTCCAAGCAGCCACCCGCGCTTCTTTAGCGATCGATTGCTTCGAGCGTTTTCAGTCAACAGTGATCCAGGGTGAGTCTAAGCGACTTCTCTGGCTTATTGACAACGACGGTGAGTCGGTTTTTGACCTGTGGATTATAGAGTCACTCGCCGAGCGTGGTCATCAGATCACAGTTGTTGGCAAAGCAGTACCTGCAACCAACGATGCTACGCTTGATGATCTGCGTGAACTTGCTGCGCATCCATGTTTCCGAAAACTTCAGGAACAGATAGCCGTTGGCGATGTGCATCTGATCTCATCGGGTTCAAACACTGTCGGAACCAATCTCTATCAGGCAACAGGAGAATTTGCGAATGCACTCCTTGACGCGGATCTTGTCATTTCAAAGGGACAGGGCAATCTCTTCACAACCTTGGGGTTAAAAAAGGACATTTTCTATCTGCTGCTCTCCAAAGGCGTAACCGCGGAACGCTTGACGGGGGTTGTCCCGGATCAGAATCAGGTGATTGATGGGTTGATTTTGGCCTATCTACCAAGCGGAACTCAGCTTGACCAAACGCTCAGGGACTTCTGTGCTGGGTAGAAATCTATTTTTGATTGACAACCCCACATTTTTGTTTATAATACAGAAAGAAACCGATTCACAAAACTACAATCGTTCCAAAAAGTTTTACGAACACATGGGTTCATTGCAAATTTCTAAGGAGAATTTTATGGCATCCAAGATATTTCCACCAGAAAATACAGATTATCCAATCTCCAATGCGCATATAAGTAGCATGGAGCAGTATCAAAAAATTTACGATGAATCAGTGGCAGATCCAGAAAGTTTCTGGGCAAACGTCGCTGAACGCATTACGTGGTACAAGAAGTGGGACACCATCCGAGAGTATGACTTTGTAAGTGCTAACATCAGATGGTTCGATGGTGGGAAGTTGAACGCCTGCTATAATTGTCTTGATCGACATGTAGAATCGGGACACGGCGATTCTACTGCTATCATTTGGGAGGGCAACAGTCCCGACGAAGATAAGAGCTTCACTTACGCTGAACTACTAGCACAAGTTAAACGGTTTGCTAACGTCCTCAAGGCGCAGGGTGTCCGCAAGGGTGACCGGGTCTGTATCTATTTGCAGATGGTGCCAGAGTTGACCATTGCCATGTTAGCATGTGCCCGAATCGGTGCTGTGCACTCTGTTGTATTCGGTGCATTTTCAGCTGATTCTTTGCGCGATCGTATCAATGATTCCCAGTGTAAATTATTAATCACGCAGGATACCGCCTTCCGCGGTGATCGTAGTGGCATTCCCATGAAAGCCAACGGCGATGCAGCAGTGGTGGATTGTCCCTCGATTGATAGGGTCATCGTTGTTCGTCGCACCGGCGATGCCGTTGATTTCGATCCGTCACGCGACGTCTGGTGGCATGAAGCGATGGCAAATGCTGATGATGAGTGTCCGCCGGAAGAGATGGACGCCGAAGATCCGCTTTTTATCCTTTATACCTCCGGCTCAACGGGACAACCGAAAGGGGTGCTTCACACAACCGGCGGCTATCTGGTTTATACATCCTTCACACATGAGATGATTTTTGACTATCATGAAGGAGATGTTTATTTCTGTGCCGCCGACATCGGTTGGATCACTGGACACTCCTATATTGTATACGGTCCGCTCTCAAACCGCGCGATTACCCTCATGTTTGAAAGCATCCCAACCTACCCGGATTTCGGACGTTACTGGCAGGTAATTGACAAACACCAAGTCGATCTCTTCTACACCGCTCCAACAGCATTACGTGCCTTGATGAAAGAGGGGAATGATTGGGTGACAAAGCATAGCCGATCTACCCTACGACTGCTTGGTACCGTTGGCGAACCAATCAAAGAGCCGGAATGGCTTTGGTATTACAACATTGTTGGAGACGGACGATGCCCAATTGTTGATACGTGGTGGCAAACAGAGACCGGCGGGATTCTGATGACACCGTTACCGGGTACCACACCGCTTAAACCCGGTTCCGCAACACTTCCATTCTTTGGAATAGAACCTGTTATTTTGGATGAAGAAGGCAAAGAGGTTGACGGCAATCCGGCGCGTGGATATCTATGTATCAAGACCGCTTGGCCCGGTATCATGCGAACTGTTTATGGCAACCACGAGCGTTTCCGCGAAACCTATTTCGATCGATTCCCCGGCTACTACATGACCGGTGACGGTGCCTTGCGCGACGAGGACGGTTACTACTGGATCACCGGGCGTGTTGACGACGTACTCAACATCTCTGGACACCGATTGGGAACCGCCGAAGTCGAGGGTGCTATCGGACAGCATGAAACGGTCGCAGAAGCGGCTGTTGTCGGCTATCCGCACGAGATTAAGGGGCAAGGTATCTACGCTTACGTCACACTGATGAGCGGTGTGACGCCTTCCGATGACATCGAAACCGGCATCAAGGGAGTAGTACGCCAGCACATTGGTCCCCACGCTACGCCCGATAAGATTCAGTTCGCACCTGCACTGCCCAAGACTCGATCTGGCAAAATTATGCGGCGCATTCTCCGGAAAATCGCTGAAGGGGAACTTGATGATCTCGGTGATACCTCTACACTTGCAGAACCAGCAGTTGTCGATTCGCTCGTGGAAGGGCGGAAATAGCAAGCAGGTATATTGATTTATTGAGGAGCACAATTTGATATCCGCACAGAAGATTGTAGACGAGTTGAAAAAATGGAACGTGACCCATGTTATCGGCTTACCTGATAACGGCACCGCGCAAATTTTCAAGCGACTCCACGAAGATCCCGAAATCGACGTTATCACCGTCAGTCGCGAAGGTGAGGCGTTCGCCATTGCATCGGGACTGTACGTTGGAGGAAAACATCCTGTAGTTATCATCCAGAATACAGGCTTTCTGGAGTCGGGAGATGCCATCCGAGGTACAGCCTATAATATGGAGATACCCTTGGTATCGCTGATCGGCTATCGTGGGCATAACACAATGCAACCTGATGCCCCCCGTATAGATACCGCTGCAACCTTCCTCGAACCGACCCTCAAGGCGTGGGGATTTCCGTACAACACCATGGAAGCTGACGATGATATTCCCTATATCAGCGAAGCTTTTAAGAAGGCTCAAGAAACATCAATGCCTACCGCTGTGCTCATCGTCGGGATCTCCGTTTAGCAATTAAGAATGACTGCTAGCACTACCCGGGATGGGTGCGGAGTGGATTAAGAACCTCCGATGGTTAGCCATCAGTTAGCTAATGACACATCTTCTTGGGTTCTAGATCTAGTGTGACATTTTTGCGACAATGGTGTGGCACCGTTTCGACAATCTTCCCTGGGTAGACCTGCCTTTTCAAATTACGGTATATGTCAGAAGAGGATACAAAGTTGCTCGGAGGAAGTGTCTTCGGGTTAACTCAATTTTTCCGCTATGCATTCAGACTGTTTGATAGGCTGATGGCATCGAAATTGCACGTCACTGATGGGAAAGCTGGCTGTTTGCTCAGAGATGATTCGTGTCAAATTTTATCTGGTTCATGAGACGCATCAGCCGTAAATGACTATCTAAACTGTATGATTCGCTGTCTGGGGAGGAAGCACGGGGAGAGAATCCTTCAAGAGGATGCAAATTTACCATGAGAATTCTACATTCATATTCGTATCATCTGTCTATACTATCACCAAAATGCCTTGCTGCCGCGATTGTTATCTGTTTGTTGATCGTGCTTGTACCCAGCAGCTTCGCTGTGCCAAAACGCGTCGTTGTTCTATATTTTGAGGATCACAGTCGATTCGATCATCCAACCGGCTGCGGATGTATCCCTACTGGACCATTTAGCGGGCTCTTCGGTGGGCGGAAGCACCACAAGAGATGGCACCTGAAGGAGGGATTTACAGAGTTACTCAACGGCAAACTGGAAAAATCCGAGATATACGAACCGGTTAGCCAAGATGAATTGCTAGATGCGATGGCGGAAACCGGATTGTCGAGGCGAGCACTTTCTGACTCGAAAAATCGTGCACAGTTGGCAAAAGTGCTCAAGGTCGACGCACTCATCGTCGGCGATATACGAAAGTTCAATCAAGAACGGGTGAAAGCGAATGCCGGACGCCTAATAAGACAAGGTTCTCAGGGGTTCCAAAACGCAACAGCGAATTATGTCGGTGGAGTACAGGTAAGGGGAAGTCTTTATATCGCTTCTATCCAGTTGGAGATGCAGTTGTTCGGCACATCGGGCGATGAGATTGGCAAGCCTAAAATTGCAGCCAGAAAACAACACCAGCTGGGCGGCCTGACCATGGGTCCCCTCGACGGGGTCATTACCGAGCAAGGCACAGAATTGCAATTTGGGCAGTCGCCGGGGTTGAAAAGGAAGCCGCGCCCAATCGTTGCGCCTGCCGAGCTAAACCAGATTGAATTTGGGAGCGAAAGGTACAGTAAAACCCTGTTTGGTATGGCAACGGATGATGCTCTCAATAAAGTGGTCTTGGCTTTACGTGAAAACATTGGACCCGCATTGCCCGGCTCTGGTGCGATGGTACAGGATCAGGGGAGCAAATCCGGGCAGCCCACGCCTCAAGCAAGCATAATTGAGGGATCAATCGTTTACGTTGATACAGAGGATCCCGAAAATACTTACATCAACATCGGGTCAGCCAAAGGTGTTGCGATTCATCAGCACCTGAAGGTTTACACGATAGAATCGTTGGTTGATCCAGATACAGGCGATGTGCTAGGGGTTATTCCAAAACAGGTGGGGGTTATCAAGGTTGTTGAAGTGCAAAGTGATCGACTCTCCAGAGCCGAGATCATTGAGGGATTTGGTAAAATAAAAAAAGGGGATCGCGTCAAACAGGACGACTCTACGCCACCCGAGTCGGAGTCTGAGTAAGATTCTATCGCTGCTCAATCCGGATTTCAGTTCCTTTGAACGCGATAATGCAGAAAAATCTCGCTGTCCACAGCGCGGTGGTTTAGTAGTTCAACGTCAACGATGTCGAGGAAGTCAAATCCATCTCCTTCAACACTCGTTACTACGTCTCGTCCGCCAATGATTTTTGGACATAAAGTAAGATATACTTCGTCAATTAACCCTGCCCGAAACAGGTCAAAATTCACCTGCCCGCCTCCTTCAACCAACAATCGTTTCACCTGGTACATCTCTGCTAGGATCTCAACCACACGTCGAAAATCAACTGTCGTTTCACCGACGCGGTGAACCTCCGCCACCTGTTCCAACGATGCGAGTCGGGTTGGAGGAATGCGCTCCGTTGTAAAAACCAAAGCGGGGGCACCGTTAGGTTGGAACATTCGGGCGGTTTCAGGAACGCTTCCACTTCCACTCACGACGACCTTGATTGGGTTAGCGGTCAAGCCCCGTTGAAGGCGTAAGTCTTTGTACTTTCCATGTTCAGTAAATGTCGGATCGTCAGCGATGATAGTTCCCGCACCAACGAGGATAGCATCGGCATGGCTGCGAGTTTCCCGGAGTCGAATCCCGTCTGCCTCACTCGTGAATCGTGGACCGGCGCCATCGCGTGTGGAGATTTTGCCGTCGAGACTTATTGCCATGATCAGGGACGTGTGCGGCTTCATTACTCATCGCCCTCGCGAGCTTTGGCAACGATTTCTTCGAACGAATCGCGCCAGCTAGGCGTCAGGGCAGGAAGGTTTGCCGCCTTCTCAGCAGCTTCCGTATTTGTGGTGTCTAGATGCCGTAGATGGACAATCTCTTTCACTGTCATCTGCCCCACTCCAACTTCTATCCGCTCGATGGCATCACCGGCACCCACTTCCCCTTCTTCTAGTACGCGCACATAAAATCCGACCCGTTTGCTCTCCAAAAATGGCTTGACAATTTGTGGGTTTCCCATCTTGATACCAAGTTTGAAGCATGGGACACGCGGTTGAGACACCTCGACCAATGCTTCGCCTATCCGAAAGATGTCACCGATATGAACTGTATCCTCTGACATACCTTCCACAGTTAAGTTTTCACCAAACTTTCCGTAGGTCAAATCATCTCTGCCAAGCTCTTGTTTCCAATAGTCGTAGTGTTCAATTGGATAAACGTAAACCGCTTTGTGGACGCCACCGTGAACGGACGGATCGCCCTGTCCATCGCCATCAATGTTCAACCGCCGCATCATCGTGTGCCCGGATACCGGCTCTTTGAAGATTCCTGTTTTGATGCGTTTACCGTGATACGATACTTCCTTGGGTTGCGACACATTCACCGAAATTAGTTTCATCGCTTAATCTCCTGTATTATCATCCTCGCACCTGCACCCGCGAACTTCCATTCCCCATTCTTTCCACAGCGATTCGGACGGGGATACGCCGGGTTAACTCCCCAACGTGACTGATGAGGAAAATGCTGCGACCTTGCATTTGTAATCCTTCAAGTGAGGCAATGGCGACGTCAAGTGTCTCAGAATCAAGTGTTCCAAAACCTTCGTCGAGGAAAAGCGAATTGATCTGGGCACGGCCGCGGCTGAGTTCGGAAAGCGCTAACGCCAAGGCGAGGCTGGTCAAGAACGACTCCCCGCCAG
The DNA here is from genome assembly GCA_022826645.1 of Candidatus Poribacteria bacterium. Classification (GTDB taxonomy): domain Bacteria; phylum Poribacteria; class WGA-4E; order WGA-4E; family PCPOR2b; genus PCPOR2b. The sequence goes on from JAJDUM010000083.1 coordinate 80,211, forward strand.
ACAGCGTTTCGACAGGGCGCTCCTCATTGGCGTTCCATCTATCGACGACAGTCAGTTTGCCGATACCTTCAACCCTAAGTTGGTAGCGCTCAGAGGTCAGATACTCCAACTGTGAGTTGGCTAAACTCCCCATCTGCTTGAACATAATATCCAACGCGAAATCGCGCAGAAGATTCGCTGGGATGGTGTCTTGTAAAGCTTTCCAGCGTGTCAATTCGTGTCCCGATTCCTGCATTTCGGCATCAATGGCTCTTCGCCTGTCAAGTGCATCTTTCAGAGTATCAATTTTTGTCTGCTGTGCACCGATTTCTTGCTGTTTACCCTCGATCTCGTTGTTAATTTCATTTTCAGAGGTTTCAATGGAGGTCAATACCTGTGGATCAAACGGATTTTCCTCGAATATCGCTCCCAGTCTGGCAATGTCGACTTCAAGTCGTTGCTTCTCCTCGGTATAGGATGCTATTCTTCCCGCCGTCTGTTCTCTCCAGGTTTCTTCCCGAAAGGCGCTATCATGCGCTTCTGCCGAGTCAAAACCTGCCTCGCTTAGCCTTTCAAGAAAATTGTTCCTTGCAGCTTCAAATCTCCGAGAACATTCTGCACGTCGGGATTGACAGTTTGAGCGGTTCGTCCGCGCTTCCGTGAGCACTGTCTGGCTCTCTCGGAGTAACTGTGCCGCGTCATCTCGTTCAGTCTCTCTTGCTTGAAGTGCCTCTTCCAATTCCTGCATAGCCGTGTCAATTTTGCTTAACGTTGCAAGTCCGCCAGATTTCGCTCGTGCAGCCTTCAAAAACCTACTCCCCTCGTCTCGATAGCCTTTGATGTCGGTCTCCAATTTGTTGTGGCGTTCTCGTTCCGTTTCAAGAGATTTCTGTCTCTCGATAATGCCAACGTTGAGGTGCGCCATTTCACCCTGTATCTGCTCCTGTTCCCGCTCCTGCGTCGCTACAACCGTGACTATATCAGCAAACTGATTGACCGCATCTTCTAAACCGATTCCATGGAACGAATCTGGCAATAATCTCCGACAACGCACCGCAATATCCGCAAGTTCTCCGCTTAACGCTTCAACAGCATTTTTGATCTCTCCTAAAGCCTGTTTCGCAGTCTCCAACGCCGAAGTTTCTCGCGCAAGATCCCGTTCAAGGTTGTCAAGTTGCTGCGTATTTTCTTGGTGATGCTGTGATGCCTTCCTATGTGATTCATGTGCACTTTGCAGCTCCGCAACGGCAGCGTCCGCTTCCCGCATCTGTTGATTGATCCGTTCCGATGAAACCTCGGCATTGGGATAAATCTCCTCCCATTGTGATATGATGGATTGAGTTTCGGATGACAGGTTGCGTCTCCTCTCAACCCCTTCTTTAATCTGCGTGTCTCGGTGATGTTTTTCTTGGTTGAGACGAATCTTCTCTTGTTGTAGCGTGTTCCGGCGTTCCTGTGCTTGTGCTGCGAAGGCCTCAGCATCGGCTAAGGCGTTTTCGGCGTTGTCTAACCGTTCTGATCCTTCGGGTTCCACGTCATTAGCAGCAGGATGTTCTGTCGCACCACACACCGGGCACGGCTCGCCAGTGTGAAGATGCCGCCGCAGCTTATTGATGGGATCTGCCAAGAGCGCGGATTCTCGCTCCGCTTCCCATCTGGTTACAGTTTCATCAGCCTCTTGACACGCCTCCGATTGAATATTTAACTGTGCGTTTATCTCTTCAAGTTGGGTATCAAGCGTGGTCGCGTGCCCTTGGAAGTTTTGCAAATCATTCTCCGCTTGAACCAGTTGCCCTTGAGTCGTTTCATATCGCAGTGCAATAGGCACACCCGCTTCCGCACGTTGACGCCGGTTTTTCCAGTCCTCTATTGTGCCTCGTTCTTGTAGTGCTGCTAATGTGGCATCTGCCTCCACCAGTGAGTCCGCTGCAGCGTCGTTTTGAGTAATGAGTTCTTTTCGTTCCCTATTCAACTCTGTTAGGGCGGTCGATCGTCTTGAGACATCGAAGGCACTCGCCGCCTCTGCTTCCGATGTTTCCGTTAGTTGGTCCTGTTTTATCCGGTGTTCAGCAAGAATCGCATGAGCACCAGTGAGGTGTTTTTGCCGATCATGTGGGAGTGGGTTCTCGCGTAAAAAGGTTTCTATTGTGTCAGCCTTTTCTTCCAAGTTATCATACTTATCCTTTTGCCCGGTGAGTTCGCCTGAGAGCACTTCCACTCGGTTAGCTAAGTCCTGTCGTTCGTCCTCCGACTCCGAAGCACGTTCAAATCGGTGTGTGGCTTGGCTTATGTCGATTTTTGCCGCGTTGTAGTCATCAGTCTTCCGGCTAGATTGAACCAGTTCTGTCCGATATATCTTGTCTTTCTCATCGAAATCGCTTTGGTTCACGTGAGCGTACGTCTGTGCGTTCGCAAATGCCATCTCAGCTTCACGCAGCGCCTCCTCTGCATTAGTGACTTCCGATTTGGCGACATCAAACGCCTGTTTTTCGGGGCGCAGATGATTTGCCCGATTCGCTTGCTCTAATTCTGCCTCGAGTGCGGTAATTTCCATCTGTTCATTCAGAAGTTCCCCGCTGCGTTCTTGGGCAGTATCAAGTTCCGAAAACGACCTCGCACGGTCCATCTCCCGCTGTTTCTCCGTTTGAATTTCCTGCTTGCGAGTGTTTAGAGTATCGGTGTCCTGCTGCAACTCTCGAAGACGATTTTCCGATTCCGTCAGGTCTTCTGGCGTAGCAGCCGGAATACTGTTAAGCTGTTGCAAGACCTCTTGATGCGTATCCTCAAGTTTCCTTACTTTGTGGTTCAGGACATCTTTCAATCTATCGTAAATGTCAACTCCCGCGGTCGCTTCTAAGATGGTCCTTCTTTCTTCGTCCTTCGCTTTCAGAAATGCTGCAAATTCCCCCTGTGCTAACATAACAGATCGCTTAAACGCATTGAAATCAAGTCCTAATATAGCAGTTACCTCGTCGCTGATTGTGTTTTCACTTGAACCGAGAGACTTTCCTACGGAAGATAGGCGATCAGTGATAAGTTCATCATGCCTGATAGAACGTAATTGTCCCTTTGGAGAACTTCCACGCTTTAAGGCCCACTCAGCGAGGTAACGGGTCCCTTTTGCTATAAAATGTACTTCAGCATGTCCTTCGGTTTCTCCGTGGCTGATAAGATGGCTCGGATTTTGGGTTCCGGTTCCCGCCAAGCGTGGCGTTTTACCGTATAGGGCAACGCAAATCGCGTCCAACAGGGTTGTTTTCCCCGCACCGGTCGGTCCAGTGATCGCCACAAGGGATGCCTCATCCAACGGCGATTTTTCAAAATCGAGTTCAATCTCGTCGCGGAAACTGTTCAGATTCTTGAGTTTCAGTTTACACAATTTCATGCTGACTCCTCAACGAGCTGCAACAATTCATTGAACGTTTTCATCATGAGTTCATCGGGAGGGGCATCAAATCTCTCCTGATAAAACCGTTCAAAGATTTCTGTTGGCTGCTGCATTTCCTCAATTGGTATTTCCTCTTGAGCAGCTTGGACAGGTAGTTCCACCTCAACGCTCAAGACCTCGCCGCTGTGTCGGTGAAACGCCTCTCGTATCTCGTCACTGATTCCAACAGCCGGTTGCTCCAGTTTCAGTTGTACCTGAATATACGCCCCATCCCATTCGGAGGACATTGCCGCTGAACGTACCTCGTCGAGGCTCCCCGTTACAGCGTGGAGTTTCTTGAAAACAGGAATTTCTATCTCTTCCACCCCCACATCACCGGAGATTGGAACGTCCAACAAATACACCTTCTTTGAATAGTTTGCTTCGTTAAACCTGAGTGGTATTGGTGAGCCAGCATATCGGACTGGATAGCTTGTCCCGCTGATAGCGTGTGGTCGATGCAAATGTCCGAGTGCGATGTAAGTGATATGTTCGGGGAAATCACTGATCCGCATTGCTGTCGCCCCGCCGATTTGGATATTGCGTTCCGAATCCCCCACAGTTCCGCCCTGAACGAAGAGGTGTCCCATCAAAATCTTGGGAATATCTGGTGCCATGCCTTCGATGCATTGGCGATAAAATTCCTTCAACCGTTCCCGATAACGTTCTGCTCTTTCCGGTTGCGTCTCAAATGAGATGTGGGATAGCTCGTTTTCAGAGAGGTACGGAACCGCTGCAATCGCAACGCTCGGATTTTCGGCGGGAAAAGTGAAAACACAGTCCGCGGGTTCAGCTGCAAGTCCGATGACGTGAATCCGTCCCATTCGTAGAAACTCCCGAGGCGCAGCCAAATTCCTCGGCGAATCGTGATTGCCGGCGGTGATGACGGCACAAGCGTGTGTCTCACGGTATAGTCTGAATAGGAATTGGTAGTAGAGGTCTGTTGCTTCAGAGGAAGGGAGTGCCGTGTCGAAGATGTCGCCCGCAACAAGTAGGACATCAACGGCATTTTCTTGGAGGGTCTTCAACAACCAATTGAGGAATTGACGGTGCTCCTCGATTCGACTCCGTTCATAGAGCCGGTGCCCGATGTGCCAATCTGATGTATGAAGAATACGCATAGAGGAAGAGTTCTTGCTTGAGTGGATCTGGCTTGAGATCGCTATGGTCTATTGATATAATAGACTGAGTTTACGAGACCAGCTCTCGTAACCGACATGGTGGTGATTTGAATTGCTTAGGAGGACGACAGATGAAACGACTGCCAGGACCTTTTATTACTGCTTGTATCCTGTTTTTGCTGATATTTTCTTTAGCTAATTGTGTGTCGCAGGATTCGGCAACCCGTGGGAAAGCGAGTGCGCTCAATGAGAAACTTGCACCCAACTTCACGCTGCGAGACCTAAAGGGAAATTGGGTAACCCTATCAGACTTCAGAGGTCAACCTGTCGTGCTCAACTTCTGGGCGACCTGGTGTGCCCCCTGTCGTGCGGAAATCCCACATCTGGAAGCGCTCTACAAGAAGTATAAGGATCAAGGGCTAGTGGTCTTTGGTGTGAACAGCGAGACTGATTATATGAAAGTAAAGCGCTTTGCAGCACCCCGCATTTCATACACCGTCCTCTTAGACGGAAGCACTCAAACTCAGGGGTACGATGTCAGAGGCATCCCATGCACATACTATATTGACAGGAAAGGTATTGTACGGTACCGTAGCGTGGGTTTCGGTTCTGGCGACGAAGCAACTATTGAGAAAAAGATAAAAGAACTTCTCGATGATGCGAATTATCAATAAGGTAACCGAGTCGAGATTTGTCTATTGATCCTACCTAAAATTCCAGCAGTTCATCTAGTTCCTTCTCATCTGCTTCCTCTAGCGAAATTGCATTCTCTACATCCTCCGCGTCCCCTTTAGAGACGAAACCGTACAGTTCAATTTCCGCGATTTTTGCCGGTGCGTTGACGTGACCGGTATAAATTCGCCATCCACGCACTCGCTGGATGTTTTTCTGCCTGAGTTCTGCGTCATCTGAAGTTCGACGGATCCGAATTTTAATACCTGCTGTGCGCACAGCGCGATTCAGGCGGACATCGGTGACCTCTTGATCAACATTCTTAATCTCCTTAATTCGGCCCCACCGCCCTTGGTTATCAGCCACCCATATATCAAATGCTTTCACATTAGAGGAATGCATTACAACGCGATGGATGGATCGGGACGCAGGCAGAAGTATCACCGATTCAGAAGAGGCGTGATTACTCTGTACGGCATCTGAAGATGCCTCGGCGTACTGCGACTGACCAATCGTCTTCAAATCGCCATCAACGATCGCCGGATCATTGGCTTGTACACCGTCCATAAGAGAGTAGTTTTCACTCCACGTTTGTTCCCCAATGAATCCTGATCCTGCCACACATCCGCAGAATAACACGATGGGGAGCGCGAAGAAGAGGTGAGAAAGGGCTGACTGGACTTTCATTCGGTCTTACCTCCCAAGTTGGTCCTGGTTCGCCTCCATAATGGCTGCCATAATTTGTTCTTTGGTTATACGGCGGACATCAAATTGAAGTTCTTCAAAAAAAGGAACAAGATCCTCACCGGCAGCTTGGCCCAAATAATATGCTAGGAAACTGGTAGTCATCTCACCGGGTAATCTTTGATGGAGTTGATCTGCTTCCATTAAACGAAAGACGGTCGGATAAAAACCTTCGCCAAACCGTTTCTTCAGTTCCGCCACAATTGAGTAGGAATAGCTGTACCGCCATTCAGTTAACTGGTCTCTACTCAGATGCCCTTCCCAATACTGGACTGCATTACGTCCATCGAGGTCTGTCTTCAGATCTTTATGGAGATCGAGTCGGCGGAAGCTTTTCCCTCGGGCATACTCGACCTGAACCAAAACGGCAATGCCTTCTGTGAACCATGTTGGAAGCAGATAGATATTTGTGAAGGCGTGGGTCAACTCATGTGCCCGGACATCCCGTTGGTTAAACATCGTAACGGGAAAATCCATCTCGATTCCTTGAACAATTTTCAACCATCCACCATTTCGGTACACGGTTTGGGTGCGAGTTGATGTGGTTGCAAGATGTTGAGAACCGTGATGGGTCTGACGGAGATTGACTATTAACTGGTGCTTTGGCTCAAAACCGAAGATGTCGTGGACGTAGTTGTAGAGGCTCTCCATAAACAGCAGGGCACCTCTTCCCACATTCTGACGTTCCTCGGGCTCATCATAGTCTGGGTGTGTCAACAGATCCTCGGCAAAAGTAAAGGTGTAATGCTCGCTCTCAAGCATCAAGCCATCTTCTGCCATCTGAATTTCAGTTGTCGGCCGCTCAAATGTCACATACCGTTCTTGTTGTTGCTGTCTGGTTCGCTCCAGCTTGCGTTGTTGCGCCTCTTCTAAGGCTGCACAACCTACGAAAATAAAAATTAAAAGTGAAATTACTATCGGAGCTGAGCAGCTATTTAACTGGTTACGGTTTTTCATCGGTTATTTTCCCTTTCTGACTGAGAGGCAAAAGCTAGGCATAATAGAACTGCCTTATTCCATCTTGCTGTCCGTCCTTTTGCCGTTTCAATATTCCTTCGGGAGCGCCCTGCACAGAACTGCCCTGTTCAACTCTTGCCAGCTTGTGTAGTTGGGCAATCGCCTTTGGCGGTCAGGGAAATTTCCGAAAACCAGAAGAGTTAATCGGCTGCGATGTCAGCCGACTCCGGCTGTGCCGCGCGAATCGCATCACAGAGATAGCCAATACCCTCGGCTACATAGTCAAGATGCGTGTATGCGTATGCCAAGCGGATACTCTTAACGGGATCGCCTCGATAATGGAATGCACTACCAGTACTGTAGCCCACGTTGTGTTGAGCAGCAATTTCTGCAACCTTGTCCATATCCGTTGCTTCCGGCAGATCAATCCAGAGGAACAGCCCACCCCGCGGCTCAGTCCACGTGCAGATGTCGCTCACATCCTCTCGGAGTGTCCCAACCACGGCACGACATTTAGCGCCTACCGCAGCGTTCGTCCGGGCAAGATGTTCATCGAGATGTTCTTTGAAGAATTCGGCTACGATTGCGCTCGCTAATGCGCTACAGCCCCCATCCCACCGATTTGCATGAATCATCTCTTTATGCGGCGATTTGGCGACAAAATATCCCTGACGGAGACCACAACCAAGAATCTTCGAGAATGTTGCAATTAAAATGACGCGGTTGGAGGTATCAAGTTTGTATAGTGCATCGGGGGTCGGGTTCGGCACAAAGTCAATATCGCCGTAGCAATCGTCTTCAACAATCAACGTGTCATACTCTTCCGCCAATTCCAACATCCGTTCGCGGCGTTCAAGCGAAAGAATTGCCGATGTGGGATTCTGGTGATTAGAGGTGGTATAGATGAAACTGGGCTTAATATTCTGAGCCTTGAGGTCTTTCAGTTTTTCCTCAAGTGCGTCCATGTTCATGCCGTCGATGTAATCCATCGGTACACCTACGATATTCGCTTTGAGGTGTCGCATGATGCCGAGCGTACCGCTGTAGGTATACTCTTCCGTTAAAACTGTATCTCCGGGTTGGATGAAGGCCCCCAGAACGAGTTCAAGTGCCTGCATGGAGCCTGAAGTGATTGAGATATCATCAACATTCAGCGGCACACCTTCCCGCCGTTCAAACCGCATTGATGCCAACTCACGCAAGCCCTCATATCCCTGCTCACCGGGATAGTTCACAAGGTCGCCACCCAATTTGCGTAGCGCTTTTTCACTGGCTTCAATCAAACCCTCTGTTGGAAAGGTAAACGGATCGGGACGTCCACCTGTAAATGCAAAGTCTTTATCCATAATATTCTCCTCCAAAAGCAGTGATCAGATTTGCGCAAGCAAAGTCTTGATATACTTCCACACACTAAAGTTGTGGTGTTGTTGCAACGCTTGCGACTCATACGTCTTCATTAGAGTCAATTATAGCGCATTTCGGCTAGAATTACAAGCTTTTAGGGAGATGTGGTAAGGTGATCCAAAAGAACACCTTAAGATTCTAATGGGTGTCAGAACGATACAACGGAATTGGGAAAGAATGGGTTGACCGTTGGATTGGAAAAATCAACGAGGGTTACGACCTGTCGACATACTGGTTGATTGACAGAAGCCTGAAAGTTTATTGGCTCTCTGTGAAAAGTGTTAGGTTTTCTTAGATTAGGTTTGGTTCTGTGAAACAGAAAACCCCGGTATCGAGCAATAATGTGTCCGACACCGGGGCTTTTATACTACTATTGATTGTTGATCTGTCTGCTCTTTTCAGACAGTCTCCGGAGCGATGAGGTTGTTTGCCGCATGAACAGGGCGGAAAAGAGTACGACGTTTTGGGGGCATTGATTCCAGGAGTGTCGGATGCGGATCCCAATCGTGCCATTTGGTGTCAACTGTGTTGTAACAGCTAAAGATCGCGAGCCGGTCATTTTCTGTATTTGTCCACGCTGAGCTGCTGTGAGTAATAGCTTCGGTGAAAAACATCAAAGAACCTGCAGGACAGGAATAGGTGTCCCAGAGAGGTGAATCGGGATCCTGAATGCTTGGAGGTGCGGTGTATACTGCCTTATGGCTCGCGGTGACGAACAGTGTGCCACCCTGTCCTTCCTTCACCGGATTAAACTCCCAAACCACGCGGGTTAGACCGCTGTGCGCCCTACCGGGGACGCAATGGTAGAAATGGGAATCCCCCGGAAAACGCCACAATCCATTACCGTTGTGTGGTCCGAATGGTGTATCACCGATTGTCCGGTGCATGAGGCTGCAAGATTCCATACGGAATCCGTAACAATCTTGACTCGCCAACGCAGGATACGCCACAAACTCATTCATGAACCCCACGACGAGCGGATGGTCAGCGAGTTTCTGCATCGGTCCACCGAGAGGAGAACGTTCATGTTCAGGGATAGAATCCGGGTCATCACGCAACTGGTAACCAAATTCCCGTATCTCTTTAACTTCGTTCTCTGTCAACACGCCGGGAATTAATACCCATCCCTTACTGTCGAAGATGTACTTCTGCTCCTGAGTAAGTTCGACCACCGGTTTGCCGTCCGCATTGGTTCGGGTTAAATCGGTCTGATCTGGATCTAAATTCGCTCCCAAGTTCTTATCGACAATGAACGGTTTCGCGTAGGTGTTGTCTGTTGATGCCATAGAAGAATATCTCCTCCAATAATCGATCGGGATTCAGGAGCTAGCCATCAGAATCAGGTAGTCCTGTCTCCCACCTCCTTAACGATTAGTTCGCGGCTTGGTTTGCCTTATAGCCGGATACAATGGTGTTCGTGTTAGCCTCCAGTACATTGTTGGGATCAATTCGGTACGGGTCGTCGTCGTATCGCCCAACGGGACGCATCGCCGAATCGTGATATCCGAAGCGAACAGACCGACGCCACTTATCGGTGCGGTTGACATTGGACCAGTGGATGGTGCAGTAGCTGAAGAATATCACATCCCCGGCTTTTGCAGGTATGGGAATAGATTCTACTCTGTCCGGATGGTACACATCGGTTGGCAGATGCGGTGCGGTTTCGGGACCCATGATGTGTTCAAGGCCGCCGTCCTTATGGCTTCCCGGCACGACGCAAAGGCTTCCGCTCTCAAGCGGCGTATCATCAAGATGAAGCAGGCAGTCCACAAAATCTAGACCATCGTGGGGATAGAAGGGGTAGTCCTGATGCATTGGGAAGGGAGTCCCTCGTTCCGGGGGCTTTGCATGTAGAACCGTGTGATGCCACTGAACGCTGGAACCAATAAGATCTTGTACGCAACCCACTAGCTTTTCATTGAACATCACACGTCCCCAAGTCGCTGAATAAAAATGGGGATTGTGCATCAGCACTGCTTTGGTTGCTTGCTGCTCATCTTCAGCGAGGTATTTCTCGCGCCACGGTCCCCGCCAACCAATTGTTTCCTCTCCCCAGTCGCCAATAATCCGAATCATCTCAGATCCAAGTTCTTCAACCTCTTCGGGAGTGAAAAGCCCTTCTACCTTGACATAACCGTCTTCGTTGTACGTTTTGATCTGTTCCTGTGTTAGCATGGAAAACCTCCTATGGTAGACAATTGACTCGATTCATCGATTTCGTTTCCATCGCATGAAACGGTTTTAACCCAAATTACTAACCAAGCGACTCTACTTTTCGCTCCAGTTACATTGAATCCCGCCTGTCCCCTGGGCTCGCCTGTCCCGATCCAATCAGGAATTTATCGGACGATTTATCGGGGAGGTCCGATATGTTCAGACCGCTTGAGTTACTTTAAACGGTGTTGAGACAAGAAATATTAAACAACATCCACACGGAATGTGTCAAGCCAATCTTGGTTTAATGTCAGCGCGGGGACATCTGAATATCCTATCCAACTTTGGCATCCACTCGCACCAAACGTTTTCAACCTGTCGTCGGCCTACTGATAAGAATCCCAGCACCTTAGCCTGTGGGCAGATATTAGTCCTCCTTGCGGAAGATCAAGCTGAATTGGTGGAGCTGGTTAGAAACGTACGCGTACGGATAACCGAACGGGTACAGCTTCAACGACTTATCATACCAGATTTTGTAGCCCCGGAACCGCAAATTTTCTACATCAGCAAGGATCTCGACAACAGCCGCATGAATCATATTGTGGTGATTTTCGGTTGGTTGAAGATCTTTGCAGAAGATAACAACGTACCCTTTCGGCTTAAGATACGCCATCGATTGAACCACCACCGTCTTAAGCGATTCGTAGAATTGGGCAGGTTCCATATTCCCCAGGTCATCAGGACTACTTGTAAAGGGCGTTGGGCTATCGTCACCCTTTCTCTTTTTTTGCTCGCCGCTGCGTTTCCGAGAGAGCATGTCACCGTAGGGTGGGTCGGTGAGAATCAGATCAAACGGCTCAACATCCGCTAAAAGATCCCGTAAGTTTCTCGCATCTCCACAAAGGAAAGATTGTCGTTCCAAACCGAGTTCTGTACAGGCTCGGTGATAGATCTCAAGATATTCCTCCGACAGATCAATTCCAACGCCATGCCGACCGACCATCGAACACGCCAACAGCGTTCCGCCTACACCAGCAAACGGGTCAAGGACGCGTTCCCCTTTTTTTGTAAAAAACTCAATCAGGCGTTTCATCAGGGCCGGTGGTTTCGGTGAAGGGTGCTGTTTTCTGATATAGTGGGCATCAGATTGCGGACCATTGGTCGGATAGTGTGTATCCCAAACAGGAGCCGATGCTATTGCCCATTCCTCCTCGGACAGATCGTTGAGTTTCCCCAAATTGTCGGTATCACCTTCCAGTTCAACTGATTTCAGAAAATACGTCCACTCGCTTCCAGAGAGACTGTTGAGTCTGTTTCGCGGATCGTAACGTCGTTTTGGTTCCTTTTCCTTAGTTTTTAGTTGAGATCGTTTTGGGGGTGTCCTCGCTTCGACGTGAAACAGCAATTCTTGGACACAAGTTCTTGGTGCGGTCTTATCACGGCGTGAATTGCTCTTGAACCGTCGGTAATTGATGGGTGAATTGCAGTAGGGTTCACCCCGGAGCGAGAGGATCGACATCAAGTCATCACGACTCAAAATCCCTTCATCGTTGTAACTCACGAGAATATACCGCGCGTCTGCCTTTTCGATTAGGTCTTGGAACACACGATAGCAGTCCGATCTGGAGCAGTACATCGATTTATTGTCGTCGTCATAACTGCGCAGCCCCGTTTTCCCACGAAGTGTAGGGTTATCGTAGCGCGCGATCGTTTCTAACAGATGGTAGTTCGCGATATATTGACGGGAGTTATATGGCGGATCGAGATAGAGTATATCGCACTGAATTTCTTCTATCAGCCGGTTCGCATCACCTCGAAATACTTGGTGCGACAGATCCGATATAATAACCTTTGTCGGAACCAAAGGCAAATCTTTGTAAGTCCGAGGATCCCAGTGTTTGAGATACGCGCCGTAAGTTCCTGAAATATTGGCGACCTTCGATGTCGCCTCCAACAGCGGTAGGAGCAGCAGATAAAACTCGTTCTCCGTGATCTCACCCGCATCGCACCACTGTTGAATTTGTTGGCGGATCGCGTCAATCTTTTGTCCATTGCTATCGGACAGGTATTGCCGACCATATTCGTTATTCCCTGAAGGACAGTAGTTATGAAAGATGAACCCTTTCTTGCCGGGGAGACAGTTCAACCAAGCAACCACCTTATGGTACGGTGAAAGATTAGCAAAGAGGTTATCACCTTGTACATCACCGAGTGTTTCGACAATACCGGCAAATTTGGGTTCCTCGTTGTTAGCAATCAACGCTCGCTGAAAGGCGTAGGAGAGTTCGAGGAGATCATTAGAGATAATCTGAAATCCTCGACGTTTGAAGTGTGCCCCAACGCACGCTGTTCCTGCGAACAGATCGGCGAATACACCCTGCTTGACCCCCAAATTCTCAACTATCTCTTCAATATAGGATAACAAGCTCACTTTACTACCAATGTAACGCATACACCATCCGTAACCGATTGGTTGAAGCCATCAACCACGTCTATATCTAACACTCAACATCTTTGCCTTCGCTTCCGAACACATCCATTCGTTCTTGGGTCTCAATTTTTCCGGTACTTTCAGGACAATAGTGGAACTGCAATGCGCGGCGGCGCAGGTTAGATCGATTGGCGGGCGTACCATGATGCAGCAGCCCGTGCCATAGCAGACATCCTCCTGCCTTCAGTGGAACCATTACCTCTCTGTCTACGGGCACATGTGTGTCGCAAATCTGCCAATCGCGTCGATTGAAATGCACCACGGGACCTTCCTTGTGAGAGCCGGGAATGATGTGCATGCAGCCATTCTCCGCGGTAGCTTCATCTAACGCAATCCACGCGGCAACGACCGGTGTATCCAATGGCAGATTGAAATAGGCACAATCTTGGTGCCACGGTTTCTCTGATCCAATATGCGGCGGTTTAATTAATCCCATATCTTGGAACAGCTTGGGCGTTGCCCCTATTATACGCTGAACGATCTTGATTAGCCCTTCATGTTCCGATATCGCTTTCAGGCGTGGTTCAAAATTCACAAAACTGGCAATCTTTCGAATAATATCGCGTCTCGCCTTAGTGGACAGGTCCGGCTTTTGCTTCACCAGCTTCGGTTCATATTGGATTCCGCGGAAATCTGGGTTTTTTCCGTCCATCAGGTGGAGTATCCCGTCCAACGTTTCGCGCACCTCAGTCGGAGTGAACGCATTGTGGATGACCAGGTATCCGTGCTCGTAAAAAAACTGCACATCCGCATCTGTTACAGCTTCAAAACCGCCCCATATCCCCTTCGCAATCGATTCATAGCGATACAGTTCCGACGGATATAAGATCGCTTGGGCAGCGTCGATTACATCTTTACTTATAGACTTCAGCATTCTGCAACCCCTCTTTCCCATCATACTTGGTGTAGCACTAAACCGTTTTCAACCTCAAAACCCCAGCAACTGAACTTCCATCTCCAGATCAACCCCACGCTCCCGTTTGACATGGTCTTGGATATGGCGCACAAGTGATAGCACATTGTGAGCCGTTGCACTATCGAGGTTGAGGATAAAGTTCCCATGGATCTTGGATACCTCTGCACCACCGATCCGGTAGCCCTTCAAGCCGCATTCATCGATTAGTTTTCCGGCAGAATAACCGGATGGATTTTTGAACATGCATCCCGCGTTTTCCTCTGCAAAAGGTTGATTCGTGATTTTCTGGTTGTAGAGATCCTGCATACGGTTCTCGACTTCCCCCGCATCGCCGGGAGTCAGAGCGAGTGTTGTGCCTGTAACGCAGAAATAGTTCTTGAGCGTACTATGACGATAGCTGAACTGCGCGTCATCACGGCTGAGATCTATTAACTCTCCTTCCTCCGTCATCGCCTCTACCCTCTCGACCAAGTCACCGAAGCTGCTCCCCCAAGCGCCTGCGTTCATAACCAATGCACCACCGACAGATCCCGGAATCCCAAGCGCAAACTCAACCCCACTGAGGCCCCGACTTGCCGCCAATTTAGATAGACGTGGCAGGGAGACCCCGGCACCTACATCAACGCGGTTCTGATCAAAATCAAGACGATTAAAGTCCCCAATTAATCGGACGACAATGCCCGAATAGCCAGCGTCACTTACCAACAGATTTGATCCTCTACCAATGATAGCCACCGGTACATTCCAACGCCTCCGCATCTGTGCCAGCGTTGTCAATTCTTCGACGGTGCTCACTTCAAAATACGCTGCAGCGTTACCGCCTATACCAAAATAATTATGCTTACTGAGCGATTCGTCAAAGCGCAGTTTGGAAGGGTTATTCTGATTTTGGGTAAGGGACCGGAGTTCTTCTTTCCAATCCATTTGAATTCCTCATGACCGGCTGCAGTGATGTAGACCGGGTTGAACGGGGACTGTGAAACCCAACACCATTGACCGGTTCAGCACGGATAAATGATGTGTGAATTTCGGGGGATAATCAGCGGCTGAGTCCCATCAGCAGGAAATTGCGCCGCCCACTCATTGGGGTCATAATCCCGTGTGACAAAGCAGGAACGGTGCGCGGGGACAGCATGATCGAGTCCAATGCGCTGCGCCATCTTTACACAACCATCATAGAACGGAAATTCCCCTTCTGTGGGATGATTCGTCAAGAAACCGATCGCTGGATCATGTACAGCAATAGCATTCACCAATTCATCATGATCAGCGAATGTGTTGATGGGATCACCAGAAAAGTAGAGTGTCACGCCCTCCGCCTTTAAGACGTACCCGAGATGGGTTACATCGGGTGGAGCAATATCCGCCGCGGGATGTCCGTTAGGCGGCTTTGCATATACCGCATCAACGGTAAGCGTTCCGAGTGCCGACGATTCACCGGCGCGGACTATCGTCGTATGATCTACACCAACAGCCGTGTCTGCTAGCACCTGCGCGATACTCTCTTCCGGTCCCACGCATCTCACTTCCGGCGAAGTTTGATGGATGCGATTAATTGATTCGGGACAAGTATGGTCGCCGTGGTTATGTGTTAACAGGACATAATCTGTCGGGAGTTGAGATTCATCCAACGGCGGCTCAGTATGGATAAATCTATCAGCGGGACGGTCGTGTGGGAAATACGGATCAATCTGCACAATTGTCCCATGTGAATCTTTCACCGCGAAGGTGCTCTGTTCAAACCAATGGACGGCAACGCTACCGCCTGGTACTTCAAGATCTACGAGTGGGTGCATCTTAAATCCTCCGATTATCCTCAGTGTATAAAATTATGTTTGCCGTATTTATAAGATGATCATAATGCATATTGCCCCGAAGTAGTAGGCATACGCCGTGTGCCGTAAACGTTGCGCAAGCTGCGGCAGGGCGTGGCACCCCTACTGCTATTCCAGTAACAAACCAGGGAATCAGTTTGCTTTCACGTCCCGATTTATTCGGGATCCTCGGAACGGGATTTCACGTTTCGCGCTCTTACAATTTGCCTTCTCGGCGCAGGATGTCAACCAATGAATCACTCACGCCGAGTGGCAAATCAACCCATGCGTTATTTCGCCGCTCTGATTCGTAAATAGCCATGATAATCTCAATGGAAGCGCGGCCATCCTGACCCGTACAGCGTGGTTCAGAATCATTCTCAATGCAGTCGATCAAGTCCTGGGCGGCACGCAAAGTGGAGGTCTCCTGCCAAGTCGAATCGGGGAGAGATCGAGGTTCAAGTGCCCACCACGAGCCCTTCTCAAATTCTATCGGTTCCGCCTTCCACATACCCGCACCAAAGCCTAACCGCACCAGTCCCCTTTCGCACTGTAGCTCCACATCCCATCGTTCATATTCTGTCAGCTCATCGCTGATAACAACACCGTCTACTCCGTTCTGGAATTGCAGTAAGGAATAGCTCGTATCCTCCACACGGAATTCATGACGGGTGCGCCTCCGCGCTGTGCCCAGCACCGATTCAACATCACCCGCAAAGATACGTAAGGTGTCGAAGGTGTGTACAGTATCGTGCAGCAACGGTCCTTCAGTGTCAGCGACCCAGTCCGGCGACGGTTTGCACCCCTCGCAATGCGCGACAACGTGGAGTAGGGGACCCAATTCGCCGGAGTCTATCAGATCTTTAGCAGCTTGATATTCACCCGACCATCGTCGGGAGCAGTTGATCAGCATCTTGGTCCCAGCTTGCTCACAGGAATCGATCATCGCATCACACTCGCCTATACTCAACGCCATCGGTTTTTCGCAAAAGATCCCCTTTGCACCTGCTTCAACAGAAGCTATTACCATTTCTGGGTGTAGCGGCGGGTGTGTCGCCACGCAGACGATATCCAAGTCTTCCTTTTCCAACATCTCACGATAGTCGTGATAGAGTGCGTCCACGCCCCAGCGCTCACCAAAAGCGTGCAATTTTTCGGCACCCCGGTTGCAACCCGCGACAACTTCAGTGTTGGGTAGTGCCTCAAATGCACCCGTGATCGAGATAGGATGCACATCAGACTCGTCCTCCATCGTACTAGCGATACGACCACAACCCATAATCCCCACACGATACAAACTCATATATCCTCCTGCTCAGACGTGAAACTTATGCGTAAGTCTTTCTGTTAACTTCCCGTGCCATTCTGCGTGCGGCAGCCTTTCCAGCCTTATCCGATCCCAATTTTGCGTAGATACTCACGGGTGCGCTTGGCGATAGGCAGCGGTTTATCGAAGGGTGCTGGATACATATCCTGTTCAACTATCGCGTAGCCGTTATAATCAATTTCATGCAGCGTGTCTCGGAATGCGAGAAAATCCACGGCACCTTTAGATGGTTCAACAAACATATCCATCTTTACCGCTTCCGCGAATGGTATTCTTTCCGTTTCTACCCGTTCTTGTATCTTGGGGTCAATGCTCTTGAGATGAAGGTATGGGATGCGCTCATGATGCCGCCGCATAAAACTGATGGGATCGCCACCCCGATACGCATGATGACCGGTATCGAAACAGATAGATACACGGTCTGAATCGGTCTCCTCAAGGAATGCTTCTATCTGATCCTCATACTCAACGTGCGTTTCCGCATGAGGATGAAAAACCAACTGAAGACCAAATCTGTCTCGCGCTATATCCGCGACCCGATGCGTCGTTTCAATGAATTGGCCCCACGCGTTTGCATCGAGCCGTTTAGGCGCGATTGCCTCGCCAGTAAAGAGATCCGTGTAGGTGTCATCAATGAGCACCAGATATTTCGCATCAAGGGCTGCGAGACGCTCTCCTGCGCCTAACACCTGCCGCTCTAACTCACCCCACAACGACGGTTCCTCAACATTCGCCATTGCAAATGTTCCCGTCACCTTCAAGCCGCGACTGTTGAGTTCTCTGCGGAGGGTGGGCAAATCGGTGGGGAGATAGCCGTAAGGTCCCAACTCCGTCCATTCGTACCCGGCTTCGACAATCTCATCCAAAAACCGATGCCACGGTGTCTGCTGCGGATCGCTCGGGAACCAAACACCCCACGAGTCCGGTGCGCTGCCAATTGTGATATTCATATTCCCGCCTCTCTATACAAATCTCCCCCACTCCCACCACAATATTCAGGGCTCTTCTGTAGGGGTGGGGTTTCCCCACCCGTCAAGGCTAATCAATGAACCAACATCACCAATCGCGCACATAGCCAGCGGTCCAACCACCATCTACCGGCAAGACTACCCCATTGATATAACTCGCCTCCGGAGAGACCAAGAATAGCACAGTATGTGCTATCTCTTCCACTTTACCCGGTCTTCCTAAGGGGATATGTGACAGCAGGCTGGCAGCGTTTTCGGTATATGCCCCATTGGGACCATAGAACAACGCCTCTGTCCCACGAGTCAGTGTAGACCCGGGCGCAACCGCATTCACGAGGACTCCCTCTGAACCGAGTTCTATCGCCATTGACTTGGTCAAATTCGCGACACCCGCTTTGGCAGCGATATAGGCAGTTTGCAACCGCAAAGGTACCAAGCCCGCGATGGAACTGGTATTCACGATGCGTCCACCATCGGGGTTCTTCAGGAGTTCCGGAATAACTGCACGGCTGGTTACAAAGACTCCCGTCAAATCAACTTGCACGATACGATTCCAATCCTCGATTGAGTATTGGTGAATTGGCACACGGTCACTGCGGGTATTGATACCTGCGTTATTAATCAGTATATTAATCCGTCCAAGGCGATCCATGACCTGTTCGGCGACAGCTTCCATCTGTTCCGCGTCAGACACATCACCCGCTAACGACATACAAGCGCCACCGCCTTCAATGATCTGGTTTGCGGCTTTCTCACCCGCTTCGCCATCGATATCCACTATGACGATATGCGCTCCGTTGTCCGATAACGCCTGCACAATAGCGCGTCCAATGCCGTGTGCGCCGCCCGTAACAATGGCAACCTGTTCATTTAAATCCACTTTCATCGATAGTTCCCTCCTCGCAGCTCTTTTATTTATAGTAAACATGAGAAATAAGGAGACATTTACCAATAACTCTGACCCTAGCAAAGTTTCAGAAGTCCCCCTGATAAGGGGGATTTAGGGGGTTGTCTGTGCCTTGGGTAGCACCGCAGTAAAGTGTGGTCACAAAAGATAGCGTTGAATAAGTTCCTTGATTTTGGCAGTAGGTCTTCCCTGTCGTCGTGGTGGTTGCCACGGCGGAGGGGGAGCTTGATAGCAGAGCAACTGTTCCACCGTCCA
>JAJDUM010000124.1 GCA_022826645.1 Candidatus Poribacteria bacterium
TTGATGAGCCAATATATCGCGGTCTTAATTGAGAGACCTGTTTTTTCGCAGACAAGCTATCAAGACGCATACTCGCACAATATTCAACACAGCCTTGACGAGGCTGCTTGATACCAAAACAAATTGTCCAAACTTTAGTAAGTTTGCTAACGGTGATATATCAAATAAGTCTGGATCAGAAAACTCTAATATCTTCAGATTAATGAGATCTTGGAGTGGTGAGAGGTCAGTTACTTTAGTTTGGTTAAAGTGTAATCTGGTAAGGTTGGTTAAGCCCTTGACAGCGGATATATCTGATATTAAAGTATGGGAAAGTATCAGTTCTGTTAGATTTGTTAAGCCTCTCACAGGAGATAGATCGGATACAGGGTTATGGTGAAAAAAAAGCACACGGAGGTTGGTCAAGCCTGCTACCGGTGAGAGATCCTTGACCTGATTGCCCCCTCGAGAATACGAACCCAGAACTAACCTGTCCATATTTGTTGCAAACTGAAGTCCCGTCAAATCTTTGATCCCTCTGTCTTCCCCTACATTAACTTCTCTTAGTCTTTCCATATCTTCCACAGTAATTGGGGCGGTGGGACTCTTGCCAAGCTCCTCCGCTATTGCCTCACGAAGGTTTGGGTCAGGGATATGGACAACACCACCCGGCAACGGCTGAGACGGCGTTACAACCGGCGGCGGTGTCACACGTTCCGGGAAATCTAACGCAAAGATGATGGCATCAAATCCTTCAGTCCACGCGTCCCGTTTTATAGTTCCATTTGTGCTGTCCAATGCCAGCAGCCCTATGTTCTGTAGCCCCGCATTCTCACGAACCTTTGCTAAGAACGCTTCCGTCTCTAATCCAACGACCGACGCAGCGTAAGCCGCATCAATTGGACTCTGATACACCTCATGGAAACGGGAGATCGGTTCAATATCATCAACCGAACCGCCCGTCGCCTCAAGTGCCGCTCTGTATCTATCCATATCCGTTTGTATCAGCGCGTCCATCTCTGATTGTTCAACATACAAACGTAACGCTTGCGCCTTGTCAAACGCAGGGGTGGTGTTACTCTCTATCACTGCACGAACCTCGTCCGAAAAGGTCTTCATCCCCTCCGTATGACAACCGAAACAGGATAAACCGTTCCGAACCGTCGGATCACTGGCTGCGGGGTTCGACACTATCTGTATTGGTGCAGCGTCTAACCGTGTTCCCGATGCTGTCGTTATGTAATATCCTTGTAACCCATTTGGTAGGTTAAAGATAACCTCTCCACCATCATGTGTGAATGACAACGGGTGCGTGAAGATGTTCTGGCTACCTACACTGCCTGCAAAGTCGTAACTCTTCCAATACGCACCATACCGTGAGGTGTGCCGCTCTATCACACGGTTATGGTTGGACACACCTGAGTTGTTTGTCCCGGCACGCCACACACGGACCCCGGGGGCATTCAGTAGGTTACGGGTAACATCGACCTCAAGCTGTGTCTCTAACCCCCTATCGGTCAAGGGTAGAGAGAGCAGGTCGTGATACAGGGGTGGTAACGATGCGTTGGCAAGAAACCAATCGACATACACCGATGGGATATCACACTGCATCTCCGTCTGTAACCGTCCAAGTTGTGCCTTGAGTGCGGTCTGTGTCGGTGCATCAAACCCGATGTGGTAGGGATACTCTGTCTCTATCTGTCCCCACGCGTCGTTGACGTCCCATTCATAGTGTCTGAGATCGATGTAGAGGATAGTGCTTTGTGTATCTATCGGTGTCGGGTTGATGACGGTGCTGCCCCATGAGAGACTATTGATCAGTTTGTTGAGTCCCTTTTGGTATGCTTGGATCACCTCCCCTGACTCGCCTGCGTTATAGAGGTGTGTCATGGTGAAGTATCGGGCGAATGCACGATCAAAGGGGGCAAGGGAGGTCAGGTGTGTTTCGATGGTGTTGAGGACTTGGTTGGGGGAGATGAAGTCTCTACCGGTGATGGGAGGGGGTGTCCAATCGGGTGCGCCTGACAGTATCCAGTTGCGGATGGTGTCAATGGTTTGAGCGGGGAGTTGCGGTTGTCCGAGTGGCATCCGTTTGGCAGTCTCAGTAGTGATGAGGCGTGTATAGAGTTCGGAGGCGCTGGGGTTACCGGGGACGACGGTGCCGTTTTGTATGAGTGCAGTGTGTTCGATGAGGAGGGTTTCTTTATAAGCGCCATCGGGACCGTGGCAGATGGTGCAACTCTGTTCAAAGATGGCGTAAGCGTCTTGGGCTGTCCCTTGTTGCGCGAATACGGTCTGAGAACCTAAGATCATCAAGGTCAATAGACCGATGAGTGTAGTGAAGTGATAGTGACAAATTCCAATCGGATTGGGGACGAAATAACGCTTAAACATTGAAAGAGTGGCTCCTTATAGACAATTGCGGGGTGCTCATAATTATTGTCCCGATAAGATCGGGATGACACAGGTCGTTGAATAAAATTATAGCATAGTTTCCCTATAGAACAGACAAAAAAGTGTCAAACCGATGCGGTGACTATTGATCAGGACTTACGCACTTCAGATTGTAGTTGCCTGCCTGTCCCAATAAATCGGGGATTCATCGGACATATCGAGGCAAGGATGCCTCTCTCACGGAATCGGGGCAGGGATGCCTCTCTCACAGGTTGTTGCGGGAGGGAAATCCTTTTCCCGATGGTCGAGGCAAGGATGCCTCTCTCACGGAATCGGGGCGGGGATGCCCCTCTCACGATAGGACTTTGACCGTTCAACTGCGTAAGCCCTATGATGTAAAAATCACGTAATCTGATTCAACTCCTGACGTAAGGTTGAGGGCAACGGTCCCATGTCGGACGCTTGGGCGACATCCTCAAGTTCAGCGATATTGGCTGCGCCGCTGGAAACGGTGGTTACCCTTGAATCAGCGAGGATATATTGGAAGGCATTTTGTGCGTATGTTCCCGGTACGTCCTGAAGTCGTTCAAGGACGCGCCGGACACGTTCCCCTTCCGCTTCATCCTCTATCCCTGCAACCGCCTCTGACCGTCGGGGTTCGTCGGCGAACAGCAGCCCCGCCAACGGTGTGGCGATAACGATCCCCATGTTGTGAGCGGCGGCAGACGGAATGACCGCTCTCGCTGCCCTTTGGGAGCAGGGGTGGTAGTCGTGGTATACCAGCATTGTGTCGAATTCCCCGGTGTCGGCGAGTTTTGCTAAGAGTGGGATGGCTCTGCCTGTGATTCCGATTCTTTCACAGAGTCCACGTTTTTGCGCTTCCTTCAGACCTTCGAGCGTTCCGCCCGGCTCTGTGATCCGTTCCCACCCCGCCATGTTGACCTCATGGATCTGGGCGATGGAAAGTTTTGGGATTCGCAGCCGCTGCAGGCTCCGTTCGATGCTCCAGAGGACGCTGTCTCCGCGGTAGTCGAAGTGTGGGGGATCGTAACCGACTTTGGTGGCGACATAAAAGTGTTCCGCTACGCCTTCGAGGGCACCGCCCAACAGTTCCTCGCTCTTACCGTAGAGTGGGGCGGTGTCGATGTAGTTGATCCCCAATTCAAGTGCACGTCTCAAGACTTCGCTTGTGCTTTCTTGAGCACGTTCGGGATCTGTTCCCATCAGGTACGCCCCGCCGAGACTGACTTCGCTGATCTGCCAACCTGTGCTTCCCATTTCTCGGTATTTCATTTCTTACCTCGCATTTGTTATTCCGATGGGGGCCAAGGGAGCCCCTTTTCCGTCGCATCAATCATTTTCTGGAGCTTGTCAGCGACGTATTGGGTGTGGATGTCGATGAGTGCTTCGCCTTTTTCGACGGTTGCAAGCAGGGCGTTCTCTTGACGGGCACGGTCACGCGGGTTTTCGGGGTTCGGCCCGCCTTGGGGCCAACCTTCTTTGGAAAAGGGTTCGAGATATGCCTCGACTTCGGGCGATAAATTATGGGCGTAATCCAAGTTGGCGGCGTCATATTCCTCCATTGTAAAAGCGCGCACCCGTTGCGGACATGCCGCTAACATCACGGAGGTCTCATCCTCTGAGGCGTGGTTCAGCGCGGTTTGCCGCGCTACCGTGTCCAGCTTGCCGTCCCGTAGGTCTCGGTAGCCTTGGAGGATAGTTACCTTGTCCTCGTCTGTAAGCCCCATCCAGTAAGATTCCTCATCCATCGTGATATCCAGGTCACGTCGCCACGCCGGTAGCACCTCCCGGAGCAATCCGTGGTTACCACCGTGACCATTGACAACCAGAATTGTCCGGATGCCGTGGGTTTTCAGGCTCTGCGCGACATCGAAGAGATATGCCTGCATCGTCTCCTTACGCAACGTCAGTGTGCCTTTCCGCGCCATGTGGTAGGGGGAGTAGCCTATCGGACAGGGCGGAGCGACGGTGACTTGGGGGTAGAGCTGCAAGGCAGCCCGCTGGGAGACGAACGTAGAGAGGACAATATCGAGGTCTAGGCTCAGGTGTTCGTTGTGCTGCTCAACCGCGCCGATGGGGATGATAGCGGCTTTCAACTCTCCACGCCGTAACGCTTCCCGAATCTCTTTCCGGGTGCATTCACCTAACATGACCTTGTGGGGACTGATGTATCGGTTACCCGTGTTTGCCATTCGTTTCGGCTCCTTTATCCTTCTAATCGTCGGACGGTGCTCCCATCCTGCACGGCATCATAGATTTCCTTGAATCCATCGCTTCCGTCGTCGGGAACAGCGTCCAGATTAGATCCAGTCTCGCAGGTCGGCATGGCGTCGTTCGGATAGACAGCGTGGAGGTCCTGTTTGCTGCAGCCGTAGTAGGTGGTCTCTCCGCTTGCGCGGGTATAGCGATAGACGTGACGGGGTGGGTCAAGGAAGGAATAATCCACCTTGTATTTTTGTATAGCGTCTTCGTCAACCTCTACGCCGATGCCCGGTTTTTCTGGGACACGGTAGAACCCGCCGCGCAGCTCAATCGGTTCTGTGATGAGTTGGCTCTCCCAGATGTTCATGCAGGTAATTGCGGGCCACTTGGCTTGCGGGCATACGACACCGAGATGGGCTGCCCATGTTGTGGTGATGCCGGTGCCGACGAGTTGCAGCCAGAAGGGTTTGTTCGCTTCCTCGCAAACGGTTGCTTGCTTTAACAGACGGTATGCACCCACACCGATGACGAAGCCGTCCGCCACGTCTTCGTGCAGCGTCGTTAGGATGGGTGGGGAGCCGTAGTGCATTGCCACCGGTCGATTGATTCGTTGGCGGATCTGTTTGTTCCCGGCGACATCGCCCTGTGGGATCGGAGATTCGATCATGGCGACCTGTTCGTACTGTTCGAGGGTCTTGAGAAACTCGACAGCGTTGGCTGCGTTTGCCAAGGTTGCATTGAAGTCCAGATCCAGTTTGAACTGCTGCGGCACATCTTCGATGATGGCTTGGATGGCTGCGTGGAGATCGTACCAGGTCCGTGCTTTGAGTTTAGAGGACATATACCCCTGTTCAGCCGCATCAGCGCACTGTTGTGCCCAGTCTTTCGGGGGCATATCCATCGCCCACCAAGAGAGGGGGCACCAGTCTCGGACTTTCGTCCCCAGCAGGCGATAGGCGGGTGTGTTTAAGGATTTGCCGACTGCGTCGAAGAGCGCGATTTGGACGCCAGCGCCCAAGCCGTCTTCCCACAGCAGATCGCCAGCCTCGCGCCCCACGATTTGTTCTTGGATATCATCGGACACCTGCGCCCAGGTGTAGTTGGGAATGGTCTCGCCCCAGCCAACGACACCGTTATCGAGGGTGATTTTGCAGATTTGGACAATGTGCCAGTGGGGGAGCCAATACTGCATGTGTTCGTTTGTATGCGGTGTGAAGGGAACGTCTAAATAGGTAAGTTCAACATCGGTGATTTTCATGATAGTATCCTTCCTTAAAAAACAGTGCGTAACGAGTAATACATAAGGAGCTTCTTTACGCACTACGTATTACGCAGCGTTACTCTCCTTGGTATGCCTCAACGGTTGAAAAAGAAATCTTCCGCTGTCTTGAACAGGATCTGTTCCTTGTCCGAATCGCTCAGAAAATCGGCGTGGTCGTTGATGAGCGCGATTGCTGCGGGAAAATCGGTATGTGGGTTCTCCATTACCACCGGACCGCCGCTGTCGCTTTCCCACATACAGCGTTCGGGTCCAAAGGCATCGACTATCCGCCGGATCAGTGGCAGGAGATCCAGATACGGTGCCTTTCCATCACCTAACGCCTGGAAGGGACCCAATTTGACCATCACGCGCTTGTGCTTCGCCATGTCGCAGAGCGTTTTGAGGTCATCGTCGGGGAAGATGCTGTCTCGTATCCGCACCCCACAGATATGATCGAGAATCACAGGGGTGTCGGGGAAGCGGGTGCACATTCGGTCCAGATCCGGCAGATCGTCGAGTCCCATGAGGAAACTCAAGGCGAGGTTGTGCGCTGCTCCTGCCCCAAACATCGCCTCATACCCCGGATAGTCGAGCCATCGGCTGACGTCGCCAATCGGCATACGCGCAGTTTTGCCGCCGCGCACACGGAAGGCGTAGATGCCCCGATGGGATAACGCAACCATCGTTTTGTCCGGACTGGCGAGCGATACATCCGTCACCGCTGGCACGATGCCTGTACCCACAAAGGTGCCTGGATCGTTGGCGATCAGGTCTATGATGTAACTGTGATCGAGACCGTACCATGTCATCTGGACGAGGTTTATCCGGACTTTGCCGACTGCACGGCTGTATTCGAAGTGCTGGTCTGGGATAAAGGAGGGCAGCCATAGGTCGCTTGGGTCGAAACCGGGGGCGAGTGGATAGTTTTCAAAGTCGTTTGTCCAGACGTGGATATGTGCATCGATGACTCTATCTTGTATTGTTATGCCCATTTGCTTTTCCTATTTTCCGTAAGCATTCTTGTGTTCCTTCCGTTAATAGATGGGTGTGCTTCCGGTACATCTGGCGGCTGACTCCAATGGGGTGTTCCAACCTGAAAGCATCTCTTCCCCCTTTTGACTCGTTTGAGCGATTGATGCTTCTTGAGATGTTATCACAGATCTTGGTGGGAAACCATGAAAAACTTCACTGAGGGAAAGCGGCTATCGTGGTATTTTTGCGACGCCGGTGTGGCACAGTTTCGACGCCTTCCTTATGAATATGAGACTCTCTCTGCGGTTTACAAACCACGTCAAGAGTCATTGTGTAGGTGTTTTCCGAGAGATTCTGTTTTCGCACGATACGCTTCGCATGATTCGGGTTAATTGTGGTATCTAAATTGCGTATGGTTAGGGAGTCAGGTGAATTTCGCGTGAGAACTATTTGGATTGAATCCTATCCAGTTTTATTGAAATATGAACGGAACTTCGTGAACCTTTTTAGTCTACCCAACACTAAAAGGGGTAGGAGGACATTGTGGTAAGGGATATCGGAGAATATCACTCCCAGATTACGCAATTCGTTGATGAGCTCTGTCGCGTCTACTATAGACACAGCCAGCCCGAAGATCGTCGGGATATCAGCAGCGAGGTTGCCCTGATCGCGCATCAGAACCGTGAGAGGGTCATGGACGAATCCGAAACGGCGTTTTTGGCGTGGCTCCATGAGATTACGCGGAATGTGGTTCGGAACTGGTCGCGTCGTGAAGGTACCGCGGCGAGACAGGTACTTGGCAGTCTGGACGACGAAAATTTTGGGGTTGAGAGAATACCATCAGATTCGCGTGCGCCAGAGGCGGATCTGCTCGTTCAAGAGAGAATGGCGGTTGTTCGGGACGCAATCTCTGAACTTCCCTTGATTCATCAACAGGTGATTTGGTTATTCTATATTGAAGAACTCTCCATAAAAAAAATTGCGGCGAGACTCGGCATTAGGAAAGGAACGGTTAAAAGCCGTCTATACCATGCAAGAGAGCAGCTCGCGACACGCTTAGCATCCTATTTTGCCGAGAGTTAACAATAGAGGAAAGGAAACTATGAAGCATCAATCACTACTTCTTGTCATATCTTGTATGATACTCTCGATCGTTCTTGGTGGGTGCCATGTAGAAGTAAATGTAAAAGAAGAAGAGGAAGAGGGTTTTTTGACAGTCAAGAACCGTTCAAATGTAACAATTACGAGTATTTTTATCGCTGCTGCCGAAGATGATTCTTGGGGAGCAGATCAACTCAGATCCGACGTGCTACTACCCGGTGCTATAATAACTTTTACTATTGAACCTGGCACCTATGATGTCAGGGTTGTATCTGAACATCATCGAGATTTCATATATGAAACTGACATATCGAGTGGGTGGACAACAACCGTGGCAGTCAGATTCAGATAAGGAAGCTGCAGGAACGACCTGCTTGCAAAGAAACCACGTTGAGAGTGGGCGTAATTCGGTGGATGATCCGATCGCAGATTGGGAAATTTGCGCTACTTTCTGTCAACTGCGTAACTCTTAAACAAACTGAACATATCGAAATTCTCATCTTATCAGGGTTGTTCCGAATCCCGATGTCCACATCGGGGGCTTTGAAGGTTCAGCTGCGTAAGTCCTATTGATACTAAAACAGAACGGAAGGAATAAAACAGTAGTGAAACATCTCTTGTTAATATGGAGGGCGAGTTTACACCCGTTCGTCGTTTTTCTGTTGCTCATTTTGGTACTGCCAATCGCGGCACTATCTCAGACCGGGACGATTGAAGGCACTGTTTATGATGGAAGTACTAATGTACCGGTGATCGGTGCAGAAGTCCATCTCCTTGGAACCGATGAACGCCAAACAACCGATACGGAAGGGAAATTCTGGTTCATAGAAATGGTTCCAGGCACCTACACTGTGTCAATAACTCACGAAATGTACGACACACCTACAGAAACCGATATAGAGGTAACGGCAGGTCATACCACCCAAGTAAAATTGTATCTTGGCGAGGTGCTTATGCTCGAAGAGGTTACTGTTGAGGGGGAACGTCTCCCACCGACAGTTAGTCGAAAAGACATCCGTGGGAGCGAACTGATACGTATCCCGGGCGTTGGTAATGATGCGCTCAAGGGGTTGACAACGCTTCCGGGAATCGGTGTTCCCAACGATTACTTCGGCATTCTCTATATCCGTGGCAGTGAGCCGGGATCTAACCTCTACTATTTTGACCGGACACCGCTCGGATATCCGTTTCACTGGGGCGGTCTGCTTTCGACCGTCAGTTCGGAGGTCATTGAGAAAATTGATATCTATGCCGGTGGATATGGTGGGGAATATGGGTTGGATTCGCAGGCGGTGTTAGACATCCACTCACGGGATAGCATAGAGGAGCAGATAAGCGGCAAATTTAACCTGAATATCCTCTACTCCGAAGGGATGCTTGAGCGCAGACTTGGGGATGAGGGATACGCCTATATCGCTGGACGACGGAGCTACATCGATCTCATTGTTGGACAGTTCATTGATGAACAGCAGTTTCCTTACTTTTCAGATTATCAGCTCAAATTTGCCCATCCCCTCGGTGAAAAGCATCGCCTGACGCTCAACAGCTTTGCTGCAACCGACCATTTCCACGTTGAAGAGACGACATCTGTAGAAGTTACGGAAGTGGAGAGTGGCCAAATGGAAGAAGAAACGCAGACACTTGAAGGGGCGCGCGCCTCTGCCTTTTTCAAAAATGGGTTTAACGCACAAGGCCTCCATCTCCGTTCAAATTTTACTGAAAATCTTACTTCCCACCTCTCGCTTACCCGCTCCTTCAATTTTCTCACTATCAACTTTGAAGCGCCCATCACGGAGTCGTATGAATTCGGTTCAGACGGTGAACTTGTGTCTGAAGTAGACTACGGTCACTACGATATAAATATCAGGGTTCCGGTCTATACGTTGAGGGAAGACGTGTCCTACCGATTGAATCCACGCCCTGGCGATACTAGGAATCAAAGTGCGCCTGCCGCATTGGAAACAGGACTCCTTCTTTCCTTCAGTCCTGCCAACAGTTTTGAGGACAGCAGGCTCCCGCAATTTGAAGAGCGCGAGGACCGCGAAGAAACGGTTACTCTAGTTGTTGATGAAAATGGGGGGATGGTCGAAGAAACTATCGTGGGTGGAGAGGGATTGGAGTTAGTCGATATTGAAGAAAACCGCTACGAATTCGGTCACGATTTCTTTCGCGCTGAGGGTTACTTACAAGGGCGATATGACCCATTTCCCTTTCTATCTGGTGCGTTAGGCGTTCGGTTGGATTATCTGGATGTGACAGGGCAGATCTCCATACAGCCGAGGGGGAGCTTAAGTTTTGCGTTGCCGAGCGGTTCCAACCTCCGGTTCGCGTATGGACATTATGAACAGAGCCCACAACCGCATCAGATACTATCGGAGAACGGGAATTCTGCGTTGGAATCGAGCCTCGCGCGGCACTATATCATGGAACTGGAAGGCGAGCTTTCAGCCCGAACGGAATTCAAGTTCGCTACCTATTACAAGGATATGCAGAAGTTGGTCACAGCGGATGAGATAGCGAATTATCTTAATCAGGGTACTGCGTATGTTAGCGGGGCAGAGGCGTTCCTGCGGCACCGTGTACCGGATAAATTCTTTGGCTGGATCTCGTATGCTTATACGCACGCTGAGCGGCGCGAGAATCCGGGGGATTCCTACCGCCCTTATTTCTTTGATAATACCAATATCGTTAGCGTTGTTGCCAACTATAACTTCACGCCCAAATTTGAGATTGGCGCGAAGTGGCAGTATTTGAACGGAACCTCCGAAGTGCCAATTAGTTCTGTCGTGCTGGTTCAGGACCCACTGACACGTGGATTGAACCCGCTTTTGGCGGATATTGATGAATCCGTCACTGCTGAACTGACCCCGTACCACAAGTTAGATCTCCGGGTGAGTTACAAATTCGACTTTATGGGCTTACAGATAGGTGCGTTTCTCGATATTCTGAACGTCTACAACCGGAAAAACAGTGTGAAATTCGTCTTTACCCCGGATGAGCCGCTTGAGGTACAAGGTGAAGAGGTGGAAATCGAAGAGCCTGAGATCTTTGAGGCGCAGCAATTCCCGCGCATTCCCTATTTTGGTCTAACGGTTGAATTCTGAAGACTCGTGGTTGACAACCACTCCCACATAATAATCTTTGGTGCGAGTTAGTGAGGAGATTGAGTTCAAGCGTTCATTCGTTCAAAAGTTCATTGGGGAGTGATGAGCGAGAAAACGAGCGAATGAAAGGTGAAACATAAAACGTGAGGAGGTATTTATCTTTTTTCACGTTTCACGCATCACGTTTCACACATAAGGAGGTTGAACAAAGATGAAATGCGATCAAATACAGGAAAAGCTACTTCACTCTATTGATGAGGAGTTGTCTCCACAGATTCGAGAGCATCTGCTTGGCTGTGAAGAATGCGAGCAGAAATATAGAATCTTACAGGAGACAGAGAAATCTCTAAGAGATTTTGGTGGTGCTGTTCGAAATGGTTCCGTTTCGATGGAGGCACCGCCATTTCCGTCGGTTCGACGCCGCTCCTTCTGGATCGAAATACGGGATAGCCTGAAAACACCAGTGCCGGTGTGGGTGCCGTCTGCTATCGGTGTAGTCGGGTTGTTGCTATTTGTTGTGGCAATTCTTTCACCGCTTACTCCGTCGGTGGAGTGGGGGCCACGGAAAGGGATTGAAAATGCAGGTCACATCGCTCCGCCCCTCTCAGCGGAGGGGATGTTGGAGTTTCTCATTATGCCTAAACCAACGGATGCAGCACAACTCGCCGCCTCAATTGAAACAGTTGAAACGTTCCTGAAGATGCATCCCGACGATCTCGCGATGCACGCCAAACTGGTTGAACTGTATCAGTCTCGGCTCGAATTGGGGGAATTGTCCGCCAGCGAGCACGATGCCATGGTAGAGAAGTTGTCGCTCAAACGACAACGTTTTTCAGCGCTGCTGGAAAATTTTACGAAAGGGATAGAGAATGATTCAGAATAACTTGGGGGCAACGATTCAATGTTTTTTTATGGTCTTTAGCCTTTTCGGGATGTTTTCGCAGACTGTCCGTGCTGAGCAATATGCCATCCTCGTGGGTGTTTGGGACTATGAGAATCCAAACTTACAACTTGATGCTCCGCCAAACGACTTGAGACTGATGGAGGCAGTCCTCTCAGCGCACGGCGTTACGGCGGCGCAGGTGCATATCCTGACGAATCCGAATAAGGCGGAGATTCAACGTAAATTTCGAGAACTCAGCCGACGCCTGACCCCTTCCGATAGTCTGCTCTTCTATTTTAGTGGGCATGGCACGCAGATAATTGACAAACTCGGAACGTTTCCGGGCGATGAAGCGAAAGGGCGATACCCAGACAGGAACGACGAAGCCTTGTTGCCTGTGGACGCAGATCTGGCATCGCCCAAGACGTACCTCTTGGATGATGAACTTAACACCCTACTCCAAGAACTTCCGACGCGGCAGGTTGCTTGTATTATCGACACCTGCTACTCCGGCGACATACTCCGAGAAATTCGTCTGGGACGGCCCAAAGGCTCGCCGGTCGCGGATACCCCAACGGGAATTGTTCAACCTACCCAGAGCGTGAGCCATACGGAAGACATCTTGGATGAATCCGCCGACTTTGCGCTGCTGTTAGCGGCTTCTGCGTACAATCAGGTCGTCCATGAACTGCGCATCCCGATTGGCGAGACCTATCTGCCCCTCAGCGCGATGACCTATTCTCTCTATCGAGGGGTGTTTGCACGCTCGCAACCTCCTGCAGATCAGATGGACGCGAGACAATGGGACGACAAACTGACGTACCGCCAAATTATTCAGCATATCCAGAACGACCATAGGCAGTGGAATCTAGCGTGGCAGCCTGTCCTTGAGGGACCAGAAAATCGCTTCAATGAGGTGTTTCTCCCTACTGACTTGATGCCGCAATTAAACGACACATTAACCCTGACAGCAATAAAGGGGCAGTCGTTATCGGTGAGTCGGCGGGCGTTGGCGCTTGCCGGTGGTGGCAATTTTCAGCTTGGTGCCGCAAGCGGTGTCAACACCCGACATTGGGCGGTTGTTATCGGCGTGGATGCCTATCCATCACCCTTCCAATCGCTCAAGTATGCCGCCGATGACGCCAAAGCGGTCGCGCAGGTGTTCCAGGATGCAGGTGCCAATGTGACCTTGATGACGCCTGATAGCCTGATTCAGCCGACGAAGGCGAATGTGATTGAGCAGCTTCAACGACACGCTCAACTTGAAGCGGTAGATCTGCTAACCGTTTATCTTTCCGGGCATGGAGAGGATGTCAATGGAACAGGTTACTTCCTGCCGATGGATGTCACCGATCCACTCGTGGACAGTGGGCTGAGTCTCGAAGATCTGTTTGAGATTCTCAACCGCGCAAACGCCAAACATCGGTTCGTCATTGTCGATGCGTGTCGTGTGGCGCCGAAGGAATATTTTGTTGCAGGACTGTCGCGTTATAGTGAGGAGAGCAATATCATCTTCACTGCATGTGATAGCAATCAGTGGGCACCTGAAGTTCCGCAACTGAAACATGGACTGTTCACCTACTTTCTACTCAAAGGGTTGCGCGGCGACTATCAAGACCGGGGCGCAGCGGATCCCGATGGGACTGTCACGGTGTTGGGGCTATTGGATTATGTGACACGCGGCATTGAGGATTGGCATTCCCACCTGTCCGAGGAGCAACACTATCCGCAGCAAATTACACCCCGCGTTTTTTATAACGGGAAATATATCTCACTGCTGAACAACCAAGGGATTGATCCGCCGGTGATTAACAATGAAGGACTGCTTCCCAAAATTACCACCATTCTCCGACATCAACTCACTCGCAATTTGGAGCTATTACCCCCTTTAGAAAGGGATGATGGTGTTACACTGTCAACCCCGAAAGGCAGCGATTTGCATCTGCCTATGACAATCTCACTGATTCCGTGGATAAGCACTGTCGGGTTTCAAGATCCTAACCGCAATATCACAACGAATCTTTCCATTAACATCATTGCGGGTTATCATACGAATCTGGATGGCATCGAATTGGGCGGAATTTTGAACATGAAGGGGATCGAAGCGCGGGGGGCGCAACTTGCCGGGCTCGGCAATATCGTTGGTAGGGATGTAGATGGCTTTCAAATTTCAGGTGGACTCAACGCTGTGGGTAGAGACGTGGAGGGTTTCCAAGCGTCGGCGGGGCTCAACGTCAATGGCAGGGACCTCAACGGCTTCCAAGCGGCAGCCGGCCTCAACGCCACCGGTAGAAGCGTCCGGGGCTTTCAAGGGGCTGGTGGGGGTAATTTTGTGGGTCGCAATCTTCAGGGATTGCAGATTACCTCTGGGCTCAATTTCGTTGGAAGAAACGTGTTAAGCGAGAGTCTACAAATCGCAGCCGGACTCAATATCGCTGGGAATTTGGAAGGAACGCAAATCAGTGCAGCCGCTAATATCGCGCTTGGTTCGGGCCAAGAAGCAGATATCCCGTACGCCGGCACACAGATTGGGGTGGTCAATATTGCGCGCGGTGATATTGGCACGCAGATTGGACTTCTTAACATCGCTGGGCATGTGAGAACGTCACAGGTTGGACTTCTAAATGTCTCCGGACGGATGTCGGGCATCCCGATCGGATTGATCAGTT
Source organism: Candidatus Poribacteria bacterium (assembly GCA_022826645.1). Taxonomy (GTDB): domain Bacteria; phylum Poribacteria; class WGA-4E; order WGA-4E; family PCPOR2b; genus PCPOR2b. The sequence goes on from JAJDUM010000124.1 coordinate 14,587, forward strand.
TCGTTAAGGATAATCCACTACACCTGCAACTGTGGGGTAGCGATACGGAGATTGCAAACCTTGGAATTCGCCTCGGTAGCCGACACGTTTACAGCTTATTGATGGTCGGCAGTTACCCACATGGCGATTTGGGTAGATGGTCGTCTGGGTTTGGTATCGGTGGACATATTCCACTTAGCAAGCGATTTTTTCTGAACGTTGACTTTATTACGCGCGGGGTGGGCTATACCGATACGTCAGGGGAGGAGACTTGGCGGTATGATGAAAACACCGTTTTGAACAAACTGCGGTTTGGGTTTGGTTGGGAGCAGCACAAGTGGTTCAGTGTTTTCGGTGGTGTTTCACTCAACTTCCTTGTCTCGGATAGATGGGACACTTCGGATTTTGGGTACGGATTTGACCATGTATACCGAAGCGATGACACGACCGTTCGGATTTGGCCCGGGTTCTTTGCAGGGATTCAGTTTTGAGTTCAGGTTGTCGCAGATTCGTCGCCAGATGGGACAGCGCTTCCTGTACTTTATTCGTTAGCCCAACCCACCAGTGCTTTGTTGGGCGATGGAATGTCGTTGATGGAGGTGTAGTAGTAGCGTTCCCAACTGAGTTGGGGTAAGCCTGTGAAGATCATTAGGTTGAGTGGGTATTCATCGGTATCGGCAGCGCGTCGGAAGTCGTCTCGAAACAGAAAGGTAGGCTTGCCGAGTGCTATTGCTATCCCCAGCTCGATCATGACCCCTTCATCTGGTGGCACTCCGTTCACGACCGCAAAAATCGCGTCTGCGTCGAATACATCCTGTTTGTCTTTTTGTCCTAGTCGGTACGCCCAACCGGGTGAAAATCTGTCTTGGTTATTTCGTTCAAACGGCTCCCATACTTCTAAGCCAATTGCTTCCAATGCCTTAACGAGAGCGGGCAATACGGTTTCTCGCTGTTGCTCTGAGAAGCCGTAGGGGTTTGCAAGATATATTGTCTTTTTTTTGCTCATAGTTATCGGTTCTACGATTCTTTCTCTTCTTGCAGGGATTTTGCCGCAAAAATTGTTAAGCGTAATTCTTCGCCAAACAGTTCGTATACAGGGGTTTTACCGCTTAGCTGCTCACTTTCGTTCAGAATGATACCAACCCCTTCACCCCGGCGTTCCAAAAAGTGCCGCTGAACTACCTGTGCACCTATATCATCGTCGAGCTCAAGTTCCGAAAGTAGGCGAGCGAGGAGTTCGTTACGGGTTGCCCCGATAACATCGGGATTCAAAGCAACCTGATTATAGCGCAAATCGTCCACCGTTAAGGTATTTGCCAATGCACCCGGCGAATAGAGTTCTATCCGGTCCGTGAACATAAACAGCCGAATCTTCGATCCGGCTTTTGAATAATCTCTATGTACAACCGCATTAACCACCGCCTCGAAAACGGCTCTCATGCTGTATTGTGATCTTTCGATTCTGCCAATGTCCTTGCGAGCCGAGACTTGGTTGTATCTCTCAACAAATTTGAAGGCACCCACTATCTGTTGATCCAGCGATCCTCTAAAATCTTTGGCATCAAGCTGGTAGTTCGCATCCCTTTCCACGCCATTGTAGAAAACAGCTTGAATGAAACTGTTATAGAGGTAATCGTCGGGTCTATCATGACACATCAACAGACCCGCCACCGAGGCACGGTGTTCCTGACCCTCTTTGACCAGCAAACGCCTTTTAAGTAGCAGGTTCTCTATCTTTTCGCGATCGGTTGCCCCTTCGGTGATAAATCGCTGATATAACGTTTCCCTTAATGTGTCTTTGTGGGTGTTTGGCACGAACTGCTCATCAAAAGAGATTCTATGTGCCTGCGAGTGGCTTTGTAATAACCGCCCTAACTGCTCGGTGGTCATCCTTCTCTTGCTGCTGCCTTGACGAATGAAGTAACGGCCGGATGATTCGTGGACAAACAAGCTATGGGGTACCTCTATTTTTAACAGGTTTTTGTCATCAATTCGCAGTTTTTCGGTAAGGATGTGAACCGTGGGGTCAATGTTGTCTCGGCATCCTTCAACCGCTGTCCTCTCTATCCTGTCCAGATCTTGACGGTCCATACCGACAATTTTGCGATCGTCGTCAACACCGATCAGTATCACCCCACCGCTGGCGTTGGCAAAAGCAGCGATTTCCTCAGCAAGACTCTCTCTGTGAGGTAACTCTCTTTTGAATTCAATCGTTGAGTCTTCTCCCAGATATATTTTTTCAGTGAGCTCGGTTAAACTGTGGAACATCGCTTATTCCCTATAATTATTTGAACATTGTGAGAGGGATCTCCCGATCCCGATTATACAGACACCGGTGATGCGGAACGCCGAGAAAAATCGCAGGCAAGCAAAGAAGGTTTCCCTTCCACCTTGGTCTCGATTCATGGGACAGGTGGCACTCCCAGTGCCCGATAAATCCCCGATTATCGGGACAGGCGGGTAACTACAGTCAATCCGTAGGTTCGTAGTAAGGCGATTTATCGCCCGTTTGGGCGTGCAATGAATGGCACTACTACAAATCGCTTTGAATCCCGATCCAATTGGGACTGAAGCGCATAAGTCCTACTGCATTTCGATTATGACAAATACACCAATGATGAAGGCAATCTCTACTATGTAGAAGATAACAAGGGTGAGAGAAAAGATAGCGGAGGGCCAGCTACATTTCGGTTTATTTTTGTGTTTCATGGGGTTCATCTCGAAATCGGTATCGGATTGAGCTCTGATTTCGTCGTATACTTGTCGAAATAACCGCTCTTGCCAGAGAAAGTATCCGTCCAGGATCCAAAACCCGAGGGTGGGAAGAGTAAGCACTAGGACAAAGTATGGGTTTTGTATGTCCTGCCTGGCGATCAGAACCATCGCTGCGACAATGAGGATTATACCCCAACTTTTGACCCAGAAACTGTTGCGCCCCAAACGGTTAATAACGGCTTGGGTCATTTTCAAATGTTCTACGACCTTTTCTGTGCCATTCATGGGTTTGTCCCCCTATACTACATACAACACCTAATGCAGGGTAGAATACAAACTAGTCATCGGGAATTATTACTTCCCTTTCGGTTACGTGGAGGTTCCCACAGATATGAGCGAAAGATTTTCAAGAAATGAACGTACGTTTTCGATCTGCGAATCGTCAATATTCCAATCATACTCTTTAGCAACCTCTTGGATCTGTTCGGTTGTGGCCCTGCCTTGCCGGTTGACGATATAATAAACTTTTGCAGCGATTGAAAGCATGTTGAAGTCGTTCGCCAATGGTTGGTTATTTAGCGTGTCAAGTGCTTCCTTCCAATCCATATATTCAGCCTCCTTTTTAACCTCAGCCATTATGATGTCTCCATCAGGAGTTAAATAATAGGTATGGCGCCGGATTTCACCAAAGATATTTCGATCCGTTTCAAAAGTCTCTGTTACCTCGTTTAGAAAACGAGCACTGACGAGGATATCCAGATTTTCTGCAACCAAACTGCTATAGGGTCCATAGTAGTGTGGACCGAAACCAAGGTCAATGTCCTTTAATACTGAGAGGAAATAAAGTTTCTTTTGGAGGAGAGTTCGCCCTTGAAGGTTTTCATCTTCCTCACTTTCAATGACAAGCAAAATCAGATCTTGAATGTGCATACGCACTCCTTTCTTTTAGAGGCAATGTCCTTTGATTCTCCCTTGTCAGGGAGCTAGCAAAATCTTTTGAACTTTCTTTTGAAGTTGTTCTTGTTCTGTTTGCCTTTTTACTGTTGATAAAACATTCCAATCATCCCGCGGGGCATAAACTTGCACGATTTCCAAGTCAATTTCATCGGAGGGCAGACGGGCTAAAATGATTTCATAGTCACTGAGACTTCTTGAATCACTTTGTTTTTCATCAAAAATTATAATCGCTTCTATATTAAAACTATAGCTTTGACTTCCATAGTTGGGGTTCCGGATTTGGAGTTTCTTAACAATTACATCATTGGGATCGATTTCAAGATCTTCTGCAATCCGCTCTTCCCATTTCCGTATTTGATCATCATCCGCTTGGTAAAGTCGTCTTTTGTCTATCGGATTCTTTATATTGTTTAATGATACTTCCCCGATTATCTTGAATAATCTTCTTTCATAAAGTCGTTTGAAAATGTTACAGGCTTTTTCTTTATCGCGCTGCTTTAGGATATCAATTAACCGTTCATCATGATACTCCATGTAGTTTTCAATGAACTCTGGTGTTCCGTCGTATCGGTAAAGTTGCTTTAGCTCTTGATTTTCCTCGTCAATTGCGAGTTCAATACCACGGATAATCATCGCATCGGAAATTGATCTGACTCGATGATGATATACCTGCTGTATCATGTGTTGTTTTGCAAGCAAGAGTTGTTCAAGGGCGTGAATACCCTCACTGCTAATTGCCAAATATGATTCATTCCCTCTGTGATCTACCCGGCACGATTCAATGATTTTCTCCAGATCATACGTTCCGTATTTGACCCCGGCGAAATATGAATCCCGAAGGAGATAGTCCATCTTGTCAGCGTCCAGATCGCTGGAAACAATGTCACGCCGAAAATCTTTCGTTGTTTTCCCTTCAATCATTTCGATAACAAATTGCTGTTCTTCATCGCTGAGAATCTCGCAAATTTCTGAATCGTTTTTAACGATGTCAACCGTAATCTTCTCGTGGATTTTCTCGAGGGCTAGCTCTCCCTCCTCCGGTTTTGGTACGTGCTTATCTAAGAGATGTTCGGAGACGTGACTGAAGGGGCCGTGACCGATATCGTGAAGCAATGCCGCAAGCCGAACCTGCTCGCGCTCTTCAGGGGGCGTTTTGAGTCGATCGCAGATGCGTCCAGCGATGTGCATCACACCGATTGAGTGATCGAAACGGGTGTGCAAGGTTCCGGGATATACCAGAAACGCCATTGCTAATTGACGAATCCGACGAAGCCTTTGGAAGGCTTTGGTATTGATTAAATTAACTTCTTTTTCTGAGAGTGCAATGAAGCCGTGAATCGGGTCGCGAATTTCGTATGATTGCTCTTGCATAAAGAATAATTTACCTCTATTATACCATACATACGTTAAGTATTGCAATACGTTTGTTAAAATTGATGGGCAAACACACAATTCAACAATTCGGCATTGTTACTTTCCTTTGGGGCGGGTGCCTTCCTCCACAATTGCAATATCTTTAGGTTCAAGGGTAACACACGACTGTTAAGCTGTCAATAGTGCCGTGAGACAATTTCCTAATCCTATCTTCATGAGAATTGAGATAGGGGTGCCTAGTCGAGGCAGGGATGCCTCTCCCACAGATCGTTGTGGGAGGGAAATCCTGTTCCCGACAGTCGGGGCAGGGATGCCCCTCCTACAGAGGTGAGGTAGGGATGCCTCTCCTACAGGCAATCGGGGCAGGGATGCCTGTCGAGGCAAGGATGCCTCTCCTACAGGGGGTCGGGGTAGGGACGCATCTCCTACTCCATCTTGAATTTGCATCGCCAATATGGATAGTTTTTTGCTTGTTTGACTAAGCATCGTCTCACGGGATTCTCGTAGCAGTAGCGTATAATATCGTTCAAAGATTCGTCCCTCCGGATCCCGTGATCGTGATATCCTTTGTGCCATACTGTACTGTGTTTGCCAAGTTGTTTGTTGATTTGCCTCGCTGCAAAGGTTTTGAGAGAACCCATGACTTTCGGTAGGATTTGGTCTTGACCCAGTTGAATGACAGCGTGGAGGTGGTCTGGCATAATCATGATACATATCCATCTGATGCGACCTTGAGTTTCTAGCCTCAAAGGTTTGAAAAATGATTCGTGCAGCTTCAGCGTTTGCGAGTATCGGTTTTCGATTAAATGTGGAAGTGGTTAGGAAATAGTATGCCTCCGGTATTGATTGTCGTCCCTTCCGTAATCGATGGCTTTCTCGATTTGGAGAATGGTTCATGGTTTTTCCTTTTGGTGGGCTGGGGTTAATCGAGGCAGGGATGCCTGTCGGGGCAAGGATGCCCCTCCTACAGGGGTCGGGGCAGGGATGCCTGTCGAGGCAAGGATGCCTCTTCTACAGGGGGCGGGGCGGGGATGCCTGTCGGGGCAAGGATGCCCCTCCTACAGGGGGCGGGGGTTGATGGTGTTTTATGACACTCTTCCTATTTCCATTTGGTCTGGGTGGAGGTGCTTGTATGCTTGTTGTACTGGTCGATGTAATCCTCCCGCAGTGGGGTGAAGATGTCGAGGACGCGGGCGGGGCCCTTCGCAACAACGCCTGAATGCACCACATTTGGCGGAACAATAAATGCTTCCCCGGGTTTTAGGATCTTTTCCTCCGAACCGATTCTGAACTGCAATTCCCCTGACAATACCAAGCCTGCTTGTTCGTGTGGATGGCTGTGCTCTGGCACTTCACTGCCTTCTGCCATCTCCAAAAAGGAGAGCATTAGACCTTCCCCTGCAACAATGCCACTGAGTGCGCCTGGAAAGAGTTCCATTTTTGGTAGTTCCTCGGCGGCGATAAACGGCATCTTTCTCCTCCTTAATATACAAAGTAATTATATCATAGCGGTGGAAATAGTAACAGCGAAAACTTCCTCAACCTAGCTCTGCTAGTTCAGCGATGGCGCGGATGCGGTGCCGGAGAGTGCCACCTCTCTCGGCAGCGGGGATGCGTGGTGATGCACCATTTTCCAGTCCTCGCCCTCGTGCTTGAAAACGTTCGTTGCTTGCGCAAAGGATATTCCCATCCTGCCACCGGCAAAGGTATGGATGGATTCCACGCAGGTCACCCAAGCAAATTGGCTATCCGTGTGGATCGCAATCTCGCTGGGCTGGATGTGCATCCGATGTGTGTTTTGAAAGATATTTACCCAACTCGCGCGGATCTCGTCCCAGCCGGTGATCGTCTCCCAATTTGGGTGAACGCATTGCACCCAATCCGCTTGCAGCCATACGGCATCCATCATGTCGATGCTCAGGTTTTGCATTGCTTGGTAAAAGTTGAGGTTTGCACCCTCGACCCCGATGCGATCGGGATTCAAAGTAACCTGTTCTTGTGCTGTCATTTGTGTCTCCGTTTCTTCTATCCCTGTCTTCGTTCTATCCAACCGTCTATAACTGCATATCCCCAAAAGATCAGGAGTTGAATTAGTCCAGTAATCTTGAACTGCCAACGGGGTCGGAACCGCCATTGCGCGGTGCTATAAACATCTAACCCGTATTCGCTTTTCCTCACGGAATAGGTTTGATAGTAATCATCTATCAACCACCAAGCCCCTTCCTTTTTCGTTGAAACTGTTGCGCCTTTGTAGACCAAGACTTTATGCTTCCGAAATTCTCGCACCAATTCCGCTGAAAGCTCTTTGCCATCTACCAGATGGCTCTCCACATCTTCGGTAATCCGAAACATGAATTTGCTGTCAGAGGTGTATAGGGGATAGCCGCGCCATTGTCTCGGATCTTTTGCGGAGTCAGAATCATCTGTTTCTGAGTGTGTTTCCGCTTGCTCTGTTGCACCCCTCTCGTCCGGGGATGTTTCCGTTCGATCTAGGCGGGTCAGATCGTGCCAACTGTTCACGGGGAGCGAGTTGGCGTAGATGAGCAGCATTGCGGTGGCAATACCTAAGAGTATGATGATACCCTTAAGCGGTCTCCGGAGATAGAGCTGTGCCAATCCGGGGAGGATCATTGACAGCAATATGGCACGGTATGATCGCCTTGCTTTTACCATTCTGATTTCTTTCCTTCTTGTCGGTACACAGCACCCTTACGCCTCTTGACATGCAGTCATTTTTTCATTTTTGCCAGATACTCGCGGATGCGTTGTTCATGCCCAATCTCGGTGGGTTCATAATATTGCTTATCGCGCAAGGCGTCGGGGAGGTGCTCCTGTTCTACGATATGATCTTCAAAGTCGTGGGCGTATTTGTAATCCTCTCCGTACCCAAGTTCTTTCATTAGCTGCGTTGGGGCATTTCGCAGGTGGAGTGGCACAGGATAGGCTGGTTCTTCGCGCACATCTTTTTGCGCTGCAAGTAAAGCCATATAAGCAGCGTTGCTCTTTGGGGCACAAGCGAGATAGGTGGTGGCGTGTGCCAAGTTGATCTGCGCTTCCGGAAGTCCGACAAATTCAACAGCGCGCGCGGCTGCATCTGCGATCAGCAGCCCCTGTGGGTCAGCGTTTCCAACATCCTCAGATGCGAGGATAACCAGACGCCGTGCGATGAAGCGTGCATCTTCTCCTGCCTCCAAGAGGCGTGCTAACCAATAGATGGCAGCATTGGGGTCAGATCCGCGTATGCTTTTGATGAAAGCAGAAATCAGGTTGTAGTGTTCATCGCCTGATTTGTCATGGCGCAGCATCCGCTTCTGCACAGCTCTGCGAATGGTTTCGGCATCCAGGTGGCGTACCCCTTCCTGGTCCGGTTTGCAGGTCTGTACAGCGAGCTCCAATGCGTTGAGGGCGAGGCGTACATCACCATCAGCTACCAGAAGCAGCGCGTCTGTACCGTCTTCCGAAAGCGAGGTTTGGTATTTTCCGAGACCACGTTCTGCGTCGGTGAGGGTGCGTGCCATCAACTGACGGATATGAGCCGATTCCAATGGCTGGAATGGGTACACCTGCATCCGGGAGAGGAGTGGGGCATTGACCTCGAAGGAGGGGTTTTCGGTCGTTGCGCCGATCAGCACGAGTGTTCCATCTTCCACGAAGGAGAGCAGAAAATCCTGTTGCGCTTTATTGAAGCGGTGAATTTCGTCCAAGAACAGGATAGTGCGCTGACTTTGGAACTTGAGGCGTTCTTCAGCTTCCGCCACCTTTTTGCGTAGTTCTGGCACCCCGGTTGTGCTGGCGTTGACATGCTCAAAATGCGCTTTTGTGCACTGAGCGATAACTTGCGCAAGGGTGGTTTTCCCGCAGCCCGGCGGACCCCAGAAAACGCAGGACATCACCGTGTCCTTCGCGATCGCAAGAGAGAGGGGCTGCTCTGGTCCCAACAGGTGTTCCTGTCCCACAAATTCGTCCAGCGTGTCTGGACGCATCCGGTGCGCCAGCGGACCAGATCGTTTTCGGTTCTGCTGTAGATTCTGATCAAACAGGTCCATGGCTATTCCTATCTCCCGATAGATCGGGATTCCGCTTTACTCAACCTAGTAAACTACATGAGATAAACATAGGAGCGGTTCAGTGTTTATGCGTCTGTCAGTTGATGTGCAACGCTGCTTATCTTGTCGTCCATCGTCTGGGCGCGGTCGGTGCGTGTGCCGAACTTGAGCGTTGTGCTGATCCGTGGGGCGCCCATCTCATGCACAACCTGATGGCACTGTTTGATTGCGTCGAAAACCGTATCCCACTCCCCTTCGATATTGGTGCCGTAGGCGTGTAGTTTGGTTTTCAAACCCGCATCCTTGAGGATACGCTCGCACTCGGCGACATATTTGGAGACCGACACGCCGACCCCTATCGGAACAACGCATAGATCCGCGATGACATTCATGCTGAGTATCTCCTTTGGTCTGAAGTTAATTATTCCGACTTTCCTAAGATCTCATTTCCGTAGGCGAACAGGGCAGGCGTTCCACCGGTATGGACAAACACCACCGTTTGGTCTCTCGTGAATTGTCCTTGTCGGATGTGATCTATCATTCCCCCAAACGCCTTGCCCGTATAAACCGGATCCAGCACCAGTGCCTCTGTTTGTGCAGCCAAGATGACCGCTTCTTTACTACCGGAGGTTACCGTGCCGTAGGCGTCGCCTGCATATTCTCCGTAACTCTCGAAATCAGCTCCGGAAAAATCCAGATCCAGATCCAGAATCTGAGATACTTCGTTGGCGACCTTTGCAAGATTAGCGTTCGATTCTGCGTTGTCCTGTGGACTGGGGCTAATTCCTACAATCCGCAGTGGGATTCCCAGCGCCCTTGCGCCAACTACGAGTCCAACGTGGGTATGCACGCCTGAGCAGACATAGAGTGCGTCGGGCTGGATGTTTCGGTCTTGAAGCTGACCCCATAGTTCGAGGAAACCGTCCACGTACGACACGCTTCGCAGGTAGTAACCATCGCTGCTGGTGTTGTAGACCCGCCTTCCTTCTGATTCTAGGCGTTCAAGTATTGCTTCCCTTTCTTCAGCAGTTTCTATGAGATTAACTTCCGCTCCGAAGAGGTGGCTCAACAGCAGATTTCCGTTCACCGGCTCGGCGCGGGCATCCTTCCTTCCTACCATCACCGCTTTCAGTCCCAGTCGTGCTGCGACCGCCGCCGTTAAACGCGACTGATTGGATTGGGAGGCGGCACCGTGCAGCAGAACATCGTATCCCTCCTCCACGGCGGGAGCAACTGAGTACTCGAACTCTCGGACCTTATTTCCTCCAAACGCCATCCCGGTCTGATCTTCCCGTTTAACGAGGATGCGTGGACCGTCTAAGGCTTTGGATAGGCGTGGGCAGTCGAGCAGCGGCGTCGGCAGGTCCGCCAAAGACAACCTCGGCAGCCGGTCGAGCCGCGCTCGTAATTCATCAGCAGTAACAACAGTTTTAATATTTGACATAAGGGCTCCTGTTCAAAAAGATATAGAACTTACGCAGTGGGAGAGAATTCCGATTTCCAACAAATTGTTGAGGGGCAAGATACCCCGCCCCGATAAATCCCCGATGAATCGGGACAGGCGGGATGGAAGCACCTACGGCTGGTTTGGTCGGAGGGAATTTCGATTCCCGACTGAAATGCGTAAGTCCCAAAGATATGTAGAATTTGGACATTCAATCGTCCGCACGCTCTCCAATGAGAGCGGTGTTGTCGAATACCGGTTGGGTCATCCGCTCACGCCTGATAAACAGTTCGCGTATATCCGCTGTTATTGCATATAACGCGGGCATGACAAACACCGTTAGGAGGGTTGCGGCGGACAACCCAAAGATAATTGTGTACGCAATCGGCTGCCAAATTGGGGATTTTCCTCCCAACCCGATTGCCATCGGAATTAAGCCGCAGACCGTGGTGACGGAGGTCAAGATAATCGGACGTAATCGGACACTTCCGCCTTTTAAGATAGCTCGCCACTTGTTATAACCGTGTAACCGGTACTGATTTATAAAGTCTATCATTACAATGGAGTCGTTGACGACGATTCCCGCCAATGCAACAGTGCCGAAAAGCGCGACCATGCTCAACGGTGCTCCAATGATTAATAACCCAACCATTGAACCCATGAAACCAAACGGCACGGCAAAGAGGATGATAATCGGCTGAATAAACGACTTGAACTGCGCTCCCAATATAACGTACATGATTAAAATTCCGACGAGAAACAGCCGTCCCAGTTGCCCAAATGATTCATTGATTTGGTCGAACACACCTCGGAAATCGAGACGATAACCGGGATACAGCGATTCAATGTCTTTAAAGGTTTGAATCAATACTTGGTTGACTGCGAAGGCACTGGTTTTATCGCTGTCCACGGCGGCAGATACAGTAATTGCCCGCTCATTCTCAAATCGGCGGATTTCCGAATACCCACCCTCCTCTTGTGCTTCAACGACATCTCTGAGTGGCACCATCGTTCCATTCGGCGTTGGAATCAGCAGCTCCTCGAGATTGGCGATTGATTGCAAATCATCTGAATCGTATTTCACAATGACATCAACCGACTCATCGGCATCACGATAGGTTGTGGTTATATTTCCTTGAAGGGCGTTGCGGACATTGTAAGCGATTTGAAAGATATTCAAGCCGTACTGATGTGCCCTATCTTCCTTAACGCGCAGGCGGATTTCCGACTTTCCTGTCACAAAATCGTCCCGTATATCATAAACGCCGTCCATCTGATGCAATTTCTCTTTGAGTGAGTTGGCAATTTTTTCTAACGGCTCGAACCGTTCCCCTTTAACTTTCACCTCCACATCTGTTCCCTGTGGGGGTCCCCCTTGTTGCGCATCAAATGTGAGTTTTTCAATGCCGCTGATTGCCTCGACTTGCCCCCGGAGATCTGCAATAATCGCATCTGTACTTCGCACCCGTTGGTTCTTTGGGACTAATTCAACAAGCACTTCGCCGACGTTGGAGCGGACGCTTGAACCTTGCAGTAGAGAGGTTGGTGTGACCAATCCGACGTTTGTGACGACAGCGATGCGCTCATCAGAGGGCAGAGACATGGCAACTTCTTCGACCTGTGCCAAAACGGCGGAGGTCTCTTTTAGCCCAAAAGAGGGCGGCATTTCCGCTTTGATGTAAAATTGTGGAAAATCTTCGCCGGGGAAGAGCTGTCTTTCTAACTGCGAAAATGCGCCGATACAGACCAATATCCCAAAGACTAAGACACCACAGACGACCACATAGCGCCACCGAATCGTTCCTTTTAGTACACGCACATAACCTCTTCGGACGCGATCGAACCACACATGTCGCCGTTGTTCTCGACTTTGCGCCTTGCCCCACTCGGCGATATGGGAAGGCAAGATCATGAAAACTTCAAACAACGATGCCAGAATTACCAAGATAGCGGTGATAGGAACGATTCGTAGAAACTGGCCTGAAGTACCAGACATAAACATGAGGGGACCGAACGCAGCGATTGTGGTCAAACTTGCTGCAAGGACGGGCCACCCTACTTCTTGGGCTCCGGTGATCGCTGCTTGTTTCGGGGGCATCCCCTCCTGAATACGACGGAACACGTTTTCAATGACAACGATTGCGTCATCCACAACGATGCCAACCACGAGAATTAAGCCGAATAACGCGACACCGCTGAGGGTATATCCGGACCAATGGAGAAAGAAGAAGGTTGCCATAAATGCGACCGGAATTCCTAATGCGGCAAAAAACGCATTGCGCCATCCCATAAAAATATAGAGTAGTACAACAACCAAGATTAATCCAAAGATGGCATTATTTTGTAGGATTCCTAACCGTTCCTGTAAGATAACGGAATAGTCGTTCACCACCGAGAGTTCTGTGCCTTCTGGCAGATTTTGTTTGCGCTGCTCGACCAGTTCTCGAATCTGCTTAACCAACCTGATGGTATTGCCCTCCGTCTTCTTTTGGACGGATAGGCTGATCGATGGCTGACCGTTGATGTGCGATAGTGTACGCGGTTTTTCATAGGTATCGGAAACGGTTGCAACATCGCGCACCCGCAATGGTGTCCCTGTCTGTCGAGCGCGTATAATTGTATTTTCAATTTCTGTTAGGTTACTAAACTCCCCCATTGTGCGGACTAGATACTCCGATGTTCCCATCTCTAATGTGCCCGCGGGGAGGTTCAGGTTATGGGTTCTTAACGCATTAATGACCGCTTCGATAGGGAGATTATATGCTTTTAATTGATCCGGATTGGCTTCGACCCAGATTTCTCTTTCCCGCACGCCTGCTAGGCGGACGCCAGAGACATTTTTGATTTCGACAATCTCATCTTTCAGATCTTCGGCAATCTCCTTCATCTGATCTTCCGAGATCTCTCCACCGACGACAATGGTTAACATCGGAAAACCGCTTGACGTGTTAATCTCTTGCACTTGGGGGTCGTCTAGAATCTCAGTCGGGAGGGTGTTGACTCTATCAACTGCCGTCCGAAGGTTCTGAAACTCTTTGTCAAAGTCGCGATCGCTAATTTCCTCAAACTGGACGGTGACCAGCGACCTTCCCTCTGATGAGATTGATACAATGATATCAGTTTTATTTACATTCTCCTCGATTGCATCTTCAATTGGCACAGTGACCAATTTTTCAACATCTTCGGAAGAGGCACCGGGATAGAATGTGGTTACTGTTGCGGACTGAAAAGAGATTTCGGGAACCAATTCTCTGGGAAGGACAATCCAAGCGTAGACACCGAATATGATGATGATCATCATCAGTAGATTCGCTAGGACTGGATTACCCACGGATAGTTTCGGGATGGACATGGAAGGGAGAGCTCCTTATTATTACGGATTATGTTTGTTTTTCTTTATTTTCTTCGAGAGTGTTTAGGCATTCCGCATGTATCTTGCCATTGGTTGCGAGAAAGGGGACATCATGCCCTTCATAGGCGGAGGAGTCTGGTGGTAGCGGAAAGAGTGGCGCACCCGATGGCTGGGTTATACTACCCCCGGCTTCTTGCAGAATAATGGCTGCCGCAGCGATATCCCAGAGTTTTGTGTAGAGGTCGAAACTTCCATCAAAGTAGCCGGAAGCTACGGAACAGATATGAAGTGCTGCGGAACCGAGGCTACGACCTTTGCCGGCTTTCTGTATGAACGGGTGAAGTATTTCGAGGACCGGCGATCCAAATCCGAATAGTCCGATGGGGTCTAATTCTTGGCGGTCGTTGACGTGAATAGGGACCCCGTTCAGTGTTGCGCCGCCACCCTTAACCGCGCTGAACATCCGATCGGTATTGGGATCGAAAACTACGCCTAGAACTGGGATACCGTTGTGCAGCAGCCCAATCGCAACTGCAAAGATTGGGCAACGCGCTGCGTAGTTTGCTGTTCCGTCCAACGGATCTGTGACCCAGCAGCTGTCCGATTGCACCGCGGACATTCCAAATTCCTCGCCGAGGATGGCGTAGTCTGGAAAACGGGATTCCAACCGTTCAGTGATGAGCTGCTCGGAGGCTTTGTCCGCTTCGGTTACGATATCACCGATACCCTTGTAGTCAATGCTATGAATTTCTCCATAGTACCCCATCAAAATGTCACCGGCTTCTCGGGCGAGTTCTTCAACCGATTTTAAGATTTCCGCGGGTTCGTGCATTCAGTCTATTATTCCTTTCCTGAAGTCAAATTTTTAATCTGAGTTTGTTTTCGTTTCAAGTTGTGCTTTCAACTTGCCGAGCCGTTGCCGCACCAGACGGTTACGGTGGTTCCTTTTAAGGAATCCGCTCCATAATGCCTCTGTCTCATCAGTATTGCCTTGCGAGATATAGTATTCACCGAGGGCGATAGCTGCGTAATGCAGTGTCGGATCCTTGTCCAAAGATGCTTGGAATTCTGCGATAGCGGTATCGGGGTCTCCTTTGAGCAGTGCCATCTGTCCATTCCCGTAATGTCTCAGCGCATGATCAGGATATTCGGTGGCAATTGTGTCAAATATTTCTTGAGCGTTATCTGCCATCTTGGCTTTGTGGAACGCCATCGCTGCATGCACCTGCGCGTAGATTATCCGATTGTCAAGGAGGCGCTTTTCTGCTGGTGGTGTTGAGTCTTTTTTCTGGCGTTTCACAAGACCGGCTGCGGCTTTATATTTTGTCTTTGCCCAGGTGTAATTGCCGTATTTGTAGCAGATTGCGCCAAGTTCTATTTCGCCTTCGTAACTGTTACCTTGCCCGCGTGCTAGGTCGTCAAAAATTTTCGCACGGTCTTTATCTTTAAGATGGCGGAAAAGCACATAAGCAAGACTCTGAAGTGCGTCGACATAGTCGGTTTTGGAGGCGATTGCACGTTCGCAGAATTCCGCTTCTTTTTCGTAGTTACCCATCTTCTGATAGACGAGCCCTAATCTCCAGTAGATCTCCGGATCCCTGCTGCGGTTTAGTCCCAATATAGAGCTGTAGGTCTCAATGGCTCGTTCGTACTCTTCATCAAGGTACTGGTTATCACCTGTTACGACAACAGCCTCAAGAACATTTATATCCCTTCTCACGGCTTCTCTTAATACTTCTGCCGCGCGCTGGTACATGCCTATTTTCCGGTAGCAGACCGATAGACGGAGAAAGCTATATGGATCGATCCGTGCGTTTTCGCGTTTGGCAAGCTCGATTGCATAGAAGAATAGTACGGCGGCATCTCGATACTCTTGGAACTGCAACTTCAAGAAAGCGATTTTAAGCACGGTGTCGTGATAAACTTCGGGCGCAAAGTCTTGATCTGCTGTACCTTCTTGGATAATTGTCTGCTTATAGGGTTCCATGATTTCTTCGGGATTCACACCTAAACCGGAGTCTGGGAAGCCACTTGGCAATCCCGTTGCTGGGCTGGACTCGAAGCCTGCGGCGTCACGTTCTGCGCGACGCCGCTCTCGGTAACTGAGTCTACGGTTAAGCTCTGTTGAGAGGTCCTGCGCATCCGGTTCATCGGGTTTAGGGATATGTGCCCCCATCAATTGAAGTGCCTTTTTCGCTTCCTCAACCGATTCTTCTGTACCCTCGCGCGCACCATACTCCTTAACGAGGGACTGGTAGGTGTCCTCGGCGGCGGCTTGATTGTTGAGATATTCCTGCTCAATTCTGGCTTTGTTGACCAACGCTTGTGTTGCTCGTTTGCCCTCCGGGTGACGGTGTGCTACGTTGTCGTAGACCTCTGCGGCTTTCTCATAATTGCTGGCTTCCTCGTAGCTTTTTGCCAGCATCAGTTGGGCGTTATGACTACGCTCTGACCCCGGAAATTTGTTGACGATGGTGTCAAAGATCTGTTGCGCCGATTGGTAGTCTTCGGCCTTGAAAGCACGAAGTCCGAGTCGCCAGTATGCTTCGGGAGCTTCATCGCTGTCGGGTGCTGCAGCGAGAAGGTCTTGGTAGACTTTGACCCCCTGTTCGGGTTGATTCATTCTGTCGATGTATAACTTGGCAATGCCCAGCTGTGCCTGACGCGCCTCCGATGTGCCGGGTTTGGAATCGATAATCGACTGATAAGCATCGGCTGCGCCGCGATAGTCCTTCTCTTGGATGAGTTGGTCGATCTGTTCGTCCATGTCCTTTGAAATGCAGGCGTATTGGGTTATGGTCACTACAGCAACCAATACAAAGAAGATGCTGAATCTAATAGCCCCGATGGGATTGGTTCCGTTCCGGGAATCCCGACTTGTCGGGAGATTCAAAGTAATTTTCATATTAATCCTCCGTTGTGGTGTTAGCAATTCGCTCTTAGTTTAGATTGATGTCGAGTGGTATGTCCCGTGCTGTCACCAAAAGTTCCATAATACGGTAGTCTTTCAGTTTTGGTTTGTATTTAGTGATGGTCCGATCTGAATTGCGATCTTCGGCTGGATAGGTGGTGTACACCGTTGCTACCCAGCGTTCCGAATCAAGTTGCCAAACTATCTGAGCCTTTTGGACGATAAGGAAGTATTTGCTTGTATCAATGATTTCTTCGTTGATAACATGGCAAGGCGTTGAAGTCAATGCTTCGGGAATTTCACTGATCACGGAGGGATACTCTACCGGACTGCCTGGTACTGCGTTGATGTCTCCAGCGTAGACTTTGCGGAATCCGAGTACTCCTTCTTCTCCGAGGATGAACTCTGAACCTTCAACGGTAGCGATCTGTGCTGCATCGCGTATAGGATCACCGTAGGCTAATCGCTTTGTGGAGCTTGGAATGCTGGCTACAGCGGGCAGGGTTTGAGTTGGTTCTCCGTGTGCATCGGTGACTTGACTTTCGCCCAGTCCGACGAAGAATGCGGTTGGTAATTGCGATTTTGGGATCCGGTGCTTAGGATAGATTGTGCGTCGTTTTGTGGGCAGGTTCGTACGCCTCAGCGTGCCAAACCGTTTAGTGATGCTGGGTTGGGGGGAGGCTGTTGATTTTTCAACACCACTCGGTTGTTCCGAATCCTCGGAATTGGAACTGACCCCGATTGGTTCGGTGTTTATAGGAGCCTGCTTTGTCAACTCGTGGAGACGGTGACGTACCACACGGTTCAGTGGATTGGCTCTGAGAGATTTTTGCCATAACGCGATTGCTTCTTCGGTATGTCCCTGTGACAGATAATATTCGCCCAACGCGATGGGGGCTGCATAGAGACTCGGATCTTGCTCTATCGACGCTTTGAAGGCGGTGATTGCAGTATCCATATCGCCTTCGAGGGCGGCGAGTTGTCCGCGTCCATACGGTATAAGTGGGTGGTTGGGGTATTCAGAGGCGAGTGTATCGATAATTTCTTGCGCTTTCTCCTCCATTTCGCCCTTGTGTGCCGCCATTGCTGCGCGTACCTTTACGTAGACAACCCGGTTGTCTATCCCTCTTCTCTGGAATGGGGTTGTATCCTCTGTCTTTTCGCTTTGGGCAATCCGCGCTGCGAGTTCGTACTTCGATTTTGCCCAGCCGTAGTTGCCATATTTGTAGCAGAGATTCGCCAATTCGTTTTCACCGGCGTAGGTTTCACCTTTCTGATCGACGAGATCCTGAAAGATCGCGGCTCTGTCGGTATCTCTCAATCGGTAGTGCAGTACTTCTGCGAGACTTTGAAGTGCCTTGGTGTACTCAGTTTTCACAGCGATGGCGCGTTCAAAGGCTTCAACCGCGTTGTGCGGATCGTCCATCTTTTTGTATGCTAGGCCCATTCTCCAGTAGATTTCCGGATCTTTGGTTCTGTTTAACCCTAAGATAGAGTTATAAGTCTCAATGGCTTTTTCGTAATCTTCATCGAGGTATTGATTGGCGGCGGTCCTGATGATTGCTTCGAGAACTGTCCCATCTTTTTTGACTGCTTTCCTTATCATTTCGCTGGCATGTTGGCGCATGCCGACCTTGCCATAACAGAAGGAGAGACGAAGATAGCTATACGGATCAATCTGTGCTTGGTTGTGTTCGGCGAGTTTGATTGCATGAAAGAAGAGCGCCCCGGCATCCCGGTAATTTTCAGAATCCAAATTTAGTTGAGCGATTTTAAGTACCGTGTCGTGATAAACTGCGCCCTCAAGACCTTCTCCGGCTGCGCCCGCTTCCTGAATGATCTGTTTCCAGGGTCTCATGAGTTCTTCCGGATCTACACCAAAGCCGGAGTCTGAATAATCTGGCACCTCCCCCATCGCCGGACTGCGTTCAACCCTACCCCGTGGGCGATCTCTTTCGCGGCGCTGCCTTTGCCGTTCTAATGCACGCTCCATGTGTGTCAGGGACTGATCATCCGGTTCGGGGATAATTGCGCCCATCCTACCGAGTTCTTGTTTCGCAGTGGTAACTGATTCTTCTGTGCCTTCGATGTTGCCGTACTTCTTAACGAGGGCTTGGTAGGTTTGTTTGGCGGCATTTTGGTCTTGCAGACGTTCTGCCTGAATTCTGGCTTTATTGACCAACGCCTGTGTTGCTCGTTTTCCCTCCGGGTGGCGGTTTGCTACATTGTCGTAGATTTGTACCGCTTGCTGATACTCACGCATCTCCTCATAACTTTTTGCCAGCATGAGTTGGGCATTGTGGCTGAACTCCGACGTCGGAAATTGATTGATGATAGTGCTAAAGGACTGTTGCGCCGATTGATAGTCTTTCGATTTGAAGGCGTAAAGCCCCAGCCGCCAGTATGCTTGAGCAGCTTCGTCACTATCAGGGGTCGTAGCGATGAGATCTTGATAAATCTGAATGCCCCTAGCGGGCTGATTCATCTTTTCGACGTATAGTCCGGCGATGATCAGTTGCGCTTGACGAGCCGCTGGTGTTTCAGGATTGGAATCGACTACCGTTTGGTATACTTCGATGGCACCTTGATAGTCCTTTTCCTGCAGACGCTTTTCTGCTAATCTCTGTGGGCTTGATGCAACACAAGCGTATTGGGTCACCGCTATTAGAGCGATGAGGGCGAAGATATTGTGCCTAACGACTTTCATAGGCTATCCCTTTGGGTTTTGTAAGGAACAGGTTCGGGGGAAGATCTGGCTTAGTTACTAACAGTTCCATGATGTGATAATCTTTGAGCTTAGGTTTGTAGTTGTTTATAGACTTATCAGAAGTGAAATCTCTGGCTGGAAAAGTTGCGTGTACCGTTGCCCACCATCGTTCATCGTTGAGGTCCCAGACAACCTGCGCCTTTTGGACAATGAGATTATATTTCTTTGCTTCAAAAACCTGCTCATTGATAACGTCGCAGAGTGTTACTTTCAGTTCGTCAGGAAGCTCATTGAGCAGTGCGGGATACTCGCTGCCGCCTCCTACCAGTGCGTTGACATCGCCGAAATAGACTTTGTGGTAGCCCAGTACGCCGTTTTCGTCGAAAATAAACTCTGTCCCCTCCAAGCTAAAGGTGCTGGACATGCCCGGCACAAGGGCACCGTAGGCAAATCGCTTCGTGGCGTTGGGCACATTAGATGGTGGTTCAAGGATTTCGATGGGTTCTCCATGCTTTTCGATGACTTGGTCCTCGCTCAATCCGACGAAAAGGGCGGATGGTAGCTTCGATTTCGGGATCCGATTTCTTGGATAGATTGTCCGTCGTTTTGAAGGTAAGAGACTTTTTCGCTTTTTCGTTGATTTCAGGGAAGCGGTCTGCCCCGATTGATCGGGATTTACGCCCGCTTCAGCCTCTTGCGACTGCTCCATTTGTGCTTCACGCTGCCGTTTCAGTGCATTCAGACGACGACGCACACCGCGGTTTTGCGGATAGGTTTTGAGTATATCTTCCCATATCCCTATTGCTGCATCAGGGTTCTCTTGTGAGAGGTAGTATTCGCCGAGTGCGATAGGGGCGTTACCAGAAGCCGGATCGGTCTCTACGGCTGTTTCAAAATTGGCTTTCGCAACCTCGATATCTCCTTTGAGCAATGCCAATTGTCCATGAGCGTAGGGTATCAACGCATGGTTGGGATGTTCAGCAGCGAGAGCATCTATTTGCGCTTGTGCTTGGGTGCCGTTGCCGTTTTGGTAGTCTGCCATCGCCGCATGTATCTTTGCATATAAGATCTGGTTATCAAGAACCTGCCTTTCGGACGGAGCGATGTCATCTTTCTTTTTTTCACGGTGGGCGATGCGCACCGCCGTTTCGTACTTTGATTTTGCTCGGAAGTAGTCGCCGTATTTGTAGCAGATATTGCCCAGTTCTATTTCACCCGTCGTGGTATGACCTTTGGTGTCGATTATGTCCTGAAAGATGATAGCTCGTTCTCTATCTTTGAGTTGATAGTTAAGTATTTCGGCGAGGCTTTGGATTGCATCTATGTGATCCGTGTCACTCGCGATGCTGCGCTCGAAGGACTCCGCGGCTTTATACAGATTCCCCATTTTTTTGTAGGTTAGCCCCAGTCTCCAGTAGATCTCCGGATCTTTGATGCGATTCACCCCCGCGATAGGTTGAAGTTTTTCGAGCACTTTTTCGTATTCTTCGTCATGGTATTCGTTTGCGGATGAGGTAATCACGGTTTCCAGCACTGTTACATTTTTTCGCGCGCCTTCTCGGAGTATTTCCACTGCTCGCTCGTGCATTCCCACTTTTCGATAGCAGATCGATAGGCGGATGTAGTCGTAGGGGTCAATCTTTTTGCTGTTTTCTGTCGCTACTTCAATCGCCCGGAAGTACAGGGTTCCTGCGTTTCGATAGTTTTGGATGAGAAAATTGATGTCTGCAACCACTTTAATCATGGTTTGCGTTTCATCGTCGTTCTGTCCTGACCGTCCGTGTCCCCCGCCTTCCCAAGGGTTGCCAAATTCCCTTATGACCTCTTCGGGGGTGACACCGAAACCGGGATCTCCGTATGTTCCAAAGCCCATCGCAGGACTCAGTTCAGCCCCGCCGCGTGGACGGTCACGCTCGCGCCGTTTCATCCGCCGTTCCTGGGCCCGATCGTAAGCGGTACCCGAGTCGATCTCCGGCTGAGGGACGCGCGCCCCCATTGATTGAAGTGCCTGTCTCGCATCATCGACGGTTTCCTCTGTTCCTTCGACATTGTTATACTCTGTGATGAGAGATTTATAGATTTCTTCCGCTGCAATTCTGTCGTTCAGGTAGTCCTTTTGGATTCTCGCTTTATTGGTTAGAGCTTGAGCGGCACGCTCGCTCACTGGATGGCGGTTCACAACATTGTCGTAGGTTGTTATCGCTTTCTTATAGGCCCCAGCTTTTTCATAGCTTTTTGCTAACATCAACTGCGCGTTATGACTCAAATGTCCGAGGTGTGGAAATTTGTTCACAATAGCGTCAAAAGACTGTTGTGCTGATTGGTAATCCTCTATTTTGAAGTAGTAAATTCCCAAGCGGTAGTGTGCTTCGGCGGCTTCTCCTCTTTCAGGTACGGCGGCAATGAGTTCCTGATAAGCCTTGATGCCCAACTGGGGTTGATTCATCTTGTCGATGTATAATCTGGCGATGCCTAATTGCGCCCGGTAAGCCTCTGGTGTTCCCGCTTTGGAATTGATGACCGTCTGGTATGTATCGATTGCGCCTTGATAGTCTTGCTCATGGGCGAGTTTTTCTGCTTGCCTTTGCGTACTTGATGAGATACACCCATATTGGGTAAACATTGTAGTGATGATCATCGCGAGAGCTATCATCCGCATAATGGATGAAGTCGGGATATAGGGGTTTACAGTTTTCATAAATTATCCGCTCTCCTCATTATAACGCATAGTTGATTCCTTTACTGATGTTGTGTATGCCTCATACAATTATACATCGATTTTGGTGTAAAGTTCCCCATTTTTCCTCTCGAATGCGTACTTAGTACATCTGCCTTGAGGTACATTCGTCAATGAGGTCCAACACAGACTGACGGCTGTATCCTTCTTTTTCGAGGATCGTATTGCAGTTGATCAACTGTTGTTGGTTTGGTTGTTTCCCTGCCTCGAGAATCGAATTGGTGAGCCAACTGGTACGGATGCCGTTGACTCCAGAGGTATAATTTGTATCATATTCTCCCTTGACTAAACCAACGAGTTGGTCGATTTTGCTTTCCGGGTACCCTTCGGGGCGCTCGAATTCTAACGGTTGAGGCTCGCCATCTTTTGGGATCAATCGGATGCCGCCTTTGATTTCCAACGTGCCTTCATCGCCCTCCAAAGTGACCCATTCTTCAAAACCGGTGCGGGTATTGCCAAGGATAGTAATCGTGCCACTCGCGCCGTTGTCCATTGTGATGTTCGTGTTAGAGTTGATTTCAACGGATTTCAGGACAAGTTGGCCTTCATCATCCTCAAAGTTCATATCAGTTGTTCCGTTCGCTTCTTTTGGCAATAAGTCTGTCATCCAGAGGAAGATATCCTGTAGATGGCTTCCAGAATCGTTGGGTTGACCACCGCCAGAGAATCGTGGGTCACCGCGCCATCCGGACGCTCCCCAGCGTTGGGCGAGATAGACATCAAATCTCTGGATGGTGCCAATCAGACCTTCGGCAATTGCCTGTTTTCCAGCCATATAGGTGTCTTCATAGTGGCGTTGGTAGCCACCGACCAGATGTAAGCCGCTGCCCATGGCGATCTTGGTAATGGCAATCGCATCGCCGACAATATTTGCCATCGGTTTTTCTACCAGAACATGGCATCCTGTCCGCAGCGCGTACTTGACATGGATGTCGTGTAAAGAATGGGGCGAAAAAATCCCAATGATGTCAAGGTCTTCCCAGTTCAACATCTCAATGAACTCATATTCACCGACGTAACGTTTGAAACTATTTTCTTTATAGTTTTCTACCCGCTCTCGCAATCCCTTTTCTAGCGCGTCGAGACTGTGCTCATTGTTGTCGGCTGCTGCAACAATTTCGACATCGTCTCGCGTGGCAAAGGCGAGTGTGTTTCCACGTCCCGCACCACCCGGACCTATGACGCCAACTCTAACAACGCTGTTTTTACTTGCCATGATTTTCAGCTGTCTCCTTAGTTCGACGATTCATCTTTGCTCTATTTCAGATTAATTTCGATCTCTACTCATTTAGGTGATGACTCGTGGTTTGCGACTGAAGTTTAGTTATCTGTTTAAAAAAAAGCGAAAACGTTGTATTGGCGTACATCTACATAGGCGATATACTCCCAAACCTAAAGGATTGGGCTTTACGGGCTAAAGTCTCTTTCGGTAAAAGTGTTGATTCTGTACCCGATTTGATAGACGTAATAGCTTGTCATTTGGCTGAATTCACAGATAACCCCGGGCTGCACATGCCATGCTCGAAACCAACAAAGCCTGTGGGGCGCGCGTACGCGCAGCTACCACTCAAACCTGTTGTTGATAGGAAATCCGAGTTTCAGGCATGAGGGAATGGGGGACCTATTGTCCCAATCGGTAAAAACAGCCGATTCATTTTACCATAGTCAGTGAGACCTTGCAACCGGGAAATCCTGATGGGTTCTTGGTAGATGTTCTGATATGGGTGTGGGTTGTTGGTGGCGGTGTTGTTACGTTTGTGAAGAGTGGGCAGAGGTCTATCGCTGAGTTGGCGAGGGGATTACGTACGGTTCGTGTCCAAAAATTACCTGTCCGCTGAACATCACCGGTCGGTTTTCCGAGGCATCCTTTGAAATCTGCCAAAGTTGACCGTTGGTTTCGTAGAGGATTGCTGATCCGTCGGGCAACCAGACCGGCTTTTCACCTCCGTAGCGGGTCAATTGTTGTAGGTGCCGTGTTCCCTTTGGACCGAACTCAACAAGCCAGATCTGGCGATGCTTTCCTTCTACGCGAGAAAAAGCGAGGAGATTCGGATCTGAGGGGGACCATGTAGGTTCGGCATCGTCTTCGGGACCCACGCTAATGGGTTCAACACGCCCACTCACATGAGTGTAGCTATAGATATTTCGGTCCGTGCCGGCTTCTGGGTTTTCGATGCTTCCTCTTGTGCTATATGCTAACAGCTCTCCGTTTAGATTCCATGCCGGTGTAGACATCTCTCGCGCTGTCGAGGGTATAGGGATCTCATCCCTGCTTGCGATATGCCGAATATAGATGTGTTGCCGCCCCATCTCTTGTCTGGCAAATGCGAGGTACGCACCATCTGGCGAGATGGTGACATCTGTTGCCAGTTCACGTCTTTCAAGCAGTAATCTCCCCCGCGGAGCGTCTGAGTCGTAGAGGATGACGTTTCCGTCAAGGTCCATATAGGTAAGTCTACCGTTCAGTGAAGCGGTTGGTCGTCTGCCGGCTGCCAACGGTTGTTGTATGCCGGTCGTCGGCATACATTCCCAGATAATATCGTCGAAGCTGTAGTAGAGCAGGCCGTTCAGTGGGGGTGTTTGGGGTTCATCGGGGTTCGTTTGTTGGGATCGCTGCTCCAACTGTTCCAGTTGTTTTAGTGCTTCGGCTGTTGGTTCAAAATCTCTCCGGGTCTGCAATTTCCAACCGGCACCAACGGCTTCAAAGCGGAAACGGACACCTTGGGTCCAATAACACCACTCCTCGATTTGCCGTCCGAAGCGGGTAAATTGAAAAATATCTTCGGGTACTCCGTATTGCAGCTTGATCTCTGAACGGCCGCCATCCTCGATTTCAGCGATGTTACCCTCTACATCAATGTATATAGCAAAGATTTCAATGTCTATGTGTGGTGTGATGTAATCTGCAAACACAGCGACCCGTTGCAGTTCTTTGCTGAGGACAGGGTGCCGTGTGCCGTAGATACCAACGCCATCTTGTAAGCCCGATTTTCGATCTCCATCGAGATCAACGACTGCCATAACGTAGTAATCTCCCGGTGGCACCGAAACCTCATAGCGACCAGCGTCCTCCAGGTTTAAGGAGATTGCGACGGGCGACCGAAAGTCAGGTGTTTCGGAAAGTGAGAGGATTCCTTCTTTGAATGTTTTCCCGTCCCATCGGATCTGACCAGAAATGCCGCCGCTACTCTCTCGGCTCAAGTCGATGGCACCTTCAGCAACTGCTTCCAGTTGTCCCGCTGCGTTATACCGGGCGCTCACGGTGATTGTGATACTTGGGTTTGTCCCTTCCGTTACGGTCAATGCGGATGGAGGAATCCTTGTGATATCCGGGGTGCCATAGCCCCCAAGCCCATCTCCTGGGCTATATTTGCCGTCACCGTCCGCATCGACATTTGCTACGAGATAATAATCCCCCGGCAGAAGTTGAAGACTGAATTTTCCATCCTCACTCACGCTGGTTTGATATCCCTCTTTGAGCAGCACTGCTTCCCAAAAAGCTTGGATAGTACCCCCTTTCAATGAATTTCCTCTCCATCTTACCTCACCGGAAATCTGTGCTGTTGGTGCGCGAGCGGGATATACCTCTACGTCAGATTCATCCACAGGAACGATCTGCCCACTCATTGTCTGTTTCCCTGCGATTGTGATGTTGAGATTTGAGGTGAATTGGTTGGGGCGGACCAATACAGGTTGCGGAAATGCTTGGGATTCACGCAAATCGGTAACGCCGTGGATGCCGAGCGCATCTCCTAAATCAAAAATGTTGGTATTATTTCTATCAATGATCGCCATCAAATAATACTTTCCGGATGGTAGATTGAGTGTGAAACTGCCATCTGCAGCAACCTGCGCCTCTCCGGCGCGGTATTTCCATGACAGATCAGTATAAGCGAAGACAAGCGCATTCTTGAACGACGCCTGCCCTTCATAGGTTACGTGTCCCTTAATGCCAGATGCAATCATCTCCAATTCGGACTTAAATTGTTCGAATGGGTCTACTTGATAGTCAGATAGCGACACAATTTTCCCTTGTCCGCCAACGCTCTGCATTCTTGCTGTGATAACAATATCGAGCCCTCTAATTATTTGTTTATCTTCAACCCTGACGATCTGTTTCTGTTGATTTGCGTCATCCCAATTTGTGATGCCGAAAATCCCCATGCCGTCGCCGATATCAAATTTGCCAGAGCGATTCAGGTCTACAAAAGCAACGAGGTAGTAGCGTCCCGGCTCAACGCGGACTTCAAATTCACCACTTTTTAACTGTGTTACGCCGGTATAAAGATCCTGTAAGCCTTCATCTTTATAAACTTGTACAGTTGTCTGCGATAGATCTTGCCTGTCCCAAATAACCTTTCCCTTCAGTCCACTCGTCGCCCGTTCGGCAAAGTCCTCTATCATTTCTTGATTGGTTTCGGTTGGGATAGATTGTTGCGCCCAGATCTGGTTGTTAAGAAGCGCGATGGATATGATGGCGATCAAACAGATGAGCCAGCTTCGACGCGGTTGCATTTTTTCCTCCGGCTACTGCGATTTTGGAAAGGATGTATAACGTATTTTCATAAAATATATGAGTTATCGTGTGTTAGGCATCACAACGTTGGAGAAACCAATCGATGGTTCGCCGCAAACCTGCTTTAAGCTCGATTTTGGGTTCATAGCCAAGCAACTGCTGCGCTTTATGGATATCAGCACAAGAATGGCGAACATCACCGGGACGCGAGGCGGTGTAGACAGGTTTGGCATCAGTTTCCATCATTTCCCCGATGAGGCCCGCAAGCGTGTTGATTGATGTCTGTTGGCCGCAGCCGATGTTAAACATTTCACCTGCAACGCCTTCTGCATGGCAGGCGAGAAGGTTGGCATGGACAGCGTTTGCGATGTAGGTGAAATCTCTCGACTGTTCGCCATCACCTTCGATTGTTGGGGAGTTACCGTGTAGGTAAGTGTGAATGAACTTGGGGATAACCGCTGAGTATTGTGAGGTTGGATTCTGACGGGGACCGAAGATGTTGAAATATCGCAGCGCAACCGTTTCTAACCCGAACACTTGTGTGAAAACTCGACAGTAGCATTCGCCGACATATTTGGTGATAGCATAAGGGGATGCGGGTTGTGGGGAGAGTGTTTCAGATCTGGGAAGTGTTGGTGTATTTCCATAAGCTGATGAGGAGGCTGCATAGACAACGCGCTTTACTCCTGCGTCTCGTGCTGCGACAAGGAGATTTAAGGTCCCATTGATATTCACATTGTTACTCAAAATGGGATCAGCAACAGATCTAGCGACCGAGGGACGTGCGCCTTGGTGGAAAACATAGTCAACGTTTGCAACTGCTTGTTGTACAGCATCGAGTTCCCGCAGGTCCCCATCTATAAGTTCAATTCGGTTTTTGAGATGTGCGATGTTCTCAGCTTTACCAGTGGAACAGTTATCGAACACGCGCACACAGTCTCCTTTTTCCACAAGGGCTTCAACAAGATGAGATCCGACGAACCCGCATCCACCTGTAACCAAATAATGCGCCATTACAATTCTCCGGACTTAACGTTTTCTGCTTTCTTGTTCCACCTTGGGGTCAGAATGGGGCGGTGTTACCAATTGAGCGCAGCGCTATCCGAGTCCATCGGGTTTCTGCGTTCCGGGGGCTACTCGGGATCTTCCCTATTAAGGATCTCTTCGATCTCTTCCAGTGAGGGGAGTGCCGACAAATCCTTCAATCCGAACTGTTCCAGAAATTCGTCGGTGGTCGCAAGCAGGAGGGAGCGGCCTGGACCGGGCTTCCGTCCGGCGATGCGGACCATCCGTTTTTCGATTAGCGAATTCAGGACGCTATCGCTATTGACGCCACGAATCTCCTCGACTTCGGATCGGGTTACGGGCTGCTTATAAGCGACAATGGCGAGGGCTTCTAGGGCGGAGGCTGAGAGCTTGACGCGGATCTGGCGCGTGTGGAACTTTTGAATCCACGGGTGATACTCAGCGTGTGTACAGATCTGAAATCCGTTGGCAATCTCGATGAGTTGAAAACTGCGGTTTGTTTCGTGATACTCGTCCCGCAACTGCATGAGTTGCTGACGGATTTGCCAAGTAGATGCGTCATCGAACAGTTGTTGGAACTGCTCCAACGAGATCGGTTCACTCGCAGCGAACAGCACGGCTTCGAGGACTGATCTCATTTCGTCCGGATTATGTACTGGTGGACTGGCTACGTCCATAACGAGTTGAAATTGAGTGTCAGACATGGGCGAAGTTCCCTCGGACTTAAGGTTGTTTTTTTAGGATGTGGCTCCTGCTGAATTAAATCTGACGATTTCTTCCCAAAGTATGTTACCGTCAGTATGACAAAACGTTCCGATGAATTCAGCAGTTTGCCTTTATGCAATCGATATGTTTTTTACGGGTCACGTTTTATAAGATAGATACTGTCGAAGTGGCCTGATTGGACAGCGACAACTCGCTCGAGACGTATCAGTTCTAAAGTTGCTAAAAATGTAACGATACGATCAAGTTTGCTGGCAAACTCTGAAAACAGTTCGTCGAACCGGATCTGCTCACCGGACTCAAGCCTTTGCTCTAAGAACTCCATCTTTTCTTCAACGGTGACTGGTTCTTCTTGAATTTCCTCATAATAATCATCAGCCAGAAATTCTTGCTCGGTTATATACTTGAACGCCGAAAGGAGGTCAAATAGTGTTGCTTTAATCTGTACCTCTCGTGTATCTTCTACGTCTGCGGTTGGATCTATGCTGCGGCCATAGACTTTCTCATGGTCCGTTGCGTAGTACTCTAGGGTTGTGGCGGCGTCCTTAAATTGCTTGTACTCCAGAAGCTGCTGTACTAGTTCTTCTCGGTCCCTGAAAGTATAAGAGTCATCCGCGTCCTTTGTGGGCAGGATGATTTGAGACTTGAGATGAAGCAGCGTCGCTGCCATAACGAGGAATTCCGATGCAACGTCGAGATCTAGCAGTTCCATTAAGTTGAGATATTCTAGATACTGCTCGGTAACTTCTGCAATAGAGATGTCTGTAATGGCCATCTCATTCTGCTGGATTAGATGGAGCAGCAGATCCAGAGGACCTTCGAAGACATCCAGTTTAATCGCATAAATAGGTTTTACCGATTGAGGAGTAGTAGTTGAGGTTGCAGGCCTCATGTGGACTACCTTATTCCCTTTCTATGGCGCGAATATTTCAGCTAACACCTCAAGTACTTTTTGCGCCGTATCTTCATTAATCTGTCCTAGTTTTCTAAAGAGCCGGATCTTATCGACAGTCCGAATCTGGTCGAGAACGATTTGCCCGTTTCTGCCTTGGAATGTAACAGGTACACGAGTGGGATAATCCCTACCTCTCGTCGTCATAGGGGCAATAATGATGGTTCCAATATGCCGATTTATTTCATTGGGAGAAATAACGAGACAGGGCCGCGTTTTTTGGATTTCTCGACCTTGCGTCGGATCAAGATTAACTATGGTAGATTTTAGAATTACTTAGACACGCCCAATGGACAGCCAATTCTGACCTCGATCCATCGAACCCCCCAAATCCTGCTTATCAGGGCGACTTTGGAAACCTCGTGGAAGTCAGAGTTATTGGAAAATGTCCACTTATTTCTCTAATTCACCATAAATAAACGTCAAAGCGTTCAATCACCATTGCCATTCTTCCCGATCCCACGTTGTTTCCATGGGCAAATCTTCATCCAGCATTGCATCATCGCCTCGCTCTGCCATCTTGCAAAACATCTCATCCCAACCAACTCTTGGTGTAGTTAGTGCCTTAATGATGAGATAATTTCCTCTCGGTTCCAATTCTACTTCTGCCGGTAGATGGCATTGCTCTAATAGGTACTAAAGTTTGGACAATTTTTATGTGAAAAGAGGCAGAAAAGAGGTATCCTTTCAGGAACCCACAACAGTTTCGAAAGGAGAACTTATGTTCCTCATATTCTGCCTCGCGTCTATTTTAACCGAGTTTCGTCCGTTATTC